>NZ_NPFM01000020.1:0-106593 GCF_002258645.1 Rhodococcus sp. 15-649-2-2
GCAGATACGCAGGCCCGATCCGAAGGCAGCGTTGAAAGCGGCGGTGACCAGCGCGTTCGAGAACAACCATGGGCGCTACGGGCATCGCCGTGTGCACCGGGTGCTCGTCGAGGCGGGGTGGCGGGTGGCGAAGAAGACGGTGTTGGCGGTGATGCGCGAGCTCGGGTTGGCCTGCCTTGTGCGGCGGCGTCGACGGTATGTCTCGTATCAGGGGCAGGTCGGGGCGGTCGCCGCGAACATCCTCGACCGCCAGTTCACGGCGGAGGCACCGAATCAGAAGTGGGTCACCGACGTCACCGAGTTCCGGGTCGGGGAGGCGAAGTTGTATCTGTCTCCGGTGATGGACTTGTTCGATCGTCAGATCATTTCGTATTCGATCGGTCGGTCCCCGACGACGGAGTTCACCAACCGTTCCCTGCGGGCAGCGCTGGACACCCTCGGTGAACAGGAGTGTCCAATTGTGCACTCGGATCAGGGATTTCACTACCAGCATTTCTCGTGGCGGCGGCTGCTGGCCGATGCGGGGGCGATCCAATCGATGTCGCGCAAAGCCAACTGCTACGACAATGCGATCATCGAGAACTTCTTCGGTCACCTCAAAGAAGAGATGTTTCATCACATCCGATATCTCGACCTGGGCACCTTGCAGACCGCGATCGAGGACTACATCGACTGGTTCAACAACGACCGCATCTCGCTACGCCTCGACGGCCTGAGCCCGGTGCGATACCGAGCTCAGGCCCTCGCGGCCTAGGCTTTGCATTGAGCAGTCCAACCCACGGGGTCCAGTGCAGTGCAAGGGTCCATTGACCCAATACCGGCAGTCGCGTGAATGGACCACTGCATACGTCTGACCGGTGCAAGGGTCCATTGACGCGAACGGGGTGGGCGCGAACCAGGGCGGTCGATCGGGCCGGCGGGCGAATGACAACACCCCCGAACAGCAAGAAGCCCCCGTGACATGTCACGGGGGCTTCTCTGGCGGAGGATAGGGGATTTGAACCCCTGAGGGCGTTAACCCAACCCGCGTTCCAGGCGAGCGCCATAGGCCACTAGGCGAATCCTCCGTGGGGGAGCTTACCCGGTTACCCCCACCATCTCCCAAATCGGGAGGCGCGGAGGGTGGTGATGCGTTCTCATCTCGGGGACGGCTACACTTCCTAACGGATCCCGCGCGGCGCGCATCCTGTGAACTCCCCCAGGGCCGGAAGGCAGCAAGGGTCAATGGGCTCTGCCGGGTGCGCGGGGTCCCCTTTATTTCAGTGACATCAACACTGTCCGGGGAACCCAGTCACCGAGAGGCCGCTCCGCATGCCAGCGCAAACCCAGTTGGGTCTGATGAACCATGAGGAGCTCGCCTCCGAGCACGAGCGGCAGAGCGCGAAGTACACGCAGCTCAAGGCCGAGAATCTGAAGCTGGATCTCACCCGTGGCAAGCCGTCACCCGAGCAGCTCGATCTCGCTGCCGATCTGCTGACGCTTCCCGGCGCGGATTTCAAGGACGGCAACGGCACCGATTGCCGCAACTACGGTGGCCTCGCCGGTCTGCCTGAACTGCGTGCCATCTTCGGCGAACTGCTCGGCATCCCGGTGAAGAACCTGGTGGCCGGTAACAATGCCAGCCTCGAGATCATGCAGGACCTGGTGGTCTGGGCGCTGCTGCACGGACTACCCGATTCGCCGCGCGCGTGGTCGGCCGAGCCCAACGTTCGCTTCCTCTGCCCGGCTCCCGGTTACGACCGACATTTCGCGATCACCGAGAGCTTCGGCATCGAGATGATCCCGGTTCCGATGGGGCCCGACGGCCCGGACGTGCACGAGATCGCCACTCTGGTGGCGTCGGATCCGCAGATCAAGGGCATGTGGGTGGTGCCGAACTACGCCAATCCCACGGGTGCCGTGTACTCGGAGGAAGTCGTTCGCGCGCTGGCCACCATGCCCGCTGCAGCGCCCGACTTCCGTCTGTTCTGGGACAACGCCTACGCGGTGCACCCGCTGACCGAGGAGTTCGCGCCGTCCTACGACGTCATCGGGATGGCAGCCGAGGCAGGTTTCCCCAATCGTGCGTTCGTGTTCGCCTCGACGTCGAAGGTCACGTTCGCCGGTGCGGGCGTCAGCTTCTTCGGCAGCTCCGAGGAGAACCTCGCCTGGTATCAGAAGCACCTCGGCAAGAAGAGCATCGGTCCGGACAAGCTCAACCAGCTTCGGCATCTGCGTTTCTTCGGCGACGCCGATGGGGTGCGGGCTCACATGGCCAAGCATCGCGAGATCCTGAAGCCCAAGTTCGCCCTGGTGCAGCAGATCCTCGAAGATCGGCTCGGGGCGTCGAAGATCGCCTCGTGGACCGAACCCAAGGGTGGTTACTTCATCAGCCTCGACGTGCTCGAGGGCACGGCCGCTCGCTCGATCGCGCTGGCCAAGGACGCCGGAATTGCGTTGACGGCCGCCGGCTCGGCCTTCCCGTACGGAAAAGATCCGGAAGACAAGAACATTCGCCTCGCCCCGAGCTTCCCCTCGCTCGGTGAGCTGGAGAAGTCGATGGACGGCGTCGCGACCTGCGTGTTGCTGGCCGCGACGGAAAAGTTGCTCGAAGGCTGAACGCACGTGAGCGGAACTTCGTAGCAGGCTACGAGGTTCCGCTCACATGCGGCGAAGCCGCTCTCAGTGCCCGACGACTACCGCACCTTCGGGAGCGGTGGGCAACGGACCCTTCTTCAGGAGCGTGGCCGACAGCACTGCGCCGAGCAGGAAGATTCCCGACGCCCACCAGAACGTGGTGGTGTAGCTGGCGATCTCGGCATTGGCTTGCAGCAGAGCCGCATCGGTTGCCGTTGCCATGTTGGTGCTGACGTAGCTGGTGGCTGCGTTGGCGGCGACGGTGCTCAGCAGCGCCGTGCCGATCGAGCCGCCCACCTGCTGCATCGTGTTCACCGTGGCCGACGCGACACCGGAGTCGTCCGGGTCGACGCCCGAAATCGCGCCCTGCATGGCCGGTGCCATGGTGGCTCCGAGTCCGAGGCCCATGATGACCAGGCCGGGCAGGATGTGCGTGACGTAGCTGCTGTCGATGTCGATCTGCGTCAGCAGTCCCATTCCGACGGAGGCCACGATCAGGCCGGTCGTCATCAGGATGCGGGGTCCGAAGCGGGGGAGGATCAGTGCCGTGGACAGTGTCGCCGTGAGAATCAGGGACGCGATCATCGGCATGAATGCGAACCCGGTGGTGATGGGTGTGTACTTCAGCGTGTTCTGCAGGTAGTACGTCAAGAACAGGAACACCGCGAACATGCCTGCGCCGGTAACGAATACAGCGAGGAACGATCCCGCACGAGTGCGGTCAAGCACAATCCGCAACGGCAGCAACGGGTGCTCGACGCGCATCTGGATGGTCACGAACACCGCGAGCAGGACGACACCTGCGGCGAGGAATCCGAGGGTGACCGAGTTGCCCCAGCCGTCGGACTCGGCGTGAGCGAAGCCGTAGACGATCGAGAACAGCGCGGCCGAGACGGCGATCGTGCCGGGGATGTCGAGCTTGGGTCGGACGTCGACCTTGTGCTTGGCCAGGAACAGGAAGCCGCCGACGAATGCGAGCGCGGCGAAGATCAGGTTGACGTACAGGCTCCAGCGCCAGTTGGCCCACTCGGTAAGCATGCCGCCGAGCAGCAGGCCGAGTGCGCCGCCGCCGCCGGCGATGGCACCGAAGATGCCGAATGCCTTGGCGCGTTCCTTCGTATCGGTGAAGGTGGTGGCCAACAGAGACAGAGCCGCAGGCGCGAGAAGAGCGCCGAAGAGGCCCTGACCGGCGCGGGCAGCAACAAGCATGCCGAAGTTGACGGCTGCGCCGCCCACGGCCGACATCAGCGCGAAGCCGACCAGTCCGATGAGGAAGGTGTTGCGCCGTCCGAACAGGTCGCTGAGCCGGCCTCCGAGCAGCAGCAGGCTGCCGAACGCGAGTGCATACGCGGTGACGACCCAGGAGCGGTCGGCGTTGTCGAAGCCCAGGTCGAGCTGGGCGGCGGGGAGTGCGATGTTCACGATGGTCGCGTCGAGCACGACCATGAGCTGGGCCAGTCCGAGCGTCGCGAGAATCAGCCAACGATTCCGATGCGCGCGCTCGTCGACCGGCGAAGTGGTCGACGTGGCGTCGCCCACATTCTCCGATGAAATGGTGGTCATAGTGTCCTCGGTTCGACTATGCGGAGGTGTACCCTCCGGTTGTAGAGCAAAGGTAGCAGCTAAGTGGAGGAATGTCCTCCGCTTATCGGGTGAAACGGACATCGAATGAGTGTGAGAGCGGACACAACGGCATCGAAGCCCCTACGGGCGGATGCCGAACGCAATCGACGTCGCATCGTGGATGCGGCCCGTGAGCTGTTCGCCTCACACGGCATCGACATCACGCTCGACGACGTCGCGGCGCACGCCAAGGTGGGCGTCGGAACCGTCTACAGACGCTTCTCGTGCAAGGAAGAACTGATCGACGGTGTATTCGAGCAGCGACTCGAAGACATGCTCGCAACCGCAAAGCGGGCGCTGGAGGCGAAGGATCCATGGGAAGGGCTGGTGCAGTTCCTGGCCCAGGTCTGTGAGGGAATGTCGGCGGACCGTGGTCTCGGCGATGTCGTTCTCGGCACGGACGAGGGCTGCCGCGGCATCGCGCAGGTTCGGTCGCGCATCGATCCGTTCTTCGAGAAGATCGTCGACCGCGCACTCGCATCCGGGCAGCTGCGGCCGGACGTCGCGGTCAACGACTTCTATCCGGTGCTTGGCATGATCGGCGCGACCGTCGAATTTTCCAGTGCTGTCGACGCCGCCAACTGGCGTCGCTACTTCACCGTGTTGCTCGACGGGCTGCGGGGTGACGGCGTTCCTCGATCGACGCTGCCCGGCCGCCCGTTCACCAGCGAGGAAGTCGACGTGGCCAAAGCCGCGATGCATCGGCGACGACGCTGACGGTGAGGAATCCAAACTAGCCCTATGCGTTGTGTGACGCATCACGTAAGGTGCGTCACGATAAGTGCTACACGGGGTAGCGCTCACTTGAAGACAAGTGATCGACGTTGGGGGTTTCCAGGGTGCGGTACAAGCGCGTGTTCGGTTCGGCTGTCGCAGTAGCGGCAGTATTCATCGGGGTGACGGCACCGGCGGTGTCAGCGGCCCCCTCTACGGGTTCGACCGTCGAATCCGATTTCTACGTACCGCCGAGCCCGCTGCCCGCAGGTTCGCCGGGTGACGTGATCCGTTCGGAGCCTTCGCATCTCGCTCTGTCGGTCCCCGGGATCGGCGGCCCGCTGCCCGGTGCAGCCACCCGAATCATGTACCGCAGCACCGACTCCAACGACGCGCCCAATGCCGTCACCGGCACCTACATCGATCCTGCCGCGGAATGGACCGGCCCGGGTCCGCGTCCGCTGGTGGTACTTGCTCCGGGAACTCAGGGTCAGGGCGATCAGTGCGCGCCGTCGAAGATGCTCAACAACGTCATCACCTACACCCCGCCGCTCGGTTTCATGGTCGAGTACGAGGTGCTCGCGGCGTATTCGCTGCTGTCCCAGGGCTATGGCGTCGTCATCACCGACTACGAGGGCCTCGGTACGCCCGGTGCGCACACGTACGTCAACCGCGCCTCGGAAGCGCACGCTGTACTCGACGCGGCCCGCGCGGCCCAGAAACTGCAGGGCACCAAGATCTCCGGGGACGGTCCGGTGGCCGCTTACGGCTACTCGCAGGGTGGTGGCGCAGCCGCTGCCGCAGCGGAACTCGCGGATGACTACGCACCCGAGCTGAACCTCGTCGGCACCTACGCAGGCGCACCGCCGGCAGATCTGAAGGCCACTCTCGAGCAGGTGGACGGCACCATCCTCACGGGCGTCATCGGCTACACCCTCAACGGTCTGCTCAACTCCGACCCCGGTCTGCGGCCGATCGTCGACGAGAACATCAACGACGCAGGCAAGGCCATGCTGAACTTGGTGGCGAATCAGTGTGTGGGAGAAACGATTCTGAACGTCGGGCTGCACCGCACCAACGAGTACACCAAGTCCGGCGAGCCACTGTCGGTGGTGCTGGACAGGTTGCCCGTCGCTCAGGAGATCCTGGCCAAGAACAAGATCGGTGAACGTACGCCGAATGCTCCGGTGCTGATCCAGTCCGGTACGTCCGACGACATCGTGCCTCACGGACAGGCAGTCGGTCTGGCCGGTGACTGGTGCGGCAAGGGTGCCACCGTGCAGCTGAGCTCCGCGCAGGTTCCGGCAATTGTTCCGGGATCCGGTGCAGGACACCTCATTCCAGATATCTTGGGCCTCGGCGAGGCGCAGAATTGGATCAAGGATCGGTTCTACGGAGTGCCTGCACCGTCGAACTGCTGATCTGCTGAAGTACGGCCCGCGCGAGTCAGCGCGGGCCGTACATGATCACCGCGACACCGATCAAGGCGATCGACGCGCCGGTGATGTCCCAGCGGTCGGGCCGAAAGCCGTCGACCACCATGGCCCAGAGCAGTGACCCAGCCACGAACACTCCGCCGTACGCGGCGAGGATGCGGCCGAAGTTGGCGTCGGGTTGCAAGGTTGCGACAAATCCGTAGGCGCCGAGGGCGATCACCCCGGCTCCGGCCCACAGCCATCCCCGATGCTCGCGAATTCCCTGCCACACCAGCCATGCCCCGCCGATCTCGAACAGGGCGGCCACCGCGAACAACATGACCGACTTCACAATGTTCATGCGACAAAGGCTCCCACGGCACCGACCCGGTGTAGAAGGATGCGTTTGGGGGTACAGGCCTACAGGCCCCGCGTCGAGGGCTGATTCGGTAGGGGTGAGTAGTACATGAGGGACAGTTACACGGAGGCGCTCGACGCTTTGGCGTCGGACCTGTCCGAAATGTCGAGAATTGCCGAGAAGGCAATGGAGGACGCCACCCGGGCATTGCTGACGGCAGACATCGTCCTCGCCGAACAGACCATCGAATACCGCGAGGAGATCGACACACTCGCGGTCGAATGGGAGCACGGAGCGTTCGGCTTCCTTGCCTTGCAGGCACCCGTTGCTCACGACCTACGCCGAGTCGTCTCCGGCATCAACATCGTCGCCGATCTGCAGCGAATGGGCGGCCTTGCAGTGCATATTGCCGAACTGGCTCGTCGCCGCCATCCCGCGCACGTACTGCCGCCCGAAGTCGAGGGCGTGTTCGAGCAGATGGGTCGAGTTGCCGTCGCGCAGGCCGAGGCCACGCAACGCGTGCTGGAAACCAGAGACGCCGAACTTGCCGCAAGCCTGCGCATTCAGGACGAGGAAATGGACGCACTGCATCGCAGCCTGTTCATGTTGACCTCCGCACCCGATTGGCCGCACGGCGTGCCTGCCGCAGTGGACATCACGTTGCTCGGCCGGTTCTACGAGCGCTATTCCGATCACACGGTCGAGGTCGCCAAGAGAGTCATATTCCTGGTGACGGGCGAACGTCTCACCGACGAGTCATGATCTGCGCGAACGGCTCGGAGATGGCAGGATCGGCACGATGAAACGTGACGTCTCCGCGTACCTCGATGTCGACGTGACCGAGGCCAGCACCCTCGAGTTCCAGATCGCGATCGCACCGCATCCAGGAACCGAAGTGTGGGAAGCTCTGTCGTTCACACTCGACGGTCAGCCGGTCGAAGCGCAGGAGATCAGCGGCGCGCACGGCACCCGCATCCACAAGCTGTACGCCGGAGTCGGGAAGCTCGAGGCGTCGTACTCGGCAACCATCTACGGCAACACCGAGCCGGCCCCGGTCTCCGATTACGATCTCTCGCTGTACCTGCGGCCCAGCCGCTACTCCGAAGCAGACAAGTTCTTCGGCTTCGCAGCAACCGAATTCGGTTCCTACCCGCCGTCGGAGAAGTTGCTCGCCGAGGTCTCGTCCTGGGTCGGGGCGCGGCTGAGCTACGTCCCGGGCAGCAGCGACCCCATCGACGGCGCTGTGGACACTCTCCTCGCCGGTGCCGGAGTGTGCCGCGATTACACCCACCTCGTTGTGGCCCTGCTTCGTGCGGTCAACGTCCCTGCTCGCCTGGTAGCGGTGTACGCGCCTGGCTGCGATCCGATGGACTTCCACGCGGTCGCCGAAGCCTTCGTCGAAGGCCAATGGCGAGTGGTGGATGCGACCTGCCTCGCGCCGCGATCGACCTTGGTCCGCATCGCCACCGGACGGGACGCAGCCGATACCGCGTTCCTGGACAACCACGGCGGATCGATCATCCTCAACAGTGCCGTCGTCGGAGCCGTCGTCGACGGCCCCTTGCCCTTCGACGACATCACTCAGCTGGTGTCGATTACCTGACTCGGTCGCTCCTGATCGGGTCGAGTCGGAGCCGCGTTAGGCTGCGGCCGTGCGAGTCTCTGTGCGACGTGGTGGTGTACGGACCGATGGGGTGGTCGTCGGCGTTGTCGTAGCCGTTGGTGTCGTTGTCGCAGGTCTCACCCACCAACCGATGGGACAGTCGGGATCGGGCTACCTCAGTGAGCCTGTGGACTACCCCGTCGATATTCCTGGGTGCGAGTCCGTGGAACCGCCCGAGGAAGAGCAGTTCTACGGAGTGCTGACCACAGGCCAGGAGGACTACGACAATCCCGGCTACCCGTGGCTGACGTCGAGAAAAGCGAATGCGATGTCGATCGCAGTGCGCGAGGCCCTTCCCCCTCAGGTCGAGGTCGTGGCCGGCTCGTCGCTCCGGTCCGGCGGTGATCCGCTGGTCTTTCAACCCGTAGCCAGTGCGGACGCGGCGTACGACCCGGGCACATCGGCGGACAGTGTTCTCGTCCGCAACGGTGTCGAAGGTTCGCTGACCGTCAACGTCACCCGTGTCGCAGATGGACCGAAGCCATGCCAGGCCGGATGGCTCGATGCTCGCGAAACACTCCCCGACGGAACCGTCGTCGACACCCGGGACACCTGGGATGAATTCGACGGGGACCGCTCACAGTCGAATATCGTGCGCATGTATGCGCGCGACGGTTCAGTCGTCGTAGCGTCGTCGTCGGACCGGAACGCCGATTACGAGTCCACCGGTTCCGTGCCACTGTCGATCGAGGAGTTGCGCACGATAGCGTTGCGGCCGGAATTGCTCTCGTCCACACCAGTTCCGGATGGAATACTGCCGCTCCCGATTTCGTGTGACACCAATTCCGAGGGCACAGGGCAGTTCTCGTCTCGGACTGTCGAACGCCTCAATGCTTCACTGGACGACTTCTGGCAAGCGGCCGAGATTCCAGTAGAACTCGACAGACCTCTCGGCTCGATGCGAACCGCACCTTCAGGATCGGCCGGAGCGTGTGGAGCCGTGAAGGCCGGCGACGGCACCCTCTTGATCAGGGTCATCGACGCGAACTACGAGCCGTCCGAGGATCCTTGGCGTGCAGTGACATTGCCGGACGGTTCGCATTTTCGTGACGACAACCCGGGTTCGAGCACAATGACTCTCGACGGAGACCCGATCGAGGAGGTCACGTTGGTCAAACCGTCGGGGACCCGGGTGGACGTGCAGATCGCGTCTCGCGCCACCAGTATCGACCGACCACTTTTGCAGGCAATCGCTTTGGCAGTCGCCGGTTCGGTCGACTGAAAATCGTGATCTACATTGCCGGATTCATGTTCGTGGTGGTGGTATCGATTTCGGCAGTTCGTTCAGGTGACGGCCTTTGCAGGGCCGCCGTCGCGCTGGTGTGGCTCCCCCTCGGCGTTGCTTTCCTGACCAGTTGGGTGTTCAGCCATCGGTGGGCAAACCAATCAGGTTGTCGCGAAGCCTTTCCTGAGCATTTCGGTTATCGTCCACCGGATCACGAGGTGGTGCCCTTTCCAGTAAAGGACCGGCAGACGTGGTGGCCTCTCGGTCGAGAATGCGTCGGCCGCGACTCCGATACCGGCACAGTGATCGTCGAGCACACTGGCTGGGGAACGACGATGATCGTGTATCCAGCCTTGACCTGCGCGGTGGTTGCATTGGCTGTCGTCGTAGTGAGAACGGCGCTTCTCGGACTACGCGAATGCCGTGCGAGGTCGTGAGCGCGCGACGTGTCCGCCGGCCTGTATGGGTTCGGCTTCCGTCTGTCTTTTCGCAGACTCGGTGCAATGACCACCCTGATCCCGCCGTACTGGACGCCTCCCCGGGGAATCGTCATCCGGCGTGGACGGTGCATGGCAGGATCGGAGCCATGTCTCGCACTCTGCACCTCGTCGGCGATCCTGAGGCCGATGCACTGCTCGCCGAGGATCCGTTCGCGCTGTTGATCGGCATGCTGCTGGATCAGCAGGTGCCGATGGAATCGGCGTTCGCCGGCCCGAAGAAGCTCGTCGACCGTCTCGGTGATCTGAAAGTCGACACCGTCGCCGACGCCGATCCGGACGAATTCGCTGCATTGTGCGCGCAGACCCCGGCCGTGCATCGGTTCCCCGGCTCGATGGCCAAGCGCATCCAGGGGCTCGCAGCGTTTCTGGTCGAGAACTACGACGGCAAGCCGCAGGAGATCTGGACCCGCGAGAACACCGACGGTGCCGAGGTGCTGAAGCGCCTCAAGGCGCTCCCCGGATACGGCGATCAGAAGGCACGCATCTTCCTCGCGCTGCTCGGCAAGCAGATGGGCGTCACGCCCGACGGGTGGCGAAAGGCCGCCGGAGCGTACGGCGACGAGGATGCGCGTCGATCCATTGCCGACGTAGTGGACGAGAAGTCGCTGCTCGAGGTGCGCGAATTCAAGAAGGCAGCGAAAGCGGCAGCCAAGAAGAAGTAAGTCTGTCGGTGCCCGGCGGTACCTTCGGCAGAACTTTCACCGGGGGGAAGAAATGACCGAGAGTATCGGGACGTACGAGGGGTGGCTGGCGTCGCTCGGCGAGGACGAGCTGACCGGTCTGCTTCGCCGTCGACCGGATGTGGTCACCGACCCGCCGCCGCGCTCGTTCGGATTGCTCGCACAGTTGCTCGGCTCACCGTGGCGGGTGGCGGCCCTGCCCCGAAAGCTCGACCGGGGTGCGCTGGATCTGCTCGAATTGTTCGCCCTCATGGGCGATCTCACTCGAGCCGAGGTCGGTCACTGGGTCTGCGAGGGAACGGCGAACCACACGCCGGACATCGAGGCCGCACTGGCCGAGCTGATGTCCTACGGTCTGATCCGGCCGTACATATCAGAAGGCTCGGACACGGTCGAATTCTGTCCCGTCGATCTGTCCGGGGTGTTCTCGCATCCGTTCGGACTGGCTCTGCGGCAGCGAAAGTTGTTCCTGCGCTGCGCCGTCGAGCAGGATCGGTTGGCTGTACTGACTCGTGTTGGCGTCGACTCTTCGCTCGACCGGGCTGCACGCGCCGACGCCGTCGCGGCCGCAATGACCCCGGAACGAATCCGCGCCCTGTACGACGACGGCCCGGTCGAGATGCGAGAGATGTTGTCTCGCTTCGTCGATGGCAATCCGGTGTCGCTGATCTTCGATGTGCCGCCGACCGCAGGTGCCGCCGCTTTCGAACGGGGGTTGCTGTATCGACTGGACGGGCATCGCGTCGAGATGCCGCTGGAGGTGAGCATCGCGCTGCGAGGGCAGGGCTGGCGCTTGCCCATCGAACTCGGTCCGCCGAGTTTTGCCGCGAGCGTGCTCTCGCAGGACGACGTACGGCGCACACGTTCCATTGCGCTGCTGCAGTTCTGCGAGCACACACAGGCGCTGCTGACGGCCGTAGACACCGACGGCCTGACGATGATGAAGACCGGTGGCGTCAGCGCCAAAGAGCTTCGTTCGCTGACGACGCGCCTGGGATTTCCCGACGAGCACGACACCGCGCTGATGCTGATGCTGGCGCGCGAGGCCGGATTGATCGCCGAGCGAGGAAAGACCGGCGTCGCTTTGACCTCGGCGTACGAAACGTGGTCGACGAGCACGCGAGCAGAGCAGGCGGCCGCGTTGCTGGCTGCCTGGTGGTGTTCACCGTTCACGCCCACCCATCGGGTACCGCGAGCCTCGCAGAAGACCGTGCCGGTGCTCAAGAAGATGCTCGACGATCCTGCGGCGGCAGACCTGCGCGCGACGGCACTGACGGCTCTCCTGCGACACGCCGGTCCCGACGCTCGGACGACCGTGCTGTCCGGCCAGGACGAATTCGCCTGCTACCTCGACTGGCACATCCCTGTCGTCTCGACGAGCGCCGGGGCAGGTCATGTGCGTGCGCTCTGGACCGAGGCCACTCGACTCGGGGTGCTGGCCGGCGGTGCACCGACCGATCTGTGCAGCATCCTCGCGGAGTTTCCCGTCGGCCGAGATGGTGATCGCCGTCAGATCGCCGCGGCTCTGACCGAGCAGCTGCAAGACATGGCCGACCGGGTGCCGTTCTCGGTGCGGATGCTGCCCGATTCGACAGCAGTGGTCACCGGACCACCGAGCACCGAGGTGGCGTCGATACTCGGCGCGGCCGCGCAGCCGGAATCGAGGGAGGTGGCGTCGGTCTGGCGGTTCACTCCGGCGACCATCCGCAGCTTCTTCGACGCCGGCGGCACCGGCGACGAGCTGATCGAGGCCTTGACCGGGATGGCCGAGGGCGACGTCCCCCAAGCGCTGGCGTACACGATCAAGGATTGTTGGCGCACCTACGGCGCGCTCGCCGTGCGCAGGATTCCCTGCGCCATCGTCTCCGAGGACGTCGTACTGCTCACCACCATCGAGGAAGACGAGGCGCTGGCGGTGCTCGAGTTCCATCGGCTCGCGCCCACGGTCCTGGTCAGTTCGGCAACACCGATAGACACGATCGCCGTCCTTCGCAGGCACGGATACTCCCCGGTGCGGCACTCCGATACCGGGCAGCTCGAACTCGACAGCGCACCTCGGGTGCGCGCGGCGACCGAGAGGACAACGCATCAGGCCGGCCACCCTGCACCGCGTCGACACGATCCACGCGAGCTCGCACGGCTGTTGCGCACCGGCGACTCGGGCCGCGTCGACGAGGCCCGAGTGCGCGCGTCGCTGCACCATCACAGCCGATTGCTGCCGAGGGAGCTCGACGTGTTGACCGACGCCGCAGCACGGGGCACGCCTGTCTCCATCGACTACCAGAACTCCAAGGGTGCCATCGTGCGGCACGCGATCTCGGATGCCCTGCAAGACGGCAACTGGCTGTTCGCGCTCTCGGATTCCACCGGTACCAGGGAGAGCTTCGCGATCATGAACATCAGAGCGGTCTCCACCGGTCCACGGTGACGCGCGATGCAAGTGTGTCCGTGGTCGCCGGTACCCTTTCGGGCGTGGCCCTCTACCGGAAGTACCGTCCAGCGACGTTCGCCGAAGTCGTCGGCCAGGAGCACGTCACCGAGCCGATCAGCGTGGCGCTCGATTCCAACAGAATCAACCACGCTTACCTCTTTTCCGGCCCACGCGGCTGCGGAAAGACCTCCTCGGCGCGCATCCTCGCCCGATCGCTGAACTGCGCGGAAGGGCCGACGTCGACGCCGTGCGGAGTGTGCAACTCCTGCGTTGCACTCGCACCCGGTGGCCCCGGCAACTTCGACGTCGTCGAGATGGACGCAGCCAGCCACGGTGGTGTCGACGATGCCCGAGATCTGCGCGACAAAGCGGTCTACGCCCCTGCCGAATCGCGCTACGTCATCTTCATCATCGACGAGGCCCACATGGTGACCCCGGCGGGCTTCAACGCGCTGCTCAAGGTCGTCGAGGAGCCGCCGGAGCACCTGGTCTTCATCTTCGCGACCACCGAGCCCGAGAAGGTGCTCCCCACCATCCGCTCGCGTACCCACCATTACCCCTTCCGGCTGCTCGCGCCGTCGACGATGCGCGTTCTGCTGGAGAAGATCTGCGGCCAGGAACAGGTCCCGGTCGAGGATGCGGTCTATCCGTTGGTCATCCGCGCAGGCGGCGGCTCGCCCCGTGACTCGCTCAGCGTCATGGATCAGTTGCTGGCCGGAGCCGGGCCCGAGGGCGTCACGTACCCACGGGCTCTGTCGCTGCTCGGCGTCACCGACGTCGCACTCATCGACGAGGCCGTCGACGCATTGGCTGCGGGCGACGGCGGCGCACTGTTCGGCACCGTCGACAAGGTGATGGACGCGGGCCACGACCCGCGCCGCTTCGCCGTCGATCTCCTCGATCGGCTGCGAGATCTGATCCTGATGAAGGCCGTGCCCGACGCCGGTGAGCGCGGGCTGGTCGACGTGCCGGGCGACGTCCTCGAACGACTCCGTGACGAGGCGGATCTGCTCGGTTCGGCGACGCTGACCCGCTATGCCGAAATCGTGCACTCGGGCCTCGGTGAGATGCGCGGTGCCACTGCGCCGCGTCTGCTACTCGAAGTGATGTGTGCTCGGATGCTGTTGCCCTCGGCCTCCGATGCGGAATCGGCTGTGCTGCAACGACTCGAGCGTGTGGAACGTCGACTCGATGTCACCCTGCCGGCGGGGGAGCAGGCAGCCGTCGCGCAAGCAGCGGCCGATCCGACGCGACCGCAGGTGCACGCCGCCGAGCAGCCGTCCGCGTTCGATTCGGCGCAGTCGAGCTCGGCACCATCGAGTGTCACCCCGCCCAGTTCAGCCCCGCCGAGCAAGTTCCAGCGACCGTCCCAACGGCCCCCGGCTGCCGAAGCGACACCCGCGCCGGTACCGACACCACCAGCTCCGGCCGCTCCCACCCCTGTTGTGGCACCCGAGCCGGTTGTGGAACCGGTGCCCGCCGCTCCGACTCCGGAACCTGTCACGACGCCCGAGCCGTCTCCGACCCCCGAGCCCGTCGCGGAACCGGAGCCCGTCGCGGAACCGGAGCCCGTCGCGGAACCGGAGCCCGTCGCGGAACCAGAGCCGACAGCAGCACCCGACCCCGATTCGACTCCGTCGGATTCCGTTGAAGCGCAGCAGACCGGGAGCCCAGCTGCCTCCGTGTCACACGAGGACTTTCCCCCGGAACCGGAGGACGACTACGGCCCCGAACCGGAACCTGTATTCGAGCCGGAACCGGAACCTGCGGCGGCTCCTGCTGCTGCATCGAACGAACCCGACGCGGCTGCGGTGCGCGCGGTGTGGTCCGAGGTACGCACCAAGGTGCGAGACCGGAGCAGGACCGTCGAGGTCATGCTCTCCGGCGCTTCGGTGCGCACCGTCGAGAACGGCACCATCACGCTCGGCCACGATTCGGCACCGCTGGCCAAACGGCTGGAGGAACCTCGCAACGCCGACGTCATTCGCGACGCTCTGCGTGATGTGTTCGGGGTGGAGTGGTCGGTGGTGTGTCTGGTCGGGGCGGCGGCCCCACCGGAAGCGGCATCAGCAAAAAAAGATGAACCGGCAGCGAAACCCGCGTCGCTGCCGAAGTTCTCGAGGCCGAGCCAGGCAGGGGCTTCCCGTCCCACGTCGGACGGTTTCGGATCAGCGGGCGACGGATCGACCGGCGACGCCGACATACCGATGCCCGAGGCACCGGATTATCCCGACGAGCCGGAGCCGGTAGGCCCACCGCCACCGGAGACGCCGGAGGACGAGGAAGAGCTGCTCAAGGCTGCGGCCGAGCCTGCGGATCCGACGGTTCGCCGCGACCCGGAAACGGTGGCGATGGAGCTGTTGGTCAGTGAATTGGGAGCGGTACCGCTCAAGGAGACCTGACAGACGGCTGATTCAGCCGACGGTGAGATCCTCGTTGTCGGCGAACACGAGTCGCCCGCTGTCCAATGCCACGGCCCAGCGCCTGGCCACGGCCCACTCGCGCGATGTGGTGTCGGCTGCCTGAACGCCGAAATCCTCGACGATCGCGCCCGATTCGTAGGCTTCCTGGCCGGCGTTCTCGTCGGTGCCGGGGGTGCGAATGTGTACCTTGACGCGCGAACCCACGGTCAATTCGTTGTCGGTTTCCATGGTCGGTCTTCTTCCACGCTCGGTAAATCTGATCTTTCGGAGTGTCCCACGCACAGGTCGTTCAAACCTGAACCGGAGCGTCGGGTCATCTACAACGCTCGTTTCGGTCCTTACGCCGGGTCTTCTCGCGGCCCTACTGTGGCATGAGCTGAGGTCTGCCATGGCCTCGCACCGATGCGGTCGGCCGCGACGGCGACCGCGAGAAGATCGAGTATCTGGAAGGAACTGCGCGCTGTGACTACAGAGGCATTCATTTACGAGGCCATCAGGACTCCCCGAGGTAAGGGAAAGAACGGCTCCCTGCATTCGGTGAAGCCCATTTCCCTGGTGACCGGCCTGATCGACGAGCTTCGTCGACGTTTCCCGGACATGGACGAGAACCGGATCTCCGACCTCATTCTCGGAGTGGTCTCACCCGTCGGAGATCAGGGTGCCGACATCGCTCGTACGGCTGTGCTCGCTGCGAAGATGCCCGACACCGTCGGCGGCTTTCAGCTCAACCGCTTCTGCGCGTCCGGCCTCGAAGCGGTCAACCTGGCCGCGCAGAAGGTGCGTTCGGGCTGGGACGAACTGGTCATCGCCGGCGGCGTCGAGTCGATGTCGCGCGTGCCGATGGGCAGTGACGGTGGCGCGTGGGCCATGGACCCCGTCACCAACTACGACACCTACTTCGCCCCGCAGGGCATCGGTGCCGATCTCATCGCCACCATCGAGGGCTTCACCCGCGAGGACGTCGACGCGTACGCCGTGCAGTCCCAGGAACGTGCCGCTGCAGCATGGTCGGGTGGTTACTTCGCGAAATCCGTCGTTCCGGTCACCGACCAGAACGGCCTGCTGATCCTCGATCAGGACGAGCACATGCGTCCGGGCAGCACCGTGGAATCGCTCGGCAAGCTGAACCCGGCCTTCACGGGTATCGCGGCCATGGGCGGGTTCGACGACGTCGCGCTGCAGAAGTACCACTGGATCGAGAAGATCGAGCACGTCCACACCGGCGGCAACAGCTCCGGCATCGTCGACGGCGCGGCTCTCGTCCTCGTCGGTAGCGAGCAGGCCGGTAAGGACCTGAACCTGGTTCCGCGGGCCCGCATCGTTGCGACCGCGACCAGTGGTGCCGATACGACCATCATGCTGACCGGGCCGACCCCGGCGTCGAAGAAGGTTCTCGCAACCGCGGGCCTGACGGTCGACGACATCGATCTCTTCGAGCTCAACGAGGCGTTCGCCTCCGTGGTGCTGCGTTTCCAGAAGGATCTGAAGATCCCGAACGAGAAGCTGAACGTCAACGGCGGTGCCATCGCCATGGGTCACCCGCTCGGTGCAACCGGAGCCATGATCACCGGCACCGTGCTCGACGAGCTCGAGCGTCGCGGCGGCCGATACGCGTTGATCACCCTGTGCATCGGCGGCGGCATGGGCGTCGCCACCATCATCGAGCGAGTCTGAGGTATTACGATGTCTGACAACATGATTCAGTGGGACCAGGACGCCGACGGCATTGTCGTCCTGACGATGGACGACCCCAACCAGGGCGCCAACACGATGAACCAGCTGTACAAGGGCTCGATGGGTGCCACCGTCGACCGCCTCGAGGCCGAGGTGGACTCCATTACCGGCGTCGTGATCACCTCCGCCAAGAAGACGTTCTTCGCCGGCGGCGATCTGCACACGCTCATCGCAGCGAAGCCGGAGGACGCCCAGCAGGTGTTCGACGAGGTCCAGGAAGTCAAGGGGCAGCTGCGTCGCATCGAAAAGCTCGGCAAGCCGGTTGTGTCCGCCATCAACGGCGCTGCACTCGGCGGCGGACTCGAGATCGCCCTCGCGACGCATCACCGCATCGCGGCCGATGTTCCCGGTGTCCAGATCGGTCTGCCCGAGGTCTCGCTGGGACTGCTGCCCGGTGGCGGTGGCGTTGCCCGCATCACGCGACTTCTCGGTATCCAGACCGGCTTCATGACCGTCCTCGCCCAGGGCACCCGGTTCCGCCCGGCGAAGGCTCTCGAGATCGGTCTGATTCACGAATTGGTCGGCAGCGTCGACGAATTGGTACCCACCGCCAAGGCCTGGATCAAGGCCAACCCGGAGGGCGGCGTCGCACCGTGGGACGTCAAGGGCTACAAGATCCCCGGCGGTACGCCGTCGAACCCGAAGCTCGCGCAGATCCTGCCTGCATTCCCGTCCAACCTGCGCAAGCAGATCAAGGGTGCACCGATGCCGGCTCCGCGCGCGATTCTGGCCGCCGCCGTCGAAGGTGCGCAGGTCGATTTCGACAACGCGTGCACCATCGAGTCGCGTTACTTCACCGAGTTGGTCACCGGTCTGGTGTCCAAGAACATGATTCAGGCGTTCTTCTTCGATCTGCAGGCGATCAACGCCGGCAAGTCCCGTCCCGACGGCATCGAGAAGACCACCTTCACCAAGGTCGCGGTTCTCGGCGCGGGCATGATGGGCGCGGGCATCGCGTACGTGTGTGCCAAGGCTGGAATCGACGTGGTGCTCAAGGACGTTGCCATCGAGTCGGCGCAGAAGGGTAAGGCGTACTCGGAGGCCATCGAGGCCAAGGCGCTCTCTCGTGGCAAGACCACGCAGGAGAAGTCCGACGCTCTGCTCGCGCGTATCCACCCGACGGCCGATGCCAAGGACGTCGAAGGCGCTGACCTCGTCATCGAGGCCGTCTTCGAGTCGGAAGAGTTGAAGCAGAAGGTGTTCCAGGAAATCGAGGACCTCGTCGATCCGACGGCGCTGCTCGGTTCCAACACCTCGACGCTGCCCATCACGAGCTTGGCCCAGGGCATCAAGCGTCAGGAAGACTTTATCGGAATCCACTTCTTCTCACCCGTCGACAAGATGCCGCTGGTGGAGATCATCCGCGGTGAGAAGACGTCGGATGCGGCCTTGGCCAAGGCATTCGACCTGGTGCAGATCATCAAGAAGACCCCGATCGTCGTCAACGACAGTCGTGGCTTCTTCACCTCTCGCGTGATCGGCACGTTCATCAACGAGGCCATCGCGATGCTGGGCGAGGGCGTCGAGCCGTCGACCATCGAGCAGGCAGGTCTGCAGGCCGGTTACCCGGCTGCGCCACTGCAGCTTTCGGACGAACTCACGCTCAACCTGATGCAGAAGATCCGCAAGGAAACCTACGACGCCATCAAGGCTGCCGGTGGAACTCCGCCCGAGGACCCGGCCGGCGAGGTCATCGACAAGATGGTCGACGAGTTCGAGCGTCCGTCGAAGGCCAAGGGCGCGGGCTTCTACGAGTACGAGGATGGCAAGCGCGCCGGCCTGTGGCCCGGACTGCGTGATGCGTTCAAGTCGGGTTCGGCGGACATTCCGTTCGAGGACCTCAAGGAACGCATGCTGTTCATCGAGGCCATCGAGACGCAGAAGTGCTTCGACGAGGGTGTGCTGAACACCACCGCCGACGCCAACATCGGCTCGATCTTCGGCATCGGCTTCCCGGCCTGGACAGGCGGCGTGCACCAGTACGTCGTCGGCTACCCGGGTGGTCAGGCCGGATTCGTCACTCGTGCAGACGAATTGGCGAAGAAGTACGGCGATCGCTTCCAGGTTCCCGCGTCGCTGCGCTGACCCATGTGAGCGGAAACTCGTAGCCCACTACGAGGTTCCGCTCACCTGCGCGTAGCGCTCACCCGCGGTGCGCGATCAACCTCTCGGCGCCGTCTGTGAATTGTTGCTTCATCAATTCGCAGGCGGCGTCGATGTCGTTTCGAACCAGTGCCTCGATGAGCTCCTCGTGGTTGCGCACTGCTGCTCGTCCCCACTCGCGGTCGGTCGCGTACAGGCGGGTGGGGGTGTATCGGGTGGCGTTGTTGAGGAACCACGCCAGCTTGGACGAGTCGGCCAGACGGTTCAGCACACGATGGAACTCGAATTCGATGTTCTCGACGTCCTCGACCCGGCCGTTCTCGACGGCAGTCGACAGCGCTGCGGTGAGTTCAGCGAGCTGATCCAGCTCGGTCTCGGTGATTTTGGGTGCGGCGCGCCGCACCAATTCGACGGCGATCCGTCCCTGCAACCAGAAGATGTCGACGATGTCGTTCGGCGTCAGCGGTGACACCTTGTACCCGCGGTGTGGGACGAGCTCGACGATGCCCTCACCTCGCAAGGTCAGCAGGGCCTCGCGGACCGGGGTGACGCTGACCCCGAGTTCGGCGGCGGTTTCGTCGAGTCGGATGAAGTCGCCCGGGCTCACTTCACCGGACATCACGCGATGCCGGACGTGGCTTGCGACTTCCTCGGACAACTGCGGCCGTCGCCTCAGAGCCGTCCGCTTCTCTGCCATGTCGAAAAGCCAATCACACCGCGGGCTTGGTGCGTAGTACTACCCGCGCGACCGGTTCGACGATGCGGGCGGCGATCGGTCCCAGAATGGCCATCAGCAGCACGTATGCCGTCGCCAGGGCTGCCAGTTCGCCTTCGACCGCGCCTGCGGCGACGGCCAATCCGGCGATGACGATGGAGAACTCTCCGCGCGCCACCAAAGCCGCACCGGCGCGTAGTCGGCCCGGTCTCCCGATTCCCTGACGCCCCGCCGCCCACCAGCCGGTAGCGACCTTGGTGGCTGTCGTCGTGACCGCGAGCACGACGGCCCAGCCGAGCACCGGTGGGATGGTTGCGGGGTCGGTACCGAGCCCGAACACCACGAAGAACATCGCCGCGAACAGGTCGCGGAGCGGTTCGAGAATGCGGGTGGCGTTGTCGGCCGTCGATCCGGAAATCGCGATTCCCAGCAGGAACGCACCGACAGCCGCGGAGACCTGCAGTTCCGACGCGACGCCTGCTACCAGCAATGCCGATCCGAGGACTTTGAGCAGGACCACCTCGCGGTCGGGGCTGTCGACGATGGCGGAGACGAACCTGCCGTAGCGCAGCGCGACCACGAGCACGAAGGTGATGACCAACAGTGAGATTCCGAGGGCTTCCAGACCGCCGAGGAAACTCACTCCGCTCAGTACCGCGGTGAGGATCGGCAGGTAGATGGCCATCGCCAGGTCCTCGAACACCAGGATCGACAGCACGACCGGCGTTTCGCGGTTTCCGAGTCGGCCCAGATCGGTGAGCACTTTCGCGATGATGCCCGACGACGAGATGTAGGTGACGCCGCCCAGCACGAGCGCTCCGACCCCGCCCCAGCCGAGGAGCAGCGCGGCCACTGCACCCGGCGCGAAGTTCAGTGCGATGTCCACCAGTCCAGCCATCCAGGATCGGCGGAGTCCGGTGACGAGTTCGGCGGCGGTGTATTCGAGTCCGAGCAGAAGCAGCAACAGGATGACGCCGATTTCGCTGGCGATCTCACTGAACTCGCCGATGCCGCCGAGGTCGATGATGCCGCCGTTGCCGAATGCGAGACCGCCGAGCAGATAGAAGGGGATGGGGGAGACACCGATACGTCCCGCGAGACGGGCGAGAAGTCCGAGAACGAAGAACACTGCGCCCAGCTCGGTGAGGGCAAGGGCGCTCTCGGCCACTGCTCAGCCCCGACTGATCTCAGGCATTGCCGAGTAACTTGGCTGCTGCGTCCAGTCCGTCCGCGGTACCGACGGCGACCAGCAGGTCACCGGCGGCCAGTGTGAAGTCGGGGGTGGGGGAGGGCTGTACCTGGCCGGCGCGCATGACAGCAACGACCGACACCCCGGTTTTGGTGCGCATCGCGGTGTCACCGAGTGTGCGGCTGACGAACCGCGAATTCGCGCGAATGGGAAGTTGGCGAGTGTTGATTCCGGGGAGGTCACGATGCTCTTCCCCGAGCTGAGCGATGAGTTGCGGCGACCCGAGCAGATTGCCCAGGGCCGCCGCTTCCTCATTGCTCAGCGTGATCGATGCCTGCGTCGCATCGGGGTCGTCCTTGCGCGAGACGATCAACTCGTTCGCGCCGTCCTTGCGGGTGATGACGCCTATGCGACGCCCGGAAGCGAGGGCGAAATCTTTCCGCACCCCGATTCCCGGCAGCAGGGTCACTTCGACGTTCATGGTCGAAATGCTAGCCCTGCGGGTAGCGCGTTATCGCAAGTTGCGAATCAGGATGCGACGGCAGCCAGCAGTGCTTCGCGCTGGTTGGCACCGAGGCCACCGATACGGCGGGTATCGGCGATGGACAGCTGCTCGAGCAGCTGTGCGGCGCGCACGGATCCAACACCCGGCAGGGCCTTGATCAGGGCGGACACCTTGGTCTTCTTGACGATCTCGTCGTTCTCCGCCTTGGCGAGAACGTCAGCGACGCTGAGTTCGCCGGACTTGACGGATGCGAGCAGCTTCGACCGCGCAGTGCGTGCCTCGGCCGCCTTGGCCAGCGCCGCGGTGCGCTGTTCCGGTGTCAGTACTGGTAAAGCCATGGCCTGTTCTCCTCGATTGTGGTGACCCGTCGCTCGTTGACAGGTCTCGACCCTCTTGCATCGTGCCTGGTGGCTCTTCCAATCTAACCGAACAACACGGGTGTCATTCACGGTCGAACCACCGAACCTTCCCAGCCAGGCTACGTCCTATCCGATTCGTGGTGTGCCCCGACCAGCACATCGGCCCGTCGGGACCCCGCAACGGCGGGTGTTCGACGCCTCGTATGGGGGTCGTCAGACTGTTGCCGGAGCGTAAGACTTCCTGAGGGCGACCTTGAGAACCTTGCCGCTCGCGTTGCGTGGGAGCGCGTCGACGACGACCAGTTCCTTGGGGTGTTTGAACCGCGCCAGATGGTCGCCGAGCCACACGATCAATTCGTCGAGCACGAGATCGGGCGCACCCTCGGAATCGTGCAGAGCGACCACCGCAACGGGTACCTCGCCCCAACGCTCGTCGGGCCGGCCGATCACCGCGGCTTCGCGGATCCTGGGGTGAGCGAACAGGACGTTCTCGACCTCGGCGCAGTAGATGTTCTCGCCGCCGGAGATGATCATGTCTTTCTTGCGGTCGACGACGAACACGAAGCCCTCCTCGTCCTGACGCACGAGGTCGCCGGAATGAAACCATCCGCCGTGAAAGGCATCGGCCGTCGCGTCCGGGTTCTCCCAGTATTCACGCATCGTTGTCGGTCCCCGATAGACGATCTGGCCGATCTCGCCTGGAGCCACGTCGTTCATCTCGTCGTCGACGATGCGCGCCGACACGGTCGGGATCACGCGGCCGACCGAGCCGATCTTGCGCAGGGCGTCGACTCCGTCGAGCACGCAGGTGATGGGCGACATCTCGGTCTGTCCGAACACCGCCACGTTCAGCGCATCGGGAAAGGTCTCCGACATCGCTCGCAGGACTGTGTCGGACGCCGGTGCGGCGCCCCAGGAAACAACCCGCAGCGCAAGCGTTCTGGGACTACGCGCCTGCTCGGCGCACATGGCCTGCCATTGCACCGGGACGAGGAACAGGTTGGTGACCCCTTCGGCCGCAAGGACGTCCAGCAGCGTTCCCGGATCGAAAGCGCCCACCGGGTGGACGACGGTCGGAATGCCGAGCAGCAGACTGGGGGCGAGGCTGCCCAGTGCGGCGATATGGAACATCGGCGACGCGCAGAAGCCGACCTCGTCGGTGGCGTTCATCTGCAGTGCCCGAATGCAGGTGAGCGCCTGTGCCTGCATGTTGGCGTGGGTCAGCACCGCACCCTTCGGCCTGCCGGTGGTACCCGAGGTGTACATGATCAGTGCCGGAGCGTCGTCGGGGACGTCGACGATGTGCGCAGGCTCGCTGCCCGAGAGCATGGTCTCGTACGACTCCCCGACGGTGACGGCGGCGTTCAGTGAATCACTCTGTGCGACCACTGCTTCGGCCAGAGGTGCAAGGGTCTCGTCGGTGATCACTACGGTGGACCCGCTGTTCTGCGCGAGGAACGCCACCTCCGGTGCAGTCATACGGAAATTCACCGGCACGGCCAGTGCGCCGAGTGCGTTGATCGCCAGCACCGCCTCGAGATACTCCGGTCGATTGAGCATGAGAATGAGCACGCGATCACCGAATCCGACGCCGAGACCGGCGAGTGCGCCGGCGAACCGCGACACTCTGTCGTCGAGTTCGCGCCAGCTGATCGATCGCCCTTGGAACCGAAGCGCCACGGCCGCAGGCTGCATCAGGGCGTGTCGTCGAACCTGATTGTTCCAATTGTTCCGGCGTGCGAGATGGGGTTGCTCGATGTACTCGGCAACGCCGGACCGTTCGCTCATGGACTGCTCCTCTGGGCCTGTCGATAGCGGTGAAATGTGATGCAGCTTACAGTGTTCGTCGGTCGTGCATCGGTAGCGAGCAGTACCCGAACGGGCGGTCGGATTGTTACTCTGGCTGCATGCTGCGTACAGGAAAACTGCTGGCCGCACTGGCCGCGTCGATGCTCCTTCTCGTCGGCGCGGGTACCGCAGCCGCTGCTCCGATCAATGTTCCGTGGTCGCCGGACGATGCGCTCGACTCCGAAGTGAGCTTCGAGTCCGGCGGCATCACCCTGTACGGGAGCCTTCGTATGCCCGTCGGCGAAACCCGCGGTGTCGCTTTGGTGCTGCCGGGCAGTGGGCCGACCGATCGCAACGGAAACTCCGGTGATCTGCACCTGAACACGACCGCGTACGTTGCCGACGAGCTGTCCAGGCGCGGCATTGCGAGCCTGCGATTCGACAAGCTCGGTAGCGGTCGTACCGGACTGGCCGGTGCGGATCCGAACAACCCTCCCGGCTTCGACGCGCAGGTCGACAATGCTGCGGACGCACTGGCATTCCTGCAACAGCGGACCGGTGTCGGGGCGGATCGCACGACGGTGATCGGGCACAGCGAGGGCGCGCTCACGGCACTGCGTCTGGCCGATGCCGACAGTGCGGCGTTCGCCCATATCGGCCTGCTCGAGCCATTGTCGATCCGATACCTCGACCTGCTGACCGCGCAGGTCGATCGTAATATCGGCGAAGCCGTGGCAACGGGCCAGTTCACCGAGGCGCAGGCGGCTACGTCCCGGGATCGCTTCGCCCAGGCCGTCGCCGATATCCGCGCGGGGCGGGCGTTGTCCGCCGAGCCCGACCCGATCGTCGACGGTCTGGGACTGCGGCAGAGCGCCACCTTCCTGCGCGAAGCCGATGCCACGGACCCCGCGAATCTGGCTGCCGCACTGCCGGATACGTACTCCTCGTTCCTGACCTGCTCGGACAAGGACCTCAACGTCTCCTGCGGACAGGTCGAGAACGTGCGAGTGGCCCTGGGGCACACCGACCTCGACTTCGCGCACTTCGCCAACAGCTCGCACATGTTGGGCGAGCTCGGGCCGCTGCCAGCGGATCCGAACATCGCTCTCGCGCCGCTGCCGCTCTCGTCGGAGTTTCGCGATGCGTTCGGCAGGTGGGTGGACGGACTCTGACTCGTCGAGTTCGCAGTTACACCGAGACTTCCGGTGTTTTTGCACCACAACTGCGAATTCGCGGTGAGGCGAGGGTGCCCAGATCGCTCGGCTGATAGCCGACGGGATAGCCGGGGTAGGTCTTGTTCGACGCGTCGGCGGTGGCTCGCGATTGCGTTCGCTTGGGTAGGAACCGCTCCACGCGGGCTCGGGCGCGCAGGGCCTGCACGGCGGCCCGCTCGACCGTCGGTGAGCCTGCGGGAAAGCCGAAGGCACCGGCCATCCGGTCGTCCAACAGTGCGAACACTGCCTGCTTCACTGCGGGGGTCAGCGCAGCGGGGTACCAGGAGCAGTACAGATCGAGGGTGTACGTGCCGATGCGTCGATTGTCTTCGGTGAACCTGAACGTGCGCTCCTCGTAGTCGAGCTTGAACTGCGCGAATTCGGTGTACGACTCAGGAATGTTTTTGATGCCCATGCGCTTTCCCACTTCGCAGTAGAAGTGGAACGTTGCCAGTCGTTCCTTCGGATGCAGGCGACGCCATCCGTAGGTGTCGATCCACTCGATCGGCTCGTAGATGAACGTCGTCAACACGTAGAGCATGTCGTCGTTCGAGATGTCGAACTGACCGTGCATTCGGTTGACCATCCGAAGCGATTCACGTCCTCGCTCGGAGTCGTAGCCGTGCTCGAGCAATTCGGCCATCAGCAGCGAGGTGTCGTCGTAGCGCTTCTGCGGGCGGTTCTCGAATTCGCCCGTGCGGGCGAGCAGCGCCGAGATGGTCGGCACGCAGTACGTGCGGAACAACGCGAACTCGAGCGCGCGCTGGTAATCCCATGGGAACTCGTAGCCGGCGGTGATGCGGTGGATCGTATGGCAATCCCGCACCGGGTCGAGTTCCTCGATGCGCCGCAGCCAGCCGAAGCGCCCCTTCTTCGGCGTGATGTCCATGCTCAGCCCCGTCCGTGCCGAAGCTTCAGTGCCAGAACCGAGAGCTTCATGTTTCGTGCCTTGCGCTTCATCGTCAGCAGGTTCACCGGAGCTGCAAAGCTCTGCACCGTCATCGACTTGACGGTGCTGAACTCACGAAGGCCGTCGGCCCCGTGGATTCGGCCGAATCCCGAGTCGCCTGTACCGCCGAACGGCAGCGCCGGAACGCCGGCGAATCCGAGGACCGAATTGACTGTCACCACACCGCAATCGAGCTTCTCGGCGGCGCGTCGACCCACTGCTCCGTCCTTGGTGAACACCGATGCGCCGAGTCCGTACTTGGAGGCGTTGGCTCGCTCGATGCCCTCGTCCAGATCGCGCACCTTGTTGACCACGACCGTGGGGCCGAACGTCTCTTCGGTGATCGCAGTCGAGTCCTCGGGCACGTCGGTGAGAACAACCGGGTCGACGTACGGCCCGTGCAGTGAATCGAGACCGCCGACAACAGCTTTGCCGCCCTTGGCCAAGGCGTCCTCGATCTGGCCGCGCACGATGTCGCTCTGCTTGCCCAGCGTCATGGGGCCGTAGGACGAGGTCTTGGTTCCTCCGGGCTTCAGTGCCCGTACGGCGGTGGTGAATTCGGTGACGAACCGGTCGTACACCGGAGCCGCGACGTAGATACGTTCGACACCGGCACAGGTCTGGCCGGCATTGCCCATCGCCCCGAACGTCGCGAATTCCACTGCGGCAGCGATGTCCGCGTCCGCGTCGACGAGCATCGCGTCCTTGCCACCGCACTCGGCGACCAGTGGCGTCAACGACTTCGCGCACGTGGCCATGACCTTCTTGGCCGTGGCCGTGGAGCCGGTGAACGCGATCTTGTCCACGCCGGATTCGACCAGGGCGGTACCGGTGGAACCGTCGCCGGTGATCGTCTGGAACACCGGGTGAGGAGCGGCGAGCGACTGCCACTTCTCGGCCAACCAGACGCCGACGCCAGGGGTGAGCTCGCTGGGCTTGAACACGACGGTGTTGCCGGCGGCCAGGGCGTAGGCGATCGAGCCCATCGGGGTGTACAGCGGATAGTTCCACGGCCCGATGACTCCGACGACGCCGAACGGGCGGTATCCGACGTAGGCCTTCTGATTGACGGCGAGCAGACCCGATCCGACCTTGCGCTGCCGAAGAATCTTCTCGGCATTGCGGGCCGACCAATCGAGATGTTCGACGCCCAACATCACCTCGAGCAGGGAGTCCTCGTCCGGCTTGCCGGTTTCGGCGGCGATGACGGCGGCGAGGCTCGCGGCGTCACGCGCAATGGCAGATTTGAATTCGAGCAACCACCGCTTGCGCCCGACGAAGCCTTGTATGTCCCACCATCTGGCGGCCGACCGGGCGCGTTCGACGGCAGCGTCGACGTCGGAGGTGCCCGCGATCGGATACGTAGCGAGCGCGACACCTGTTCTGGGGTCGAGGCTTTCGAAGCTGCTCTCGGTAGTTTGTTCGATCTGGTCCGTCATGGGCTCTATCCTCCAGCGGATCGCATCACATATATTTGATGTGATTCAATGTTGTCCAGGACACACTATGCGTCACCTTCGGTTGCTACAACCCCCGTAGCCCCGCTGTGTGGGAGCAATGCAGGAGCAGATCAATGAGCATCGATCTCACCCGAACTGCGTCTTCCACGCGCCCGATTCCGCGTCGGCCACAGCTGTCCGAGGACGTCGCCGGGAGCATCCGCCAACAGATAGTCACCGGTGCACTGCAACCCGGCTCCTTCGTACGGATCGACGAGACCGCAGTGGCTTTGGGCGTCAGTGCCACCCCGGTGCGCGAGGCGCTCGTCGCATTGCGCGGCGAGGGACTGGTCGAGCAGGTACCTCATCGCGGCTACCGCGTGAACGAATTGTCGCCGCAGGACGTGGACGACATCTTCTGGCTGCAGGGCATCATCGCGGGCACACTCGCCGGTCGTGCGGCAGGCGTGGTCGACGACGAACATCTGAAACAGATGACCACTCTGAACGAAGGTCTACGCGATGCCGTGGCCCGCGCCGACACCGAATCGGTCGAGTACTACGAATTCGAGTTCCATCGCCTGGTCAACAAGATTGCCGGGGGCATGAAACTGGCATGGTTCCTGCTCGGCGCAGTCAAGTACACACCGCGGTTGTACGCGACCGACGCGCGCTGGGGTGACGACGCGGTGCGCAGCCACGAGCATTTGATCGAGGCCTTCGGGCGGCGCGACGTCGAGGCGGCCGCCGACGTGATGCGACGCCAGTTCCGGAAGTGGGACGTCCGCTAGAACGACTCACTTCCGGAATTACCGTTCAGCTCAAGTGGTGCGGCTGAGGGTGCGACTTGTGCCCCTCGTCCGAACCCTCGTTGTCCTGATGACCGTTCACCGTGCCCTGCATGCCCGTCCCTGCCGGAACCATCGAAATGATCACCGACTTCGAGGTGGGGCAATTACTCTGCAGCGCAGTCGAATCCAATGGAATCAGCGGATTGGTCTCGGGGTAGTATGCAGCAGCCGACCCGCGGGGGGTGTCGTACTGGACGATGCGGAACGACGGCGCACACCGTTCCACGTCGTCGTCGTCCCACTTGGTGACGAGATCGACCATGTCGCCGTCGCGGAAGCCGAGCGTGGAGATGTCTTCTCGGTGCACGAAGATGACGCGTCGGCCGTTCTCGATGCCGCGGTACCGATCGCTGAGGCCGTAGATCGTGGTGTTGAACTGATCGTGGCTGCGCAGCGTCTGAAGGATCAGATGGCCCGGCGGAACCTGCAGCACGTCGATGGGTGACACCGCGAACTCGCCTCGGCCACTCTTGGTTTCGAACGTCCGACTGTCGCGCGGCGGGTGCGGAAGCACGAAGCCGCCGGGACGTCGAACATTGACCTCGTAGCCTTCGCAACCGGCGACGACACGAGAGATGTGCTTGCGAATGTTGCGGTAGTCGTCGCGGAAACTCTGCCAGTCGAGACCGTATCGGGTGCCCAGCGTCGCCTCGGCGATACCGCTGACGATCGCGACCTCCGAGCGCAGGTAGGGGCTGGCCGGCTTCAGTGGACCACGCGAGGAATGCACCGAGCAGGTGGAGTCCTCGACCGAAATCCACTGCTCGCCACTGGCTTGCACGTCCTTCTCGGTGCGCCCCAAGGTCGGCAGAA
This sequence comes from Rhodococcus sp. 15-649-2-2, assembly GCF_002258645.1. Taxonomy (NCBI): domain Bacteria; kingdom Bacillati; phylum Actinomycetota; class Actinomycetes; order Mycobacteriales; family Nocardiaceae; genus Rhodococcus; species Rhodococcus sp. 15-649-2-2. The sequence continues at coordinate 29,308 of NZ_NPFM01000020.1, forward strand.
TCAAGGCGGTCTCACCGCAGACGATATGGGATCGGTTGATCTTGGTGGAGATCTGCACCGTCATCCGCATCTTGCGCAGCGCCTGGAACGTCACGTCACTGTCCGGCGTCGCCTGGACGAAGTTGCCGCCGAGTCCGAGGAAGAAATGTGCCTTGCCGTCGCGCATGGCACGGATGGAATCGACGGTGTCCAAGCCGTTCTCACGCGGTGGCTCGAAGTCGAATTCTGCAGCCATCGCGTCGAGGAAGGCCACCGGTGGGCGCTCCCAGATGCCCATCGTTCGGTCGCCCTGCACGTTCGAGTGGCCGCGCACCGGCAACAACCCGGCACCTGCCTTCCCGATGTTGCCTTGCGCGAACGCGAGATTGGTGACTTCCTTGATGGTCGCGACGGCGTTGCGGTGCTGCGTCAGGCCCATGGCCCAGCAGAAGACGGTGGCTTTGGAGTCGCGCAGCATCTCGGCGGCCTCGGTGATCTGCGCTACCGACAATCCGGTGACCTCGGTGACGAGATCCCAGTCGACCTCGGCGACGTGTGCCTTCCACGCGTCGAAGCCGATGGTGTAGCTGTCGAGGAACTCGTGATCGAGTGCGTCCCATTTCACCAGCAGCGAGCCGATGGCCTGGAACAGAGCGAGATCGCCGTTGAGCTTGATCGGCAGGTGCAGATCCGACAGGTCCGTTCCCGGTCCCACCATGCCGCGCGGGGTCTGTGGGTTCTTGAAATTCAGCAGACCCGCTTCGCGAAGAGGGTTGATGGACAGAATCTTTGCGCCGTTCTGCTTCGCCATCTCGAGCGCCGAGAGCATACGGGGGTGATTGGTGCCGGGATTCTGGCCGGCCAGGATGATCAGTTCGGCAGTGTGAACGTCGTCGAGCGTGACGCTGGCCTTGCCGATGCCGATGGATTCCTGCAGAGCGATGGACGTCGACTCGTGACACATGTTGGAGCAGTCGGGCATGTTGTTGGTGCCGAACGACCGCGCGAACAACTGGTAGGTGAACGCGGACTCGTTGGACGCGCGACCCGAGGTGTAGAAGATGGCCTCGTCCGGACTGGCCAGGCTCTTCAGCTCGTCACCGATCAGACGGAAAGCGTCGTCCCATTCGATGGGCTCGTAATGGCTGCCGCCGGGCAGCTTGATCATCGGGTGCGTGATCCGGCCCTGCTGGCCGAGCCAGTGCTCGGTGTGGGCGTCCAGCTCGGCAATGCTGTGCTGCGCGAAGAACTCCGGGGTCGCCCGCGTCGTCGTTGCTTCCTCCGCAACGGCCTTCGCACCGTTCTCGCAGAATTCCGCCGCGTGCCGGTGGCCCGGATCGGGATCGGGCCACGCGCAGCTCATGCAGTCGAAACCCTCGGCCTGGTTGAGCTTGAGCAGCGTCTGCGCAGTGCGCTTCGGGCCCATGTGCCCCAGTGCTCGCTTCATCGACACCGCGACGGCGACGGGGCCCGCCGCGTGGGTCTTCGGCTTCTCGATGTCGAGCTCGGCCTCGTCGACGTCGCTGTCGGTGCGTCTCATGCGGGTCCCTTCGTTGCGTTACCCCCGCACTCGACCATAGCCGTAGGCTCAGCCGGCGAGGAGCTTGGTCACCAGATCCACGTACTGCTGCTTCGCCGAATCCTGGCTCGTACCTTCGAGCTTCGCCCAGGCATCGAACTTCGCGCGGTTCACCATGTCCAGTCGCCCGGGCCGCTTACCCGAGGCATCACCGATCGAACCCTGCTTGTAGAGCGAGTACAGGCTCAGCAGATCGTCGTTGCTCGGCTTGGACGTGAGCTTCTTGACGTCTACCTGCGCATCGGCGAACGACTGATCGAGATCGGACATGAAAACTCCTTCGGTTAGAGGTGGTGTCATCCTCGCACGGAGGCGTCGGAAATCAGCCGAATGCAGTGCGCCACGAGGGCTTCGCGGGTGACGGTCACGGTGCCGTCGAGGTAGCCGATGAACAGGGCGGTCAGTGCCCCGACGGTTCCGACGGCGATCAGCTGTCGGTCTTCGGTGTCGGGAAGTTGTGACTGCACCAACTCGACGAAACCGGGGAGCAGATCCAGACCGCGTCGGCTCAGCGCCGGTTCCGCCAACGGCGCGATGAGCAGCACCCGTCCGGTTCGCGGTTCGTCGATGATGAGTTCGACGAACGCTCGGACCGGCGCGGCGATGGTGTCCTCGGGGGTGTCCGCCGCGGTGACGGCATCGAGCAAAGCGGTCTGCGCTCGCGAACCGACCCACGCGTACACCGCGCGGACGAAGGTGTCCCGGTCGGTGAAGCTCTCGTAGAAGTACCGCTCGGTCAGCCCGGCGGTTCGGCAGACGGCGCGCACGTTGACCGCCGGACCGTCCGGAGAGCCGAGAAGCTCGACCCCTGCGGCGAGCAATGCGTCGTACCGCTTGGATCTACGCTCCTCCAACTGTTGACTACGCATGTTGTCAACTCTAGTCTGACAACATGCGTAGTCAGAGTGATCGTCCGGTCCCGCTCGGTCCCGATTCGCTCACCTGGAAGTACTTCGGCGACTGGCGGGGGATGCTGCAGGGCGTCTGGGCAGGGTCGATGCAGAACATGCACCCCGGCCTCGGAGCCGGGGTGGAGCAGCACTCGACGTTCTTCGACGAGCGCTGGCAGCGTCTCTACCGGTCGCTGTATCCCATCGGCGGGGTGGTGTTCGACGGAGATCGCGCCGAGCAGACCGCGCTCGAAGTGCGTGGCTACCACACGAACATCAAGGGAATCGACGCCAAGGGCCGCAAGTACCACGCCCTCGATCCCGACACGTTCTACTGGGCGCACGCCACCTTCTTCATGGGCACGGTGCTCACGGCAGATCACTTCATGGGCGGTCTGACCGAGGAACAGAAAGTGCAACTGTTCGACGAGCACGTGCAGTGGTATCGCCTCTACGGCATGAGCATGCGTCCGGTCCCCGCGACCTGGCCCGAGTTTCAGCAGTACTGGAGGCACATGTGCAGCACCGTGTTGGAAGACAACATGGCAGCCCGCGGGGTGTTGGACCTGTCGAAGCTGGGACCACCGCCGTACGCAGCCTGGCTGCCGGATCGGGTCTGGGCGGTACTGCGGCGTCCGGTGGCCGCGTTGTTCGTGTGGATCACCGTCGGGCTCTACGACGAGCCGGTGCGCGAACTCCTCGGCTACCGCTGGTCTGCGCGGGACGAGCAGCGGTTCGTGCTGTTCGGTAGGGCGGTGAACCTGGCGTTCGGGCTGGTGCCGCCGCGTCGTCGGCTGCATCCGCGTGGCCGGGCCGGGTGGGATCGCGCTCTCGGCCGAATTCCGGCGACATCACCGCTGGTGCACACGCCGGCTCGTAATCTGCCGCCTCTCACGCGTCGCTCCGACCCGTCGCACTACAGCCCGAAGGTGTAGTTCGACGGGCTCGGGGTACATGGCGGGGTATGTACAACGTCAGAACCGGACGCGGTAAGCCGCTTGTTCTCGTGCACGGGCTCGGATCCTCGCACCGCAATTGGGATCCGATCGTTCCCGCACTCGCTGCGCACCGAGAGGTCATCGCCCTGGATTTGCCCGGATTCGGGCAGACTCCGCCGCTGCCCGAGGTCTCGATCGCGTCGCTCACCGATGCGCTGCGCACGTACCTCGACGACGAGGGCCTGTCCGACGCCGATCTCGTCGGCAGCTCGATGGGCGCACGCATGGTCGTCGAGCTCGGCCGCCGTGGTCACCGAGGGTCGATGGTGGCACTCGATCCCGGCGGGTTCTGGAACGACCGTCAGGTGAAGATCTTCGGAGCCACGATCACTGCGTCCTTGGCGCTGATGAAGAACGTTCAGCCGCTGGTGCCGTTCCTGGCCGGTAACCCAGTGACGAGAACGGCTGCGTTGGCGCAGTTCTCGGCTGCGCCGTGGAAGCTGCCGAGTGGATTGGTCGAACGGGAGCTGAAGGGCTTCTCGGCCAAGACTTCGCCATCACTGGACGCCGCACGCAAGGCCTTGATCCACGGGCCGAAGCAGCTCGGTGCACCGAAGGGGTCGTTGCAGGGGTCGCTGCTCATCGGCTGGGGTCGTCAGGACAAGGTGACGACTCCCAGCCAGGCCGAGGTGGCGCTGGAGCGATTCCCCGACGCCACCCTGCACTGGTTCGACAGATGCGGACACTTCCCGCACTGGGATCAGCCCGTCGAGACTGCCCGAGTGATCCTGCGCGGGACGGGTCGGTAGGAGCTGGATCAGCCGTTCCACCAAGGCCGCAGCGGCACGTTCGCCTGACCCTTCGGCCCGAGCTTGACGGCCAGAACCTGGTGTAGCTGAACCACATTGCGCTCGAATCCCAAACGGGATCCGGCCATGTACAGACCCCACACGCGGGCTGTTCCTTCGCCGGCTTCGGCGACGCATGCGTCCCAGTTGTCGACGAGGTTCCGGCACCATCCGGCGAGGGTCAGTGCGTAGTGCTCGCGCAGGTTCTCCTCGTGGCGGACCTCGAGGCCGACGTCCTGGATCTCGGTGATGATGCGTCCGGAGCCGGTGAGCTCCCCGTCGGGAAAGACGTAGCGGTCGATGAAGCTGCCCGCTTTGGCGTGAGCGCGGTTGTCCGGTCGGGTGATCGAGTGGTTGAGCAGCCGGCCGCCGTCGCGCAGCTTGGACTGGATGAACGAGAAGTACGACGGGTAGTTGTGCACACCGATGTGCTCGGTCAGCCCGATCGACGAGATGGCATCGAAGTTGGTCTCGGCTACGTCGCGGTAATCGGAGAAGCGCACCTCGGCGAGCTCGGACAGGCCTTCCTCGGCGATGGCCTTCTGCGCCCACGACGCCTGCTCCTGGGAGAGCGTCACGCCGATAACCTTCACGCCGCGGCGGGCCGCGTAGCGCACCATCGAACCCCAGCCACAGCCGATGTCGAGCAGACGATCGCCCGGCTTCAGGCCGAGTTTGTCGAATACCAGCCGATACTTGTTCTCCTGCGCCGCTTCCAGTGTGCTGTCGGCGGACTCGAACGCAGCGCACGTGTACGTCATCGACGGGCCGAGCACCATCTCGTAGAACGCGTTGGACACGTCGTAGTGGTGATGGATCGCTTCCGCGTCCCGGGTCTTGGAGTGGCGCAAGCCTTCGGCGATACGACGCCACCGCGGAATCGCCTCCTGGGGTGGAGGAGCGATGGGCCGCAACACATCCCAGCCGAGGGAGCGGGTGATCGAGGCCAGTGTCATGGCCGAGGGACGACGGAAGTGGAGCTCGTCACCCATCAGTGCGAGCAAGTCGTACGGATCGCCGGGATGGACGCCGGTGGCCTCCAGGTCGCCCGAGACGTACGCCCGCGCCATGCCCAGATCACCGGGAGCGGTTGCGAGATAGGTGGTTCCGCGCGGACTCTTGAGGTTGAGGCCGATCTTCGCGTCCTCGGGTCCGGCGGTACTGCCGTCGTACGCGGTGAAACGCAGTGGGATGTTGCCGTCGGAGATCAGCTCCAGAATCTCGGAGATCTTGAGCTTCTGGTTGCCGTTCGCCGTTCGATTACCGGAGTCCTTGAACGTCGTCATTTGCGTTGCACCGCCTTCGAGTACAAATCCAACAATCGGGTTTCGGGATCATATTTCTTTTTCAGCTCGAGGTATCTCTCGCCGCCGTACAGCACGGCGAATTCATCCTCGGTGTAGTAAGCGTCCGAGTACAGCGATTTATGCCCGTCGAAGTCGGTGACCTTCTTCTCGATCGCGCGGTTCGCTGCACCCTCGGGTTCGCCGGCGACGATGGGTACCGAGGACCAGAAGCCGATGTTGACGTACGTGCGTTTGGGCTCGAGTGGGTACAGCGGCCACGGTCGGGCCGGATTGGCACCGGGGGCCGCCGGCTCGCGAAGTCGCAACGGGCACAACCACAACGGCTCGATGGGAATGTTGTCGAGGAACCACGCCACGAAGCCGGCGGTGTGTTCGATCGGAACTTCCACATCCTGCACGACGCGTTCGCGCGGCGGATTTCCCTTGCGCTTCTCGAGTCGATCGGCGATGTCGTACTTACGGTCGAGGCCGATCAGCTTCCAGTAGAAGCTGCTGCGTCGATACTTGCGCGGCCAGAAGCGTCGAATTGTCGGGTTCTGGGTCCCGAATGCGCGAGAGCACCAGAACCAGTCGGTGTCCCATCGCCACAGATAGTCGTGAATGGTCAGCCGATCGGTTTTCGGTGTGTCCGAATCGTGCTGGATCGAGCGGTAGAAGATGTCTGCACCGGTGTAATCGCTGACCGGCCCGGGTTCATCGGTCTGAACGCCGAGCGTGAGGTAACTTTCGTCGGCGCTGAAGACCACGCCGTCGAGGTAGTGGACCTCGATGCCGTCGTACTCGCGTTGGGTGACGATGGTGTCCATCGTGGACTGAAGGGTCGCGAGATCGTGAAATCGTAGGTGGCGCAACGCGACATACGGCAGCACGGGCTCGAGCTGGATCTTCAGCCGGGTCGAGTAGCCGAGGGTGCCGTAGGAATTGGGGAAGCCCCAGTAGAGGTCGGCATGTTCGCCCTCGGGCGTTGCGGTGACGATCTCGCCGCTTCCGGTGAGGACGTCGATCTCGAGTACCGACTCGTGCGGGAGCCCACTGCGAAACGACGTCGACTCGATGCCGAGGCCGGTGACGGCTCCGCCGAGGGTGATCGTCTTGAGCTGCGGGACGACGAGGGGAGCGAGACCGTAGGGAAGCGTCGCGTCGACGAGGTCCTCGTAGGTGCACATGCCCGCAACGTCGGCGGTGCCTGCGGCGGGATCGACCGTGATGACCTTGCTCAAGCCGGACACGTCGAGTCCCGGGGTGTTCGATGTCGTCCTGGCCCTGAACAGGTTGGACGTCTTCTTCGCCAGACGCACCGTCGCATCGGCGGGGATCGCTCGATAGCTGCGAAGCAACTGCTCGACACCCGATCGGTGCGCTGCGTAACCGCTCTCCCTCGGTTCTGGCCGTCGTCCGAGAAGAGCATTCACTGAAGCCACGTACAGACGCTATATCTCGTACTGCTCGGTATCCACCGGCGTGGGCGTCCGACCGGTGAAACTTCACGCAACTGTTGCCGAAACAGGGCCGGGAATCGCCATAATTCAGACAAAATGGTTGCAGCATGCATGTGTTTTCCCGATGTGCGATTCCTTTGTGATGCATGCCACATGACGTTCGGCGCGATGCCGGGCGTGACCGCTCGGCGAGGCAGGATGGATGCACATCCCGCTCGCTATCGAAGGAGAACGTTTCCGTGGCTCAGGTCAGTGCATCCAGTTCCGTCACCATCGCAACCACACCGGATCGGGTGCTTGCCGCTCTCGCCGACTACGAGACGGTGCGCCCCCGCATCCTGCCCCAGCAGTACCGCGACTACGAGGTGGTCCAGGGCGGTCAGGGAGACGGAACGGTGGCGAAGTGGACACTGCAGGCCACCGAGAAGCGAGTACGCAACGTCGCCGCGACTGTTTCCGTCGCCGGATCGACCATCACCGAACGGGACGCCAACTCCTCCATGGTCACCACCTGGTCAGTAGCCCCGGACGGCGGCGGTACCGCGGTCACCACAACGACTGAATGGAAGGGCGCGGGCGGCATCGGCGGATTCTTCGAGAAGACGTTCGCACCGCTCGGCCTGAAGAAGATCCAAGCCGCGACGCTCGAGAACCTGCGTCGCGAGTTGATCTAGACCTGCTCGAAATCCGGGGCCGCGATTAACGTCAGGGTTCCGACCACCACGGTGCGCATCGACCACACAAACATCCCATCGGGTCCGCGGTCGATCGTGTCGTAGGCCCCGGGCAGGGTGTCGAGGTCGGTGCGCGCGGCAATCGCGTCGTCGTACTCACGATCGCGTCGGGCATCGTTGTAGACGATCTCCGCCAAGGCCAGAGCGTGCTCGACGACGGTGATGACGGCCCACGTCGCCTGCTTCGGAGTGAGGTCGTAGCGCAGTCGATAGCGCGTCTGCACCACATCGGCCATCCGAAGCGCGTCGATGGAACTGGGAGTCAGGCCGATCAGATACTCCGCGATGCCCGGGTTGCAGTGAACCAGCTCGCGCATCGCGGAGGCGAGTGTCAGCAGAGCGTCGTGCATCGATTCGTCGTCACCGGGAAGCGGCGGCGACCACCGGCGCAGAATTTCCTCCGCCACCAGGGCCTTGAGCGCACACAGATCCTCGATGTTGTTGTAGATCGCGACGATCGAAACACCCAGGCTCTGGGCCACCGACTTCACCGTCACCCTGGGCAGAGTCAGCGCAATGCCTGCCTCGGCCATGGTCTCGGCAGTCACCCGACGCTTGCGAGGAGAGCCGCGTTCCGGGGAGGTCGCCGGCTGATCCATTCCGTAAGACTACGTGCGCTCAGTACTGACGAATGTTCGGACGCGGGGCTCTAGAATCGCGTCGTGTCCTTCACTTCCGCGCTACCCGTGACCGACGGGGATCGGACGCTGGTCGAACTGGCCAGGCAAACAATCGATTCGACGACGGATACAAGCCCTGGTGAGGACGGCATCCACACGATGGGTGCCGCGGTGAGAGTGGCGGACGGCCGCACTTTTGCCGGGGTGAATCTTTATCACTTCACCGGTGGCCCGTGCGCAGAAACCGTCGCGCTTGCGGCGGCTCGGGCGGCCGGTGCGACCGAGCCGACTCATATCGTGGCCGTCGGCAACCACTTCGTGCGACATCGCCGGAAGGCACTGCGCTGAGTGTCCACTATTCGTCACCGCAGGCGCGATCCCGTGTCTGCCGCGAAATTGTGGACACTCAGGTCGGTACGTCGATTCGACGCGCAGTGAATCACAGCGATCCAAGGTGCGGCTACGCTGGTGTGCGCTTCGAACCCACGCGAGAGGACGGCACAGTGCAACCCGGTGAGCAGCCCGACATGGCATCGATCCTGCAGCAGGCCCAGCAGATGCAGCAGCAGCTGATGGCGGCGCAGGCGGAGATCGCGGAGACCGAAGTGACCGGCCAGGCGGGCGGTGGACTCGTCGTCGCCACCGTCAAAGGGACCGGTGAGGTGGTCGGTCTGACCATCGACCCCAAGGTCGTCGACCCCGAAGACATCGAGACCCTCCAGGATCTCGTGATCGGCGCTATCGCCGATGCGTCTCGCGCGGCTCAGGCCGTCGCGAGCGAGAAGATGGGCCCCCTCGCTGGTGGTCTCGGTGGCATGCCCGGCCTGCCCGGGTTCTAGGCGGTGTACGAAGGTCCGGTTCAGGATCTGATCGACGAACTCGGCAAGTTTCCCGGGGTCGGTCCGAAGAGCGCTCAGCGCATAGCTTTTCATCTCCTCGGCGTCGAGCCTCCCGAGGTGGATCGGCTCATGCGCGCGTTGCAGCGTATTCGCGACGGCGTTCAGTTCTGCATCGTCTGCGGCACGGTCTCGGACAAGGAACTGTGCCGGATCTGTGCCGATTCGCGTCGAGACAGATCGATGATCTGCGTCGTCGAAGAGCCCAAAGATGTGCAGGCCGTGGAACGTACACGAGAGTTCAAGGGCCGCTACCACGTACTCGGCGGAGCGCTCGACCCACTGAACGGAGTGGGGCCGGATCAGCTCCGCATCCGAGAGTTGTTGACCCGCGTGGGAACTCAGGACGACGGAGTGGACGTCACCGAGGTCATCATCGCCACCGACCCCAACACCGAGGGCGAAGCAACGGCCACGTACCTGGTGCGCATGATGCGAGACTTCCCCGGCCTGGCCATTACCCGCCTCGCCTCCGGCCTGCCCATGGGCGGAGACCTCGAATTTGCCGACGAACTGACGCTGGGCCGCGCTCTGACCGGACGTCGACGAATGTGAGTGCCCACGGAAGTGGTGCGATCAAGTGCCGCCCAGGCCACTTGACCGCACCACTGCCGTAGGCACTATCGCAGCCGCTCCTTGCGGAGTTGCGCAACCTCGGGCAACTCGAGCGGAGCGAGCGTGGTGCCCAAGGCACGCTCCAACAAGTAGTCTGCCAACTCCGGGTTTCGGGCGAGTACCGGCCCGTGCATGTACGTGCCCAGTACCGAACCTTGTACGACGCCCTCACGTCCGTCGCCGACGCCGTTACCCACGCCGTGGGTGACCTTGGCCAATGGGGACGCGTCCAGGCCGAGAGTTGTTCCGCCGCGGTGATTCTCGAATCCGGTGAGCTTCTGAGTCAGGCCGTCGAGTGCAGGCTCGGTGACGACCTCGCCGATCGAACGTGTGGCCTGCGGTGCGGTGGTGACGTCGAACAGCGAGATGCCGTCGACACGTTCGCCGGCGGACGTCTCGTACCAGTGGCCGAGTACTTGGATCGCGGCGCAGATCGCCAGCACGGGGGCACCGCGAGCGGCTGCGTTCTGCAATCCCGGGTACCGAGTGAGGTGACGCGTCGCCAGGCGTTGAGCCGAATCCTCTGCTCCGCCAAGGGTGTACACGTCGAGTGAATCGGGAACCGGATCGCTCAGGGTGATCTGCACGACCTCGGCGTCGATATCGCGCATGCGCAGCCGCTGTCGCAGAATGAGCGCGTTGCCGTTGTCGCCGTACGTGCCCATCACGTCGGGCAGAACGAGGCCGATGCGAACGGTGGACTCAGACATCTTTCACCTCACGTGCCAGCGCGCGACCGAGGTCGCGGAACGCGGTGTAGTTGGCGAGTACCTCGACGCGTCCCGGCGGGCAGGAAGCAATGGCCTGCAACGGATCTGCGACGGTGGTGTGCTGCGAGCCCGCGTAGAGCAGTCGGACTCCGAGGTCGGTCGCGCGTTCACCGGCGGCGACCACGGCGACGTTCTCGAAGTGCTCGAAGCGAACGTCCCACAGCCACGACAGGTCCTCGCCGTCCGGTACCTGACCATTGACTGCGATGACGAGTCCGTCGCAGGTGGGGTCGATCATCGACAGCGCCTCCTGCCAGCCGGCAGGGTTCTTGGCGAGAAGCATTCGGACGGAATGGGATCCGTACTGGATGGTGGAGTAGCGCCCGGCCACCTCGTCGACGCTCGACGCGGCCGCGACGGCATCTTCTGCGTTCGCGCCCAGCGTCACGGCAGCGGCTACTGCCTGAGCTGCGTTGCCGCGGTTGGCTTTTCCTGGCAGCGACAACGTCATCGGCAGGACGAGCCCGTCGGGACCGTAGAGATTCTCGTCGTCGAGCCACCAATCCGGCGTCGGACGCTTGAAGTCGCTGCCGGTGCTGTACCAGTGCTCGCCCTCCCACAGGATGGGCTCGCCCGTGCGGGGACAGCTGACCGAGTCGCCTGCCCATCCGCCACCGGCGGCGACCCATACGACGTTCGGTGCGTCGAATGCCGCCGACGTGACCAGTACGTCGTCGCAGTTGGCGATGACGACGGTCTCGGGGTGCCGGGCCAATCCGGCGCGCAGCTTGCGTTCGATCATGTTGATCTCGCCCACGCGGTCGAGCTGATCGCGACTGAGATTGAGCAATACGATGGCCGCAGGGTCCACAGCGTCGGATACGTGGGGGACGTGCAGTTCGTCGACTTCGAGAGCAGCCAGCTCGGCATCGAAGTGCGCGTGTAGGGCCGCGACGATGCCCGCGTCCATGTTCGCGCCGTCCGCCTGGGTGGCGACGTCGCCGAGAGTGGCCAGTGCTGCGGCGGTCATTCTGGTGGTGGTGGATTTGCCGTTGGTACCGGTGACGATGACCGTGCGTCGACCCCGGCCGAGCCCGCCGAGGATGTTGGGGTCGATCTTGAGTGCGACGAGTCCGCCGATCATCGAGCCCTTGCCTCGGCCTGCTTTGCGAGACGCCCAGGTCGCCAGCTCCGCCGCGCGCAGTGCCACGCGGCCCCGTGCGCCGATACGCCTGCGCTCACCCACTTCAACCATCCGCCGAGTCTGGCACAGAAGAGCGCGCAGTTTCACGTCGGCGCGTGCTGCCCCTCGGTCATGCCGCAGGCTCCACTCCCGCTAACCCTGGGTCATTCCGCGGGCTCCACTCCCGCTAACCCTGGGTCATTCCGCGGGCTCCACTCCCGCTAACCCTGGGTCATTCCGCGGGCTCCACTCCCGCCCCACTTGGTCATTCCGCAGGCTCCACTCCCGCCCCTCACACCGGCACTTTCTCCCGCACTTCGGCGGGCCGGCGGACGACCATTCCGCCGAGGCAGCCGCCGATCACGACGACTCCGCCGATCAACGCCAGCACGGACGGGTTCTCGCCGAGGAAGATCCATGCACCGGCAATGCCCACCACGGGAACCAGGAGTGAGAACGGTGCGACCAGTCCGGCGGGGTTGCGACTCATCAGAATGCTCCAGAGGCCGCTGCCGATGATGGTGGCCGGAATCACGATGTAGGCCAACGCGACCAGGCCGGGCCAGCCCTGCGGACCGAACGACTCGGCGAGGGCCTGCCAGCCGGTGCTCGGACCCTCGACGATCGCCGAGAGCGCCAGCATCGGCACCGGTGGGATGACGGTCATCCACAGCATCAGCGTCATCGGGGAATCGGATTTGGCGAGTCTGTTCCCCAGGTTGCCGAACGCCCAGCCGAGGCCGGCGAGCAGGGTGAGGATCACCGGGAGCAGGGTGGCGTTCTGGGCACGGTCCCACCCGATCAGCACCATGCCGACCACGGCGATCGCAATGCCGATGGCCTGCCTGCGGGTGACGTGTTCGCGCAGCAGAACCGCACCGAGAACGACGGTGAACGGCGCGGACGACTGCAGCACGAGCGACGCCAATCCGGTGGGCATGCCCGCCGCCATCGCTGCGAACAGGAAGGCGAACTGAAGAAAGCCGAAGCCGAAGCCGTAGAGCAGCAACCACTTCAGTGGGACGTTCGGGCGTGGGACGAACAACACGACGGGGATTGCGATGACCAGGAACCGCAGCGCGGCGAAGAAGAAGGGTGGAAAGTGATCGAGCCCGACGCGGATGGCGAGGAAGTTCAGCCCCCACAGCACGGCGACGGTCAATCCGAGCAGGCGGTCGCGAGTGGTCATGCCGTCAATCGTGACTGGAGCAAATGATGAGCACAATCGAATATATCCGCATCAACAGTTAAGATCTTCTGTATGAACGTGGAGCGGCTTCGGATCCTGGCGGAACTTGCCGACCGCGGAACCGTGGCCGCCGTCGCCGAGGCCCTGTCGATGACGCCGTCGGCGGTGTCTCAACAGCTCAAGTTGCTGGCTCGCGAGGCCGGCGTGACACTGCTCGAACCCGATGGGCGTCGGCTGCGCCTCACCGACGCCGGCCGCGCGCTGGTGCTGCGAACCGACGATGTGCTCGCGGCCCTCGCCCGCGCCACGGCAGAGATGGATCGATACCGAGCTTCCCCGCAGGGACGCGTCCGTGTGGCACTGTTCCCGTCCGGTGCCGCGCTGCTCCTACCCGGAGTGTTGACCCGTCTCGCGGGCTCGGACGTCGACATCGATGCGCGCGACGAGGATCTGCCGGCATCGTCGGTGCCCGAACTACTCGCCGACTACGACGTGGTGCTCACCCACCGGGACGATCGGGCTCCGTCGACGGCAGGCCCGCGCATCGAAGTGACGACCCTCATGCGCGAACCCATCGATCTGGTGTTGCCTCCCGATCATGCACTGGCGCAGCACAAAACGGTTGACCTGAGAGAGCTGACCGACGAGCGGTGGATCAGCGTCCGCGGCGGATTCCCTGTGGACGACGTGCTGCTCTCTGTTGCCGCCGTCACCGGCGTCGAGCCACGAGTAGCGCAGCGTATCAACGACTTTCGAGTGACCGAGACTCTTGTTGCCGCCGGGCACGGGGTAGCGCTGATGCCGCGCTATGCCGTCGTTCATCCGGGCTTGGTGCGGCGAGAACTGTCCGGTGTGCGGGCCGGCCGCATCTACGAACTCGCCACGAGGCCCGGTGCGCGTCGACTACCGGCGATCGCCGCTGTGCTCGACGCGTTCCGACTCGAAGCCGAGTTCAGGACAGCGCTTTGGCCTTCAGTGTCCTGAACTCGTCCTGATCGATGGTTCCGTTGTCCAGCAATGCCTTTGCGTGTGCGATCTCTTCGGACGCGGAATGTCCGGCGACGTGTTTGATGTACTCCTCCTGCTGGTCCTTCGCGTGCTGTAGGGCAGCGACCTGGCGCTTGGCCATGCTGCTGCCGTTCACGATGAGGTACACCAGCGCGGTGAGGAACGGCGCAACGATGAGGAAGAACACCCACACGGCCTTGAGAACCCCGGATGTCTTGTGGTCACGGAAAAGGTCTCCGATGATCGAGAACATCACCATCAGGTACGCCACGAAGGCGAATCCGACGATGAGAAGCCAAAGAAAATCCCAGAAAGAGTCCATGGCGAACTTCCATTCCATTGTGTGCCCCGACGGCAGAATGATTGTCCCATGCGGCGTACCGGCGATGACGTCGGTTGAGAGGTTTCTCTTTGTCGAGCATTGGGTTAGCGTGGGTAACGATCCTGATCGACGAGAACCAGGGGAGGCGTAATGAAACTACTCGTGGCCAGTGGCGTGTACACCGTGTTGATGTTCGCCGTTTTCGTTCTTCTCGACAGCGGGTCCGTCTGGGAGTCCCTGCTGCAGGCGGTCGTTGCGGGAGCGGTGTTCACTCTGCTGACGTGGCTGTACCTGCGCTATGTCTCCCCCGCAAGATCGACCGGATAGCTCACGGTGCGTGCGAGAAGCCGCCCGTTCGGCGCTTGATGGTCTGAGCCGTTGGTTCGTCGGGTTCAGGCCGCTTCGTTGTAATCGATGAGTTCGGGGTGACTGATCGGTTGAGTCCGTAGATCCAATCGCGACCCGATGACGTGCCATCGGTGCGAAGCGCGCATAGGTTTGTGCAAGGAGCCGCGCAACCGGAGGTTCGGTAATGGGACACCTGTCAGCGAGTTCAGGGGCGGTTCTTCGGTTCGAAGGCCGAGGCAGGATCCTTGTCGGCGTCATGGACCGCTGCATTCCGCGCTGTGGATTCCGCGGCGACCGGTCATACGGGAGCGCGGACGCCGCTGCCCCAGCGCATGCGGCGGACCCGGGTACTCGACGCCGGTCGGTCGGACCTGCGGTCGCCGCTTCCCGCGCCGGCGGTGTCGTGGCAGTAGTGGTTCTGACGCTGGCAGGGTGCTCGAATCCCCCCGAGCAGGACACCCCAATCGACATGACCGCCTCTGCTTACCGGTCGCGCGTCGACGATGCGATCGGTGGTCAGTTCCAGATCACGATCGCCAACACCGGTGAACGACCGATTGCGGTGCACACCATCGCACTCGCGTCTCCTGGATTTGCACCCGTCGCGCCCACTGTGCGCGAGATCGAGCTGCAGAAGGGCGGCCGGATCGATATACCGACTCCGTACGGCGGGGCCCGATGCGACTCGACTGTAGGACCGTTGGCTGCGCGCCTGTCCGTGACCCGCAAAGGAGAACCGGAGCAGGATGTCGAGGTTCCGCTCGAGCAACCGTACGACATCATCGACCGCATCCATTCGGAAGAGTGCACGGCCGAGCAAGTCTTGTCGAAAGTCTCGGTGGAGCTTTCGCTTTCGTCACCCCCTCTGGTCTCGACCGATCCGCTGTTCGCCAGTGTGGTGGTGTCTCGCGGGTCTTTCGACGGACCGATTCGGGTCGACGAACTGCGGGGCAGCGTCCTCTACGACCTGACCGGTGCGCTCCCTCGAACACTGCAGTCCGACGACGATTCCCTGGTCATTCCGCTCACCATCACCACAGCGTCGTGCGAAGCGCACGTGATCGCGGACTCGAAGAAGCCATTCGTCTTTCCGATCTACCTTGCCTTCGGCGACGAAAAGCCGGTGTACGCGCGGATCCCGGTGCCCACCGACATACAGAAGCAATTGGTCGCGTACCAGGGAGCAGCCTGCTTGCGCTAGCTGTTCTTCCGGTCGACGACGACCTGCTTTCGATGGCGACCGCCACCGGGCGTCGAACCAATACGACAAAGCCGCCCATTCGCAACGAATGGGCGGCTTTACGTCGTGCAGAGAACTTATTTCAGCGCGCGGTTCACCGCCGAGACCACGGCACGCAGTGACGCAGTGGTGATCGATGTTGCGATTCCGACGCCCCAGACGGTGGTGGCGACGCCCGCAGGCGAGGTGACCGAAGCTTCGACGTAGGCCGCAGCCTGGGCGTCGTCACCCGCGGACATGGCGTGCTCGGAGTAGTCCAGCACGCTGACGTCGTAGCCGATGGTGGACAGCGCGTCGACGAAGGAGGCGAGAGGTCCGTTGCCGGATCCGGAGATTTCCTGCTCGACGCCATCGACCTTGACCGTCGCGGTGATCGTGTCGGTGCCGCCGTCGTGCTCGGCCGCGACGACCGACTGCTTGATGCGCTCGAGCGGACGGATCGGCGTCAGGTACTCCTCGGCGAAGACGTCCCACATCTCCTTGGGCGAGACCTCGCCGCCCTCACCGTCGGTGATGCGCTGCACGGCCTGGGAGAACTCGATCTGCAGACGACGCGGCAGGTTCAGTCCGTGATCGGACTTCATGATGTACGCGACGCCACCCTTGCCGGACTGCGAGTTGACGCGAATGACGGCCTCGTAGGTGCGGCCGACATCCTTGGGGTCGACGGGCAGGTACGGAACCTGCCACGTGACGTCGCCGATATCCGTACCCTGCTCGTCCGCAGTGACTTTCATTGCATCCAGGCCCTTGTTGATGGCGTCCTGGTGGCTGCCGGAGAAAGCGGTGTAGACCAGATCTCCGCCGTACGGGTGGCGCTCGGCGACGGGAAGTTGGTTGCAGTACTCCACAGTTCGGCGGACTTCGTCGATGTTGGAGAAGTCGATCTGCGGATCGACGCCGCGGGTGAACAGGTTCAGACCCAGCGTGACGAGGCAGACGTTGCCGGTGCGCTCGCCGTTTCCGAACAGGCACCCCTCGATGCGGTCTGCGCCGGCCTGGTAGCCGAGTTCTGCTGCGGCAACACCGGTTCCGCGGTCGTTGTGCGGATGCAGCGACAGCACGATGCTGTCGCGGCGATCGAGGTTGCGGCTCATCCACTCGATCGAGTCGGCGTAGACATTCGGTGTCGCCATCTCGACCGTTGCGGGCAGGTTCAGGATCAACGGCTTGTCGGGCGTGGGATCGATGATCGCGGTGACCGCGTCGCACACCTCTTTGGCGTAGGAAAGTTCTGTGCCGGTGTAGGACTCGGGGGAGTACTCGTAGCGCCAGTCGGTATCGGGGAACTTGGCCGCTTCCTCGAGAACCTTGCGGGCACCGTCGGTGGCGATCTTCTTGATCACATCACGATCGGCGCGGAACACCACTCGGCGCTGCAGGATCGAGGTGGAATTGTAGAAGTGCACGATGACGCTTCGGGCACCCTCGCAGGCGACGAAGGTGCGTTCGATCAGCTCGGGACGGCACTGCGTCAGAACCTGGATCGTGACGTCGTCGGGGATCGCGCCGTCTTCGATGATCTCGCGGACGAAATCGAAGTCGGTCTGGCTGGCCGACGGGAAGCCGACCTCGATCTGCTTGTAGCCCATCCGGACCAGCAGGTCGAACATGCGGCGCTTGCGGGCCGGGCTCATCGGGTCGATCAGAGCCTGGTTGCCGTCGCGCAGATCCACCGCACACCACTGCGGCGTCCGGTCGATGATCTTGTCCGGCCACGTGCGGTCGGGGAGGGTGATGGCTTCCACTTCCTCGGCGAACGGCCGATAACGGAACGTGGGCATCGAGGAGTTCTTCTGGGTGTTCCAGGCGGGCTGGTCGCTGGGTGCGGGCCGCGAGGGCGGGGTGATGGTGCGAGATCCCGAGGTGAATGCGTCGGCTGGTGACATGGTCTTCGTCTCTCCGTACAGATCAAAACAATGTGTTCGACCGGCGCAACGAACCCCGCGACGGGAAGCCAGTCTGGTCTCAGACCCCGTCGCGGCTGTTAAGAAGGAGAGCTCGCAGCATGGGGTGAGTGTACTACCGCAGACCGACCGCCTACCCCAGGGTTCAGGAGTCGACTTTTTCGGCGACGGTGTCGTGCCTGCGCTGCCACTGCTCGATGTCGTTCAGCCGTCCGACATCGGCCGCGGTCCAACACTGTGCGAGCAGTTCGTATCCGAGGTGATCGACCTCTGCATGGCGGGTCCACACGCGATGCGCCCAGCGGCGATCGTTGTGCGCCGCTTCGGCTCCCGCGAGCGCTGCGCCGACCAGCTCGAACTGCACGTCCCTTCGAAGCGTCAGAGTGGCTGCCGCCGTGACCGTCTCGGTTCGCAGCGTGGTCAGCAAACGGGCGGTCAGGTCCAGAACCCGCCGATCGGACCACAGCAGTGCGCGTCGAAAAGCGCCCGGCAACAACAACCACAGGGCCGCGAACGCGAGGGCAACCCCCACCGCGGTTTCGACCACCCGATCCACCACGATGCCGCCGAGCGGAGCACCCGGATGCGAGATGGTGCCCATCAACAACGCGAGCGGGGTGATGAATGTGACGGCGAGACCGTAGTTGCGCGCCACGCTGATCTCGATCGCGAACTGCAGCACCATCAGCACCACGATCACGGCGAGACCGGTCAGCGGCGAGAGATAGATTGCCGAGAACAACACCACTCCGGCCAGAGTGCCGCCGAGTCGCTGCATGCCGCGGTATGACCCGTGGACGCGATCCGGCCCCTGCTGGAGCACCAGGACTGCGCCGAGGATCGCCCAATCCGGCCTGCTCAGACCCAGCGCCACACTGATCCCGCCCGCAGCTGCCGCCGCGCAGAACACCCGGATCGCCGTGGACGCCGCGTGTGAATCTCGATGCAACGACCGCTTCAACCGATAGCCGATGCTCGGACGAGCCAGCGGCAGTTGATCTCGTGCCGATTCCGCCTCGTTCTCGGGGTCCGGCACGGTGCCGGCGCGCGCCGACGTGGCAGCCGCAAACGCGAGATGGGCGTCGAACAGCGTCTGTACCAGCGGAGGGCGCGAGGTCGCGCGCGCGGATCCGGCCTCGTACACCGCGGCCCACGCCGCGTGCAGACGGGAGGCGGCAGTGTGCCGATCGGCGACGGAGGCCGTCGGCGCGCTCGTGTATTTCTCGATCGCGGCCACCGCCGCACCGACCGCCGCCCGTTCGGGTCCTTTCGGATCCCGCACCACCCCGGACATCGCGACCACCAGCGCCGACGCGACGCCGATAGACGCACAGACGGCGCCGCGGGTCGCGCTGATGTCGGCGGCAGGGAGGTACGACGCGACCGCGCACACCAGCACGAAGAAGAAGGCCCCCGGCGGACCGAGTCGAAGCGCCGCAACGACGTAGACCGCAACGAGTGCGAGAACCGACAGCACGGCCACCGGAATCATCCGGGCCCACCCGGTCTCGCCGAAGTCGAGGGCGAGCTGCCCGGCCGTCGCGCCGAGCCACACCGAGGCCACGAGCGCGCCGCCTGCAATCAGCACTACCCACCAGCGCGATCGATAGGGGCGACCCTCGCCGTAGATCACCGCAAAACTGCCCGAGACCACCAGTAGTGCCTCGGTGTGGAACCCGAGCAGCCACGCCACGATCGCCGGAACCCCGAACGCCAGCGCCGAACGCAGACCGCCCGGCCAGCGGCGGCCGACAGCGGGCAGCCCGAAGAGCACCCGCAGACCTCGGGCCGGCGGTGGTGGGAGATGTTCTGGAACGGTCACTCGAACATGTTAGGACAGGCGAAGCCGCAGGCAGACCACCCTGAAATCCCAGCTCGGAGCTACCCGGACCACTGTTCGGGCCGCTCGCTCGGTAAGGTGACCCGCGGACAATCGAACGATTGTCGGCTATCCAGCGGAGGTAATACGCGTGGCTCTCATCGTCCAGAAGTACGGTGGATCGTCGGTGGGGACCGCCGAACGTATCCGACGCGTCGCTGAACGAATCGTCGAGACCAAGAAGGCGGGCAACGACGTTGTCGTCGTCGTGTCGGCGATGGGCGACACCACCGACGAACTGCTCGACCTGGCACAGCAGGTGTGCCCGGCCCCGCCTGCTCGCGAGATGGACATGCTGCTCACCTCGGGTGAACGCATCTCCAACGCGCTGGTCGCGATGGCCATTCATTCGCTCGGTGCCGAGGCGCGGTCGTTCACCGGTTCCCAGGCAGGCGTCGTCACCACCAGCGTGCACGGAAACGCCAAGATCATCGACGTCACCCCCGGCCGCGTGCGCAGCGCGCTCGACGAAGGCTCGATCGTTCTGGTCGCTGGATTCCAGGGCGTCAGCCAGGACAGCAAGGACGTCACCACGCTCGGTCGTGGTGGGTCCGACACCACCGCCGTCGCGCTCGCCGCGGCGTTGAACGCCGATGTCTGCGAGATCTACACCGACGTCGACGGCATCTTCACCGCCGACCCGCGCATCGTTCCCAACGCTCAGAAGCTCGACACCGTCTCGTTCGAGGAGATGTTGGAGATGGCCGCCTGCGGCGCGAAGGTGCTCATGCTGCGTTGCGTCGAATATGCCCGTCGCTACAACGTTCCCGTACACGTGCGCTCGTCGTACACCACAAAACCCGGAACGATCGTCTCCGGATCTATGGAGGACATTCCAGTGGAAGAAGCAATTCTCACCGGCGTCGCACACGATCGCAGCGAGGCGAAGGTCACCGTCGTCGGTCTGCCCGACACCCCCGGGTACGCCGCCAAGGTCTTTCGCGCCGTCGCCGATTCGGAAATCAACATCGACATGGTGTTGCAGAACGTCTCGAAGATCGACACCGGTAAGACCGACATCACCTTCACCTGCCCCAAGGCCGACGGCCCGACGGCGGTGGAGAAGCTCACCAAGCTGCAGGCCGAAATCGGCTTCGCGCAGGTGCTCTACGACGATCACATCGGCAAGGTCTCGCTCGTCGGTGCCGGCATGAAGAGCCACCCCGGCGTCACCGCGACGTTCTGTGAGGCCCTTGCCGACGCCGGTATCAACATCGATCTCATCAGCACCTCCGAGATCCGTATCTCGGTGCTGTGCAGCGACACCCAGCTCGACGAAGCAGTGCGCGCGTTGCACGCCGCCTTCGATCTGGGTGGCGACGAAGAAGCCGTAGTACACGCAGGAACAGGACGATAACCATGACCACAGTTGCAGTAGTCGGAGCCACCGGCCAGGTCGGTGCCGTCATGCGAACCCTGTTGGAGGAGCGTAACTTTCCCGCCGACACCGTTCGATTCTTCGCCTCCGCGCGCTCGGCGGGCAAGAAGCTGCCGTTCCGCGGCGAGGAGATCATCGTCGAGGACGCCTCCACCGCCGATCTGACCGGCATCGATATCGCACTGTTCTCGGCAGGAGCCACGCTCTCCCGTGAGCAGGCACCGCGCTTCGCCGCTGCAGGTGCCACCGTCATCGACAACTCGTCCGCGTTCCGCAAGGACTCGGACGTGCCGTTGGTGGTCAGCGAGGTCAACCCCGAGGCAGCGAAGAACCCGCCGCGCGGCATCATCGCCAACCCCAACTGCACCACCATGGCCGCCATGCCGGTGCTCAAGGTGCTGCACGACGAAGCCGGCTTGCAGCGACTGATCGTCTCGAGCTACCAGGCCGTCTCCGGTAGCGGACTCGCCGGCGTCGACGAGCTCGCCACCCAGGCGCGCGCCGTCATCGACGACGTCGAAAAATTGGTGCACGACGGTTCGTCGGTCGATTTCCCGGCCCCGAACAAGTACGTCGCGCCCATCGCCTTCAACGTCCTGCCCTTGGCCGGCGCGTTGGTGGACGACGGATCCGGCGAGACCGACGAGGACCAGAAGCTGCGCAACGAATCGCGCAAGATCCTCGGACTGCCCGACCTGCTGGTCAGTGGCACCTGCGTGCGCGTGCCGGTGTTCACCGGGCACTCGCTGTCGATCAACGCCGAGTTCGATCGTCCGCTCTCGGTGGAGCGTGCTCGTGAATTGCTGGCCTCGGCACCCGGTGTCTCGTTGGTCGATGTGCCGACGCCGTTGCAAGCCGCAGGCAAAGACGACTCCCTCGTCGGCCGCATCCGTCAGGACCCGGGCGTTCCCGAGGGCCGCGGACTTGCGTTGTTCGTCTCGGGCGACAACCTGCGTAAGGGTGCCGCGCTCAACACCATTCAGATCGCCGAGCTGCTGGTCTGAGGTCGTGCGCGTTGTGCGTAGCTGGAATTACGCACAACGCGCACGAGGAGGGTGATCAGTTCAGGCGGTGACCTTCGGCGGAGGCGTCGAAGATGTGCGCGTGCGCGTCGTCGATGCGCACATGGACGCGGTCGCCCTTCTCGGGCGGGCTACGCCAATCGGCCCGAGCGACAATGGTTTCGGACTTGCCGTTGATGTCCGCTCGTCCGAACACGAAGGCCTCGGAACCGAGCTCCTCGACGACGTCGATCTCGAGAGCTATTCCGCTGTCGGCAATCTCGATGTGCTCGGGCCGAATACCGAACATCACCTCGGTGGCCGAGCCCAGAGTCTGACGCGGCACCGGAATCACCTGATCGGCCAGGCGGACGCCGCCGTCGGTGACCGGAGCGCGGAACAGGTTCATCGACGGCGAGCCCATGAACCCGGCGACGAACGCGTTGACCGGGGTGCGGTAGAGCTCGCGGGGAGTGGCGCACTGTTGCAGCACACCACCTTTCAGGACGGCGACGCGATCACCCATCGTCATGGCCTCGACCTGATCGTGGGTGACGTACACCGTAGTCGTGCCGAGCCGACGCTGTAGCTGTGCGATCTGTGTCCGCGTCTGAACCCTCAGTTTGGCGTCGAGGTTGGATAGCGGCTCGTCCATCAGAAACACCTGAGGTTGCCGGACTATGGCGCGGCCCATGGCAACTCGCTGACGCTGACCGCCGGAGAGGGCCTTCGGCTTGCGATCCAGGTACGGCTCGAGGTCGAGCAGCTTCGCGGCCTCCTCGACGCGAGTGCGAATGTCTTCCTTGTTCGCCTTCGCCAGCTTGAGCGCGAACCCCATGTTCTCGGCGACGGTCATGTGCGGGTACAGCGCGTAGTTCTGGAACACCATCGCGATGTCGCGATCCTTGGGCTCGGAATTGGTGACGTCCTTGCCGCCGATGAGGATGCGACCGGAATTGACCTCTTCGAGCCCCGCGAGCATCCGGAGCGACGTCGACTTGCCGCAGCCGGAGGGGCCGACCAGAACGAGGAACTCACCGTCCTCGATGTGCAGGTCGAGCTCGTTCACCGCGGGGGTGTCGGAGCCGGGAAAAAGCCTGGTCGTGCGCTCGAACGAGATTGTTGCCATGACGAAATAGATCCCTCCACCGGCAGGAACGTGCCGGACGATCCGAGTGTGGGGTGACGGCGGGAGCCGACCAGCACATAGTATGGGCCCAATCACAACCAGGAGGAAGGTGGCCGGGTGAGCGGCTCCGTGTCCAGACGAACCGCCCTACGCGGGCTGGCGGCGGCCGCAGTGGCAGCCGGCGCAGCAGCACTACCCGTGGCATCGACGACCCGTCGAGCACTGGCCGACGACTTCCTCCGCGGGCAGAGTCCTCTCCTCTTCCATTCGCCGCCGCTGACGCCGTTCCGTGACGAACTGCCGCGATTGCCACTCATCAGCGGTACCGAGGTCACGCTCGACGCACACAGCGCAACTCATGCCTTCCATGCCGACCTGCGACCCGGTCCCACGTTCGGCTACGGCCAGTGCGACTACCTCGGGCCCACCATCGAGTCGCAGCAAGGCCAGCCCTGGACGCTGAAGTACTCGAACACCACCGCCGGTAACCCTCTCGCCGCCGACATCGACACCTCGCTGCAC
Source organism: Rhodococcus sp. 15-649-2-2 (assembly GCF_002258645.1). Lineage (NCBI taxonomy): Bacteria > Bacillati > Actinomycetota > Actinomycetes > Mycobacteriales > Nocardiaceae > Rhodococcus > Rhodococcus sp. 15-649-2-2. Next base: position 52,969 of record NZ_NPFM01000020.1, read on the forward strand.
GGCATGAGCGAGATGGATCGCACGATGACGCCGACGTCGCTGCACCTGCACGGCAGCATCACCGAGCCGGCGAGCGACGGTCACTCGGAGATGCTGGTGCGCCCGGGCGAGTCGATGACGCACAGCTTCCCGGGTCTCAACGACGCCGCAGGACTGTGGTACCACGACCACGCCATGTCGATGACGCGCATCAACGTTTATGCGGGCCTGCTCGGCATGAACCTCGTCCGTGATCGTTGGGACACCGGCACCTCCGACAATGCCCTCGGACTGCCCTCGGGTGAGTTCGAGCTGCCGCTGGTGCTGCAGGAAAAGATCATGAATCCCGACGGCAGCATGAGCATCCGCTCCAACATCACTGTGCCGCAGGGTAAGTGGGAAGGCGGCGGCACCGGCGACGTGGGCGTCGTCAACGGCAAGATTTGGCCGACGATGGAAGTCGCCCGCGGGATGTACCGGCTGCGCCTGGTCAACGCCGGGTCGTACAGTGTGTGGAACCTGTTCTTCACCAACAAGTTACGATTCTGGGTCATCGGGAACGACGGGGGATTGCTCGACGCCCCGGTGGAAACCACCAGCATCCGCCTTGCGCCTGCCGAACGCGCCGACATCCTGGTCGACTTCGGTGCCGTCGAAGCAGGGGCGTTGGTCGAGTTGCTCAACGACGAACCGCCACCGGCTCAGGCGGCGTCGCTCGGAGCTGTCCCGATGCCGATGTTCTGCCAGTTCCGCGTCGCGTCCGCGGCGGGGTTCCGGGGCGGTATGCCGTCGTTGCTGCGCGGAGGAAAGGGGCAGCCGGATGTGTTCCCGCCGTTGCCGACCCCCACCTTTACCCGCACCGTCACCGTGAACCAGCCCTCCAGTGGGCTGAACCTGGACATGACGCTGATGAACCTGAACAACCTGCGGTACTCCGACCCGGACATCGAGATGCCGAAGCAGGGCACCGTGGAGATGTGGAACATCGTCAACACGACGGTCGAACCACACCCGATTCACCTGCACCTGGCGCACTTTCGGACGCTGGGACGTATTCCGATCGACCTCGCAGCGTACCAACGCGACTTTCCCCGGCCCACGTTCGGCACCAGATGGGCTCCGCCGGTGGAGAAGTTCCTCACCGGTCCATCGGTGCCCCCGGCCACCTGGGAAGCCGGGTGGAAGGACACCGTCAACACGTACCCGGGCACCGTCACCCAGATCCTCGTCCGATTCCCGACGGCCGACGAACTCGGGTTCGACCCCGACGCCACCTTCGCGGGACCGGCAGCGCACCACGGCGGTAGCGATATGAGCGGCCACGATATGGGCGGTCATGACATGCCGGCTTCGGGTCCATCCGAATTGCAGGGGTACATGTGGCACTGCCACATGCTCGATCACGAGGACCACGAAATGATGCTGCGGTACCGCACCGTCGCTCCGTGACGTAGTCACCCGAACCTGTCCGGGGTCGGGGGCTGGTTGCGTTCACCGTCCGGTCGGCCCACACTGACCGAGCCGCGTAAGGCAATCACCGTGCTCGGTCGATCTTTCTGCCCATCGGCTGACTGCGACAGCGGAACGGACCCCGGCCATGACCAGCGGAACCAAATCCGACCCGTGGGCTCTCACCACCGCCCCCGGCACCTCGGCGTACACCATGTACCGCGATCCCGACCACGAGCCACCTGCCCTCGTATGCCAGGTGGGGTCGACGACACTGCGATACCGCATCGAGGCAATCGAGGCAATCGAGGATTTGCACGGCTGGCTCACCGAACGTGCCGACTGGGTATTGCTCGGTGCCGCAGACGAGAAGAAGCCGGCTGCTCCTGACACGGTCGAAGCGTGGGGGCGCTCAGAGGACAACCCGGTCGGCGGTTGGTACGGGCTCAGGAACGGATACCGCGGCCGGTTCGGGATGTACCTGCCGCCGCTCCTCGAAGAGCTCGGCCTGGCCGAGCTCACTCACAACGCCCGGAACAACAGCATGCGTGCCCTGTAGAGCGGTCATCGAAAAAGTGTGTCGGTGGGTGGGTATAGCTTTCGTGGTGTGAAGACATGGGGGGATGTGTTCGGGCTCGCGGACCAGGAATTGGTCTCCGCGCTCGCTGACGTGACCTCCCTCGAAAACGCGTTCGCTGCAACCAGATTGACGCTTCTCGCCGAAATCGACCGACGCGGCTTGGCGATGAAACTCGGGCACTCGTCCGTCACCCGCTGGTACGCCCGATCGGTCCGGATCACCGACGGATCAGCGGCCCGCCAGAACGCACTGGGGTACTGGCTGCACGATCACCACACTGTGCTCGACGCCCTCGCCTGCGGTGAGATTCACGCCGCTCACGCCGCAGCAATCGCCGAGGGCTACGACGTCGTCCTGCTGGCAGACCCCACCCTCGACGAGCAACGACGCGACGCAATCGTCGCCGAACTCCTCGACACCGCGATACGCAATACCGCCGGTCAGGTCACCTCACGTGCGCAAGCACTGGCGCACTCTGCGGCGGACGACGCCCGAGCTCGACACGAGAAGGACCGACGCGAGCAACAACAACGAGAGCAGGAAAAGAGGGAGCCGGAGCATCAAGGTCAGGCGGGACGGAGCGATCACTCAGCGACTCCAAGCGGCAGGCTACCCAATCCGGAACCGCCTGCACCCGAGCCTGTTCCGCCGACTCCTGCACCGCGACCGGTGTCGGAGAACCCGGACCTGAACCGATTCGATCTTCATCCTCTCGCGAACGGTCGTTATCAATTCGGTGGCAACGCCGACCGATTGCTGGCCGAGAAACTGCTCACCGCCCTGTCGGCGTTGACTGCACCGCGGCCAGGTCCCGGTGGCGAACGCGATCCACGTAGCCCGTCGAAGCGGCGAGCCGATGCACTCGATCACATTCTCGACCGGCACCTGCGCGGCAGCACCCGCGGGTCGGCAGGTGAGTCGCGGGCGTCGGTGCACCTGATCGTTCCGCTACGAGACTTGCTCGCCCACGGCGGCAAGGAGCAACCCGGAAGTACAACAACGGATTCGACGAGAACCGGTGCCGGCTACGACAGGGTCGGTTCCAGCGTTGATGCAGTGCGCCACGAAGAGGGCGACAGCACCGGTCCCACCGACCCGCGTTCCGATGGCGCTGCCCGAGGCGATACCGACGCTCGCGGCGACGCAGCAACCGGTGGTGATACTGCCGGTGGTGATCGTGCCGCGCAGAAGTCTGCGCCCGAGCCGGGCGACGCCGGTGCTCGCCGCGGAGCAGCAGCCGGTAGCGATACTGCCGGTGGTGGTGGCGGGCAGAAGTCTGCGCCCGAGCCGGGCGACGCCGACTGGCCGTTCCACCTCGACTGGACCGGCCCGATCAGTCGCTTCCTTGCCGAACTCCTCACCTGCGACGCCGACCTGACCCCCGTCATCGTCGACCACCTCGGCGTTCCGCTCGCCCTCGGGCGCACCACCAGACTCGCCAGCGATGACCAACGCATCGCCCTGACCATCCGCGATACTTGCTGCGTGATGTGCGGCCGACCGGCGCAGTGGTGCCAGGCCCACCACGTGAAGTTCTGGGAAGACGGCGGCGCAACCGATCTGAACAACCTCGCGCTGGTCTGCGGGGAATGCCACCGACTCGTCCACCACGGCGACTGGCAACTGATCATGGGCGAGGACGGACACCCGTACGCCATCCCACCCGAATCCGTCGACCCCAGAAGACAACCCATCCCCACCTACCACCGACGAAAACGACGCGCAGCCTGATCATCGGCCGACTCGAGCAATTCGATAGTCGTGTAAAAGGTTTGACGATGCCGCATGTCCGATAGATGACGCGGTCAACCTCGGACCGAGACTTTTCGGGTCCGTGGGCCTACATTCGGCGCGTGAACCTCCGAGTGAAGGCGTGTGCCGCGCTGGCCTGTGTGGCCGTAGTTCTCGGCGCTACTGGGTGCAGCGCGTCGGGCCGGCCCGGTCCGACTCCCGGAGCGCGTTCTCGTTTCGCGACGACTTTGCAGGGCCGGCGGGGACGTCCCCCAACACGCAGATCTGGGCCACAGATATCGGGAACGCCGAATTTGACGGTTGGGGAAACAGGGAGCTGCAGTACTACACAAGCGGAGCAGACAACGTGTCGCTCGACGGCCAAGGCAACCTCGCCATCACCGCCCGTCGCACTCCGGCAGGTATGTATGCGCCGTGCTGGAACGGCGATACATGTCCCTACACCTCGGGACGGGTGAATTCGATGGGCACGGTGAGTCTGGACATCGGACATGCGGAGGTTCGCATGAAAGTGTCTGCGGGATTGGGGTTGTGGCCGGCATTCTGGATGTTGGGTGGCTCGCCCGATTCATGGCCGGACGACGGAGAGATCGATGTGGCCGAGATCGTCGGTATCGAACTCGGCATCGTCAACGGCACTGTGCACGGTCCGGGCTATTCCGACGGTAGAGGTATCACCGGCGAGTTCGACTCGGAGGTGCATCTATCGGCCGATTTCCACACCTGCGCCGTCGACAAGAGTGCCGACTCGGTGAGCTGGTCTCTGGATGGGACAACGTATTTCGAGGTTCATCCCGAAGACCTACCGCCCAGTGCTACCTGGGTGTTCGATCGGCCCTTCTATCTGCTGTTGAACCTTGCGGTGGGTGGAACCATGCCCGGCGATCCTGACTTGTGGACGCCGTTTCCGGCAACTCTGTTGGTGGACTACGTGTCGTTGGATGGCATCGACGCTTCCGCGGGTACCACTGCGCGATAGTGCGATGTGATGGCGCCCGGGGTGGTGAACCAGACGCCGTCGCTGTTGTCGGTCATGTGCTTCAGCGCCGAACGGAACCGTCGAAGTCTGTAGGGCTGTCCAGTCAGGAAAGTGTGCAGGGAGATCGCCAGCACCACGGGTTGGTGCGACGAGTTCTCCTTCAGCTCGTCGAAGCTGTCGATGATGTTGTGCTCGAACGCTTCTGCTGTCTGGTGGTGGTGAATGAACACCGGGAGATCGTTGACCTCGTGGGGATACGGGACGCTCAGCAATGGGCCGCCCCGGGTCTCTAGCCACACGGGTTGATCGTCGATCGGCCAATCCAAGGTGTACTCGTAACCGCGTTCGGCGAGCAGATCTTCGGTCACGCGGCTGGGGTTGGCGCCGGGACTCATCCACCCGCGAGGCGGCGAGCCTTCGTGATGTTCGATAGCTGTCGTCACCTCGTCGATCGAGCGGCGCTCGGCGTCCTGGTCCAGATCGTTCGGTTGGACGGCATTGGTTCGGCCGTGCGCGACGATCTCGGCATCGAGCCCACGGAAAGCGTCGACCAGCCGTGGGGCATGCTCGTACACCTCGGTGTTCACGAGCAGAGTCGGACGAACTCCGCTCTGCTGCAACGTCTCTGCGATCCGAAAACCACCCACGCGGTTCCCGTATTCGCGCCAGCCCCAGTTGTAGGTATTGGGCTGCTCCATCGCGGGCGTGTATCCGAGCCCGGGTTCGCCGTCGTCGTAGGGAAAGTGTTCGCAGTTGACGGCGACGTACACCGCGAGGCGCGCGTCACCCGGCCAGTCGAACTGTGGCCGATCGACGATGGGGGAGTAGTCGAAGCGTCCGTGGGAGGCGAGAGGCATACCGGCAGAATTGCCCGTGGCTCATCGGCGCAAACTGCTGCACGGTCGATCCATCCCATCGACTGCGGGTGCGAACAGTTACGCAATCTTTCGGATTCGGCGGATGCTTCTGCTGTTCTGCGGATGTAGACGCAGATGAGCGGCTAAATTTGGCGCATGTCGAACCAGTTCTACGGTGGCAACCACGTCCACCATCACTATCACGCGCAAGGCCACGCGACTCCGTCCCAACGTCCCGTGGACACCCGGTCTGTGTGGCGTCAGCACCCTTTCGTAGGTGCACTGGTCGCGGTGATCGGGGTTTTTCTGGCTCTCGGATTCATTGTGAATTTTTGGTATATCGCGCTGCCCGCCGTCGCCCTGGGTGGCGGTTGCTATATAGGTGTCAAGACAGTGAAGAAGCAGCGAGCAACTCAGTCAGCGCTTGCGGCGCGTGCACAGGCGGAGCACGAGGCGTATTCCAGAGGGGACGTTGAGGGTCTGTACGGCCAGTACACGCCTCCAAAGATCTAGCGCGGTCACCGTAGGTCCGCAGTCGTTTGGGGGTCAGCTCCTGCGAATCGCGGCTTCGACCAACTGCGCAATCTGCGGATTCCGCGGCTCGAACACCTCGAACAGTCCGATTGCAGCTAGCTGGGGTGCAAGATCTTCCAGCGTTGCCAACAGTTCTCGGTGGGCCTCGGTGCCCGGTTCGGCGTCGTCGAGGGCTCGCGCGTTGGCCACGAACGCCGCGACGGTGCCTTTGCGAATCTCGAGTCCATCGAACGACGCTCTCTCTGCCCCGTCGGGCAGAACGTCCTCGGGACGTACCGAATGGCTGCTCACTGTTCTCGGCTCCTTTCATGTTCGCGCCGCTGATTGGCAACGAACCGCGCCTTCTTCTGCCGGTTTCCGCACGTGTTCATGTCGCACCATTTCCGGCTACGGCTCTGGCTGGTGTCGAAGAACGCGGCTCGGCAGGTGGGTGATGCGCACAGTTCCAACTTTCCGTCCCGATCGCCGGCGATGATGCTGATGGCGTCGGCAGCGATGACTCCCAGGGCGTCTTCGACGGCTGAGTCCGAGTTCAACTTCCATTGCCTGTTGCCCTCGGGCGTCAGGACCAACGACGCGTTGCCCCGAACGCTGTGGTCGTTGACGATCTGAATGGCCGACGTGGGCAGAGCCTCATGGACTGCTGCTGCCGTCGCGGCGAGGTGTATCGCTTCTCGCAGTTCCAGGGCCAGGTCCAGTTGGGCCACGGTGCAGTTGTCCACGGGGAGTCCATTCAGTGCCAACCAGTCGACGAACCGGTGCGGCACCGGGATTCGTTCCAGCGGGTCGCCGCGTCGCTCGGTCAGTGTCCCGGTGAACGCGGTGGACAGCACGCTGCCGGGGCGGAACTCGGGGAACTCGGCGGCCATGGGAACCAGCTTAGCCGGTTGCGCAGAGATCACCTCGAGATGTAGAACTGGCTTAGCCGGTTCCAATCAAGGAGACCCCATGACGACACTCAACTCCACGCAGGTGCACGCATTCGAGTTCCGGGCGTCCGACGCGGACCTCGACGATCTACGTGCGCGATTGAAGGCTGCACGCCTTCCGGAAGCGGAGACGGTGTCGTTCGGCACGGGCCGATGGGAACAAGGCGTCCCTCTGGCCGACCTCGTCGAGACCGTCGACTATTGGCACACCGAGTACGACTGGCGATCGTTCGAGGAACGACTCGGTCGAGTAGGCCAGTGGCGCACAACGATCGACGGCGTCGGCATTCACTTTCTGCACCGACGATCCGCACGCGCAGACGCCACCCCGCTGATCATGACCCATGGCTGGCCGGGCAGTTGCGTCGAATTTGTCGACATCGTGGACGAGTTGGCGGATCCCCGAGATGCCGAGGCACCGGCGTTCCACGTCGTCGTTCCCTCGCTGCCGGGGTTCGGCTTCAGCGACAAGCCGAGTGCGACCGGATGGGGAACCGAGAAGATCGCGGCCGCGTGGGTCGAGTTGATGCACAGGCTGGGTTACGACCGGTTTCTGGCCCACGGCGGTGACTGGGGAGGCGTGATCACCACGATCCTCGGGGGCAGATTCCCTGCGCATGTCATCGGAACCCACACAACTCTCGCGCAACCGCCACCGGGGATGACGACTGAACCGCTCACTCCCAACGAGCGCCGCTGGACCGAGGACTCCGAAAATTTCCGGCGGCACCACTGTGCGTACGCGAAGCAGCAGGCGACCCGGCCGCAAACGATCGGGTACTCACTCGTCGATTCCCCGGTGGGGCTACTCGCCTGGATTCTCGACAAGTTCGCCGAATGGACGGATACCGAAGACAGTCCGTTCGAGACGATCTCCAGGGACACCATCCTCGACAACGTCACCCTGTACTGGCTCACGCGCACCGGTGCATCGTCGGCTCGGATCTACTACGAGAGCCACAACTCGCTCGATCCGGACCTGCGGGTCGACGTTCCTGCGGCGATCACGACGTACCCCCACGACATCGAGAAGAATCCTCGGCCGTGGGCTCAGCACCGCTTCCGGCAGATCGTTCGATGGAAGGCTCCCGAGAGTGGGGGCCACTTTCCTTCGCTGGAAGATCCCACCTACTTCGTCAGGGATCTGCAAGAGGGCTTCGCGGCCGTACTTTCGGCCGCGGGTATTCGATGAAACAAGTTACCGAGCAATGATATTCGGCAGTAGCCGATCGCGTCAGGGCAGTCGGCGCGCTTGTGCTCGGGCGTAGTCCTCGGGGTGGTTCTTCTTCTGATTCGCTCGGACGGGGTAGAGCAGCAGCCAGAAGGCGAAGAAGCAGACTGCGCGGATGATCACCCACACGAACCACACCGGCCACACGATGAGCAGCCCCAGCTGAAGTATCTGTTTCAACACCACGGGTGTGCCGTTCGCCAGCGCCAGCCAGCGCAGTGGATTCAGCTTGCGGAGAAAGCGTTTGGGCTCCGAATACGGCTCGTCGGGTCCGATGCTCAATGGCGAGACAGTGCTCGGCGGTGCTGTGGACATTGGCAAACCTGTCTCACGGTGATCGGAGCATCCCAGCTCCGATCACCGTGCCCGGCAACGAATTACGGGGTGATGACAGTCTGGTCGTCCACCTGGGTGGTGGCGTCGACCAGTAGGTCGAACTGATCGACGCTGCCGTCGACGTTGATCTGCAGGATGTAGTAGCCGTCCTGCCCGGTGATGATCGCGGTCTTCTGCGCCGACACCAGTTCGGCCCCCGTCTCGTCGACGTAGGTTCCGGCGATCTGGTACGCCGGGAAGCCCGACAGAGTCGACACGGCACCTTCCCCGGATGGAGTGAACTGGGGAAGGTTCATCAATTCGCCTGGGGCATAGTCGATGATGGCCTGAGGATCGACGTCGCCTTCGAGCTTGGAAACGATGGCGATCATGCTCGGGGTGCGTTCGTCGGCGGCGACCTCCGGGTAGATGATCGCACCATAGGCCCACTCGGGGGTCTGTTCGGCCGCGTCCACCCAGCCTTCCGGGATGGCGAGGTTGATGGTGGGCGCGGTGGGATCGTCACGGGTGACGGGGATTTCGGTCAGGCCCGCGTCGACGATGTAGTCGGCGATGGTGGGGTTGGGGCCGGCGGGGGCTTCGGTGGTGGTGGCGGGTGCCAGCTTCTTGACCGTCGTGGTCGCGGCTGCCTCTGTTGTCGTGGTTGCGGCTGCCGAGGTCGTGGCCGTTGCCGTGTCGGAGCTACTGCTGCATCCGGCGGCGGTGAGCCCGAGTATCACCACGGCAGCACATGCGGCCCCACGAACGCCAATAGTAGAGAGTGTCATCGGTCCTCTTTCGTTCGTTCGGATACAGCATTCAAGTCGCTACAGCAGGGATCGAACCGACCGGATCGTAGAACCGTGACATTGGAAATGGATTGGAAGATCGGGTGCACCTTCCAATCGATTTCCAATCCTCGCTGGTTAGCGTCTGCAGCTATGAGGTCAGTAGTGAAGACGTTCGCGGTGGTCGGGGTAGTGGCGCTGGCCTTGTCCGCGTGCGGTGGCTCGGCGCAATCCGATTCCAGCACAACAGAATCGACACCCCAGGCGGTGGCAGGCGACGCGCCCGCAACCGCCGGAATGGTGGGCGATGCGTCCGATCCGGTGAACGAGATCGTCGCGGCCGCGATCGATGATCTGCAGGCGTATTGGGCCGAGCAATTCCCCGCTGTGTACGGCAGCGACTACACACCCGTCAGCGGTGGCTTCTATGCCGTCGTCCCGTCTTCCGGCGATGTGCCGCCGTGCGCGTCCTCGGCCGACGATATCGCGGGCAACGCCTTCTACTGCCCCAGCGCCGACGTAGTGGCGTGGGACAGCGAGGGATTACTCCCCGATCTCCAGCAACGGTTCGGCGACTTCGTGATTCCCGTCGTGATGGCCCACGAGTGGGGGCACGCGATCCAGGCCAGGGCCAACTTCGAGGGCATGACCGTCACCAGTGAAATTCAGGCCGACTGCTTCGCGGGAGCGTGGGCGGCTCATGCGGTAACCGACGCCACCGCCTTCGATCCGTCGCAGGCCGAACTCGACAGTGCTCTGGCCGGTTTCCTGTATCTGCGTGACGAGCCGGGTAGTTCGGCCGAGAGCGATTCGGCGCACGGCAGCGGCTTCGACCGCGTCAGTTCGTTTCAGACCGGGTTCGACGGCGGCCCGATGGACTGCAAACCGTACGTCGACGGCTCCCCTCCCGTCCTGCAGCTGCCGTTCACCAGCCAGTCCGACGCCGATCGGGGCGGCGACGCTCCGCTCGAGCAGATCATCGACGGCGTTCCGAAAGATCTCGAGGACTACTGGAGCGTGCTCTTTCCGGAGTTGACGGGCCGGCCGTGGGAGCCACTGAAGCCGGTCGTTGCGTTCGACCCGTCCGATGCTCCCGACTGTGGTGGCCAGTCTGCTTCCGGCTATGTGCTGTTCTACTGCGTGCCCGACGACTATGTGGGGTTCGATGCCGTCGATGCGATGCCGCGGTTCTACGAGCAGGGTGGGGACTTTGCCGTCGCGGCGCTCATCGCAACCCAGTACGGCTTGGCGGGGATGGCACACGCCGGGATCGACGCCGACACCCAGGACACGTCCTTGCAGGGCGATTGCTTTGCCGGGAGTTGGGCGGCCAGCGTGTTGCTGCAGAACCGTCCCACCAGCGGATACACCCTCTCGCCCGGGGACCTGGACGAGGCGATCGCGTCGCTGCTGCTCTTTCGCGGCGACGGTGACGAGTCCCGTCAGGGGAGCGGGTTCCTGCGCGTCGAGGCGTTCCGGCACGGAGTGATGGACGGGGCCCAGGCCTGCATCTGACGGTCCGAACCAAAACTTAAAGTCAGGCTGGACTGTTTGTTGTTTTAGCGCTACTGTGCGAAGTGTGACTACCGACACAGGATTGAACGACGCCGAGCCGACCGGGCGGCGTACGCAGGCCGAGCGCACCGCGGGCACCCGCGCGAAGTTGCTCGACGCCGCGATCGACTGCCTCGTCGAACTGGGCTTCGCCAAGACCAGCACGCAGGAAATAGCGCGGCGCGCCGGTGTGTCTCGGGGAGCGCAACTGCACCACTTTCCGTCCAAGGAGTCGTTGGTGATCGCGGCCGTCGAGCACCTGGTCGACCGCAGGCTCTCGGAGATCCTCGAAGCCGAACCCGATCCGGCGCGAGGACCCGAGATTCTCGCCGACGCGTTTTCCGGGCCCCTGTTCTACGCCGCCCTCGAACTCTGGGTAGCGGCCCGTACCGATCCGGCGCTGCACGAGGCGATGATCCCCCTCGAACGACGCGTCGCCGAGGCAATTCAGGGTGGTGCCCAGATCGTCATGGGAAGCAAGATGTCGCCCGAATCCATCGAGCTCAGTGTCGAACTCGCCCGCGGCCTGGCCGTCTCGGCGCTGTTCCGTACTCCCGAGGCCGACGCGCAACTGCGTGAGCGGCTCCTTCCGATCTGGTCCGAAAAGGTGATGACGTCATGAGTCTCGAGCAGCGCGTGGACATCCTCGTCGTGGGAGCCGGGTTCGCCGGTCTGGCGGCGGTGGCGAAGATCCTCGCCGCAGATCCGGCCGCCGACGTCACGGTCATCGAGCGTGCGTCCGATGTGGGCGGCACGTGGCGAGACAACACATACCCGGGGTGCGCGTGCGATGTGCCTACCTCGCTCTACTCGTTCTCGTTCGCTCCCAGCCCCGAGTGGAGTCATACCTTCGCGCGTCAGCCGGAACTGTTCTCCTACCTGAAATCGGTGGTGGAGCGGCTGGGACTGCAGCGCAGGATCGTCACCGACTGCGAATTGCAGAGCGCCACCTGGGATTCGAGCACCTCGCGGTGGTCGGTGCAGACGTCGAAGGGCGCAACGAGCGCGCGGGTTCTGGTTGCCGCCACCGGAGCGCTGTCGACCCCGAAGATTCCGGACGTGCCCGGTATCGACACGTTTTCCGGCACCGTGTTCCACTCCGCCACGTGGAATCACGAGCACGACCTCACCGGTGAACGCGTCGCCGTCATCGGCACCGGAGCGTCTGCGGTGCAGTTCGTCCCCGAGATCGTCGACCGCGCGCAGCGGCTCACCGTCTTCCAGCGCACCCCCGCCTGGGTCATCCCGCGACTCGATCGCACCATCGGCCGGCTCGAAAGAACGCTGTACGAGAAGATTCCTGCGGCCCATCGTGCGGTGCGCGGCATCATCTACGGCTATCGCGAGGCTTACGTGACGGTTCTGGCCGACAATCCGTGGATGCTGCCCGCGGTGAAGGTTTTCGCGAAGGCGAACCTGAAGCGGCAGGTCAAGAACCCCGCGACGCGGGCCGCTCTGACCCCCGACTACGCACCCGGCTGCAAAAGGCTTCTGCTGTCCAACGATTGGCTCCGGACGCTCGACCGTCCGGACGTCGATCTCGTGACGTCGGGCCTGACGTCGGTGACCGAGAACGGCGTGGTCGACGCCTCGGGTCGCAATCACGAGGTGGATACGATCATCTTCGCGACGGGGTTCACTCCCACCGAGCCGCCGGTGTCGCATCTGTTGCGCGGCAACGACGGTCGCACCCTCGCAGAACGTTGGGGCGGTAGCCCGCAGGCGCACCTCGGTACCACCGTCGCCGGGTTCCCGAACCTGTTCCTGATGTACGGCCCCAACACCAACCTCGGGCACAGCTCCATCGTGTACATGCTCGAGTCGCAGGCCAACTACGTGGTCTCCGCGCTGAAGGAAATGAAGGATCGCAGGATTGCGGCCGTCGAGGTCAACGAATCGGCTCAGCGGCAGCACAATTCATGGGTCGACTCCGCGCTCGACGGCACCGTGTGGAATGCCGGCGGCTGCTCGAGCTGGTACCTCGACGCCAACGGTCGCAACTCCACGATGTGGCCCACCTACACATTCCGGTTCCGCAACAAGACGCGAGAGTTCGACGTCTCGAACTATCGAATCGTCCCCGGTACTCCCGAACAAGACACTCTCGAATCAGACAACGAGGTGGTATCCGCATGAGCGACTACGACGTATTGATCATCGGCTCCGGTTTCGGCGGCAGCGTTGCCGCGCTGCGGGCCGTCGAGAAGGGCTACCGGGTGGCAGTTCTGGAATCCGGTCGCCGATTCGAGGACGACGAGCTGCCCAAGACCAGCTGGCGGCTACGCAAGTACCTATGGGCTCCGGCGCTGGGTTGCTATGGCGTGCAACGTATCCACCTGCTGCCCGATGTGCTGGTGATGGCGGGAGCCGGCGTGGGCGGCGGCTCGCTCAACTATGCGAACACGCTGTACCAGCCACCGGCGAAGTTCTTCGAGGACCCGCAGTGGGGTTCGATCACCGACTGGCAGCGCGAGTTGAATCCGTACTACGACCAGGCGCGCCGAATGCTCGGCGTCGAGACCAATCCCACGATCACCGCCTCGGACAAGGTGATGAAGGAAGTGGCCGAGGACATGGGAGTGGGGGACACGTTCACCTCGACGCCGGTGGGCGTGTACTTCGGTGACCGCGGCAAGACGGCACCCGACCCGTTCTTCGGTGGTGCCGGTCCCGAACGCACCGGCTGCACCGAATGCGGATCGTGCATGACGGGCTGCCGCGTCGGTGCGAAGAACACACTCGTCAAGAACTACCTCTATCTGGCCGAACATGCAGGCGCGCATGTTCTTCCGTTGACGACGGTCGTCGACGTGCGGCCCAACGGCGCAGGCTACGACGTGGTGACGCGTCGGACCGGTGGGAAGCTGCGCCGCAAGGAGAAGACCATCACCGCCGATCAGGTCATTTTCTCGGCCGGCACCTACGGCACGCAGAAGCTGATGCTCGCAGCCAAGGAGAAGGGTTCGCTGCCGCGATTGTCGGACAGGATCGGCTCGTTGGTGCGCACCAATTCCGAGGCGGTCCTCGCCGCGACCGCCCGCGGCCGTGAGGTCGACTACCACGAGGGTGTGGCGATCACGTCGTCGTTCCATCCCGACGATCACACTCACATCGAGCCGGTGCGATACGGCAAGGGCAGCAACGCGATCGGACTGTTGCAGACCGTGCTGAGCGACGGCGGCGGCAAGATGCCCCGCGTGCTCAAGACCCTTGGGGTCGCTCTCCGCCATCCCGGCGCTGCGGTGCGGAGCCTGTCGGTGCACCGGTGGTCGGAGCGAACCGTCATCGCGTTGGTGATGCAGACCGACGACAACTCGCTCGAACTCGGCTCGAAGAAGGGCCCGTTCGGTCGCCGGCTCACCAGTAGGCCCGGTGCGGGCGATCCACCGCCGCAGTGGATTCCGCAGGGGCACACAGCCATCAGGTTGCTCGCCGACAAGATCGGCGGCGACCCGGGCGGGTCGATCGCGGAGATCGTCAACATTCCGATGACCGCGCACTTCCTCGGTGGCTGCGCCATCGGTGACTCACCGAAGACCGGTGTGATCGACGGCTACCAGCGTGTGTACGGCTACGACGGATTGCATGTGCTCGACGGCTCGGCCGTCAGCGCCAACCTCGGGGTCAATCCGTCGCTGACCATCACCGCGCAGGCCGAGCGTGCAATGGCGTTGTGGCCCAACAAGGGTGAGACCGACAAGCGCCCCGCGGCGGGTAGCGAGTACCGGGAAGTTACACCCACACAGCCGGTCCGCCCGGTGGTGCCGGTGTCCGCGCCGGGTGCGCTGCGGCTTCCGTTGACCGTGGTGGGGAGGGACTCCTGATGTGGAGCGTGCCCGAGTCCGAGACCGAGCGCACCGATTGGCCGGTCAGCCCTGCAGCGCCATGGCCTGCCAACGTCCGGGCCACGATCTGGTGGCATCGAGCACGGTCGTCGGAGTTCGGTCCGTCCGGAGCTACAACCCTGCCGATCACGATGGCCATGGTGGTCGATTACGTGACATCACCCGTCGGTCCGTACCGCGAGATTCTGGCGAGCCCAGTTCTGCGCCGAGACGTCGGTCGCACTCCTCGGATGGCGGTTCCGTTCATCGCCGTCGATTCCGCCACGTCCGTACACGGCGGTAGGACCAACTGGCACTTACCCAAGGTGCTGGCCGAGTTCGACGGCGAAGTCTTGGGAAAGGCCGGAGTGAGCAGCGGCGAGTGGTCGGTGCACACCGATTCTCGCGGCTACGGACCGCAGTTTCCGATGCTCGGGTCCATCGGATTCGCGCAACCGGTCGACGGCGGCTCGGCCGTCGGTATCGCTCGTCTGAAGGGTAAGGCCAGGTTGGCCCGGGTCCGGGTGGAAGCGACGGGACCGACGTTGAGCCGCTGGATGCCGTCGGGCACCTATTTCGGACTGCAGATCGTGTCGGGGTCGATGCGAACCGGTGAAGCGCAGTTGGTGCCCTGAAAGCCCGCTCTTTTCTTGACTTAGTCCAGATTGATGGCATGCTGAAAGCCGGAGACGTCGCCGCGTCAGGGGTTTATGTCGCAGCCCCGCGAGGCATTCTCTCCACGAAGCGGTCCAGCGTCCGGCCGTTCAGTGCGTCCCCGGGACAGCCCTCCCGGTTTTACTCCAGCCATCAGGAGGCTTCGTATGACCAAGCCGATCAATAAGCCCACCACCAGCAACTCGGGAATTCCAGTACCCAGCGACGACCAGTCGCTCACCGCCGGGACGCAGGGTCCGATCCTCCTGCACGATCACTACCTGATCGAGAAGATGGCCCAGTTCAACCGTGAGCGGGTCCCGGAGCGCGTCGTGCACGCCAAGGGCGCAGGCGCGTTCGGGGAACTCGAGATCACCGGAGACATCAGCAAGTACACCAAGGCGAAGGCTCTGCAGCCCGGTGCCAAGACCGAGATGCTGGCACGCTTTTCCACGGTCGCGGGCGAGCAGGGCAGCCCCGACACCTGGCGCGATCCGCGTGGCTTCTCGCTGAAGTTCTACACCGAGGAAGGCAACTGGGATCTGGTCGGCAACAACACCCCGATCTTCTTCGTCAAGGACCCGATCAAGTTCCAGGACTTCATCCGCAGCCAGAAGCGCATGCCCGATTCCGGCCTGCGCGACAACAACATGCAGTGGGACTTCTGGACCCTCTCGCCCGAGTCGGCACACCAGGTGACCTGGCTCATGGGTGACCGCGGCATTCCGAAGTCGTTCCGCCACATGGACGGATTCGGCTCGCACACATACCAGCTGATTGCCGAGGACGGCACGAAGACCTGGGTGAAGTTCCACTTCAAGACCGATCAGGGTATCGATTTCCTGACGCAGGACAAGGCGGACGAGGTTGCGGGTACGTCCCCCGACCACCACCGTCAGGATCTCTTCGGATCCATCAAGAACGGCGACTTTCCCAGCTGGACCCTCAAGGTGCAGCTCATGCCGTACGACGATGCGGAGAACTACAAGTACAACCCGTTCGACCTCACCAAGGTCTGGTCGCAGAAGGACTACCCGCTGATCGAGGTCGGCAAGATGACCTTGAACCGTAACCCGGAGAACTTCTTCGCCCAGATCGAGCAGAGCTCGTTCGAGCCGTCGAACACCGTGCCCGGCATCGGCTTCAGCCCCGACAAGATGCTGCTCGGCCGCGTCTTCTCCTACGCCGACGCGCACCGGTACCGCATCGGAGCGAACTACGCGCAGCTGCCGGTCAACGCCCCGAAGTCCGAGGTCAACTCGTACTCCAAGGACGGCAACATGCGGTACTCGTTCAACTCCCCGGAGACGCCCGTCTACGCCCCGAACTCGTTCGGCGGCCCATCGGCGGACACGAACAAGTACGGCGACGACGGAGCGTGGGACTTCGAGCCTCGTTTCGTACGCACCGGGTACATCGAGCACCCCGAGGACGGCGACTTCGTGCAAGCGGGAGCCTTGGTCCGCGAGGTCATGGACGACGCCCAGCGTGAGCGTCTCGTCGGGAACATCGTCGGACACGTTCTCAACGGCGTCAGCGAGCCCGTCCTGAGCCGAGTGTTCGAGTACTGGACCAACGTCGACCCCGAGCTCGGCAAGAAGGTCGAAGAAGGTGTTCGGTCGCAGCAGGACGAGACCGCACCGACCACCGGTGCCGGCGCAATCGACGATCCGTCCGACGAGGCCGCCAAGGTCTGATCCGACCGACCCTGGGATCGGCGTCACAGCGATGATGGCGTCGATCCGGAACAACGTGGGCTCACGTGCCGTTGTGTAGTACAGACGAAAGAACAATAATGGTGTGCGATGCATACCGTCGTCCAACGGCAGGGAGGCCACATCATGACGAACCCCATCACCAGCACTCTCGACGCAGGCCAGCAGAAGATTGCGGGCGACGCGCTTCAGGGCACCGTGGTCGATCTCATCGACCTCTCGCTCATCGCGAAGCAGGCGCACTGGAACGTGATCGGCAAGAACTTCCGTTCCGTTCACCTCGAGCTCGACGAATTGGTCACTGCTGCACGTGAGTTCACCGATCAGGCGGCCGAGCGCGCCACTGCCATCGGCGTCAGCCCAGACGGCCGCGCAGCTACCGTCTCGTCGACCGCAGGCACCAAGGGCTTCGGTGCCGGGTGGACTCAGGACAGTGAGGTCGTGCCCGCCGTTGTCGACAACATCGCTGCCGTGGTGGAGCGTCTCCGCGGACGCATCGCCGACACCGGCGAAGCCGATCCGGTGACGCAGGACTTGCTCATCGGCATCACCGCGCGCCTCGAGCAGTTGCACTGGATGTGGCAGGCGCAGGCCAGCTGACGTTTCTCTCCACCCGACAGGCCCCTCGCACACAGCGGGGGGCCTGTTGTTTGCGTGCACCACCCCCGGGTATCCGAGAACCATGCGTGTTTCGAACCCCACCGTCGGGGCTGTTCTGTTCGACATCGACGGAACCCTCGTCGATTCCAATTATGTGCACGTCGACGCCTGGTCGCGAGCGTTTCGTGAAGCCGGGCACGAAGTGCCGTCGTGGCGTATTCATCGCAGCATCGGGATGGACGGGTCGAAGTTGCTGGAGGCACTGGTCGGCTCGTCCGACAGTGCGGTGGCGCAGGAAGCGAAGAAGCTGCACGGCGAGTACTACGCCGATGCCTCGTCCGATCTCGAAGTGCTCCCGGATGCCCGTGAATTGTTGGCGGACTTGAATACCCGTGGACTCACCGTTGTGCTGGCCACATCCGCCCCCGAGAGCGAGCTCTCGACTCTGCGTGATCTGCTCGACGTCGAGGACTCGGTTGCGGTTGTGACGTCCGGTGAGGACGCCGAGGTAGCCAAGCCCGAGCCCGACATCGTCGCGGTTGCGCTGGAGCGTGCCGGTGTTCAGGCGGAGCGTGCGGTGATGGTCGGCGACAGTGTGTGGGACATCGAAGCGGCCGGACGTGCGGGAGTACGCGCCATCGGTGTGCTGAGCGGTGGCATCTCGCGCAGCGAACTGCTCGACGCGGGAGCGGTAGCCGTGTTCGACGACCCCGCCGATCTGCTCGCCAACATCGAGACCAGCCCCATCTACTCCGACGAAAAGGCAAGTGCTTGAGCGAGTTCCGTAAGCCGCACCCCAGGGTCGACGGCTACGTCCCCATCGAGAGCTACGGTGCGATCGGCGACGGCCGGACCGTGGCGATGATCGCCGACGACGGCCGCATCGACTGGTTTCCGGTTCCGAATCTCGATTCACCGCCTCCGTTCGCGGCGCTGCTCGACGCGCCACACGGCGGTTACATCGAACTCGCGCCGCGGGACGAATTCACCGTCGAGCGTGAATTCGTCCCTGGCACCAACGTATTGAGTTCCACATTCCGTACCGACTCCGGCACCGTGCGCATCACCGACTCGCTCAACACCGGCGTGGCCGGACGGTTGCCCTGGGTGGAGTTGGCACGTCGCGTCGAGGGTCTCGACGGCAGTGTCGAGCTGACGTGGGCGGTCGCGCCGGGGACCATGCTCGGGATCGCCTCGCCGTGGGCGTACGACACCGAGCACGGAACCGTCCTGCGCGTCGACGGATTGACCTTGGCGGTAAGGACATTGGGCATAGAGGACGTGCAGCTCGCGGACCGCGACATCAGCGGTGTCTTCACCACCCACCCGGGCTCACGGCACGTACTCGGTGTGGTGGGAACCGAGAACGAACCGCTGCCGCTGCCGGATCCGCAGCACCTCGACGAGGGAATCGACCGGACCATCGCCAATTGGCGTGTGTGGTCGGACGAGTTCTCGTACCAGGGCCCGTGGTCGGAGCATGTCGCTCGCAGTGCGCTGGCACTGAAGTTGTTGCTGCACAGCCCGTCCGGCGCGATAGCAGCCGCCGCAACGACCTCACTACCCGAGAACCGCACCGGTGGCAAGAACTGGGACTACCGCTACGCGTGGGTTCGTGATGCCGCGTACACGATTCGCGCCCTGCAGCGGTTCGGTCTTCGTGAGGAAATCCACGCGGCGGTGGCGTGGCTGCTGAAAGTCATCCGATCCAACGATCCCTTGGTCAACGTCTTCTACACCCTCGGCGGTGAATTGCCCGGCGGGACCGAGCAGCCCGACGTGCCCGGCTGGCGAGGCATCGGGCCGGTGGTGAACGGTAACGCCGCGGCAGATCAACTGCAGTTGATGATCTTCGGGGATCTGTTCTCGATCATTCGGCAGTACGTGGACGCGGGGAACATCCTCGACGCGCAGACCGGTCGACTGCTGGCCACCATCGCGGACGAGGCATGCGATTCGTGGCAGCGCAAAGACGCCGGAATCTGGGAGCTAGAGGACGAGCAGCACTACACCAGCTCCAAGCTCGGTTGCTGGCAGGCGCTGGACTGCGCCGTGCACCTGGCGGAAGCCGGGGAGATCCCGGGCATACCGGATAGATGGAAAGCCGAGAAAGAATGCATTCGGCGCTACATCGAAACCGAGTGCTGGTCCGACGAGCGGCAGGCCTACCTCGCATACCCGGGCGCCGACGGACTCGACGCATCCGTGCTGTTGGCCGCCGAGATGGATTTCGATCGTGGAGAACGACTCTCGTCGACCATCGATGCTCTCGTCGACGAGCTCGGTGCCGGGCCGCTGATGTATCGCTACAGCGGAGTCGCACAGGAAGAAGCGACGTTCGTGGCCTGCGCCTTCTGGCGGGTGTCGGCATTGTCGTGCGTCGGCCGAGACGACGAGGCCACAGCTCTGATGGACGAGCTGGTGGAGCTGTCCAACGACGTCGGGTTGTACAGCGAAATGATCGATGCTTCGGATGGGTCGTTTCTGGGTAACTTCCCGCAGGGCTTGAGCCACCTGGCCCTGGTGAATGCGGCGCTGACCATTGCGCGCTCGCACGACGCCACAGCCTGACAACGACCTCGAACGCAAGGTGGGATTTCATGGATTTGGGAATCGACGGTAGGACAGCACTGGTGACTGGAGCAGACTCCGGTATCGGCTGGCACACCGCGAAAATGCTGCTGGCCGAGGGCGTTCGGGTTGTGATCAGCGACAAGGATCAGACCTCGCTCGACGACGCAGCAGCGCAGCTCGAAGCGCCCGATGGGCAGTTGTTCGCGTTCGCTGCGGACGTGACCGACACTCAGGCCGTCGAAAACTTGGCGGCGCAGACACAGCGGGCCGTGGGCGACATCGACATCTTCGTCCAGTCGTCGGGAGTGACGGGCGCGCAAGGGCTGTTTCACGAGATCGACGAGGAGGGGTGGCGGTCCACTCTCGACATCGACCTGATGGGTCCCGTCCGTCTACTGCGGGCATTTCTGCCGGCGCTACGACGTGGTGGTTGGGGACGCGTCGTGCTGCTGACCTCCGAGGACGCCGTTCAGCCGTACGACGACGAATTGCCCTACTGCGCAGCCAAAGCTGGCGTATTGGCCCTCGCCAAGGGGCTCTCGCGCAGTTATGCGTCGGAGGGATTGCTGGTCAATGCAGTCTCTCCCGCGTTCATCCACACCCCGATGACCGACGCGATGATGGACAAGCGCGCTGAGGAGAAGGGCACCGACCGCGACGGTGCCATCGAGAGCTTCCTCGACGAGGAGCGTCCGTACATGGAGCTGGGACGTCGAGGTGAGCCCGAGGAAGTCGCCGCGGTGATCACGTTCCTGTGCTCGGATCGCGCGTCCTTCGTCAACGGATCGAACTACCGAGTCGACGCCGGTTCCGTCGCAACAATTTAGGAGAACATCATGACCAATTTCGGATACACGTTGATGACCGAGCAGAGCGGCCCGAAGGAGCTGGTGAAGTACGCCGTCGGAGCCGAGAAGGTCGGCTTCGACTTCGAGGTCAGCAGCGATCACTACTCACCGTGGCTCTCGTCCATGGGTCACTCGCCCTACGCCTGGACGACGCTGGGTGCGGTGGCTCAGGCCACCGAGCGCGTCGAGCTCATGACGTACGTGACGTGCCCGATCATCAGGTACCACCCGGCCGTCGTCGCGCAGAAGGCCGCCACGCTGCAGATCTTGGCCGACGGACGCTTCACTCTCGGCCTGGGCAGCGGTGAGAACCTCAACGAGCACGTCGTGGGTGAGGGATGGCCGTCCATCGACAAGCGTCAGGACATGTTCGTCGAGGCACTCGAGATCATCCGTGCCCTGCACGCCGGCGGCTTGGTCACCTACGAGGGCAGGCACTTTCGCGTCGACTCGGCTCGGATCTGGGACCTGCCCGAGGGTGGCGTGCCGATCGGCATCGCCGCCGGTGGCGAGAAGGCAGTGGCGCGGTTCGCCGAGTACGGCGATCACCTCATCGCCACCGAGCCGGACGCCGACCTCGTCAAGGCGTGGTCGGACAACCACGAAGGACCGGCGCGCTCCATCGGACAGATCCCCATCTCCTGGGATCCGGACAAGGACGCCGCCATCGATCGCGCACACGACCGATTCCGCTGGTTCGCCGGCGGCTGGGCCGTCAACGCCGATCTGCCGACGACGGCGGGATTCGCTGGAGCCACCAAGTTCGTGCGGAAAGAAGATGTGGCCGACACGATTCCGTGTGGACCCGACCTGGACGCCATCGTCGAGGCCGTGAAGCCGTACTGGGAGGCCGGGTACACCGACATCGCCCTCGTGCAGGTGGGCGACGAAACCCAAGAACGGTTCCTCGCCGAGGCTGCAGGCCCGTTGTTGGAGAAACTGCGCGCTGCGTCCAGCTGAGCTGCTCCGGTAGCTGAACAACCCCGACCGATTCAATCGGCCGGGGTTGTTCGCGTCGGGCGGTCCTCCCACGGTATGACTCCGCGTCCGTCCGTCGCAGGACTGAAATCGTCGGCAGGCAGGACGCCACGAAAGTTCCCACGCGGCAGAGTGGTTCACATCGAACGAGCCGAACACTCACCGCAGGGAGGCGGACGATGAACACGCGAGATGCTGTCGAGGCGGGTGGCCGCTCATTTTTCGTGGCGCTACCCGATACGGCCCGCGCAGGCGCGTTGGCGGCCCGGTTGGCGCAGGTGTCGACCACTCGGATCACTCACGACTCGGGGCGTCCATGGCTTCTCGGGCATCTCACAACCGACCGACTCGTCACCGCACAGGTTGGACGTACGACGGTCGCAATCGTCGGCAGGTCAGATGCGACGGAGTCCCGGCTGCGGAGACTTGCCGAGGACATTTCGGTACCGGCACAGGCGGCAACGGCAGCGTCGAACTTCAACGGGAGTTACACGACGATCGTGTCGGTAGATGGACAGATCTATGCCAGCGCCGCGGCAATGGAGACCCGCAGAATCTGGTCTGCGCGCATCGACGGTGTGCTGGTACTGAGCGACCGCGCCGATGTTCTGGCCGATCTGGGCGAGTTCGACGTCGACCCAGCGGCCGTCACCATACGACTACTCGGCACCATGCCGCACCCACTCGATCGCGTCCCGTTGTGGACGGAGGTCGAACCACTTGCCGGAGATCGATACATCACCGTCGACAGAAACGGCGAGCGAAGCCGGACCGGAACGTGGTGGTACGCGCCGCAGGCCGACACCTCGAGGTCCGATGGTGCCGTTCTGTTCAGATCGGCGGTGGAGGGTTCGGTTCGAGCTCGCACCGCGCCCGGAGATCCGGTGGCCTGCGACCTTTCCGGGGGGCTGGATTCCACTCCGCTGTGCTATTTCGCAGCACAAGCGCAGCAGGGTGTGCTCGCTCGCACTCTCTTCAACGACGACCCGGGTGGACGCGAGGATCTCCACTGGGCTCGCCGGGCGATCAAGAGCATGCCCGGAGTGCACACCCATGAGGTCACCTCCACGGACGACATGCAGGATTTCTACGAGGGTGTCGACAGCCTGGATGTTCGACTCGACGAGCCGACGCAGGCCGCGACCGCCGGGCCGCGGATCGTACGAATGTTGGCCGACGATCGCCGCAAGGGATTCAGGACGCACATCACCGGTCTCGGAGGGGACCACATTTTGCGCGGCGTCAATGCGTGGGAGCACACGATCGTACGGGCACGTCCGTGGGTCGGGTGGAACAGAGCCAGGGCGCAGCACATTCCAGCGGGAATCGGAGTGCTGACGACCTTGCGAGAGTTGGCCGATCGGCGCACGTACCGACAATGGTTCGCCGACACGATGCGTGCAGCACTGGCCGGAGTTCCTCACCCCGAGGTACCACGGATGAACGATTGGTCCAGTCCGCCCGCTGTGCCACCCTGGCTTACGCCGCATGCTCGCGAATTGCTTCGGAGCAAGATCGATTCCGTGCTCGAGGCAGCAGAGCCACTGGACCGAACCGTTGCCGGGCACATCGATCTGTATTTCGCTCGCGATGCTGCCCGACTGATCCGCGGCACAGCACAACTGGGACAGCCGTTCGGAGTCTCCTACGACTCGCCTCTGCTCGACGATCGAGTGGTGGAAGCTGCCCTTGCGGTTCGACGCGACGAACGCGATACCCCACTCGAATGGAAGCCCCTCATGAAGGACGCGATGCGCGGATTGCTACCGAACGACTATCTGATGCGAACGAACAAGATCGGCGGCGGACCGCAGTCCGTACGCGGGTACGCCCGCCACTACGGACGACTGCTGGAGCTGATGGACGACGCACGACTGTTCGATACCGGACTGGTCGACCGAACAGAATTTGTTGCATCGACGTCGCCTCGAGCTCGTGAGGTACCGGTCGGACATGTTCACCAGGCCATCAATGCCTCGGTATTCCTTGCGGCTCAGCGAAATCGGACCGACGTAACAGTGTGATCGATCCATCCCGGCTCTATCGACAAAGGAGAAACCTATGTTCTGGAGGACCAAGGACACTGCTGCGCAGCGAAACTCGGGTCGTTCCAGCAGGACGAGGCACCTCGACACGGTGGCAACCGAGTACGGTCACGTCGTTCTCGACGGGGCAGCCGGCCGGTACTGGCACCTCAACGACAGTGCGCTGATCGTGTCACGTTGCCTGCGTGAGGGTGGCAGTCGCGAGGACGCGGCCGCGGCGTTGGTCGACACGTTCGCCATCGACCCGGCACTGGCGAGACGCGACGTCGACGCTGCCTACCGTCAACTCGAAGGGGTCGGTCTGCTGTGAGTGACGTACTGCCACACATTCCTTCGACCCTCGGTCCGCTCCCCACTCTCGGCATCAAGGCGAGCGTCGGAATCGCCAAGGGCCTGAGTCGAATGCCTCCGAATGTCCTGCGTTCGTTCCTCGAACGGATCGCAACCGGCGCTCGGCCGGCGACCTACGAGGAGGCTCGTCTGGCTCGCGATGCAGTCCTGACCGCCAGCCCCTACAGCAGAGGTGGATCGGCTTGTCT
The DNA here is from genome assembly GCF_002258645.1 of Rhodococcus sp. 15-649-2-2. Classification (NCBI taxonomy): domain Bacteria; kingdom Bacillati; phylum Actinomycetota; class Actinomycetes; order Mycobacteriales; family Nocardiaceae; genus Rhodococcus; species Rhodococcus sp. 15-649-2-2. The sequence goes on from NZ_NPFM01000020.1 coordinate 77,693, forward strand.
GCCTCGCTCCCTTGCGACGGTGTTGGTGTGCCGTGCACGAGGCACGTGGCCACAATGGTGCGTGGGCGTGCTCTCGTCGCCGCCGTTCACCGCCCATGCGTGGATCGAGGTCGACGGAGTGATAGTCGATGAACCGATGGCCAAGTCCGACTTCTCGACATTCTTCTCCGTCTCCTCGAAATCGATGCTGCCGCAGTCTGTGTGAGCTGGACTCCAGGCTGCGCCCCACGAACTCGGGACGTCGGACGTCGACCGCGCCGTCGACCGCCGTCGATCCCGTACCGGAGGACTCGATACGGGCCCCGGAGTGAATCGACCGATCCCCTGAGTATGCGAAAGGAGGTGTGACACATGACCGAGGATTACCAAGCCCCGACCATCGTCGACCTGGGTAGCTTCCAGGACGAGACAGGTTTCGGCATCGGTGGCCAGGCAGAGGGCTGGAACCCGATCGCCGATCGCAAGAACTGACACCGGATCACAGAAGCTCGACCGGACAGAATCGAAAGGAAATACCGCCATGATCAAGGATTACGAATCTCCCGCTGTCGTCGACCTGGGTAGCTTCCAGGACGAGACCGGTTTCGGCATCGGTGGCCAGGCCGAGGGCTGGAACCCGATCGCGGATCGCAAGAACTGATCGTCGACGCCGCGAACATCGCGGCCTGATCAACCTCGGAAAGGAGGTGTAACGCGCATGTCGAAGCCATACGAAACACCTGCTGTTGCGGATCTGGGCCGTTTCCAGGACGAGACCGGAGAGTTCATCGGTCCGCACACCGAAGCGATCCTGCCGTTCGAGGATCACTCCAAGGAGTGAATCCGTCAGTCACATAGAACAATTCGAAACATCTCTACAATTCAGCGAGGAGTTCCATCGTGAACAAGGCATACGAAACACCTGCCGTTGCGGATCTGGGCCGTTTCCAGGACGAGACCGGAGAGTTCATCGGTCCGCACACCGAAGCGATCCTGCCGTTCGAGGATCACTCCAAGGAGTGACACTGCACCCGGTACGGCGACCCGGCACGATCATGTGCCGGGTCGCCGGTCCGGGATCCGATACCGAGTCGTACCCAACTGTTGTGGCAACAACGTAGAAGGAGCGTCGATGACGATGGCACTGCACGGGCAGTCGAGCGACTCCGTTGGCACATCCGTCTACCCGAACCGATCCGACGTACCGGCCCTCGAGGCCAGGGACGTTCGGATGCGCTACGGGTCGATCGATGTGTTGACCGGGGTCGATCTTCGTGTCGAGGCGGGCGAAGTGGTTGCATTGCTCGGGCCGAACGGCGCGGGTAAGACGACCACCATCGAGATTCTCGAGGGAATTCGCCGCCGGTCGAGTGGGTACGTGCGTGTGTTGGGAGTCGATCCCGCCCACGGCGACGAAGAATGGCAGTCGCGCATCGGTGTCGTGTTGCAGTCATGGCGTGATCATCGTCGATGGAAAGTTCGAGAGTTGTTGCTGCACTTCGCACAGCATTATCGGGTACTCGGGCCGTCGGGTGGCCGACTGCCATACGATACGGACGAGTTACTGGATGCTGTCGGTCTGACCGACCGAGCACAGACCAAGGTCGGTCGACTCTCCGGAGGCCAACGGCGTCGTCTCGACGTCGCGATCGGACTCGTCGGAAATCCCGAACTGTTGTTCTTGGACGAACCGACAGTCGGGTTCGATCCCGAAGCGCGCCAGGACTTTCACGAACTCATCGGGTCGATCACCCGCACGCGGCGAACGGCCGTCGTACTGACCACCCACGATCTGGTCGAGGCCGAGCTTCTCGCAGATTCGGTGGCGATTCTGGTAGATGGACGTGTCGTCGCGCGTGGAACCACCGAGCAGCTCGCCCGCCGGTACGCCTGGGGTACCGCGGTGTCGTACCGGCTCCGTGGACGTTCGCAGACGGCGACGGTCGACAACGCCACCGAGTTCGTGCGTGAACTGTTGGCCTCGGGGGGCTCCCAGGTGACCGATCTCGTCGTCCGGCCACTGAATTTGCAGGACGCCTACCTGCACATGATTCGAAGTGCCGATCCCGTTGCCGCGGAGCTCGATCCGAGTCCAGATGAAGGAAAGGTGCTCTTCCATGCTCATTGATACCGTCCGTCTCGGTCTCGGCCGCGGGCTGATCGAATTCAGACAGAGCCTTACCCTCGTCCTCAACTACATCTTCTTTCCGTGCATCGCTCTGATCGTCATGTATTTCCTTCGAGGAGTGGAGGTGTCGGGCTCCGGAACCTCGCTCGGTAGTTTCGCCATCCCCGGAGTGCTCGCGATCAACGTGCTGTTCAGCGGACTGATGGGGTTGGCCACCAACCTCATCGCCGAGCGGGAGGACGGAAGTCTGCTGCGCGTGAAATCTTTGCCCTACGGTATTCACACCTATCTCGTCGGCAAGATCAGCAGCCAGGTGGCCCTCACGTTCATCACCTTCTGCGTCGTACTGATCGGAGCGAGTGTGCTGTTCGGGCAGTTCGTCTCGGCCGATCCGATCGAACTCGCAAACCTTGTGTGGATTCTGCCCCTCGGCATGACGGCTACTCTGCCGTTCGGAGCGATCCTGGGTTCGCTCGTCAAGAACCCGCGGAACCTGAGTTTCGTATCGCTTCTGCTCATGGCGCTGGTGAGCGTGTCCGGCGTGTTGTACCCGCTGGCGAACCAGGCGTCCTGGATGCAGGCGATCGGACAGGCGACTCCGCTCTACTGGCTGGGCCAGGCCCTGCGCGCTGCTCTCCTCGGTGATGCCGCAGCCGCTTCGGAGATCGGTGGACGGTGGCACCTGGCCGAGACCGCATTGGTTCTCGGTGCTTGGAGCGTCGTCGGATGCATCGCGGCGGTGTTCGTGCTCCGGCGCGCGGCACGGCGCGATGCGGGTGCCAAGATATCCGGAGCCGTCTCCTCGCGTGCCGAGTGATCACACTCCGTCAGTCCGAGACCAAACCCGCAGTGTGGGCGAACACCACGCATTGAATTCGGTCGCGAACATCGAGTTTGCGCAGTACCCGCCCCACGTGTGTCTTGACGGTAACCTCCGCGATGAACAGCTTGTCCGCGATTTCAGAATTGTTCAGTCCCTGTGCGATTGCCTCGAGTACGTCACGTTCGCGGTCCGTCAGCGACTCCCAGCGACGCCGAACGGAATCGTCGGCGGGAATACCGGCACGTTGCGGGGATACCGAGCACAGCAGTTGCCGAGTCATTTGCGGCGAGACGACCGCAGTGCCGCGGTGAGTGGCCTCGATGGCGGACAGAAGTGCGTCGGGCGGAGTGTCCTTGAGCAAGAATCCGCTCGCCCCCGCCATGATGGCGTTGTACGCCAGGTTGTCCACCGCGTATGTCGTGACAATGAGGATCTTGGGAGGCGCGTCGAGGTCGAGGATCCGCGCAGTGGCGTCCACTCCGTTCAGTCCAGGCATGTCGATGTCCATCAAGACCACGTCGATCTCACCCGGCAAGCTCTCGACCAGGGAAACTGCGTCGATCCCGTTGGTTGCTTCGCCGACGACGGTGGTTCCGCTGCCGGACTCGACGATCATTCGCAGCCCAGCTCGGAACAGTTCACTGTCGTCGACGATGACAGTGCGAATCATTGTGCCCCCGAAAGATCGAGTCAGCTGATGGCGATCAGTTGTTTCTGGTGCGAACATACCGGTTGTTCGAGCTGCGATCGTCGGAGCTGAGAGGAATCGTGGCCCGAACGACGAATCCGCCGTCGGGCGGCGACCCGGCGAACAGTGTTCCGCGCAGGGAATCGACGCGCTCGCGCATACCGAGTAGCCCGAAGCCGTCCGTAGTGCACTCTGCGGCACCCACTTCGGCAGCCGACCCGTCACCGTCGTCACTGACTTCGACTTTCACGTTCTCCGCGGTGACGTCGACCGATGCAGTCACCTTGGTCACCGAGGTACCGGCATGTTTGCGAACGTTGGTCAACGACTCCTGCACGATTCTGTAAACGGCTTCCTGCACCGTCGGTGGCAGCTCGCAATGACGGCCCTCCACAGTCAAATCCGTGGCGACGGTATCGGACGCGGCCGATTCGACCAGGAACTCGAGATTCGACACGACGGGCGAGGTGCGCGTCATGTCCGCTGGTTCGTCTCGGAGCAGCTTGAGCAACTTTCGGAACTCGGAAAGCGAATCACGACAATGGGTGTTGATCATGCGGAGCGAATTCTTGTGTTCTTCCGCCAGTTCGGGGGATGACCGCAACGTTCCCTCGGACATGGTGAGGATGCCGGCCAGACTGTGTGAGATCACGTCATGAAGGTCGCGCGCGATGCGGGCACGTTCTTCTGCTGCGGCTATCTGCGCCAAATGGTCCTGCTCGCGTTCGAGTTGGTCGGCACGGGTACGCAGAGTTTCGTCGTGCACACGACGTAGGGCGGTATGGGTGCCCCACAGCCATACCGCGACGGTCGTCGTCCCGATGGCCGAGAGTGGCACTGCAGATGCCGCGAACGTCTCACCCCACCGGATCGCGGCAATCACCGCGCCCGCCACGACGGCTGCCGCACACAGCAGTGCCGCACGGCGTGGGGCGTGTGCTGCCACCGCGTACACCCCGGCCAGCAACATGAGATTCGCCGGGATCGGGCCGAAACCTTCGATCAACTGGACGGTGCCGGCAGCCGACATCACGGCGAAGGACCGCAGCGGATAGCGATGCGCGAACAACCATGGCAGACACAGGCCCAGTGCAATGGCCATCAAGAGAACTGTCGTCGTACCGCGCCAGTACACGCCTACCGAGACCGCTCCCGTATAGGAAAGGATGCCGAAGCAGAGAACACCGCGTCCGATGGCTCGGACGCGGTGTTGCTCGGATCCAGTGGTGAGCATCATGCGGCGATGATAACGGGACCAGGTGGTCCGTAGTGTTTTCGAGCAGGCCCCGCGAATCGCCGAGACGTTGTCGGATCAACTGGAGAAGATGTTGCTCACCGCGTCGTGCAGCTCACCGTACTGAGCGATCGACGGATTCACCACGAAGAAGATCCACAGGGCGGCCGCCGCCACGGATACGCACAACACGATCATCGACAGGACGAATCCCGTGCGCGCCACCCCTGTTGCAGTGCGCCGCGTCGCCCGCCACCCCAGAACGACGCCGGTTGCGGCGAGCGCGACCGGGACGAAGCCGGCGAACGGAAAGATCACCAGCACGGGTGTGAGAACGAAGGCGAGCAGTGCTGCGGTGAGCGAAGCGGCACCGCGCCCGTCGGGGCGCTGATGCGTACGCCCCGGTTCGGTGTACTCCGTGCGAGTGATAGTTCGATTGTCGGTCATGGTCGATTCTCCTTTCGCTGCGATATCACTGAACGTGAATGTCCTTGCGGTCGAGTGCCCTGCCGGTCAGTGCGACGACTACGGCAGTGAGCAGTGCCGTGGCCGTCAGGACCGACAGTGCGGCTCCGGTGGTCAGCGAACCCGAGTCACCGAAAGTTCCGGAGGCCAGTTGGGTTGCGCGAGTTGCCAGGGCATAGGGCAACACGAAGATTGCCTCGGTCACCTCGGCGGTGAGGAGGAACACCGATATACCGGCCCCGGCGAGAGCGATGGCAATCGGCACCGCAAACGACCTGATCGTCATCGACAGACCGGATTGCAGAGCCGCCACCGGTAGCGACCCCACCACGACGAGTGCACTGGTCGCGAAGAGCTCGGAAGGAAGCATGCCGTCGAGCGAGAAGACCACCTTGCCGAGAACGACGACGGCTGCCAGCATGACGATGTTCATGACCGCGGTCAGCGTTGCCACCACGGCCGTCTTGGCGACCACGATGCGCGTCGACGGAACCGGCCCACTCATCAGGGCATTCCAGTTCCCTCCTCGGTGTTCGGATTTCCACGCCAGCGAGGCCAGTACGGCAACGCCGAGTGCGAGTGGGAACAGGCCGTAGAACACGACTGTGCGCAACCACAATGTGCGCCATCCCTCTGCCAACTCTGCGCCCGACGCGATCGTGTTGAACGTTCCGACCCCCGCGATGATCAGAGGGAGGAGAACGACGACCGCCCATGCCTGCGAGCGCCTGAGCTTGATCATTTCCGCTGAAAACGCATTCATGCTCGTACCTCCTGTCGATCGAGTCGAACGGTCATGAGCCAGAACAACACTGCCCCGACAACTCCGAGGGCGACGATGCTGGCGTAGGACGGGTTCAGTGTCACCACCTGCTCGCCTCGGTAGTCGGCGGCCGACGTCAAGGAGTAATACCCCCACGGCGTCAGGTGTGCTGCCCAGGAGGGGAATCCGGAGGCGCAGATCGCGATGACGGTACCCACGATGCCGATTCCCAGGGCGACCGGTTGGTTGTCCACTCGCGCTGAGATCACCAGGTGCAGACCGAGTATCACCAGGTTGGCCGTCACCGCTGCCGCCGTGTAGCCCAACCACAGACCGGCAGGCATCGGTTGGGTCACCCCGATGGCGGTTCCCAGAAATACACCTGCAGCGCTGGCCGCCACCGTCGCGCCACCGACAACGAGGCCCGTCGAGACGAGCTTCGCCCGCACGAGGGCTCCGCGGTCGGCTCCATTGGTCTGGTTCAGCAGCCAGCCGTTGGACTGGTGCTCGACTTCCACTGTGCGGCTTGCCATCACTGCGATCAGCAGTGGCGACGTGATGGGGACGGCAAGGGACAGACCGGCCAGTGGCAGTGCCCAGGAGACCGCGGTCGAATCGTTCGACGTCGCCGCGGTGAGAGCGCCGACGAAGGTCAACCCTACGATCGCGGCGACCAACAATGCGGCGATCGCGCCGATGTGCAGGTGCCTGAGTTTGGCGAATTCGTTGCGTACGGTCGTCACAATCGGCCACCCTTCGTCAGATTCATGAATACGTCTTCGAGCGACTGATCGTCGCGCCGAACGCCGTAGACGCCTGCGTTTGCGCCGACGAGTTCCGCCACCACCTGTGCGGTACTTCGATCGTCGATGCCGGACAGCCTCAACGTGTGGTCGTCGACCTGCACCGGGATCTTCTGTTGCAGAACCGAACTCGCGCGTCCGGGATCGATCGCGTCGATGAGCACGTCCGGAGTGGAGGCGGCGAACAGCTCGTCGCGGGTGCCTTGGAAAATCAGGCGGCCCTGGCTCAGGATTCCGAGCATGTTCGCCGTCTTGTCGATCTCGCCGAGCAAATGGCTCGAGACCATCACTGTCACACCGTGTTCGGCGAGGTGACGGAGCAAGCCGCGGATCTCTTCGATTCCGGCCGGGTCCAAGCCGTTGGTGGGCTCGTCCAGGATCAGAAGTTGTGGCTCGCGCGCGAGTGCCATCGCAATGCCGAGGCGCTGTTTCATTCCCAGCGAGTAGTTCTTCACCTTCTTGTCGAGGTGTTCCTGCAGACGGACGGTGGCTACTGCCCGCTCGATCTGTTCGGCGTGCAGCCCGAGCGAGCGCTGCACGATACGAAGGTTCTCCGCTCCCGTGAGATGTCCGTATCCGGGTGGAGATTCGATGAGTGATCCGATGTGTGAGAGCAATTCGCGGCGGGTGCCGTGATTCATCGGCCTACCCAGGATCTCCACCTCACCCGAGGTCGGTCGAATCAGGGACAGCAGCATTTTCATGGTCGTCGATTTGCCCGATCCGTTCGGACCGAGAAAGCCGTAGACGCAGCCCTCAGGAATGCGAAGGTTCACGTCGTCGACGACGGTATGCGTGTCGTAGCGCTTGCCGAGGCTGTGAGTTCTGACGATGTCCATACCCCGACTGTTCCGCATTCGGCCTGGAGAATCGTCCGCCTGCAGGAGTATTTCGGAGGGTATACCCAGGTATACCCTCCCTTCAGCCGCCGGTACCCGGACCGACCAGTCCCGACTCGTAAGCGGCGATCACTGCCTGGGTGCGATCACGTACCCCCAGCTTGGACAATATGCGTCCCACGTGGGCTTTCACGGTTACTTCCGACACCGCGATCGCAATGGCGATCTCCGCATTGGACAGCCCGCTCGAGAGGTGGACCAGGACTTCACGTTCACGTGGAGTCAAATCGGCGAGTTGTTCGGCGGAGGTGCGCACCTGCCGCGCTCGGGGTGCGGGAGCGGAAGTGAAATGCTCGATCAAGCGCCGCGTGGTGCTCGGGGCGACCACCGAATCTCCCTCGTGCACATGCTGAATCGCCGATATCAGCTCGTCGATCGGAGCGTCCTTGACGAGAAAGCCACCGGCACCGGCTCGAAGGGCGTCGAACACGTACTCGTCGAGGTCGAAGGTGGTCAGTATCAGTACTTTCGAGTTCGTGGCTTGCACGATTGCACGGGTTGCTTCGATGCCGTCCATCACCGGCATTCTGACGTCCATGAGAACGACGTCGGGGTTGGTCGCCCGAACCACGTCGACGCCTTCGCGTCCGTCGGCAGCTTCGCCGACTATCCGCACCTCGGCGCGCGAGCCGAGCACCAATTTCAGTCCGGCTCGCACGAGGTTCTGATCATCCACCAGCACAACCGATATCGTCACCGTACCGCCTCGGCGGGTAGTGAGACCGCGACGTGGAATCCGTCCGCGGTCGGGCCTGCGTCGAAGGTGCCGCCCTGCGCGAGAACCCGCTCCCGCATACCCATCAGCCCCCACCCGGTCGCGGACGACGAATCGGTTCCGCGTCCGTCGTCCGCGACGGTCAACTCGATCGTCGCCGGTCCGTAGTTCAGATGCACTCGCACGGCTCGAACCTCCGGTCCCGCGTGTTTGCCTACGTTGGTCAACGACTCCTGAATCACACGGTAGATCACCAGCTGCAGACCGGGCGGCAACTCGACGGGCTCGCCCGTCACGCGATAGTCGACCGGAATGCCCACCGCCCGCGATCGCTCGACGAGCCCGTCGAGCTGGGCGACACCCGGTGCAGGTACCCGGTCGACCGGATCGTCGGAGTGCAGAACGGTGAGCATCGACCGCATCTCGGTCATTGCTTCTCGCCCGGTGTCTCGAACGGTCTTCATTGCCGCGGCGGCCGCATCGGGATCCTGCCGGACGGTGCCTGCGGCACCCTCCGACAACAACACGATCGCGCTCAGGCTGTGGGACACGATGTCGTGTATCTCGCGGGCGATCCGGGTTCGTTCAGCCGCGGCAGCGTCCCGCTCCACCTGCTCGGCGCGGAGCTGCAGGCTGTGGACGTACTCGTTGCGGACGCGCGCCAGCATTCCGGTCAGCCACGCGATCGCCACGATCAGCACCAGCAGCCCCACGTCACCGAAGGACATGCTGTACCGCTCCATCGACGGCATCGTCATCGTGATCGTCCACACCGCCACCGCGACGGCCGCAGGAACCGAGTTCGACGGCGGCCGACTCCGAGCGACGGCGTGCAGAGCGGGAACGAGCATCACATCTGCGACCAGCAGCTCCACCCCGAGCGCGAGTTGCAGATAGGCGGTCGCCACAATCACCGAGAACATCGACAAGGGGCGACGGCGATGGAAGACGTACGGCAGACACAGTCCGACCGGCAGGGCATATGCAATCCAAGAGACCGCACTGTCAGGGACCGCGAATCCCTGCACGGGCAGGTTGTAGGCAAAGACCGCAGCTGCGACAGCGCAGTCCAGAAACCTGTGATTGCGCCGGCTCGACCGGGCATCATCGATCACCGTCATCGCCCGATACCGTACTGGACAGGCGCATTCGGGTCACGTCGCTACCGTCGGAAACTACGACACCTTCCGTCGACGCGGCTCTTTACGAGCCCCTTCGCTGCCTTTCCCGCCACTGACGGGCCGTGCTGTTCGGGCAGGGCGCGGAACTGGCTACGGAGCCAGGCGCGACAGGTTCTTCGAGATGCTCGACGTCAATGCCTTACCGACGATCGCGGCGAGCCCGGGGACGGGCGCGTCGAATCCGATCGTGTAATCGAGTTCGGTGCCGCCGTCGGTGGTGGGGGTGAACCTCTGCACGCCCCAGTGGCCGCGTAGTGGACCACCCTTGGTGATGCGGTACTCGATCAGAGAGTTCGGCTCGGAGACGATGGTGGTTTCCTCGAACGCGGGCATCGGCCCGAGCTTGAGGCTGCGGGTGGAGCCGACTCCGTTGCGCGATGTATCGCCGTCGCGCACGCGGTCGATCTTCGCCATGAACAGCGGCCCGAGGTTCTCGTGTTCGGACAGCGCCGCGAACACGACCTCGGGTGGGGAAACGAACCGGTGGGTGACGTGGACGCGGGTCGGGGTCGGCATGGTCGTGAAGTCCGTTCGCTCGGGGTCGGCAGAGTCGACTCACAGTAGCGTCGACAGAGCAAAAAAAGGGACCCACTCGATCGAATCGAGTGGGTCCCTTTCGGTGGTCCAACTGTCGGGGTGGCGGGATTCGAACCCACGACCTCTTCGTCCCGAACGAAGCGCGCTACCAAGCTGCGCCACACCCCGTGTACCGCTGGAGAAGTCTAACTCACGACTGCCTCGGAACGCGAAACGCCCTCGTCGGAGACGTTTTTCGGACCCATTCTTGGGGCCGGAGTCAGCGTGATCAGGGTGGCCTCGGGCCGGCAGCAGAAGCGTGCGGGCGCGTACGGCGAGGTTCCGATTCCCGCGGAGACGTGCAGCTGGGTGTGCGCGCCCCACTTGGACGGGCCTTTGACCCGCGAACGGTCGATCTCGCAGTTGGTCACCAGTGCGCCATAGAACGGCAGACACAGCTGCCCACCGTGCGTGTGACCGGCGAGGACGAGGTCGTAACCGTCCTGGGCGAACTTGTCCAACACCCGCGGCTCCGGCGAATGCGTGATGCCCAGGCGCAGGTCGGCCAGCGGATTGGGCTGACCGGCGATGGTGTCGTATCGATCGCGCTTCAGGTGGGGATCGTCGACGCCCGCCGCCGCGATGCGTACCCCGGCGACCTCGAGCTCACGACGCACGTGAGTGACGTCGAGCCAGCCGCGCTCGGAGAACGCCGCCCGCAGATCGCGCCACGGCAGCGATTCACCGGTCGTGCGCTTGTGGTTCTTGTCGAAATACTTGAACGGGTTCTTCGGCTTGGGTGCGAAGTAGTCGTTGCTGCCGAACACGAACAGGCCCGGCCGGGCGAGCATCGGCCCCAACGCCTGCACGACGCTGGGGACGGCGCGCTGGTGGGAGAGGTTGTCGCCGGTATTGACGACCAGATCGGGCTCGAGCCGGTCCAGTTCACGCAGCCAGTTCTGCTTCATCCGCTGGCCCGGCATCATGTGCAGGTCGCTGATGTGCAGCACCCGCAGGGTCGCCGAACCCGGCTCCAACACGGCCATGGACGTCTCGCGCAGAGTGAAGGCATTGCGCTCGATGAGGGTGGCGTATCCGAGCCCCAACGCCGCCGCGCCTGCAGTCCCGATCACGGAACTCTTCAGCGGAGCTGCTCGGACTGCATCGCGAGCCTGTTCTGCAGCAGTGCGCAGTTGCGTGGAGGCGCTGCGCAGTTGCGCCGAGGTACGGAGAAACGAGGGACTGAATTGTGCGGACACCTCATCCACGATACGGCAGCAACCGGATATGGACGTGCGAGCCGACGACTGCGCCGCGTAGCGTTTCCGCCATGTCCGAACTCAAGGCCCGTCTCCGTACCGACCTCACCGCAGCGATGAAGGCGAAGGACAAACTCCGCCTGGCTACGCTGCGCATGATTCTCGCCGCCATCCAGACCGAGGAGGTCTCCGGTAAGGAGGCCCACGAGTTGACCGACGACGACGTGCTGAAAGTGCTTGCCAAGGAAGCGAAGAAGCGCGGCGAATCGGCCGAGATCTACACCCAGAACGGCCGCGGCGAACTTGCGGCGAACGAGCATGCCGAGGCGCAGATCATCAACGAATACCTGCCCACCCCGCTCACCGACGAGGAGCTGGCCACCATCGTCGACACCGCCATCGCGCAGGTGGCCGAGGACCTCGGTGAGCGACCGGCGATGAAGCAGATGGGTCAGGTCATGAAGATCGCGTCGGGACTCGCAGCGGGTAAGGCCGACGGATCGCGACTTTCGAAGGCAGTCAAAGACCGCCTGTAGTGCGCTACGCGCAGTGGTGCGGTTATGTCCCCTCTGGGGCACACAACCGCACCACTGCCGCAGGCACTAGCGAGGAGCCGTCAGACCGGGGATCGCCGGAATCTGGATGCCCGGCGGTAGTTCCGGTATCTGGATGTTCGGCAGCGCAGGGGCCGGAGCCGGGGCCGGTCGAACCGAGCCGTCGCTGACGTAGATCGTGATGTTCGACCCCGGTACGGCCGAACCCGACGGTGAGGTCGACACCACGGTGCCGCGTGCAGCCTGGTCGGCCGTCGTCACCGCCGTCACCTGGAAGCCCGCACCCTGCAGCGTGGACGTCGCAGACGACTGGCTCTGCCCGGTCACATCGGGAACCTGACCGTTGGCGGAACCACGGACGTACTTCTGGTCGACGGGTGGCAACGCGACGGGACCGTAGTTGTTGGCGATCGGGGTCATGGCGTCGAACCACGTCCGCGCCGGCTCGTTACCGCCGTACAGATTGCCCGAGCCGCATGGCCGCAGCGGGAACGAGCAGATCTCGCTGGGCGTCGGCGAATCACCGTAGGTGTACACGGCGGCGGCGTAGTTGTTGGTGAACCCGAGGAAGCCCGAGGATCGGTTCGACTCGGTGGTACCGGTCTTACCGGACATCGGCAGGTTCCAGCCGGCGGATGCGGCGGCGGACGCTGATGTGCCGCCTGCCTGGTCGTCCTTGCTCATCGCGTTGGCGAGGGTGTTCGCCAGGCCAGGCTCGACGACCTGCTCGCAGGCCTGGTGCGCGACCGGAACGGGCTTCCCGTCTCGGTCGAAGATCGAATCGATCGGGGTGGGCGGGCACCATTTGCCGCCGGAGGCGAGGGTGGCAGCCACGTTGGACAGTTCCAGCGGGTTGACCCAGGTCGGTCCGAGGGTGAACGAGCCCAGGTTCTGACTCTTCTGGAAATCGGCCATCGACTGGTCGGTGCCCGACGAACCCGGGTCGGTGTACGAGCGCAGGCCGAGGCGAACGGCCATATCGACCGTCGGCGTGACGCCTACCGACTCGATCAGCTTGACGAACGCGGTGTTGGGGGACTGAGCCAGCGCGTCGGTGATGGACAGCGCGGGTGGGTAGTTGCCCGCGTTCTCCACGCAGTACGTGGAAGCGGGGCAGTTTCTGGCACCGCCGTCGCCGACGCCCTTGACCTCCACGCGCTTGGGAACCTGCAGCGTTGCGCTGGTGCCCAGTCCACGCTCCATGGCTGCGGCCGTGGTGAAGATCTTGAAGATCGAGCCCGCTCCGTTTCCGACGAGGGAGTGCGGTTGCGGCTGCACGGTCTCGTCGTCGTCGGCGTTGAGGCCGTAGGTACGGCTGCTGCCCATCGCGAGAACTCGGTGCTGGTCCTGCCCGGGGGCGACGACGTTCATGACAGTGGCGACACCGTCGAGGTTCGGGCTGGTGTTCTCGACCAGCGCGGCCTTGGTGGAGTTCTGCACTGCGGGGTCGAGCGTCGTGCGGATGAGGTACCCGCCCTTGTCGATCTGTTCCTGGCTGATTCCGGCCTGGGCGAGGTACTGCAATGCGTAGTCGCAGAAGAATCCGCGGTCGCCTGCCGCGATGCATCCGCGGGGCAGGGTCTGGGGGACCGGCAGCACACCGAGCGGCTCGGACTTGAGGGCCGTCAGTTCTGCAGCACGCTCGGGCAGGTTCTGAATCATCGTGTCGAGCACGGTGTTCCGGCGCTCGAGCACGCCCTCCTCGTTGGTGTACGGGTTGAGGGCCGAGCTGGACTGCACCATTCCGGCGAGCATCGCGGCCTGGACGGCGCTGAGCTGGCTGGCGTCGATGCCGAAGTAGGTCTGGGCCGCGTCCTGGATGCCGAAGGACGCGTTACCGAACGGCACCAGGTTGAGATACCGGGTGAGGATCTCGTCCTTGGTGAGCTCTTTGTCGAGCGTCAGCGCCATCCGGATCTCGCGGATCTTGCGGGCGGGTGTCGTCTCGATCGCGGCACGACGCTCGGCGTCGGTCTTGGCCACCACCAGCAGTTGGTAGTTCTTCACGTACTGCTGATCGATGGTGGACGCGCCCTGCTCCACCTGGCCACTGGTGGTGTTGGTCAGGAACGCGCGCAGCGTGCCCTGCCAGTCCACACCTCGGTGTTCGGCGAAGCGGCGGTCCTCGATCGAGACGATGGCGAGCTTCATCTCGTTGGAGATCTTGTCGCTCGGTACCTCGAAACGGCGCTGCTCGTACAGCCAGGCGATGGGTGTGCCGTTGACGTCCGTCATCGTCGAGACGGCAGGTACTGCTCCCTCGACCAGCTCGGCCGACACGTTGTCGACGGTATCGGCGGCTCGGTTCGAGGCGTACCCGAATCCTCCGGCCATGGGGAACATCACGCCGGCGAGCAACGCACCGGCGAGTGCTGAACATCCGGCGAGCTTCGCCACGGTTTTTCCGACTGACACAGAGCACAGCGTACGTGGGTACTGCTCGGACCGGCATCAGGCCCGCATGCGCTGTGTGCTGCGCCCCTGCTCGGGACGGCCGTACCAGAAATGTGACCTCGCCGTCTTGCATTCGCGGCTCGCTTTACCTAAATTATGAGCACGGTGTGATTCACGTAACACTTGATAATGATTGTGGGGCAGCTCTTAGAATTTGTGCTTCGCCAGCGAGGTACAAACTTTCTTGGAGCCTCCGGGACGTCCAGCGAGGACGACCGACACGCAAAGGGGTATCCGCATGCATACGACAACCGCGCCGACGCGACTCGATGTAGAAGAAGCAGAAGCACGCATCGCCTGGGTGTCGCACGCCCGCTGCAAGGGCACGGACCCGGATCAGCTCTTCGTCCGGGGCGCGGCGCAGCGCAAGGCCGCGACGATCTGCCGGCACTGCCCGGTGCTGATGCAGTGCGGTGCGGATGCACTCGACAACCGAGTGGAGTTCGGCGTGTGGGGCGGCATGACGGAACGCCAGCGTCGGGCGCTGCTCAAGCAGCACCCCGAGGTCGACTCCTGGTCCGAATTCTTCGAGACCCAGCGCCAGCAGCAAGCGGCTATCTAGCCCCCGCCGGGCCCGGCAGGTCCACAGCCTGCCGAGCGCGGCCGATCTAACCCTTGCGGGTCAGCTGATCGGCCACCGCACGTAGCGCGGCAAGGTCGGAGACCTCGAAGGGCAGGGAGGGAACACCGACGATCGGCACGCGGGGGTGCGCACCGGTGAAGCGTCGAAGCAGCCGCACCTCCCGCGCCGCCGTCACAGCACGTTGCGCGTGAATGCGGAGAACCGCAGCGGTCAGCGTCGAGCCCGGGTCGTCGATCCGATCGAGCAGGTCTGCGGCAGTGGCAGCATGATCGGCCTGCACCGAAGACAGAGTCGGGTGCGTCCGGTTCACCACTAGCCCGGCCAACGGCATCTTCTCCGCCGAGAGGCGTTCGACGAAGAACGCCGCCTCCCGCAATGCGTCGGGCTCCGCGGCAGCAACGACGAGGAAGCTGGTGCCGTCCTCGCGTAGCAACTGGTAGGTGCGCGTCGCACGCTCGCGGAATCCGCCGAACATCGAATCCAGCGATTGCACGAAAGACGATGCGTCCGAAAGCATTTGGCTTCCGATGACGGTGGAGACACCGCGCATCGCCAAACTCATCGCGCTGGTGACCACCCGGGTGATGCCACGGCCGGGAGCGGTGAGAAGCCGGATGAACCGGCCGTCGAGGAACGAGCCGAGCCGCTGCGGTGCATCGAGGAAATCCAGTGCATTGCGCGACGGGGGAGTGTCCACCACGATCAGATCCCACGACGAATCCAGGGACAACTGCCCCAGCTTCTCCATCGCCATGTACTCCTGCGTGCCCGAGAAAGACGACGCCACAGTCTGATAGAACGGGTTGGCCAGGACCTGCTCCGCCTTCTCCGGCGTCGAATGTTCGATGACCATCTCGTCGAACGTGCGCCGCATGTTCAGCATCATCGCGTGCAGCTCGCCCTTGGCGCCCGCACCCAATTTCACCGGCTGCGGGCTGTTGTCGAGATCGCCGAGACCGAGAGCCTGAGCCAGGCGGCGGGCCGGATCGATCGTCAACACCACCACGCGCCTGCCCTGCTCGGCGGCACGTAACGCCATCGCGGCGGCCGTCGTCGTCTTACCGACCCCGCCTGCCCCGCAGACCACGACGATCCTCGACGTGGGATCGGTCAGAATGCGATCGACGTCGAGCTCGGTTGCTACTGGTCGAGTCATCGGACACCCTGTTCTGCCAGCTTGGCGGCGAGCTCGTACAAGCCGCCGAGATCGACACCGTCGGCCAACATCGGCAACGACATGCGTGCGACGTCGAGTTCGTCGAGTTGAGTTGCGCTCTCCACCTGAGCCGAGAGCGTCGATGCGTGCTCGATCGATTCGGTGAGCAGACCCGCGAAGTCGGCCTCGGAGAGCGTGATTCCGGTTTTGGCGAGGCCGTCCTGGATGGCAGCGGCGTCGATGTCACCCTCGGCGATGGCTTCGAGCGAGTCGTCGGGCAGGAACGTCGGTTCGGTGCGGTTGACGATGACCGTGCCCAGCTGCAGATCTGCCGCCTCGAGTTCACGTACCGCGTCGGCGGTCTCCTGAACCGGCAGGGCTTCGAGCAGTGTGACGAGATGCACGACGGTGTCCGCCGAGTGCAGCAACCGAACCACGCCCTCACTCTGCGAACGCACCGGGCCGCCCTTGGCCAGATCGGCCATGGCCTTGGTGACGTCGAGGAAGTTCCCGATCCGACCGGTCGGCGGCGAGTCCACTACGACCTCGTCGTACGCGCGGTTTCCCTTCTTGTCGGTCCGCACCACACATTCCTTGACCTTTCCGGTCAGGAGGACATCGCGCAGACCTGGTGCGATGGTCGTCGCGAACTCGATGGCACCGATCTTGCGCATCGCGCGGCCGGCGAAACCGAGGTTGTAGAACATGTCGAGGTATTCGAGGAACGCGGTCTCGATGTCGATGGCCAGCGCGTAGACCTCGCCTCCGCCGTCCGCCGAGGCGACGCGCGTCTCCACGGGTGGCAGCTGCGGCACGTCGAACAGCTGCGCGATGCCCTGCCGTCCTTCGACCTCCACCAGCAGTACCCGTCGGCCGCCGGCGGCGAGCGCCAGCGCCAACGCGGCGGCGACCGTCGACTTGCCGGTGCCGCCCTTACCGGACACGAAATGCAGCCGCGCGGCATCTGCCTTCGCCGGCCATCCCTCTTCGTTCGATGTACCCACGTCTCGACCATATAGAGACTCGATGCCGGTCGTCCGACGGAACCGGCAATCCCGTCTTCGCAGTGACGCGCCCCTCGTGTTCGGCCGAACGATAGGGTCAACAGTCATGAGCGAAAAGATCATCTGGGAGTACTTCACCGCGCCGGTGCTGATTCACGCCACCAAGCAGATTCTCGACAACTACGGTTCCGAGGGCTGGGAACTCGTCACGATCATGGCGGGACCGAACGGCGGCGACACGCTGGTCGCGTACTTCAAGCGTCCGAAGGCCTGAGCGCAGATGACCGACTGGAGCGAACGGCTCTCCGAGCTGGGCATCGAGCTGCCGGACGTGGTTCCGCCGTTGGCGGCGTACGTCCCGGCGGTACAGGTGGGTTCCCTCGTCTACACCTCGGGTCAGCTGCCCATCGTGGACGGGAATCTGACGTCCGCGGGCAAGGTCGGCTCCGACGTCTCGGCGGAGGACGCCACCGCAGCGGCGCGCATCTGTGCGTTGAACGCGCTCGCCGCGGTACATGCGCTCGTCGGAATCGACTCGATCGCACGCGTGGTCAAGGCCGTCGGCTTCGTGGCGTCCGCCCATGGGTTCACCGGTCAGCCCGGGGTGATCAACGGGGCGTCGAACGTCATCGGTGAGATCTTCGGTGACGCAGGCAAGCATGCCCGCTCGGCTGTGGGTGTAGCCGAATTGCCCCTCGGTGCTTCGGTGGAAGTGGAGCTCATCGTCGAACTGCGGTAGTCGCCGTTCCGTGGAGAGCGGCGCAGGTCTCGTCGATCGCCGAACGCAGCATGTTCGCGTAGTCGGCGTGGTCGGGGACGGTCGTCGGGCATGCCGCCACGCAGACGGTGACCAGATCGCCGTACCCGTAGACGGCGTGGCTGACGCTGCAGCCGGGCCCGAGCGCGGCGACGCCCGAACACGACTGCGCTCGGGCCGAGCCCAGTGTGAGGTCGAGGCTCGTGCGGTTGACGCTGGTCACGACCGTATGAGTGGTGACCCGATCAGGTGTCCCGGTGCGAGGGGCCGTGCGCCGACCGTGGCGGCCGAAGCCGAGCATCAGAGCCGCTGGATAGACCTCGGCCGATCGAGTTGCATCGAGGTGGCGGTGATCGGTCACGTGTTCGCGCTGGAGTGCCAGTGATTCCCCGATGGCCGACGCTCGTCGGGTCGCATCGGCAAGCTGCGGGTGCAGAGTCACGGCCGCGGGCAGGGTGCGATTGACGGCAGGCCACGGTACCGACGCCGAGAGGGCGGTGGGGACGAGCGCTCGGAGGTCGTCTCGGTCCGGTTCTCCGTGGGCCGCGCAGTACTCGGCCAGCGCAGCCCCGACGGCGGTGAGTGCGGTGACCGTCACGGTCGCCGGCCCACCCGTCCACTGCGACTTCGGGAACTGCAGCACGTGCACGGCCCTGGTCTCGTCGGGATGGGCATTGAATCTCGCGGCCTCGACCGGCGCGGGTACCACCAGCTCCCCGTCTCGCACCGCAGCCAAGTACTTCTTCTGGGCGCGCACCATCGGGATCTGCGACCGCGCCCAACGGAGCGGCAGCAGCACGGCACCTTTCGCAGCGTCGTACCGAGGGCGCGCACGCGACGCCACCGGGTCCGGGAGAGCCGTGTTCTCGGTGTTCTCGCCGCGACCGAACAGGGCGCGGGCGATGTGGGTGCCCACCGATCCGTCGGACATCGCATGACTGATCTGGACGACGACGACAGTGGCCGATCCCCGAACTCCGTCGACTTTCGAAAGTCCTCGGCCGACATGAATTTTCCACGCCCGATCCGTCGCGTCGATCGGAACGCTCGACAGCTCTGCCAGGAACGACTCGACCGTGTGCCGGCCATCGGACAGGTCGTGATCCACCAGATGGTCGCGAACAGGGTGCGGATCACGGATCCATCGAGGAAATTCCCAGTGCCCCGGTGCTTCGCAAATGCGAATCCCCAACCTCGGAACGAGCCGAGCGCGATGTTCGACATGCGCCGCCACCTGGTGAAAACTCGGTGGATCGGCGTCTCCGGAGTCGAAAACGATCGCCGTGTACTGATCCATCGAACGGTGAGGAGCCGAGGCGAAATGAAACATCGCGTCCTTGACGTCCAACATGGTCATGGATTCAGGGTGCCCACTCCCGCGCCCGATCAATCACCTTCTGCAGATGCAGGCCTCGGTGCACCGAGCATTCGTGATCGACACCCGACTCGACCGACTCGAGAAATTCGTCCAGCAACACGGCGAAGCAATCGGTCGACGAGGTCGATCGATCGGTGAGGGTCTCGACTCCGTCGGTACCGCTCAGCTCGATGCGCATGAGCGACGGCATGATCGGCGTCCGCAGCGACAATTGCACCGTGCTGCGGGCACCGCCCTCGTGTTCGAGCAGCACCGTCCAACTGTCCGATGCCACCTCGCGGTGCGAATAGGCAACGCGTGCAATGGTTCCCAGCGCAGCGTCGAGCAGGTCGAACACGTGTGGCCCGATGTCGAGTATCGCCCCGTCGTCGTGTCGCCACTGCGAATTGGCGTATGCCCCGCCGAGAATCGCCCCGGAGAACCAGGTTCCCGATCCTGCTGCCCAGGTACGTCCGGCCGTCGCGTCGAGGAATTGTCTTGTCTCCGGAGCGAATCGGAGAGTCAAGGTCACCATCGACCGCACTCCGGCCGCCGTGACGGCCGCGGCAAGTTCCTCGGCCTCGGCCACGGTTGCCGCAATCGGCTTGTCCAGCAACACATGTTTGCCTGCCTGAACTGCGCGCAATGCGTACCCGGCCTGCACGGCGGGCGGTACTGCGAACGCCACCGCGTCGACTGCGCCCAACAATGCATCGAACGAGTCGAAGACCGGCGCTCCCAGTTCGGCCGCGGCGTCCGGTCTGCGTGCCCACACGCCGGTGAAGTCCACACCCGGGTGAGCGAGCAGCGAGGGGGCTTGAGTCTTGCGAGCCCAGGGGCCCGCTCCGACGAGTCCGATCTTCATGAGAGTCGACGGTAGTCCTCGTCTGCAACATGGGTCGCTTCTGCAGGCTCCGCTCCTGCCCCGCCTGGGCCGGCGACCTACAGTGTTTCAATGGCCGACTCGAACCCCCAGCATCCCGCGTACGGACTTCTTCGGCAGGTGACGCCGACCGCGTCGGTTCTGCTCGCCGACAACCCGGGCAAGATGACTCTCGACGGAACGAACACCTGGATCCTGCGTGCACCGGGTGCCGAGGAGTGCATCGTCGTCGATCCGGGTCCGAAGGACCGAGCCCATCTCGACGCCGTCGCCGCGTCGGGCACGGTGGTTCTGACGCTCGTGACCCATCGCCACGCCGACCACACCGGCGGAGTGAAGCGGTTCCACCGCAAGACATCCGCTCCGGTGCGCGCTCTGGGGGAGAAGTTTCTACACGGGGACGGCGTGACGTTGGCCCACGGCGAGGTCATCGAGGCGGCCGGATTGCGCATCGAAGTACTGCACACACCCGGGCACACGGCGGATTCGGTGAGCTTCGTGCTCGACGACGCAATTCTGACGGGAGACACGATCCTCGGCCGCGGCACCACAGTGCTCGACCCGAAGGACGGCTCCCTCGCGGATTACCTCGAGTCGTTGGACCGACTGGAATCAGCAGGTGCCGGAAAGACGGTGCTGCCCGGGCACGGACCCGAACTACCGGACGCCGCCGAGGTGGCGCGAGCGTATCGCGCCCACCGTCAGCAGCGGTTGGATCAGGTTCGCGCGGCGCTGGTCGAGATCGGCGAGAACGCGAAACCGATGCAGGTGGTACGCCACGTCTATTCGGACGTGGACAAGAAGCTGTGGCCGGCTGCGCGGATGTCGGTCAAGACGCAGCTGGCCTACCTACGTGAAAGCAGCTAGCTAGCGAGCTGCTTTCCCCGACGGAACTCGGCCTAGCGAGCTCTTCGGGCCAAACGCTCGGAGTCCGAGATCAGCACGGACTTGCCCTCGAGGCGCAACCATCCGCGGTGTGCGAAGTCGGCGAGTGCCTTGTTCACGGTCTCGCGAGAGGCACCGACGAGCTGAGCGATCTCTTCCTGCGTCAGGTCGTGGGTCACGCGAAGCGATCCCGCTTCCTGTGTGCCGAAGCGCTGCGCGAGCTGCAGCAGTGCCTTCGCGACACGTCCGGGGACGTCGGTGAAGATGAGGTCGGCCAGGTTGTTGTTGGTGCGACGCAACCGGCGAGCCAGCACGCGCAGCAACTGCTCGGCGATCTCGGGGCGCTGGTCGATCCAGTCCTTGAGCGCGGCGCGGTCCATGCTGACCGCGCGCACCTCGGTGACCGTGGTGGCCGAGGACGTACGCGGGCCGGGATCGAAGATGGAGAGCTCGCCGAACATGTCCGACGGTCCCATGATCGTCAGCAGGTTCTCGCGGCCGTCGGGAGAGCGTCGTCCGAGCTTGATCTTGCCGGAAACGATGATGTAGAGCCGGTCTCCGGGCTCACCCTCGTTGAACACGACGTGTCCGCGGGGGAAATCGACAGGCTGCAGCTGCTTCGTCAGGGCCGCAACCGCAGAGGGTTCGACTCCTTGGAAGATGCCGGCCCGTGCCAGGACGTCGTCCACTTGCGCTCCTTTAGGGATGTCGACGATGCGGCAAACCCGCACCACCGAAGGCGTTTGTACACAGTCGTGCCACCCACCGAACTGCGTGGGCAGTTCAGGCGTCGAAGCCGGTGCAATGTTCAAACACAACAATTACCTCAGGGGAGTCTACTTCGACTCGGTCGAAACCGAGTGATCGACGCCACCACAGGTTGCCAGAGCTATTGAGTGTGTGTTCCCGTTCACCGAAAATTCATCGAAATCGCGGCCTATCGGACAAAATGGTTGCTCAGCTGGCGCGCTGGTCGACCATGCCGTCGCGCGTGTCGATGGTCCGCGGTGGGGCCTGCCGACGCTTGCGGGTGTTGAAGCGAGCCAGCGCGTGCGGGAAGCCTTCGTTGGCCAGTGTGGCGACCTCGGACTTGCTCGCCTGATCGAGAAATTCCTCTACTTCGTGCTCTCGGACGCCGAGCTTGCTGAGCCGGAACTCGACGCGCTCCATCGCGAGTGCGAAGAGCATGAGTAGTACCGGAAAGAGCACCACGGCGAGTCCTTGCATACCGGCCAGTTAACACCGAAAAGGTCTCGATACAAACACAGCTCGGTGCGGTCGCGTAGTTCGTTACGCATTCTTGTCCGTACAGTTGTGGAGTGGATTCGACAGCTCCGAAACGCCCCGACGTGCGCAAACGCGAGGAGACGCACCTCGGGCTCGTGCGTCGAGCTCGGCGAATGAATCGGACGCTCGGGGTCGCCTTTCCGCACGTGTACTGCGAACTCGACTTCACGACGCCCCTCGAACTGGCCGTGGCGACCATCCTGTCCGCACAGTGCACCGACAAGCGCGTCAACATGGTCACCCCGGCACTGTTCGTGAGATACCGCACAGCCCGCGACTACGCCGAAGCGGACCGCACCGAACTCGAGGAGTTCATCCGCACCACGGGGTTCTATCGGAACAAGGCCAACTCGTTGATCGGTCTCGGCCAGAAGCTGCTGGAGAACTTCGACGGCGACGTGCCGGCGACGCTGAAAGACCTCGTCACCCTTCCGGGTATCGGCCGCAAGACGGCCAACGTCGTTCTCGGCAACGCGTTCGACGTACCCGGCATCACGGTCGACACCCACTTCGGTCGGCTGGTGCGGCGCTGGCAGTGGACGGAGGAAGAGGACCCGGTCAAGGTCGAGCACGCGGTCGGTGCACTGATAGAGCGCAAAGAGTGGACCGTGCTCTCGCATCGCGTCATCTTCCACGGTCGACGCGTCTGCCACTCCCGTACTCCGGCGTGCGGAGTGTGCGTCCTCGCCAAGGACTGCCCGTCGTTCGGCCTCGGTCCGACCGATCCGGCCGCCGCTGCAGCCCTGGTGAAGGGTCCCGAAACCGAACATCTTCTCGCCCTTGCCGGAATCGTGTCGTGAACAAGGCCGCTCTTCGCTGGTCTCTGGTTGCGCTCATTCTCGTCGTCGGGATGGTCTACGCGCTGTGGCCCCGCAGTGAATCTCCCGGCGCGCAGCGCTCGGACGGCCCCGGCCTCGGTCAGGCAGGACCGTCGACGGCCGAACGCCGCGCCGCCGACACACCCGAAGCTCTCGCACCGTTGCGACAGAACGCCGGTCTTGCCGCATGCCCGACGCCGTCCGGCACGTCAACGGGCCCGTTGACGGGCATCACACTCGAATGCATCGGCGACGGCTCGTACGTCGACCTGGGCCAAGCCCTGGCCGGCCGCCCCGCGTTGCTGAACATCTGGGCCTACTGGTGCGGACCCTGCGCGGAGGAACTGCCGTACCTGCAGCAATACGCGGAGCGGGCGGGTGATGCCATCACTGTCCTCACGGTGCACAACGACGCCAACGAGGCGAACGGCCTCACTCGGCTCACCGATTACGGGGTCACTCTGCCCGGAGTTCAGGACGGTGCCGGCCGCGTCGCGGCCGCGGTGGGAGCACCGAACGTCCTGCCCGTATCCGTTTTGATATCTGCGGATGGCACTGTCGCCAAGGTGCTACCTCAACCCTTCACAGGCGTCGACGACATCGCCGACGCGGTGCGCGAGAACCTCGGAGTCGCGTCGTGAGCGCACCCGAGTGGCTCGGGCGCATGCTCGACGTCGCCGGCAGCGCGAACGGACTGACCGACACCACCGGCATCAACCCGGTGCTGCAGCGGCACGCGCAGCCGGCCGACCGAACTCGTTCCGCGGCGGTGTTGGTGCTGTTCGGCGGGCCGGCCGCCGCTGATCCGACAACTCCCGGCGGGCTACCCGCCGACGCCGACGTACTGCTGACCCAGCGCGCGTCGACGCTGCGTGACCACAGTGGACAGATCGCCTTCCCCGGTGGTGCCACCGATCCCGGCGACGACGGTCCCATCGGTACGGCGCTGCGGGAGGCGCAGGAGGAAACCGGTCTCGACCCCGCCGGCGTCGTCCCGCTGGCGACGATGCCCGGGATCTACGTGCCCCCGTCGCGCTTCGATGTGGTTCCGGTGCTTTCGTACTGGCAGGCCCCGAGTCCGGTTCGGGTGGTCGACGCGGGCGAAACCGAGCGGGTGGTGCGAGTTCCGTTGCGAGAGTTGCTCGATCCGGACAACAGATTCCAGGTGCGCCATCCCGCCGGCTACCAGGGCCCGGCCTTTTCGGTACAGGGAATGCTGGTGTGGGGATTCACGGGCGGTATTCTGGCGGGCCTGCTCGCTGTGTCGGGCTGGGAGTCCGAGTGGGACACGGGGGACATACGCGATCTGGAGGCCAGCTTGACTGCGGTAGGAGCGAGGCTCGATCGGTGACGGGTTCAGGGTGGGTCGATATCGCGGTGGTCGCCATCGCACTGTTGGCAGCAACATCGGGATGGCGGCAGGGTGCGGTGGCGTCGGCGCTGGCGTTTCTCGGCGTCGTGCTCGGGGCCGTTGCCGGCATTCTGGTGGCACCGCACGTGCTCGAGCACGTCGACGGTTCGCGAATGCGGGTCTTCGTCGGCATCGCGTTGATCGTGGTGTTGGTGATCGTCGGTGAGGTGGCCGGCATGGTTCTGGGGCGCGCGTTGCGCAGCGGAATACATTCGCGCGCAGCCAGATCCGTCGACAGCACCATCGGGGCCGGTCTGCAGGCCGCGGCCGTTCTCGCTGCCGCGTGGTTGCTCGCCATTCCGCTGACGTCGTCGTCGCAGCCCGAGGTCGCCAGTGCGGTTCGCGGCTCGACGGTCCTGGGCAAGGTCGACGAGGTGGCACCCGACTGGTTGCGTCAGGTGCCCAAGGAATTCTCGGCGCTGCTCGATACCTCCGGATTGCCGGACGTCATCGGACCGTTCGGTCGCACGCCGGTTGCCGACGTCGCAGCTCCGGATTCCGGCATCGCCGCGGGTCCGATTCCGGTGGCGCTGCAGTCGAGCGTCATCAAGATCAACGGCATCGCGCCGAGCTGCCAGAAAGCACTGGAGGGCTCCGGCTTCGTCGTCGGCTCCGACCTGGTGATGACCAACGCGCACGTCGTGGCCGGCACGTCCGAGGTGACCGTCGATTCTCCCAACGGCCCACTCGACGCCGACGTCGTACTGTTCGACCCCGAAGAAGACGTTGCCGTGCTTCGTGTTTCGGAGCTGCAGGCACCGGTGCTGAACTTCGCGCCGACGCCGGCCGAATCCGGATCCGACGCCATCGTGCTCGGTTACCCCGGCGGCGGTCCCTACACGGCGAGCCCGGCCCGGATCCGCGAGATCATCAACCTCAGCGGCCCCGACATCTACCGCACCGGAACCGTCCAACGCGAGGTCTACACGGTGCGCGGATCGGTGCGGCAGGGCAATTCCGGTGGACCGCTGGTCAACTCGTCCGGTGAGGTTCTCGGTGTCGTGTTCGGTGCCGCTGTCGACGACCCCGACACCGGATTCGTGCTGACCGCGTCGGAGATCGCGGACGAGCTGGCGAGGAGCTTCGATGCGCCGGTCAGCGTGGGTACCGGCGACTGCATCGTCTGACCCTGTCGTCTAGCCGTCGCGCACGATGCGCAGGATCTCCTCGGACACCACGTCCGGTGCTTCCTGGTGCACGTAGTGCCCCACGTCCCGCACTGTTCGACGCGTCAGGCCCGGGGCCCAGTGCCGATCCCGATCGAGGGTGGTGGGCAGCACGTACGGGTCGAGGTCGCCGATGATCTGCGCGACGGGAATCGAGGTGCGCACGTCGACGGCATCCATGAAGCGGCGGCCGTCGGAACGGAACTGGCTGCGGAACGCCCAGCGCTGATATTCGAGCGCACAATGTGCGGCACCGGGAATGCGGATGGCAGAGCTCATCTTGGCTGCGGTGTCCGCAAAATCCTCGGTGCTCTTCCAGGCGGACCCGGCTCGACTACGCATCAGCTCTTCCACCGCGCCGCCGCCTCGACGCGTGAGCAGCCTCTCGGGCCGCAGCGGAACCTGGTAGCGAACGAAGTGCGGCAGCAGAGCCGCGCGTTGTGCAGAATCCTTCAACACGGAGCGGCGCAGGGAGATGGGGTGTGGGGCGTTGATCAGCACCATCGAGCGCACCAGACGTGGATGCAGAGCCGAGCTGGCCCAGCAGACCAGTCCGCCGTCGGCGTGGCCGACGAACGTGGCGTTCGGGTAGCCGAGGGCTCGAATCAGGCCGACGATGTCGCCGGCGAGGGTCCACCCGTCGTATCCGCGTGGGGGTTTGTCGGAGTCGCCGTACCCGCGCAGGTCGACGGCGACGGCGCGCACACCGGACCGAGCGAGTGCGTCGAGTTGGTGTCGCCACGAGTACCAGAAATCGGCGAAGCCGTGCAGTAGGACCACCAGCGGCGCGTTCGGTTCGTGTTCGCCGACTTCGACGATGTGGAACCGGATTCCGTTGGCATGGATATCGCGATGGATCCACTGTCCCGGGTAGCGGACCGTGGACGGATCGGGTTGATTCATACTGCTCGACTCGCCGGGCGTCGACTACTTCTTGTAGCCGGGAACTCCGGGGATGGACTCGTGCTGGTTCGGCAGTACCGTCGACGCCTGCTTGAGCGAGTCGATGGTCTTCTCGGGCTTGCGCAGCTTCTTGACTCTGCGATAGCCCAGGAAACCGAACAGCGCCGCGGCCAACACCATGACGGCGAACACGATGAGGAAGGCCGCCCAGCGGTAGAGCCACACGTCGAGCAGCTCCGCGGCGAAGAAGAAGAAGAAGAACGAGCTGAACAGCAACACCGTCAACGCGATGATGAAGAAGACGCTGCCCTGCAGACCCTTCTTGACCTCGCCGGTGACCTCGGCTTTGGCGAGAGCGACTTCGGCGCGCACGAGCGTCGAGACCTGAGTGGTGGCGTCCTTGACGAGATTTCCGATGCTGGCGCTACCAGGGGTGCGGGCATCGACATCGGTCAGAGGTATCGACGAAATCGTATTCGGGACGCCGTTTCCGTATCCCTTGTCATTGCTGACGCTCAACTCTCGACCCCTTGTAATCGCTCTGCTCGGTGTTGCGGAAGATCGTATCGACAGTAGTGCCTAGGTAGCAGGTTAACCGCTACGCGGCAGCCGAGCGATGCTCGGCCCGCCGATGGTTACCTCCCCGCCCGTCGAGACAAACACGGAAATGTTGCACCAATCGGCAACGAACAGACCGGGGGCGTGAAATTCTCAGGTGTTCATCAGGTAATTTCCAGGGAACTTCCCTCTTCAGGAGCAATTCGTGAGTTCACCACACGCCGTCACTGACGACGGCGCAATTCCCGCACCTCAGGTGCCTCGGTCGCGCATCGTGATCGCCTCGATGGTCGGCACGTCGATCGAGTTCTTCGACTTCTACATCTATGCCACCGCCGCCGTGCTCGTCTTCCCCCGCCTGTTCTTCCCCGCGGGCAACGACACGACCGCGCTGCTCGCGTCGTTCGCGACGTTCGGTTTGGCGTTCGTGGCGCGACCCATCGGCTCGATTCTGTTCGGCCACTTCGGCGATCGCATCGGACGCAAGGCGACCCTCGTCGGGTCCCTGCTGACGATGGGTGTCGCGACATTCGCGATCGGACTCCTGCCGACGTACGCCGCGGTGGGTCTGTGGGCACCGGCTCTGCTGGCGATCATGCGCTTCACCCAGGGCGTCGGCCTCGGCGGTGAGTGGAGCGGTGCGGCGTTGCTGGCCACCGAAACCGCCAAGCCGGGCAAGCGGGCCTGGGCGGCGATGTACCCGCAGCTGGGCGCGCCGATCGGCTTCTTCTTCGCCAACGGCATCTTCTTGCTCATCGTCATCGCGACCGGCTACGACTCCGCGAACTCCGGCACCGACCACGCGTTCCTCACGTGGGGCTGGCGTATCCCGTTCCTGCTCAGCGCGATCATGGTGATCATCGGCCTGTACGTCCGACTCAAGCTCGAGGAGACGCCGGTGTTCAAGCTGGCCGTCGAGCGCGGCCAGAAGGTCAAGACCCCGTTGGCTCAGGTGTTCAAGACCAGCTGGCGTCAGCTGATCATCGGTACCTTCGTCATGCTCGCCACCTACACGCTGTTCTACATCATGACCACGTGGGTGGTCAGCTACGGAACGGGCAAGGTGGCCGACGTCAACGGTCCCAAGCTGGCCATCCCGTACACGGACTTCCTGGAGCTCCAGCTCATCGCGGTGCTGTTCTTCGCGGCCCTGATCCCGGTCGCCGGGCTGCTCGCCGACAAGTACGGCCGACGTCCGACGCTCATCGTCATCACCGCCGCGATCGTGCTGTTCGGTCTGTCGTTCCACTGGTTCGCCGACCCGTCGTCCGCGTCGGCAGGCAAGATGCTGGTGTTCATGTGCGTCGGCCTCGGACTGATGGGCTTGACGTTCGGACCCATGAGTGCCGTTCTGCCCGAGCTGTTTCCGACCAACGTGCGCTACACGGGTTCGGGAATCTCGTACAACACCGCGTCGATCCTCGGTGCCGCAGTGGCCCCGTTCATCGCCACCTGGCTGGTGAGCAGCTACGGCGTCGGCTGGGTCGGCGTCTACCTGGCCATCGCTGCGGCACTGACACTGATCTCGCTGATCATCATGAAGGAAACACGAGACCAGTCGCTCGACAGCGTGTAGACGGTATGGAGGTCTTGGCTGGGGCCTCTCCGCATGTAAGCGTGGGTTGCCGACAGGAGTGGGTCCTGGCCGGTAGAGCCACAGATGTGGGAGGCC
>NZ_NPFM01000021.1:0-402703 GCF_002258645.1 Rhodococcus sp. 15-649-2-2
ACAAGCTCTACCAAGGACAACTCCACCGCCCTGCAGCCTAGAATCGTGTCCCACATGTACCGAGACACCCGTGTCCCACATGTATCAAGACAGCACACGTAGCAGGGGTCGAGTTTCCGCTCACATGGGCGGCCTCGAAGTCGTTGCAGTGCAGACAATTCGGGCATTCTTCGGGTGACGGTGATGATTGACGGTCGATTTTCAGGAAGTTGACCGCACATCCTCAGGATCGAGGTCGACAGTGATCGACTGTGACCATCCAATCTGTGAGCGCCGAATCTGGACTCGACGTGAGTCGACCGCGCTGGGCGATGCCCACTCTCGCTGCCCTTCTCGTCGGAACAGCAGGGGCCTACGCCCTCGATCTGAACCGCGAGCACTGGGGTAATTCCTTCTATGCGGCGGCCGTTCAGGCCGGCTCGATCAGTTGGAAGGCGTTCCTGTTCGGTTCGTCCGATGCCGCGAACTCCATCACGGTGGACAAACCGCCTGCGTCGCTGTGGATCATGGAGCTATCGGTACGAATCTTCGGCCTCAACTCGTGGTCGCTGTTGTTGCCGCAGGTGCTGATGGCCGTGCTGAGCGTGGGAATCATGTACGCGATCGTCGCCCGTCGATTCGGCTACGGGGCAGCACTGATTGCGGGCGCGGTATTGGCCACCACCCCGACCTTCGCACTGATGTTCCGCTACGACAATCCCGACGCCTTGCTCACCCTCACCCTGTTGGGGGCAGCGTGGGCGATGCTGCGAGCTATCGAAGACGGACGCGCTCGCTGGCTGGTGCTGACCGGCGCTGTCGTGGGTCTCGGATTCCTGACCAAACAGCTGCAGGCGTTCCTCGTCGTTCCCGCTCTTGCCGTCGCCTACGCCGCGTTCGGTCCGCCCAAACTCGGAACTCGACTTCTGCAGTTGCTGGCCGCCGGTGCCGCGGTGCTCGTCTCCGCGGGATGGTGGGTTGCGATCGTGCAATTGGTGCCTGCGGCGGACCGGCCCTGGGTCGGTGGATCGAAGACCGACAGCATTCTGGATCTGACCTTCGGCTACAACGGCTTGGGTAGGTTGACCGGTAACGAACATGCGGGCACTGCCGGATCGTCTGCCGGTGATGCAGCGCAGGCCGGCGGTTTCGGGCCGGGTGGGCACGGACCGCAGACGGGCATCACCCGGATGTTCGCAGCCGCCCAGGGTGGTCAGATCTCGTGGCTGATTCCGGCCGCACTGGTGCTCGTGGTCGCGGGAATCGTGTTGCGCGGCAAAGCTCCTCGGCGGGACTTTCAGCGCGCCTGGTTCGTGATGTGGGGGCTGTGGCTCGTCGGGTGCTCGGTGGTGTTCAGCTTCATGTCGGGCACCTTCCACCCCTACTACACGATCGTCGTCGCTCCGGCGATCGCCGCCATCGTCGGAGCCGCTGTCCGCGAGCTGTGGGTGAGGCGCGAAAAGGCCGCGTGGCGTGCGGTTCTCGTGCTGGCATCGGCGATCACGACGGCTACCTCGTTCGTTTTTCTGGCGCGAAGTCCCGAATTTCTGCCGTGGCTGCGGTGGGTGGTGCTGGGAGTCGGGGTTTTCGTCGCAGTGGCCCTGGCGTTCCGCCGGTCCCGATCGATGTCGATTGCACTGGGGGCGATGGCAATTGCGGTCGCTCTTGCCGGCCCCGTCGCGTACGTCGCCGATACCGTGGTCACTCCGCACACAGGAGGTGGCCCGTCGGCCGGGCCCGCGGTTGCATCCGACCAGGCCGCGAATCGAAGTGGTCGAGGGGGTGAAGATGCCGAGCGGTCAACGCAATTCGGCTCTCCATCGGCTCCCGACGCGGAGCTGACCGCACTCCTCGAGGCCGATCCGCAGAAGTACACCTGGGCGGCGGCGACGATCGGATCCAATGCCGCCGCGGTCCTACAGCTCGCGACCGACGACCCGGTGATGCCGGTGGGCGGATTCTCCGGAACCGACCCGTCGCCCACACTCGACCAATTCGAGGCCGACGTGGCCGCGGGAAAGATTCATTACTTCATCGCGGGAACGGGCAAGACCAGGCCGTCGGCGATCGGTGACTGGGTGGCCGCGACCTTCGCGCCGAGGACCGTCGGTGATTACACGGTGTTCGATCTGAGTGCCTGAGGCAGTGGTGCGGTTGAGTGCCTCAGGGGGCACTCAACCGCACCGCTGGCCGTCAGCGGCCTTTTTTGATGGCCTCGAATACCTTCGGGTCGACGAGGGTGGAGACGTCGCCGAGTTCGCGGCCTTCGGCGACGTCGCGGAGGAGGCGTCGCATGATCTTGCCGGAGCGGGTCTTGGGTAGCTCGGGGACGATGGAGATCTCGCGCGGCCGGGCGATCGGTGAGATCTCCTTGGAGACTTGGGCTTTGAGTTCGGCGATCAACGCATCGCCGGTGTTCTCCTCGCCGGCGCGCAGGATGACGAATGCGACGATGCCCTGTCCGGTGGTGTCGTCGGCGGCTCCGACGACGGCGGCTTCGGCGACACTGTGGTGGGTGACCAGTGCCGATTCGACTTCGGAGGTGGAGATGCGGTGGCCGGAGACGTTCATGACGTCGTCGACGCGGCCGAGGACCCACAGGGCGCCGTCGTCGTCGTACTTGGCGCCGTCACCGGCGAAGTACCAGCCTTCTTCGGCGTAGCGGGACCAGTAGGTGTCCTTGTAGCGGTCCATGTCGCCCCAGATGCCGCGCAGCATCGCCGGCCACGGTTCGTCGAGGACGAGGTAGCCGTTGCCGCCGTTGCCCAGCGGCTTGGCGTCGTCGTCGACGATCTTGGCCGAGATACCGGGCAGTGGGGTCATGGCGGAGCCGGGTTTGGTGGCGGTGACGCCGGGCAGTGGGGAGATCATGATCGCGCCGGTCTCGGTCTGCCACCAGGTGTCGACGATCGGGGCGGTGCCGCCGCCGACGACGTCGCGGAACCAGCGCCATGCTTCGGGGTTGATGGGTTCGCCGACGGAGCCGAGCAGGCGGATCGAGGACAGGTCGTGGGCTTCGGGAATCTCCTTGCCCCACTTCATGAACGTGCGTACGAGGGTGGGGGAGGTGTAGTAGATCGAGACCTTGTACTTCTCGATGACGTTCCAATGCCGGTGCTCGTCGGGCGAATTGGGGGTGCCTTCGTAGACGACCTGGGTGGCGCGGTTCGAGAGGGGGCCGTAGACGATGTAGGAGTGTCCGGTGACCCAGCCGATGTCGGCGGTGCACCAGTAGACGTCGGTGCCGGCCTTGTGGTCGAAGACGTTGTGGTGGGTGTACGAGGTCTGGGTGAGGTAGCCGCCGGAGGTGTGGATGATGCCCTTGGGCTTACCCGTCGTGCCGGAGGTGTAGAGGATGAACAGGGGGTGCTCGGCCGGGAACGGCTGCGCGTCGTGTTCTGTCGAGGCCGTGGCGACGGTCTCGTGCCACCACAGGTCGCGTGGTGAAGTCCAGGCGACGTCGGAGTCGGTGCGCTTGACGACGAGGACGTGTTCGATCGAGGCCGCTCCGTCGACTGCTTCGTCGACGGTGTCCTTGATGGGGGCGGGTTTGCCGCGTCGCCATTGGCCGTCGGTGGTGATGACGAGTTTGGCTTCGGCGTCGTCGATGCGTGAGCGCAGTGCGGTGGCGGAGAAGCCGGCGAAGACGACCGAGTGGGTCAGGCCGAGGCGTGCGCAGGCGAGCATCGAGACGATGGCCTCGGGGATCATGGGCATGTAGATCGCGACGCGGTCGCCGGAGACGAGGCCGAGTTCGGTGAGGGTGTTGGCGGCTTGGCTGACCTCGGCGAGCAGGTCGGTGTAGGTGACGTCGCGGCTGTCGCCGGGTTCGCCTTCCCAGTGGATGGCGACCTGGTCGCCGTGGCCGTCGAGGACGTGGCGGTCGACGCAGTTGTAGGCGACGTTGAGCTCGCCGTCGGCGAACCATTTGGCGACTGGGGCGTCGGACCAGTCGAGGACTTCGGTGAACGGGGTGTGCCAGTGGAGCCGGCGGGCTTGTTCGGCCCAGAACCCGAGTCGATCCTTCTCCGCGGCGGCGTAGAGATCCGCCTGAGCGTTCGCCTGAGCCGTGAACTCGGCCGAGGGTGCGTAGGAAGCAACCGCGGTCTCGTCGGTTCCGGAGGTACTGGTCGTCATCTCGAATAGCTCTCTTTCGTCCGATGCTTTTCGCCCATGAAACGGCACTCAACAGCCGGTCTCGAGCCCCTAGTGAGGGTAGTCACATGTGATGGCGATCGCACCGTTGCAATCGCCTGCAACCCCCTGATCTGCGGTGATCGGTAGTTTCTGCACGGTGGGCGGTCATCAGGGCGGTCATCAGGGCGCTCGGGGAGTCGGCTCGGCAAGGCTGGAGTCCGCACTGTGAGAAATCGACTTGCTCAAACGTTTCGATCATGTTTCCGACTTACTCGCGGGTCAGCAAAATCTGGGGGAGTTCACATGTTCGTTTCAGGATGTGTCTAAAGTCCATCCCATCAGATCGTTGGAACGGCTCACATGCCGTGCCATGCGGTCGCCCACGAAACCCCCGGGCGTCGCGCCCGAGGAACTGAGCACGGATGACCCCGTGTTCACATCTGGATGGAGGATTTCCTTGCGTATCAAACGTGCCGCGGTAGTCACCACGGCTGTGCTGATGAGTGCGAGCCTGCTCGCCGCCTGTGGCGGTGGTGGCTCGAGCTCCGGCGGCAGCGCCGACGGGATCTACAGCATCTACATCGGCGAGCCCGAGAATCCGCTGGTTCCCGGCAACACCACCGAGAGCGAAGGCAGCCAGGTCCTCAAGGCACTTTTCACTCCGCTGGTCACGTTCAACGACGAAGACAACAGCGTCGAGTACAACGGCGTCGCCGAGTCCGTCGAGTCCGAGGACAACGTCACCTGGACCGTCAAGCTCAAGGACGGCTGGACCTTCCACGACGGCACGCCGGTCACCTCGGAGTCCTTCACCAAGGCGTGGAGCTACAACGCATTGAGCACCAACGCTTTCGGTGCTTCCTACTTCTTCGAGAACATCGAAGGCTACGCAGATCTGCAGGGCAGCGACACCGCCGCGCCCGCCGCGACCGAACTGAGCGGACTGAACGTCGTCGACGACACGACCTTCACCGTCAAGCTCAACGGACCGTTCGCCATCTTCCCGTTGACGCTCGGCTACACCGCGTTCGATCCGCTGCCGGAGGCGTTCTACGCCGACCCGACGGCATTCGGTGCGCGCCCGATCGGTAACGGCCCGTTCAAGGCCGACTCGGACTTCGTCCCCGGACAGGGCTTCACCGTCACCAAGTACGACGACTACGCAGGCGACAACGCGGCCAAGTCCGCAGGCGTCAACTTCAAGGTCTACACGGAGCTGAACACCGGCTACAACGATATCCAGGGCGGTGGACTCGACATCATGCTCGATCTGCCCGAGGATGCTTGGGCCACTGCGCGTGATCAGTTCGGTGATCGTTACGCCGATCGCGCTCGTCCCGATATCACCTCGCTCGGCTTCCCGACGTACGACCCGCGGTTCCAGAACCCGAACGTGCGCAAGGCATTCTCGATGGCCATCGATCGCCAGGCCATCGCGACGGCGATCTTCACCGACACCCGCACCCCCGCAGACTCCTTCGCCTCTCCCGTGGTCGAGGGCTACCGCGCGGACGCGTGTGGTGCCACCTGTGAGCTCAACGCCGACGAGGCCAACCGCCTGCTCGACGAGGCCGGCTTCGACCGCAGCCAGCCGGTCGACCTGTGGTTCAACGCCGGTGCAGGCCACGACTCGTGGATGACGGCCGTGGGCAACCAGATTCGCGAGAACCTGGGCGTCGACTACGCACTGCGCGGCGATCTGCAGTTCGCTCAGTACCTGCCGCTGCAGGACGCCAAGGGTATGACCGGCCCGTTCCGCTCGAGCTGGATCATGGACTACCCGTCGATCTACAACTTCCTGTCCCCGCTGTACTCGTCTGCGGCACTGCCGCCGGCCGGTAGCAACGCCACCTTCTTCAGTGACCCGGCATTCGATGCCGCATTGGCAGAGGGCAACAACGCCGAGGACATCGAAGCTGCGACGGCGGACTACCAGAAGGCAGAGGACATTCTGTTCCAGCAGATGCCCGCTACCCCGCTGTTCTACGGCCTGAATCAGGCAGTGTGGTCCGATCGCGTCTCCGACGTCAAGATCGACAACACCGGCGACATCGTCCTCGAGGACGTCGTAGTCAGCTAATAACGGACACCGGTGGGTGGCAACGGATGTGACTCCGTTGCCACCCATCGGTTCGTTTCGGCGGTGGGCTGTACGCCCGCCGAAGACCTGCGTAAGCGAGACCCGATTCGCAGGATCGCCGCATCCAAGGAGAAACCACAGTGGGTCGCTACATATCCCGCCGATTGCTGTTGACGATTCCCGTCCTGATCGGCTCCTCTTTTCTCATCTTCGCCATGGTGTACGCATTGCCCGGTGATCCCATCCGCGCCCTTGCCGGTGATCGCCCGCTCGCCCCTGCCGTCGTCGCGCAGCTGCGAGACGAGTACAACCTCGACGACAACCTGTTCGTCCAGTACTTCAAGTACATCGCCGGATTCTTCCAGGGCAACTTCGGCACCGACTTCTCCGGCCGCCCCGTGCTCGACACCATCGAGCGGGCCCTGCCCGTCACCATCAAGCTGACGATTGTCGCCGTGGTCTTCGAGACGGTCATGGGCATTGCAGCCGGTGTCCTGTCGGCCCTGAAGAAGGGGTCGTTCTTCGACAACCTCGTGCTCATTTCGACGACGTTGCTGGTCTCCGTCCCGGTCTTCGTGCTCGGCTTCATCGCGCAGTTCACGCTGGGGGTGAAACTGGGTGTCTTCCCGATCTCCGGTATCAACAACGGGTGGTCGAGCTACCTGCTCCCCGGCCTGGTGCTCGCGTCGCTGTCGATGGCCTACGTCGCCCGATTGACTCGTACGTCCGTGGCGGAGTCGATGGCGGCGGATTACATCCGCACCGCGAAATCCAAGGGAATCAGCAACCGCCGCATCATCGTTCGCCATGCGCTCCGTAATTCGCTGATTCCCGTCGTCACCTTCATCGGTGCCGACGTCGGCGGTCTGCTGGGCGGTGCGATCGTGACGGAAACGGTGTTCAACCTGCCGGGTCTCGGCCGCGCTATCTACGACGCACTGGCGCGTCAGGAAGGTGCCGTCGTCGTCGGCATCGTGACGCTCTTCGTGTTCTTCTACATCTTCTTCAACCTCGTGGTGGACGTTCTCTACGCGGTTCTCGATCCAAGGATTCGCTATGAATAAGGAAGATACGAACGCAGCTCACCACGCCGCGGACGAGGGCCAGCCGGGCAACGTCATCACCGGCGAGGCCGTGGATCTGGTCGGCCAGGCCAGCCTGTGGGGCAACGCGTGGAAGTTCTTGCGCAAGAGCCCCTTCTTCATCATCGGGTCGTTCCTGCTCGCTGTGCTCCTGGTGATGGCGGTGTTCCCGCAACTGTTCGCTCGGGGGATCGACCCACGGGTGTGCTCGCTGTCCGACTCGCGCCAGACCCCCAGCGCCGAACACTGGTTCGGCACCGACATTCAGGGGTGCGACTACTACGCCAACGTCATCTACGGTGCGCGGATCTCGCTGTCGATCGGTGTGCTGTCGGTCATCGGCGTGCTCATCATCGGTGTGCTGATCGGTGCTCTCGCAGGGTATTTCGGCGGTTTCATCGACAGCATCCTGGCTCGGTTCACCGATGTGTTCTTCGGAATCCCGCTGCTGCTCGGTGCTCTCATTCTGTTGACCGTGACCGCACAGCGCACGATCTTCACCGTCTCTCTCGCTCTGATCGTGTTCGGCTGGATGACGGCGATGCGACTGGTCCGATCGAGTGTCATCGCGATCAAGAACAGCGAGTACGTCCAGGCCGCTCAGGCGCTCGGCGCGTCCACGTACCGAATTCTGGTGCGGCACATTCTGCCCAATGCCCTTGCGCCGGTGATCATCTACGCCACCATCTCGGTGGGTACGTTCATTGCGGCCGAGGCGACACTGACGTTCCTCGGAATCGGACTGCAAGCTCCCGAGATCTCGTGGGGCCTACAGATCAACCTCGGTCAGAACGTGTTCCTGACGGCACCGTACCTGGTGCTGTTCCCGGCCGCGTTCCTCTCCGTCACGGTGCTCGCGTTCATCATGCTCGGCGACGCACTCCGTGACGCACTCGATCCGAAACGGAACTGACATGAGTATCCAGAAGGACACGGTCCTGACCGTCACCGATCTGACGGTCGAGTTCGAGGTCGAGAAGGTGTGGCGCAAGGCCGCCGATTCCGTCTCGTTCACCGTCGCGGCCGGTGAAGTACTGGCCATCGTCGGTGAGTCCGGATCCGGTAAGTCGACCACTGCCATGGCCATTCCCGGTCTGCTGGCGGACAATTCGCGCGTCTCGGGCAGTATCGTGCTCGGCGACAAAGAATTGGTCGGGCTGCCGGAGAAGCAGCTGGCTCCGATCCGCGGCAAGAACGTGGCGGTCATCTTCCAGGAGCCCATGACGGCGCTCAATCCGGTGTACTCCATCGGGTGGCAGATCACCGAGGCCATCCGCGCGCACACCTCGCTGTCGAAGAAGGAAGCGAAGGCGCGGGCCGTCGAGCTGCTGAAGCTCGTCGAGATGCCTGATCCGGAGACTCGGGTGGACTACTACCCGCACCAGCTCTCCGGTGGTCAGCGTCAGCGCGCCATGATCGCCCAGGCGCTGTCCTCGGATCCGTCGCTGCTGATCGCGGACGAGCCGACCACCGCATTGGACGTCACGGTGCAGGCCGAGATCCTCGACCTGATGCGCGACCTGCGGAACCGAATCGACGCGTCGATCGTGCTGATCACCCACGACATGGGTGTGGTGGCCGACATGGCCGACCGCATCGCGGTGATGAAGGACGGCGTCATCGTCGAAACCGATGCTGCGCAGAAGATTTTCAAGGATGCGTCGCATCCGTACACGCAGCAGTTGCTCGCCTCGGTTCCGCACCTCGGCAGCAGCATCGAGTCGGTGGCCGCGGGGACCATCGCCGAGCCGAGCGCCGTCGAGGACACCCGCGCACTGAGCATCGTCGACGGCGTCATCGACTACCCGGGCCGCACGGTCTTCCGGGCTGTCGACGGGGTCAGTCTCGATATCGAGATGGGTGAGGTGGTCGGTCTCGTCGGCGAGTCCGGCTCGGGCAAGTCCACGATCGGCAAGGCCGTGGTGGGCCTGAACAAGCTCACCGGCGGCTCGTTGTCCATTGCCGGCGTCGACATCACCAACATGTCGAACCGCGAACTGCGCGCGGTGCGCAGCAAGGTCGGCATCGTGTTCCAGGATCCGGGTTCGTCGCTGAACCCGCGCTGGCCGATCGGTCAGTCGATCGCCGAGCCGATGCTGTTGCACACCGAACTCGGCGCATCCGAGCGAAACAAGAAGGTCGAGGAGCTGCTCGACCAGGTGCACCTGTCGCGAACCATGCGCAATCGGTACCCCCACCAGTTGTCCGGTGGGCAGCGCCAACGAGTCGGTATCGCACGGGCGCTGGCCCTGGAGCCGACGCTGCTGGTGGCCGACGAACCGACGTCCGCGTTGGACGTGTCGGTGCAGGCGAAGGTGCTCGAGCTGTTCAAGGAACTGCAGCGTGAGTACGGTTTCGCGTGCTTGTTCATCAGTCACGACCTCGCTGTGGTGGAGGTGCTGGCCAAGCGCATCGCGGTGTTGAACAAGGGCAAGTTGGCCGAATTCGGTACGACGGACCAGATCCTGCGTCGTCCGACCAACGAGTACACCAAGCGGTTGCTCGCGGCCGTCCCGGTGCCGGACCCGGCCGAACAGGCCAAGCGTCGCCAGGCCCGCGCCGAGCTGTTGGCGGCAGGGGCAAAGTAGGGGTGAGGGGAGGGGGTACCGTCGTCTGTCGTGACGGACCCCCTCGCCCCGCTGTTGGAACTGCCCGGAGTTGTCGACTCCGCCGAACGCGCGCGTGACGCTCTGGGCGCGGTGCATCGACACAAGACCAACCGTCGCGGCTGGCCGGCCAACGCGGCCGAGGCTGCTGTGCGTGCAGCTCGGTCGTCGTCCTCGCTCGAGGGTGGTTCGATGGATTTTCCCCGCGAGGGTGAAGAAGGCGACCCCATCCTTGCCGGCGCACTCCGCGTCGCCGCCGCCCTGGACGGTGACGCTCTGCAGAACACACTGTCGACCTGGAAGCGCGCCCCGTTGCAGACCCTTGCTCGTCTGCACTTGTTGGCCGCGGCCGACCTCGTCTCCGACGCGTCCGCCCTCGGTCGTCCTCGCGGCGACGCGGGAGTCGGCGAGCGACTCGATCTGCTTGCTCAGCTGGTGACCGGTGGCACCTCTGCACCCGCCCCGGTGATCGCAGCGGTGGTGCACGGTGAGTTGTTGACGCTCAAAGCTTTCGGATCTGCCGACGGCATCGTTGCGCGTGCTGCATCGAGACTGGTGGCAGCATCGTCGGGATTCGATCCACACAACCTCGGCGTGCCCGAGGTGAGCTGGATGCGTCGAGCGAACGCGTA
The DNA here is from genome assembly GCF_002258645.1 of Rhodococcus sp. 15-649-2-2. Lineage (NCBI taxonomy): Bacteria > Bacillati > Actinomycetota > Actinomycetes > Mycobacteriales > Nocardiaceae > Rhodococcus > Rhodococcus sp. 15-649-2-2. Next base: position 10,517 of record NZ_NPFM01000021.1, read on the forward strand.
CCGAGACGGCGCATCGGGATTTGCCGAGGGCACCGCGACCGGCGTCGGCAGTTGGGTGATCCTGTGCTGTGGAGCTTTCGAAGCCGGTGCGGCAGAAGCGACTTCGATTGCCGAGGCTGCGCAGTAGTGAGCACGTAAAAGGGCGGCGATGCCGACTCGCGTCGACGTCGCCGCCCGTTAGCACGGAGCGCCTGGTTACCAAGCGTGCACAGGTGGGCTGTGATGGACTACCACGTGGCCTCGGCGAGGATTCGACAGTGATGAGGTCATCCCTGCAACCGGTGCAGGGTTCTTGCTGATCATTGGCGAATTTCGCAGGCCCACAGCGCTTCTGCCATTAGGTGGCAAGCTCCGCGTGGGTGCCGGTGTCCGTGCTGGGAATCCCGGTCGGGAGAGCGAATCTTCTCTTCCGATTCGTTCTTGGCCTTGCGTTCTTCCGTACGTCCTTTGTACCCCGTGACGCGCCTCACATCAAGGGTTTGTGCCTCATCGTTTTCTACGAAGCAGCCCGTAGGTGATCACACCTGCGGCAAGAGCGCTGAAACTTGCTGCGGCACTGACCGCTACGGTCTTTCCGGACGGGGTCTGGATACGCGATCGCAGCGAGACCGGGTTGGAGAACGTGAGAATCGGCCATCCGTTGGAGGCGGCTTCCTTGCGCAGTGCGCGGTCGGGGTTGACGGCAGTCGGGTGCCCGACCGCGCGGAGCATCGGTACATCGGTGATCGAATCCGAATACGCGTAGCTCGAAGCCAGGTCGTAATCATGTTGCGCTGCCAGGGAGTTCATGGCGTCGACCTTTCCCTCGCCGTAGCAGTAGAAGTCGACCTCGCCGATGTACTTGCCGTCCACGGTCACCATCGTGGTCGCCATGCTGTGGTCGGCTCCCAGCAGTTCTGCGATGGGATGCACGATTTCGTCGCCGGACGCCGATACGATCACGACGTCGTGCCCTCTGAGCTTGTGGTCGGCGATGAGGTCGGCCGCCTCGGCGAACACGAGGGGATCGACGATGTTGTGCAGGGTTTCTGCAACGACTGCCCGTACCTGTTCGACGTCCCACCCGGCCGTCATGCTCGCGATGTGGGCGCGCATGCGTTCCATCTGGTCGTGATCGGCCCCGGAGAGCAGGAACAGGAACTGCGCGTAGCTGCTTTTGAGCACTGCCCGCCGGTTGATCAGACCTTGGTCGAAGAACGGCCTGCTGAATGCAAGCGTGCTGGACTTCGCGATGATCGTTTTGTCGAGGTCGAAGAATGCCGCGACGCGCGCTGGGCGTCGGCCGGCGGGGGCGTCGTCGTTGCTCGCGCTCTGGGTCACGTTTGTCACCATAGTGGCAGGTGGTGACCGGAGGATGTCCTGTGGTGGCACTGGCGGACTCGGCCGAAGTTCGTCCAGAAAATCCGACAGTTGAACTTGCAAACAAGGACATCCACGGGTGTAGTATTTTCTATGAGCCCGGTTCATCCCGGGCGGTGTTCAGCCCGACCCCCCGGGGCTGAACCAGACGACCCTCGCCTCCTCCCCCCCTGGCGAGGGTCGTCCTCTTTTCAGGGGTAGGTCGAAAAGTGGTACAGAGGTACCGGTATTCATCCACAGGGCCGAATCTATCCACATTCCCCCAAGTCGCGCGCATCTCGAGCAGATTCTCACGCAGGCTTGGCTCATGAAAACGGACCGGTTACAGCACAGCGCACACTCGTCCGTCGCGATGTCGATCGAACTTCGCGGTCTGCGCGAGGACGTGTATCGAATTGCGGCGGCCGCGGATTGTGTTGTGGAAGAGCAGAACTTACTGGTCGGTATCGATTCGACACGGTCGATCTGGGATCACGCCGGGACTGTTTTGATCGATTTTGCTTCCGCCGAGACTGCTCTGTCGATCGGATATTCGCGACGAGCGGGTGTCGTTCTCGTGACTGCTGCAACGCCGACACTCGACGACTGGCGAACCGCCACCGCGCTCGGTGCCGAACAGGTGATCTCGCTGCCCTCGGACGAGGATGCATTGGTGCGCCTGCTGGGCGAACCGGCGTCGGCACCGACAGGCGACGGGGGAGTCATCGCCGTTGTCGGCGCGCGGGGTGGAGCAGGATCGTCGACGCTCGCCGCTGCGCTCGGTCTGAGTGGTAGCAGCGCGGGTCGGCGTGCATTGCTCGTGGAGGGCGACCGGTACGGCAGTGGACTCGATCTGTTGCTCGGCTGGGAGAACACGCCCGGTCTGCGGTGGTCCGGGTTGGTCGTCGAAGGTGGTCGAGTATCCGCCGACGCCTTGCACGGTGCACTGCCCTCCCGGGACGGGCTGTCCGTGTTGGCCCTCGGCAGATCCGAGAGCCGGAGCCTCGGGCTGACTGCCGTCGCTGTGACGGCTGTGCTCGACGCAGGACGCGCAGCGGGCGATCTGGTGGTGTGCGATGTCCCGCGTCATCCCGGCGACACCTCCGACGCTCTGTACGCCGCCGCGGACCTGGTGGTTCTGGTGCTGCCGGCCGAGCTGCGCGCCGTCACGTCCGCAGAAGCGATTGCAGCGCACGTGGCAGATCGAAATGCCAACGTCGGCATTGTCGTTCGAGGACCTGCACCGGGCGGGCTGCGGGCCGATGATATTGCCGTTGCCCTCGATCTACCGCTGTTGACGTCGATGCGTGCCGAGCCGGGATTGGCCGAACGACTCGAGCGGGGCGGCCTCGTTCTCGGTCGACGTTCGCCCTTGGCGGCAGCGGCGAGCGGCGTGCTGGAGACCTTCGCGCAGAAGCCCGGCGCAGGGCGGTGGGCGGCATGAGCGCCGTTGTCACTGCGGATCTGTTGGACCGCGTCCGTGATCGCCTTGCTCTGTCTGCCGCCGCTCCCGTTCCGGCGACCGTGGCCGCGGCCATCCGAGCCGAGGCAGGTGGTGTCATCGGTGACACGGATATGCTTGCGGCGCTGCGGGTTCTGCAGACCGAGCTGACCGGAGCGGGCCCGCTCGAGCCGCTGCTGTCCGAGCCGGGAGTGACCGACGTGCTGGTCACCGCGCCGGATCAGGTATGGATCGATCGTGGGCGCGGACTCGAACGCACCGAGATTCGCTTCGCCGACGAAGCGGCCGTGCGTCGGCTGGCGCAGCGGCTCGCACTGTCGGCAGGTCGGCGATTGGACGACGCGCAACCCTGGGTCGACGGTCGGCTGCCTGGAGTGGGTCGGGACGTGTTCGGAGTCCGGCTGCACGCTGTGCTGGCACCGGTGGCGAGCGGGGGAACGTGTGTGTCGCTTCGGGTTCTGCGACCCGCGACACAGGGACTAGCAGCGCTGCGTGCATCGGGCGCCGTGACCGACGCCGGCTACGAGCTGCTGCGTCGAATCGTGTTCGGACGCTTGGCCTTCTTGGTCGTCGGTGGTACCGGCGCTGGAAAGACCACACTCCTCGCCGCGATGTTGGGTGAGGTGGATCCGGCCGAACGGATCGTCTGCGTGGAGGACGCGGCCGAGTTGGCACCGGCACATCCGCATGTGGTTCGTCTGGTGGCTCGTGCACCCAATGTCGAAGGGGTGGGGGAGGTATCGGTGCGGCAGCTGGTGCGTCAAGCACTGCGGATGCGCCCCGATCGGCTCGTCGTCGGTGAGGTACGCGGTGCCGAGGTCATCGACCTGATGACGGCTCTCAACACCGGGCACGACGGCGGAGCCGGAACGATCCATGCGAACTCTCCCGCCGAAGTGCCGGCGCGTCTCGAAGCCCTTGCAGCGCTGGGCGGAATGGGACGCGATGCGCTGCACAGTCAGCTTGCCGCGGCCGTTCAGGTGGTGCTACACGTTCATCGCAGCGCGGACGGTACGCGACGGTTGCGGGAGATCGGGGTGGTCGACGTCGATCCGACCGGACGGGTGCACATCGTGCCGGCCTGGTCTGTGGACAGCGACGCACTGCCGGGTGAGAGACGACTGGTCGAACTGCTGGACCGACGCTGCGGCGATGCCCGATGACGGCCGTACTGGTGCTCTTCGCAGTCGCAGTTCTGTTGTGGCCGAACAGTTCCAGGGGACTGGCGCGAGGGAAGCGCAGGGTATCGACGGTGCCGCAATGGCTGGTGCCGAGCTGCGCTGCGCTGGTTGCGGTTGTCGCGGTGTGGTGGCTCGGCGGCGTCTGGGCCGTGGGCGCAGCGGCGGTGGCGGGAGGTACCGGGTGGAGTCGCTACAGGCGGCGGCTGGAGCGCGATCGGCGTGCGATCGAATTGCATTGGTTGGCAACCGGAGTCGAGGTCATCGTCGGCGAGCTTCGGGTGGGGTCTCACCCCGCCACGGCCAGTGCGGTGGCGGCCGACGAATGCGGCGGAATTGCCTCGGCTGCGTTGCGCGGTGCGGCATCGCGGTCCAGGCTCGGCGGCAGGGCTGCCGACGGTATTGCTTCGTCCGATTCGCTGCTGGACGCCGAGCTCGGACGGCTGGCCGCAGCATGGCACGTGGCCGACGAGCATGGGCTCGCGCTCGCTGAACTTCTGGACGCTGTTCGCGACGACATGCTGGGGCGCAGACGGTTTCGCGAGCGAACCGAGGCATCGCTGGCCGGTGCGCGGGCTACGGCGTTGGTGCTGGCTGGTCTGCCGATCCTCGGTGTTGCGCTCGGGCAGCTGATGGGTGCGAATCCGCTGCAGATTCTGCTCGGCGGTGGGGTGGGCGGCATTCTGCTGTGTATCGGAACGGCACTCGGCTGCGCGGGCCTGCTCTGGACCGATGCGATCACCGGCAAGGTGACCACATGATGTGGGCTGCAGTCCTCTGCCTGGCAACGGCGTTGGTAGCGGTGCCTTCGGTCGGCGGCGGACTACGCAGACATGCAGCCGATGGCCGCGCCGAGACCGACACTGTCGATATTTCGAGACCCGACCCACTCGCGGTGGCAACGACATTCGACCTGCTCGCCGCGTGCTTGCGATCGGGCCTTCCGATCGCAACGGCCGCTACAGCCGCGGCGCAGTCCGCTCCCGCCTCGTTCGGGATCGCGTTGCGCAAAGCTGCCGATCTGCTCGAACTCGGGGCCGATGCCGAGACCGCATGGGACGCCATCGCTCACGATCCGGAAACCGAGGCGTTGGCGCGAATGGCACGCCGATCTGCACGGGCGGGCTCGTCCATGGCGTCGGCGATGACGGAACTGGCTGCGACACAACGAACTCGCGCCGAGGACGCGTCGGCCGCTGCGGCCGAACGCGCGGGCGTGCTGATCAGCGGGCCTCTGGGTCTGTGCTTTCTGCCTGCCTTCATCTGTCTCGGGATCATCCCCGTGGTGATCGGACTGGCGGGCAACGTACTGGGTGGCGGTCTGCTGTGACCGCCGCGCCGACAATCTTCCGTTGCGGAACTGCCGCGTCGGACAACAGGGAGGGGAATCGAGATGATCGAGAACGCATTGCAGGAGTTGAAGACTCGAATCGTGCTGTTCGGTGTGGAGGACGATGGCATGTCGACCGCGGAGTACGCGATCGGCACCATTGCCGCCGCGGCGTTCGGGGCGGTGTTGTACACGGTGGTGACGGGGGACAGCATCGTGTCGGCGTTGACCGGGATTATCGATCGAGCGTTGAACACCGCCGTCTGATCGCGACCGGTGATGACGGTGCCGTGACGGTGGAGGCGGCGTTCGCGATCGCGTCCATCGTTGCGGTGATCGTGGTGTGCATCGGGGCGATCGTGTCGGTGACGATGCACATCGGTTGCGTGGATGCGGCCAGGGAGACAGCTCGGTTGGCGGCCAGGGGCGATGGGGCCCGGGCCGTTTCGGTGGGGGAGAGGGTTGCGCCGGAGGGGGCTCTGGTGACGGTGAGGGAGGATGGCGAGTTCTTCGTCGCGCGGGTGGAGGTGGAGAGTCCGCTGCCGGGACTGACGTTGTCGGCGGAGGCGGTTGCGGCTGCGGAACCGGTTGCAGTGGAATGAGAACGGGCCTGCGCGACGACCAGGGTGGCGCGACGGTGCTGGCGGCGCTCGCAATGTCAGCGTTGATTGCGGTGGTGGTGATGGTGATGCACGTCGGCTCGGCGGTGGGTGCGCGCCATCAGGCGCAGTCGGCGGCCGATCTCGCTGCGTTGGCGGGTGCGGGCGCACTGGATCGTGGGGTGGCCGACGCTTGCGAGTCGGCGCGATCAGTAGCGAGCAGGATGTCGACCGATTTGCGGAAGTGCACGATCGAGGAGTGGGACGTGATCGTGACGGTGGGGCAACCGGTGTTCCTGGGTCGCTTCGGAATGTCCGACGCCATCGCCTCGGCGCGGGCGGGTCCGGGGTGACGGCTCGCCCGTCCGCCCGCTGGACTGCCCGAATCCGCAAACGCGCGCGCGTTCGCCAGGTGCGAGCGGAATCGCCCTGTTCGAGCTGGCTATTTCGCGAGCGTTCAGCGAATGCGCGCGCGTTTGCCTCGAACCCCGGCCTCGACGTTCCGCCTGCAGCGTTCAGTGTGGCGTCACTGTGCGGGCCCCGGACTGCAGAGGAGCGAGTCGGGTGAGCTGGGTGACGTGCTCCGGGGTCAGCTCTGCAAGCGAATTGACCTGCAGCAGTTGCATGGTACGCACGATTTCCTCGCGCAGGATGTCGATCATGCGGTCGACGCCCTCGCGACCTCCTGCCATCAGGCCGTAGAGGTACGCCCGGCCGACGAGCGTGAACGACGCACCCATCGCGATGGAGGCGACTATATCGGCTCCGTGCATGATGCCCGTGTCGACGGCGACCTCGAAGTCGGAGCCGACTTCTCGGACGACCTGAGGCAGCAGGTGGAACGGAACGGGAGCGCGATCGAGTTGTCGACCTCCGTGGTTCGACAGAATGATGCCGTCGACTCCCAGTTCGGCAAGACGTACCGAATCTGCCACCGATTGAACACCTTTGACGACCATCTTGCCGGGCCAGATCTCCCGGATGACGTCGAGATCCTCGAACGAGATGGACGGATCCATCGCCGAGTTGACCAACTCTCCGACCGTGCCGCCGGTAGAAGACAACGACGCGAACTCGAGCTTGGCCGTGGTGAGGAAGTCCCACCACCACCACGGACGCGGAATGGCGTTGGCGATCGTCGACGCGGTCAACTGCGGCGGGATGGAGAACCCGTTGCGCTTGTCACGCAGTCGAGCTCCGGCGACCGGTGTGTCGACCGTGAACAGGAGTGTGTCGAAGCCTGCCTTTGCTGCGCGTTCGACCAGCCCGAACGAGATGTCGAGATCTCGCATGACGTAGAGCTGGAACCAGTTTCGCCCATTCGGGTTGGTGGCCTTGACGTCCTCTATCGACGTGGTGCCCAGGGTCGAGAGGCAGAACGGAATTCCCGCAGCTCCGGCTGCGGCAGAGCCGGCGTATTCGCCCTCGGTCTGCATGAGTCGAGTGAAGCCCGTCGGGGCGATGCCGAACGGAAGCGCAGACGGCCCGCCGAACACCGTCGTCGAGGTGTCGACGTGGGAGACGTCGCGCAGGATCGAGGGATGGAACTCGACGTCGCGGAAGGCCTGACGAGCTCTGGACAGCGAGATCTCGGCGTCGGCGGCACCGTCGGTGTAGTCGAATGCCGCGCGCGGGGTGCGTCGACGGGCGATGGTGCGGAGATCGTCGATGGTGAGTGCGGCGTTCAGGCGTCGTCGACGCAGATTCAGATCGGGCTTCTTGAACGATAAGAGGTCACGGAGATCGGAGGGGTTGGGTATCTGCCGGGTGATGGGCATGTGACGGTCTCGATTCTGTGGGCTGATCCTCTCCCCACCACACCACCCGAGGTGTTGGCAACGACGAGCAGGGTGGCGTGCCCGTGCCGCGGCCCGTCAGCTCCGCATCAGCTTGTGCAGCGCATCGGCGATGTCGGGATCGGTGTATCCACCGGTCCGGGCCACGAAAGTCGTTCGGGTGACTGCCAGTACGTCGCCTCGCTGATCGGTGAGGGTGTTACTGGTGACCATCACGTCGCTTCCCGAGGATTGCCGAAACGATTCCAAACACAGGTCGGAGCTGACGCGGTCGCCGACCTGCATCGGTCGGCGGATCAGGATCTGTTGATCTGTGTGTAGGACATCGCTTACGGAATAGCCGATCAGCAGGTGGGCGAACAGTTCGGGCAGCAATCGGGTGCCGATGACGCTGACGAAGGTGACCGGAGCGATCAACGTGGCGTAGCCGAGCGCAGCGGCCGCGATTTCGAGGCGATGGGCGGGATGGTCGTCGTGGACGGATCGAGCGAACTCGCGAATCTGTTCGCGACCGACCTCGTAATCGTGCGGTGGGAGGTAGTGGTACCCCACTTTTTCGACAATGGCCGGAACAGTCACTTGGTCGATCACTGTCATGTCGAACCTCCAGAGGCTCCGAGCCTGTGCCGAGTCATCAGAATTGGAACAGGCTCAGAACTGACACGCCGTCAGAGTCGCGCACATTTGCGATCGATCACAGTCGAGTCGACGGTGTGCTGGAGATTCGCCAGGGCTCCGCATGTTGCCGGGTGCGGATGACAGCGCGCGTCGCGTCCAGACCTCTGACAAATGCGCGCGCGTTTGCCAGAGGCGCGCGGAATCGCTCCGTTCTGGCCGCAACCTTGCGCGCGTTCAGCGAATGCGCGCGCGTTTGCGGGCGAACCCCGCACTCCGAACCCCGCACTCACACCGAAGCGCTCGGGACCCAAGCCGGGTCAACCCTCTCGAGTGATGGCCGCCAAGACCGCGGTCAACACTCGAACAGCACCGTCTTTGTCCAGTGGATCGTTGCCGTTTCCGCATTTGGGTGATTGCACGCAGGATGGGCATCCGGTCTGGCATTCGCAGGAGACGATGGCGTCTTTCGTGGCCGCGAGCCAATCTGCGATGGCCACGTGACCGCGGTCGGCGAAACCTGCTCCGCCGTCGTATCCGTCGTAGACGAAGACCGTCGGCAGCCCGGTATCGGGGTGTAGAGCCGTCGACACTCCGCCGATGTCCCATCGATCGCACGTTGCGACCAAGGGCAGCAATCCGATGGCGGCGTGTTCGGCTGCGTGCAGAGATCCGGGGAATCGTTCGTACGGAACCCCGCTGTGCTCCAACAACTCCGGGGTGATGGTGTACATGACGGCTCGGGTGTCGAGGGTCTGCGCAGGCATGTCGAGTTCGATGGAATCGAGAACCTCGCCCGAGAGCAGGCGTCGGAGATATCCGACGACCTGATGGGTGACGTTCACCTGCACCAGCGCGACGCGCACCTCGCCGTAGTCGACGGATTCGTGCACCGCAGTGATCGAGATGTCGGTGATCTCGCGGGCCGAGGTGTTCCATTCGGGTTGCTCCGCGTGCACCAACGCCAGACCGGCGTCGAGATCGAGTTCGTCGACCACGAACGACTCGCCCTGGTGGATGTGGACGGCACCGGGATGTGCAGTGGCGGGCGCTCGTCCGCCGTCGACCGTACCGAGCATGCGGCCGGACTCACCGTCGACAATGGCGACCTGCACACCGGTGCCGCCGCGGATGTTCACCGCACCGTGCGGCGAGAGTTGCTGGCCCTCGGGCGTGATGAACCATCCGTGCGGCCGCTTGCGTACGTAGCCCTTCAGCTCGAGCTCTTCGAGCACCGATTCCGCGCTCAGTTCCTCGGCCTCGGGCAGGGTGATCGGCAGTTCGACTGCAGCGCAAAGCAATTGCGGGGCCAGAATGTAGGGGTTCGTGGGGTCGGTGACGGTGGCCTCGACGGGCTTGTCCAGCAGGGCCGCCGGGTGATGCACCAGATACGTGTCGAGTGGATCGTCCCGCGCCACGAGAACCAGGAGCGATCCTTCTCCGCGACGTCCGGCGCGGCCGCCCTGCTGCCAGAACGACGCCACGGTACCGGGGAAGCCGGCGACGATCACCGCGTCCAAACCGGCGATGTCGACGCCTAACTCGAGTGCGTTGGTGGTGGCGACGCCCAACAACGTGCCGTCGGACAGATCCGATTCCAGTTTTCGCCGGTCCTCCGCCAGATACCCTGCGCGATAAGCGGCGACGCGTCGCACCAATTGCGGGTCGACGTCGGCGAGAATCCTCTGAGCGCCCAGTGCGGTGACCTCGGCTCCGCGCCTGGAGCGTACGAATGCCAGCGTACGGGCACCTTCCACCAACAGATCGGCCATGATGCGCGACGCCTCCGCGCCTGCGGATTTCCTTACCGGAGCACCGTTTTCGCCGGTGATCTCTTTCAGCAGCGGTGGTTCCCACAGTGCGACGGTGCGGGCTCCGTGCGGGGAGCCGTCCTCGGTGACCTCCTGGCACGGCGCTCCGATGAGGCGGCTCGCAGCCCGCCCTGGCTCGGACGTGGTGGCGCTGGCGAGCACGAACACCGGGGATGCACCGTAGCGAGCGCAGAGGCGTCGTAGCCTGCGGAGCACCAACGCGACGTTGGATCCGAAAACGCCGCGGTAGTAGTGACATTCGTCGACAACCACATAACGAAGATTGCGGAGAAACCGAGACCAGCGCTCGTGCGAACCGAGAATGCCCAGGTGCAGCATGTCGGGGTTGGTGAAGATCCACCGCGCATTGGTGCGTGCCCACTGGCGAATCTCGATCGGAGTGTCACCGTCGTAGGCGCTGGGGAACACCTCTGCGAGTTCGCCTGACAGTTCCCGCAACTCGTCGGTGATCGAGATGGTGGTGCGTAGCTGATCGGCACCGAGGGCCTTGGTGGGAGCCAGGTACAGCGCCGTCGCCCGAGCGTCGGCAGACAGCGTCGTCAGAATGGGAAGTTGATACGCCAACGATTTGCCCGACGCGGTGCTCGTCGAGAGCACCACGTGATTGCCCTCGGCGGCGAGCGTTGCCGCACGTGCCTGATGCGTCCACGGTTGTGCGATCCCACGAGAGGTGATCACCTGCACCACTTCCGGGCCCACCCACGACGGCCAGGAGGCGAACTGCGAGGCCCGTGCCGGCAGTTCGGCGACGTGGGTCAGCGGGCTCTCGTTCGCGGGCGAACCCGCCAGTACCCGATCCAACAAACGCTGCCCGTAGCTCGCGCCATCCGCACCGTCCAGCGGATGCTTCTCGCTCACTGCCGGTCTCCATGCATTCGTTCGATCTACAAGCGCCGTCGGGCTCTTCGCGACCTGGGATCCCCATGCTATCGCGGGCCATCGACGGCTCGTTCGTGCCCTGGTGGGAGCCGCAATTCATCCGTCTCGTGTTGTGCGTTTCCACAACATGGGCAAATTGTTCGAAAAGGGTCGGTTTTCGACTGTTGCGAACGTGGAGTTCATGGTTCACTTGACGCGGTCGCAGCTTCTGTGTTCGTTCTACGCTTCGCAGGATCTCATGTTGCGGGCGCGGTACTGGGAGAGCTCGTCCATCAGGGGGAATCCTGAGGGGGATTCGTACAAGTGCAGCGGTCGGAACCGGCCCGATGGATCGAAAGTGCGCTCCATCGAATCCGGTGTTAGAAAGAGAAGGAAAAGCATGGCACAGGGAACTGTGAAGTGGTTCAACGCCGAAAAGGGCTTTGGATTCATCGCACCAGAAGACGGCTCCGCTGACGTTTTCGTCCACTACTCCGAGATTCAGGGCAGCGGTTTCCGCACCCTCGAGGAGAACCAGCGCGTGGAGTTCGAGGTCGGCCAGGGCACCAAGGGTCCTCAGGCAACGGGCGTTCGCGCAGTCTGATCCGAGTCGAGAACTGTCATCCCCCTTTCGCGGTGGGCTCCGGTGGAGTCGATCGTGGGAGGGGGATGACTCGTATCCGAACCACCCGAGTGCGGCGAAAGCCGTGAGCGTGGCCGCCGATGTCCTAATGTCCTTGCTGTGAACCAGCTGTCCTTCTTCTCCGCCGAATCGTTGCCGCCCGCGGTGACCGATCTCAGTGGGCTGCTGGCTGCCACCGGCCACGTCGTCACCTCCGCGGGCTCGGCCCGTATTTCTGTCGTCGTCGACGCGCAGTGGCGCGCGGAGGCCATCGCCGAACTCATCGCGCAGTGCGGTCTGACTGCAGAGTTGGGGCGATCGGAGGAGAACCGGCCGTTGGTGCGTACCGCGTCGGTGCCCGAACTGTTCGCACTGGCGTCTCTGTGGACCAAGGGTGCTGTCAAAGCCGTCCCTCCCGGGTGGATACCGGGTTCGCGCGAGCTGCGCGCCTGGGTGCTGGCGGCCGGTCGTCCCGAGGCCGAGGGTGAGCGGTACGTGCTCGGACTCGATCCTCACGCACCGGACACCCATTCCGTCCTCGCGCAGTCGTTGATGCGTGCTGGCATCGCGCCGACGCTGATCGGCACTCGCGGCTCCAATCCGGGGCTGAGAATCACCGGTCGACGACGGCTGTTGCGTCTCACCGAGAACGTCGGTGAGGCTCCCCGGAACGTGGACGCACGTACCATTTGGCCGCGCGCGGAGTAGGCCGATATGTGACTGATCTGCGAGTATTTGGTCGACGTATGTCAGTCTGTTAGTAGTGGGACAGGCAAATCTGCCTGTGAAAACGCACTAGGGAAGGTTCGGCAGCAAGGTGGCAGCACGTAAGAACGGCACGGGGGACAGCTCCGCCGAGCCGCGTCGTCTGGTCATCGTCGAGTCTCCGACCAAGGCAAAGAAGATCGCCCCGTACCTCGGGAGCAACTACGTCGTCGAAGCCTCCGTCGGCCATATTCGCGACCTTCCCCGCGGTGCCGCGGACGTCCCCGCCAAGTACAAGGGCGAGCCCTGGGCGCGTCTCGGTGTGGACGTCGACCACGATTTCGAGGCCCTCTACGTCGTCTCGCCCGAGAAGAAGGGCAAGGTCGCAGAGCTGAAAAGCCTGCTCAAAGACGCCGACGAGCTGTATCTCGCCACTGACCCCGACCGCGAGGGTGAGGCCATCGCCTGGCATCTCCTCGAGACCCTGAACCCCAAAGTCCCTGTTCGACGCATGGTCTTCCACGAGATCACCAAGCCGGCGATCCTCGCGGCCGCCGCCGACACTCGCGACCTCGACCAAGACCTGGTCGACGCCCAGGAGACCCGTCGTATCCTCGACCGTCTCTACGGCTACGAAGTGAGCCCGGTGCTGTGGAAGAAGGTCATGCCGAAGCTGTCGGCGGGCCGAGTGCAGTCCGTCGCCACCCGCATCATCGTCCAGCGTGAGCGCGAGCGGATGGCATTCCGCAGCGCCGAGTACTGGGACATCTCCGCCACGCTCGACGCCGGTGCCGAGGCGAGCCCGCGCAGTTTCGGAGCCCGGCTGGTCAACGTCGACGGCAATCGCGTCGCCGCCGGCCGCGATTTCGGTGCTGACGGCAAGCTCAAGACCGAGTCCGTGACCGTGCTGGACGAACCGCGTGCCCGACGCCTCGCCGAGGCTCTCGAAGGCGTCGATCTGACGGTCGCGTCGGCGGAGGACAAGCCGTACACCCGTAAGCCGTACCCGCCGTTCATGACGTCGACGCTGCAGCAGGAGGCCGGCCGCAAGCTGCGCTTCAGCTCCGAGCGCACCATGCGTGTGGCGCAGCGTCTGTACGAGAACGGCTACATCACCTACATGCGTACCGACTCGACGTCGCTGTCCGCGTCGGCGGTCTCCGCGGCACGGGCGCAGGCGACCGAGCTCTACGGCCCCGAGTACGTGCATCCGACTCCGCGGCAGTACACCCGCAAGGTCAAGAACGCGCAGGAGGCGCACGAGGCCATCCGCCCCGCGGGTGACGTGTTCCAGACTCCCGGTCAGCTGCACTCGGCGCTGCAGACCGACGAGTTCCGGCTGTACGAGCTGATCTGGCAGCGCACGGTGGCGTCGCAGATGGCGGATCTGCGCGGCACCACACTGACGCTGCGCATCACCGGAACCGCAGGCACAGGCGAGGAGTGCACGTTCTCCGCATCGGGTCGCACCATCACGTTCGCAGGCTTCCTCAAGGCCTACGTCGAGAGCGTCGACGACGAGGCGGGCGGTCAGACCGACGACGCCGAGTCGCGTCTGCCCGCGCTGAAGGCCGGCCAGGCAGTGACGGCCACCAAGCTCGATCCCGACGGTCACACCACCAATCCGCCGGCTCGATTCACCGAGGCGTCGCTCATCAAGACGCTCGAAGAGCTGGGAATCGGTCGGCCGTCGACGTATTCGTCGATCATCAAGACCATTCTCGACCGCGGCTACGTCTACAAGCGTGGCAGTGCTCTGGTGCCGTCGTGGGTGGCATTCTCGGTGATTGCTTTGCTGGAAGCGCACTTCGGGCGTCTGGTGGACTTCGATTTCACCGCCGGCATGGAAGACGATCTCGACGCGATCGCGGGAGGCCGTGAGCGACGCGGCGATTGGCTGCAGAATTTCTACTTCGGCGGCGAGACCGGAGCCGAGGGTTCGGTGGCGCGCTCCGGTGGCCTGAAGAAGATGGTGGGCCAGAATCTCGAGGAGATCGACGCGCGCACCATCAACTCGATCCGTCTGTTCGACGACTCCGAGGGACGCGAAATCCATGTGCGCGTTGGCCGTTACGGTCCGTACCTGGAGCGGATGGTCAAAAACGACGACGATCCCGACGGCGACCCGATCAGCCAGCGCGCCAACCTGCCCGACGATCTGCCGCCGGACGAGTTGACCCTCGACTTCGCCGAAAAGCTCTTCGCCACACCACAAGAGGGCCGCAAGCTCGGTGTCGATCCGTTGACCGGCCACGACATCGTCGCGAAGGAAGGCCGTTTCGGGCCGTACGTCACCGAGATCCTGCCCGAGCCGGAACCCGAGCCGACGCCGCCTCAGCCCGATATCGTGCCGATCCCGACCGGTAACGACGGTGATGGTGGCGGTGGCGTAAAGACTGCGGTGAAGAAGGCTGCAGCCAAGAAGACACCGGCCAAGAAGGCCGCCGCGAAGAAGGCCACCGGCCCCAAGCCGCGGACCGGCTCGTTGCTCAAGTCGATGGATCTGGCGACGATCACGCTCGAGGATGCCCTCAAGCTGCTGTCGTTGCCGCGCATCGTCGGCGTCGATCCCGAGTCCAAGGAAGAGATCACCGCGCAGAACGGCCGCTACGGCCCGTATCTGAAGAAGGGCACCGACTCTCGCTCGCTCGCGGACGAGGATCAGATGTTCACGGTCAGTCTCGAAGAGGCTCTGAAGATCTACGCCGAGCCCAAGCGTCGCGGACGTCAGGGGGAGGCCAAGCCGCCGCTGCGCGAGCTGGGCGTCGACCCGATCAGTGAGAAGCCGATGGTGATCAAGGACGGCCGATTCGGTCCGTACGTCACCGACGGCGAGACCAACGCGAGCCTGCGCAAGGACGACGAGGTCGAGTCGATCACCGACGATCGCGCGTCGGAGTTGTTGGCGGACAGGCGTGCTCGCGGCCCCGTGAAGAAGAAGGCACCGGCCAAGAAGGCGGCCGCCAAGAAAGCCCCGGCAAAGAAGACTGCGGCGAAGAAGGCTCCGGCCAAAAAAGCTGCTGCCAAGAAGACCGCCACCAAGACCACTGCCGCGAAGAAGGCCCCGGTCAAGAAGGCTCCTGCGAAGAAGACCGAGAGCGAATAGCCTCACGAACTCGAAGTTGTGGACGGAAAGACAGCCGAAAGCCGCCGTAGCTTCGAGTTCGGCGATCGACGGGAACATTCGGTCGACGGGATGCGTCGAACCGTCGTGAAGCGCGGATTGATCGGCCTCGTAACCCTCGGATGCGTCGTTGCAACGTCGACGGGCTGCTCTCAGGTGGTCCAGGGCCGAGCGACGCTAGCCGAGCAGGGTTCGGTGACTCCGTCGGTGTCCAGGCCGGACGTGCCGGCAGGTGAGCTGTTCGATCCGTGTTCGTTGCCGCTCGCGAGCTTGGATCCGAAGGGCGCGCTCGAGTTGAAGGACTCGCTCACTCCAGGGATACCCGATACATCCGGCGTCTGTGTGTGGACGAGTTCGGACTACTCGCTGTCGGTGACCGTGTCCGTTACCGAGTTCCTGATCTTCTCCGATCCGAAGTCGACTCCGGATGTGGAGGACGTGCGGTCGGAGAAGGTGGGTGCCTTCACCTTCGACGTGTTTCGAATCGGTTCGACCCTCGACGACGACGGGAAGAGTCAGTCGTGCAATGCACAGACCACGACGTCCGGGGGAAACGTGAGCTTGAATGTGTTCGAGATCGACTTCGAGCCCACGGAACCGATCGATGCATGCGCGACGACCGAGGGCATCCTGCGATCGCTCGAGCCGTACCTGCCCGCGCCGAAGTAGTCGGTCCCAACCATTAGGGTTGGCGTCATGGCGGGTGTGTTCGATCGGTTGGTCGGTCAGGAAGATGTCGAGGCCGATCTGACGGCTGCCGCGGTGGCTGCTCGTACAGGTGTCGACTCCTCGGCGATGACGCATTCGTGGCTCTTCACCGGCCCTCCCGGATCGGGGCGCTCCGTAGCTGCTCTGTGCTTCGCTGCGGCCCTGCAGTGCACCACCGAGGGTGTTCCCGGGTGCGGTCACTGTCAGGCGTGTTCGACGACGATGGCCGGTACCCACGGCGATGTGCGACGCGTCGTACCCGAGGGCCTGAGCATCAGCACCAAGGAGATGCGCGACATCGTGTCCATCGCCTCGCGTCGGCCGAGCACAGGTCTGTGGCAGGTGGTCGTGGTGGAGGACGCCGACCGTCTCACCGAGGGTGCCGGAAACGTGTTGCTGAAGGTGGTCGAGGAGCCGCCGGCGCGGACCGTGTTCCTGCTGTGTGCGCCGTCGGTCGATCCGCAGGACATCTCGGTGACCTTGCGCTCCCGATGCCGCCATGTCTCGTTGGTGACGCCTACGGTGCCCGCGATCGCTCAGGTGTTGCAGACCCGCGACAAGCTCGACGCCGAGACGGCGGAGTGGGCCGCGTCGATCAGCGGCGGGCATGTGGGCAGAGCGCGTCGGCTCGCCACCGACGAGGACGCTCGCGCGCGGCGCAAACGGGCGCTGGCTCTGGCGTCGGCCGCGGCCCGGCCCAATCAGGCCTACCTCGCGGCAGAGGAACTGGTGAAGGCCGCAGAGGACGAGGCCAAGGAGATGAGCGCCTCCCGCGACGAGGCCGAGACCGAGGAACTGCGAACGGCTCTGGGCGCGGGCGGAACCGGCAAGGGTGCAGCGGGGGCGTTGCGCGGGTCTGCCGGTGTGCTCAAGGACCTCGAGAAGCGGCAGAAGTCTCGGGCCACCAGAACCGGTCGCGATTCACTGGATCGGGCATTGATGGATCTCGTCGGCCTGTATCGAGATGCACTCGCCCGCTCGTACGGATCGACCGCGACGGCAACGCACCCCGACATGGCCGAGCAAGTGGAGCGGATGGCGAAAGCTGTCTCGCCCGAGGCATTGCTGAAGAGCATCGAGGCGATCCTCGAATGCCGAGAGTCATTGGCGGTCAACGTGAAACCGAAGTTCGCGATCTATGCGATGGTGGCGACTCTGGGCGACGTGCTGCGTTAGTCCTTCGCTTTTTTCCGCGCCCGCGAAGCCCGGAGATTGGCAACGTTGCCGCAGGTCTTGACGTCGTGCCAGACGCCACTGTTGTTGCGGGAGCGGTCGTAGAAGGCAGATCCGCACAACGCGTTCTTGCATCGCTTGAGTCGACGCCACGTGTCTGCTTGTTGTGCGAGAAGCGCTTCGGACCAGATCTCCGACGCGATGTACTGGACCCCGCTGCCGGTGGGCGAGAGTCGGACGATGCCATCGGTGCCCGGTATCAATTCGACGCTCACCGCTGGGATCGGCGGTAGTTCTCCGGCGACGGCTGCTTCGACGTTCGCTCGCAGCGTTCGGAGGGCCGCCGCGTCGTCGTCCGACAGCGGCGTTTTCCAGGTTGTGGACGCTGCCTCACCGTCTGCGATGAGGTCGGGAAGTCCGTACACGTCGATAGCTCGCGTGTTCAACAAATTCTGAACCACCTGCAGGCCGTCGGGTGCCGGTGCGAGGTGAAAGCGCTCTGTCGGCGACTGTGACATAAGTGAACAGTATTTGACTATGTCGAACTGGTCAACTAAGACTGACATAGTCAAAAGCTTTTAACCTCTGTCGTAAGGATGAGTTCGATGGTGTCGATTTCGGGAGCAACGGTGTTGGTGACCGGCGGTCAGCGCGGTCTGGGCAAGGCGACGGTCGATGCGTTGCTCGAGCGTGGGGCAGCGAAGGTGTACGCGACTGCACGGAACCCACGCGAGGACTCGGATCCTCGTATCGTCCCGGTAGCACTCGACGTCACCGACGCGGATTCTGTTGCAGCGCTTGGTGATATCGCATCCGATGTGTCGATCGTGTTCAACAACGCAGGCGCTCCAGGAACAACACCGTTGCTGGCGACATCGATCGACGACGTTCGCACGGTGTTCGAGACCAACGTGTTCGGGGCCCTGCGGATCGCGCAGGAATTCGCGCCGATCCTGAAGGTGAACGGGGGCGGAGCACTGATCGACATCCACTCGGTGCTGTCGTGGCTGGGCGGTGCGGGCGCGTACGGGGCATCCAAGGCGGCGATCTGGTCGGCGACCAACTCGCTGCGGCTCGAGCTGGCCCCGCAGGGGACGCTGGTCGTCGGAGTCCATCTGGGATACACCGACACCGACATGATCGCCGAACTCGACGTCCCGAAGAACGACCCACTTGACGTGGTGCGCCAGGTTCTCGACGCCGTCGAAGCGGGCGAGACCGAAGTGCTCGCCGACGACCTGACCCGGCACGTCAAGTCGATCCTCAGCGGACCGGCGGAGGGCCTGGGCCTCGCAGGCTGACCGCCGAGGGGAGGCGATTTTCGTTTCGATGTGATGCTCCGTTAGACTCACCAACGCCGAAAGGCACGCCGCCTTAGCTCAGTCGGTAGAGCATTTCACTCGTAATGAAAAGGTCAAGAGTTCGATTCTCTTAGGCGGCTCCACCAGCAGGCCCCCGACATGCACCAGCGTGTCGGGGGCCTTTTCTGTTGTTCGATTCGGGCCGGATCGACCTGTTCGCCGCGTCGGTCCTGCAGGATCAGTTCATGCGAACCGACGAGGTACACGGTGCCGGGCTGATGACAGCGGTCGTCACCACCGGCACCGGTGGATACGACAAGCTCATCGTGTCCGAGGTGCCGAGACCCGTGCCGGGTCCGGGTGAGGTGCTCGTTCGAGTCTTGGCGGCAGGGATGAACAACACCGAAATCAACACGCGCATGGGCTGGTACCAAGACGGTGGGTGGAACGACACGACACCGTTTCCGCTGATTCAGGGCGCGGACTGCTGCGGGATCGTATGTGCGGACGCCGAGACCGACGAGTCCATCCTCGGTCGCCGTGTCCTGGTTCGATCGTGCATGCGTGTCGACGGATTCTCGTCGGGCGAGACGCGCTGGTTGGGATCGGACATGAACGGCGCGTTTGCCCAATTCGTCGTCGTTCCGGCGAGCGAGGTCTTCGCGGTCGAGTGTGGGTGGGCCGACGCCGAGCTGGCGACGATCCCGTGTGCGTACGGCACGGCGGAGAACATGATTGCTCGCGCGGGAGTCCGTCGAGGGTTGACGGTGCTGATAACCGGCGCGTCGGGCGGGGTAGGTTCTGCCGCAGTGCAACTCGCCGTTCGGCGAGGCGCGCGCGTGGTCGGTATCGCGAGCCCTGCCAAGCACGATCAGCTCCGCGAACTCGGCGTCGACGAGGTCTACGGACGCGACGTGGACGTGGTAGGCACCCTCGGCAAGCGCAGCGTCGATGTGGTGATCGACAATGTCGCCGGCGCAGGGTTCGGTCGGTTGCTCGATCTTCTCGTTCGTGGGGGAACCTACGTGTCGTCGGGTGCGATCGCAGGGCCCCTCGTCGAGTTGGATCTACGGACGATGTATCTGAACGATCTCACGCTCCTCGGGTGTACAGCGTGGGGCGAGGACGTGTTCCCGAACCTCGTGTCGTACATCGAAGCCGGTGAGATTCGGCCGTTGCTGGCCGATTCTTTTCCGCTCGAGCAGATCGCGGCGGCGCAGCAGCGCTTCGTGGAGAAGGACCACGTCGGAAAGTTCGTGCTCGTTCCGCCCGAGGTTCTCGATCAGGCGTGATCGGCAGCCGCGCCGGCACCGTGGCAATGCAGTATTCGCCGTGCACGCCCGAAACTAGCTCACCAGCTCGAAGTCCGCGCGGCCATAACTCACGCCGTTGATCTGGAGCTCGATCGCGTGCGGGCCGGGGTAGTACTTGCGTGTGGTCAAGGTCCTGAATGAATGGTTCCGCCGGACGTCGATGCTCTCACCGGGCGCGATCGTTGTTGTCTTCAGTTTGAACGTCTTTCCGGTCACCCCACCGTTGGCCTTGGTGTGGTGAACGATGTAGTCGATCACTACCTTTGCGGGTTCGAGGCCGAGGTTGCGGATCGATGCGCTGAATTCCAGGCTTTCCCCGATGGGCAGCTCCGCGACGTCGAGGGCCGGGCCTGTCACTTCCAGTTCGGCCGGCGCGAACCCCAGTAGAGCAAGCGCATCGGTGTTTCCGTTCTTGATCACTGTCCGAAGCGCGTGTCGCACAAGCCGGCCGGTGTTCGCATCCGGGTCGTCGAGCCACCGCGCTGCGGCCTGGACGACGATGTCCGGGACATCTCGGCTGAAGTCGTTGAGATGGTTGGCAACCGAACGCCGAACGTACTCACTGTCGTCTCGGTACAGCCTGTCCAGAATCGGCACCGTGACGCCCGGACGCTCGAGGATCTCGGGGACCCGCACCGACCACGGAAGGTACGGGCGGGTCCCTTCCGATGCCAGACGGCGCACGTGCTCGTCCGAAAATTGCGTCCATTCGAGCGCGATGGCGAGAGAGCGATCCAGATCGGCTCGGAGGAAAGTGCGGATGGCGAATTCCGAACTGAGTCGGCCGGTGAGCTCGGCGAGCAACGACATCCCGTCGTCGAAGGCGCTCGAGGTCTTCTCCTCGACGGCCTTCGACGCAACAGCGCTCGTGACGGGCCAGACCAACCAACCCTGGAAGTCCGGATCCGTGGCTGCCCGTCGGATGGTGCCGGCGAACTGGACGTAGGTGTCAGGCAGTCCGGTCAGAAGCGCATCACGCAGCAGATCGGCGCGCGCTCTGAGCGCGAGTGGGCCCAGCAGACCTGCCGCAGCATCGAGTAACGACAGATCAGCGCTCGGTGCAGCGCTGTGTATGGCGCGGAACAGCGAGCGGGCTGTGTCCGGTCCGATGAGTTCGTCGGCAAAGGGCATGAGAGGTTCTTACCCTGAAGCAGTGACATCGTAGGGATGCTAGCTGTTTGCGGTAATTGGGCTGAGGGGCGAGATCGGCTCCGATCGTCGTCGTCGGGCACATTGAGGTCCGAAATGACCGAAGCGACACCCAAATTCGGGCCGCGCGAACATCAGCGCTTCGAATCGGACTGGGATAACCTTCGCGGATCAACATGCGCTGGGCTGCTGGTCGACTGGAGTTCTCCGGCTGGACCGGCCCCTGTGCACCATGGGCCATAACCCTGGGGGGTCGCGTCGTGCCCGTCGTCCGTGTCGAGTTGCATCGGGGTGCGTGTTCCCGGCACCGTTCCGGAGAGCCTTCACTGTGAGCGGGTGGCTTTCGGTGGTGATTCTCAACGGAATCACCGCTGCTGCGTATCTGGGGATCGTGCTGTTCATCGTCCGGGGGCTGCTGCGAACAGGGCAGCTCCGAACCAACCGGTTGGCGGTCGCGACGGCAGCGATCTTTCTGACGTGCGCCGCTCATCACCTGGTTCATGCGCTGCACTTGCTGGCGGGGTTCGACAGTCATGCCTCGCATCTCGCCGCAGGCTCCGACACGGGCATGCTCGACGCGATGCGCGAGTCGATGGGAGGAAGCGTCGACGTTGCGGTGACGGCGTCGACCGCGCTCGCCGGTGTGATCTACCTGGGGATGCGTCGCTTCTACGGTCCGTTGCTCGGCTCGCCGGCGATGTTCGACCATGCGAGCGAGGCCCGGTATCGGCAATTGGCGGCGAACTTACCGCACACGTCGGTGCTGCTCGTGGATTGTGATCTGCGGTTCGTCCTCGTCGAAGGTGGCGGACTCGTCACGGAGGGTTACGACCCGCAGCGGATGGAGGGCCAGCTGTTGCGGGATGCGGTGCCACCGGACGTCTACACCCAACTCGAACCGCACTACCGAGCTGCGGTGGAGGGCAACGAGTCTTCGTTCGACACCGTCGGCCACCGAACGGGCGCGATCTTCCAGGTCAAGACCAGACCTTTGCGCGATGGTTCGGGCCGGATCGTCGGTGCGATGGTGCTCTCCGAGGACGTCACCGCCGAGCGGCAGGCAAGATCCGAGCTCGAGCAGGCGCGAGCTTTCCGTGACGCAGTATTGACGGCGTCACCGGACATCACCACGGTGACCGCTGTCGATACCGGCCGCGTGACGTGGGCTTCTCGTAGTCTTCGATCGCTGCTGGACGGGCCGAATGCGGACGGGTCGGTAGACGACGATCGGCCGTCGTGGAGCGGGCTCGGTAGGCCCGACGACGCGACCGACGGGGACGATCGACTGGACGGGGTGGTGGAAGAAGATATCGATGTCGTTCGTGCCGCGGACCGGGAAGCGGCATCGCTGCCGGAGGGGGAAAGCGTCAGCATTCGGTATCGGGTACGGGCGTCCGACGGCACCCTGCGGTGGCTTTCGCGACGCACCACCCCGTTTCGGCACGGGCCGTCGGGTGCAGTGGCGGAGGTGCTCTCGGTGGTGCGAGAGGTGACCGACGTCGTGGAGGCGGAGCGCGCCCTCGAGCGGGCAGCCTTGCAAGATCCGCTGACCGGTCTCCCCAACAGGATGATGTTGCTGGACCGAATCGGCTCGGCGATCGAGCGCGGCGCGAGTACGGGGGCTGCGGCTGCGGTGCTCTTCTGTGATCTGGACGGATTCAAACGAGTCAACGACACCGGCGGCCACGCTGCCGGTGACGCGGTCCTCGTGGAGGTTGCTCGACGTTTGCGGTCGGTGCTGCGAGCCGATGATTCGATCGCCCGAGTGGGCGGTGACGAGTTCGTTCTCGTCATCGAAGCGCTGCCCGCCGAAAGCGGATTCGACAAGCGAGTGGGCGGTGGATTGGCCGAGCGCGTCGCCGAGCGAATCCGGACGGTGCTCGCGGCACCGATCGTTCACCGCGGTCGCCAGTACGTGGTGTCGGCCAGTGTCGGGATGGTGCTGGTTCGCAAGGGTGCCAGTGCGCAGGAAGTGCTGCGGGACGCGGACTCCGCGATGTACCGGGCCAAGCAGCTCGGCAAGGACAGGATCGAACTGTTCGACGACGCGTTGCGCGCGAACGCACTCGAGCGTGCCTACGTCGAGCAGACTCTGCGGAGTGCGCTCGATTCCGGACGACGTGGTGCCGCGACGCTGAGCGTGGCGTATCAGCCCGTCTACGATCTCGAGAGCCGGCAACTCGCGAGTTTCGAGGCTCTGGCCCGCTTGCGTGACGACAGCGGCGCAGAGATCACGCCCGACAGATTCATCCCGGTTGCGGAGGACACGGGGCTCATTTCGGAGCTGGGCGAGCGGGTGCTCGACGATGCGCTCAGAACTCTCGCGCAGTGGCGGTTCGCGAACCCGCCCACCTCCGTGTCGAACGCCCCCGTCACTATCGCGGTGAACTTCAGTGCCCGGCAGGCTCAGCACGTCGACATGTCAGCGGCGGTGGGTGCTGCCCTCGCTCGGCACGACATGGCACCGGTGGATCTCGTCCTGGAGCTGACCGAGTCGGTGCTTCTCGAATCGGGTTCCTCGATGCTGCGTCAGCTGGGCGAACTGCGCGCACTGGGCGTTGGAATTGCCATCGACGACTTCGGCACCGGGTTTGCGAGCCTGCGGTACCTCGCCACTCTCCCGGTCAGCGCGGTGAAGATCGATCGTTCGTTCACGGCCACCATGACCAGCGATTCGACGAGCAGCAGCATCGTTCGGGCGATCATCAACCTCGCCCGCGATCTGAATCTGGGTTGTGTGGTCGAAGGCATCGAGACTCTCGACCAACTCGACGCACTGCCGAGTTCGGTTCAGGGACAGGGCTATCTGTTGGGCCGGCCTGCGAAGGTCCCCGCTGACACGTGGGGTTCCTGAATTTCTCGCCCGAGCTGCGGCAACCGGGAAGCATTGCGCTCGCCGGTGCGTTGAAGAGAAGTAATGGATGATCTTCTGGTTGGCCCCACCCGACTCTGGACGCCCTCTCGTGTCCTGGTCACCAAATCCGCGTCCGAATTACCGCACACCGCAGAAATTCTTCGCCGTTGCGAGGCGGCCGGGGTCGTTGACATCGACATCCTCCCAGGTGATCGCTTGACCGGTTTGCGCGGTGAGTCCGAGCGAGAGACCTACGCGCGAGCCAAGACGACGATGGCCGTGGTGGTGGCACCGCCGAGTGTGTCGAAACCCCAACCCATTCCGCCCAGTGCGGACTGGCGCATCGACCTTGCGAAGGGGTGCCCGGCGCACTGCCAGTACTGCTATCTCGCGGGCTCGTTGTCGGGGCCACCGATCACCAGAGTGTTCGCCAACCTCGACGACGTCCTGGCCGGTATCGGCACTCATGCGGGCCGTGGTTCCATCACCTCCGGCACCGAGGAGCGGGGCCACGAGGGCACTACCTTCGAGTTGTCTTGCTACACCGACCCATTGGGGATCGAACACGTGACGGGGTCCCTTGCGGAGGCCGTTCGCAGAGTGGGCGCGGGTGTGTACGGCGACGACGTTTCGCTGCGTTTCACCACGAAATTCGACGACGTCAACGAGCTGGTGACGCTGGACCATGGTCGCCGCACCCGAGTTCGGTTGTCGGTCAACGCAGATGACATCGCACACCGATTCGAGGGTGGAACCGCCCGCATGCCGGCTCGGATCGAGGCACTGCGGCAGCTGGCGTTGGCCGGTTACCGAGTCGGGCTCACCATTGCCCCGATCATGCCCATCCCGGAGTGGCGAGAGCAGTACGGGCGATTGCTCACCGATGTCGCCGACGCGTTGCGTGATGTCCCCGATCTCGATCTGACCGCCGAAATCATCACTCACCGGTTCACGCCGTCGAGCAAAGACGTGCTGCTGGGCTGGTATCCGGGAACGAAACTGGAGATGGACGAAAATGCGCGCACCGCGAAGAGAAACAAGTTCGGCGGAGTGAAGTACGTCTACCCCAAGGACACGATGGCCGAGATGCGCAGCTGGTTCACCGACGAACTTCGCGGCGTCCTGCCCGAAGCACAGCTGCTCTACTGGACCTGAAGTACCGGCCGCGCTTGTAAGGCGCTGCGCTGCTTCATCTTTCCGGAGGTCGCCTTGGATAGGAGAGCGTCCCAGGTCGAGACTCCGTTGGCGGCGTGTTATGGTACGAAACGTGCCGTATCGTAATGGGAACGACGAACCTGAGCAGCCGCCCACGTCTGTCGGGCGTCCGCGGGACGCGGAGCGGGAAGCAGAAATCCTGAACGCCGTCATCGGCCTGTTGGGTGAAGTCGGCTACGACGCCGTGACATTCGAGGGGGTCGCACGTCGAGCCGGAGCGTCGAAAGCAACTCTGTATCGACGCTGGAAGACCAAGCGCGACATGGTTATCGCAGCTGTCAAAGCCGGTCCGGCGCAGCGCGTCGACTCGGACGAGATCGACACAGGAACCTTGCGCGGTGACCTCCTGGCGCTGTGTGCACGCCTGCGGCACAGCATGACCGCCGCCGACAGTTCGATGCCGTTACTACTCCTCCAAGCCGGGCTCGAGGACCCTGACCTGTGCGAGGAGATCGAGCGAGCGACCGGCCCAACCGGTTCGCGGCTCCCGAATTCGGTACTCGATGCTGCGATACGTCGCGGTGAGCTACCCGAGGGGGCAGACCCGTTTCCATTCGAGGAAGTGGTCGGCTCGGTGGTTCTGCTTCGGCGCCTCAATGGGCTCTCGATCGATGACAGCTACCTCGAATCACTGATCGATTCAGTTGTCATCCCCGCCTTGAAGGCCTCGGCACTCACGACCCGCCGGCTTCCACCCGGGATCTTCTCCGGCCACCCCGATCACAGAACGAACGAGGAGAAACGATGAACGACATGAAGATCGACGATTTCGACTACACGGTGATTCCGGTCGAGGAAGAGATCGAATCGAGCGTCGCCGTAGCAGGCAGTGGTCCCGCTTTGGTTCTGCTGCATGGCTTTCCTCAGACCCACTACATGTGGCGAGATGTCGCGCGTGAACTCGCGTCCCGCTTCACCGTCATCGTGCCCGATCTCCGGGGCTACGGGGCCAGCTCGAAGCCGGCCGAGCGCGATGCAGCGACCTATTCGAAGCGCACCATGGCGGGGGACGTCGTGCGGGTGACGCAGTCACTCGGGTTCGAGCAGTTCGGGTTGGTAGGACACGATCGCGGCGCGCTCGTCGGCGTTCGTGCGGCACTCGATCACCCGTCGACGGTGCAGTACCTGGGGATTCTGGATGTGTTGCCGACGGCGGATACGTGGGAAGTTCTGCGGGGAATCGACGCGAAGGTGGCCTGGCACCTGTACTTGATGGCGCAGCCTGCGGGTTTGCCGGAGCGAATGATTCGGGCAGTGGCTGCCGAATTCTTCGGTTCTTTTCTCGACGCGTGGGACCCCGACGGCTCGACGTTCTCGGACGAAGTCCGTCAGCATTACATCGACAGCTCGGTCGCCGCAGTCGACTCCATCGTTGCCGACTACCGAGCGACTGCCGGCATCGACCTCGAGATGGATCTACAGGACCGCATCGACGGCAGGCGTCTCGCCATGCCCGTAGGGGTGATATCTCAGGACTGGGGTTCGCAACTGGGCTTCGACGCGGCCGCGCTCTGGGGTGCCTGGGCACCTGATCTGACGTACGAGGCCATCGACGCAGGCCACTTCATGGCGGAGGAGAAGCCGACAGAGATCGCGCGCTTCATCACCCGTTTGTCCGAGCGCGCCGAGGTGTCATCGGTGCCGTCATAGGGCATCGAATCGGTCTCGCGCTCGCTCGATGTCGTCCATATGCGCGGTTGCCCACGCCAGCAGGACGTCGACGGGAGCCCGAAGTGTTTTGCCCAGTCGAGTGATTCGATATTCCACCGCCACCGGGCGGGTGCTCAGAACCGTGCGTTCTATGATCCCGTTGCGTTCGAGCTTCCTCAGAGTTGCGGTGAGGGACTTCTGAGTCACCTCAGGAATCGCGCGGCGGAGATCGTTGAATCGGCAGGGGCGCTCGCACAATTCGTTCAGCACTTGCAGCGACCATTTGTCGAGCACCTGATCCAGCAGTTCACGATGCGGGGCGGTGATCGTCAGTTCTGCGTTGCCGTCGGCGGTATCGGTCATGAAACCAGGTTCCCTTGAAGTGTCCTTTGTGTACCAGGTATCAACGTTATACCTGAATTTCTACGACGAAGGGATCACCTTGAGCGTCACCCGATTCACCCCGTCCGGCATGATGCAACCCACCCCGTATCACCACGTGGCGGTGGGTCAGGGTTCTCGACATATCCACGTCAGCGGCCAGATTGCGCGGAACGGTGACGGGTCGGCGGTCGCCGAGAACGACCTGGCCGGGCAGGTCGCGCAGGCGCTCCGCAATACCGCGATCGGATTGACCGGTGCCGGAGCTACATTCGGGGACGTTCTGCGGTTGACGTTCTACGTCACGCATTGGGCTCCCGAGCTGATCGGTGAGTTCATGGACGGCGTCACGCGCGTCGCCGACGAGATCGGACTGCCGACTCCGATGCCCCCGGCATCGCTGATCGGAGTGGACTATTTGTTCGAGCCCGACGTACTCGTCGAGGTCGAGGCGACGGCCATTCTGGACTGACCCGCCGACCGGTGACTTCTCGTCGGCGCGTAGGTCGATACTGACAAACCGACCCGACCTCAGGAGTGACATGGCCATTCTGACGTACAACATGATCGTTTCCCTCGATGGCTACGTCGAGGACTCCGCAGGCAGTCTCGATTACGCCATGCCCGACGCGGAGACGCATCGATTCTTCAATCGTCAGACGGAGGAGACCGCGGCCTTCCTGTTCGGCCGTCGAATGTACGAGGCCATGGAGGACTTCTGGACGGCCCCGGAACGCGCCGACGGCGAGGATATCGAGGCGGAGTTCGCACGGCTGTACGTAGACACACCGCGCACGGTCTTCTCCGACACCCTCGACTCCGTTGCCGGCGGGTGTCGGTTGGTGCGCAGTGCCGATGCAGTCGCCGAGGTGCAGCGGATCAAACGAGAGACCGAGGGCACCATAGCCGTCGCCGGTGCCGCACTGGCGAAGTCGCTGGTCGACGAGATCGATCAATTCGAGGTCATCCTCCTGCCGACCATCCTCGGCGGCGGGAAGCCCTACTTTCCGGTCGGGCAGCACCTCGACCTGGCTCTGGAAGAGCACCGAGTGTTCGCGGCCTCCGGGTGGGTCTACATGCGCTACAGCGTCTCTCGCTGACTTCGGCCCAGTCCATCGAGCACAGCGCACAATGAACACATGAGCTCCGGACATCGTCGCAATTGGTGGACCCTTCCCTCGCATCAGTTGTGGCTCGACACCGAATCGTCTCGTCTTCTCGATTTCGGAACCTCACTCGACCACCCGGCCGGTGGCGCGGCGTGGTTGGACGACCGCGGGAACCCCGATCTCGATCACCCGGCGCTGACGTACATCACCGCACGGATGGCGCACGTGCACTTCCTGGCGTCGGTCCAGGGGTATCCCGGGTCTCGCAGGAAAGCCGATCGAGTGTTCGACGGCCTACTGACGACGTTGCGGGACAGCACGAACGGCGGCTGGTTCGAGTCCAGCGCCGACGCGACCTCGCCCGATGCTGTCAAGAACGCGTACACGCATGCATTCGTGGTACTGGCCGCTTCGGCTGCCGCCGCCGCGGGGCACCCTGATGGTCGGGGTCTTCTCGGCGAAGCCCTCGACATCGTGGCCGCACGTTTTTGGGACGAGAACTACGGAATGTGTGCGGACACATGGACTGCCGACTGGACCGAACTCGACGACTACCGCGGAATCAACGCCAACATGCACATGGTCGAAGCGCTGTTGGCTGCCGTCGATGCGGGTGCGCCCACGATCTGGCGTGAACGTGCAGTATGCATCTGCGACAACGTGTGCACGTGGGCTGCGGCCAACGACTGGCGCATTCCGGAACACTTCACTGCAGAATGGATTCCGCAGCTCGAGTTCAATTCGGACGACACCGCCAACCAGTTCAAGCCGTACGGGGCGACGGTGGGTCACGGATTCGAGTGGGCACGACTTCTGGTGCAGGCCAGCATGGTTGCGACCAGCGTCCACGGCCACGACTACGTCGAGTCGGCGAAGTCTCTGTATCACCGAGCGGCGCAGGATGGCTGGCAGCCGGGCCCGACCCCGGGGTTCGTGTACACCACCGACTGGTCCGGACGCCCTGTGGTGACCGAGCGACTGCACTGGGTGCTGTGCGAGGCGATCGCCGCCGCCGCGACGCTGGGTCGTCACACCGGAGAAGATCGGTACCACAACGACTATCGCGAATGGTGGGACGTTGCGGCCGACTCCTTCATCGACCACGTCGGCGGCTCCTGGCATCACGAACTCGATTCCGACAATGTTCCAGCGGCGACGGTGTGGAGCGGCAAACCCGATCTTTATCACGCCGTCCAAGCGACGTGGATCAGTCGATACGAGCTTCGCTCGAGTCTTCTGGCCTCATTCGGATAGCCTCTCGCCGCACGCGCTCGCGTCAGATCAGGGTGTTCCCGGATATGCGTCACCGTCGTGTCGGACCATTATGGAGGCATGGCTCGAATACTGCGTCCACGTACCGCGCATCGCACCGTCGCGTACTTTCTCGCACTGTCGAGCGCAGTCTTTGCCGCTGTGCACGTAGCGTGGGCTGCCGGTTGGCGCGGTGGTGTTCCAGCGGAGATCGCGCCCATCGGTGAACGGCCGGTGTTCCTCGCCTACGACCTCGTCGCGACCGCGATCATCGCCATTGGAGCGGGGCTGTTCGCCTGGTTCGGAACCGGCATCGAATCGACCGTGTGGCATCGGCGAGTGACGTGGGCGATGTCGGTCGGATCGTGCTTGGCTTTGGCTCGCGGTGTCCCCGCGCTGATGCTCGATGTCTTCACGCTCGCACGAGGTGATCAGGTGCAGACAGTCGGGATCATCGCCGACCTCTGGTTCGGTGTAGTCGGCATCGGAGGATTCGTGATCGCCAGATCAGCGCGGAAGCTCCAGTCGACGCGCAGTTAGAACGCGCTGTCCAGAAGTGCACCGTCGGCACGTCTCGACCGAGAATGCATCAGCTGGACGTCCGGTGTTCAGATGTTGTTGTGTGCGCTCTATACCCTGGCGAGATCATCCCATCTCGAAGGGCAGATCATGGAGCTCAGGCATCTGACGGCGTTCATTGCCATCTCCGAAGAACTGCACTTCGGACGCGCCGCCGCCCGACTGCACCTCACCCAACCGTCGTTGAGCGCCCAATTGCAGAAGCTGGAGAAGTCGCTGGGAGTGACGTTGGTGGCCAGGACGTCGCACGAGGTGACGCTGACACGAGCGGGTCGCGAATTCGAGAGTCAGGCGCGGCTCATAGTTCGACAGATGGACACGGCGGCCAGGGTCACCCGGGCGGTCGCGACCGGTGAGGAACGGTCTCTCAACATCGGTTACAACTTGCCGGCCAGCCGGCACGTACTGCCCGACGCCCTGGCCCGGATGAATCGCGATCACTCGGACGTCGTGGTTTCGCTGTGGGAGAAGCGAACCGGCCCACAGTTGACGGCTCTGAAAGACGGCACTCTCGATGTTGCGCTCGTCTACGGCCGCCCTGGATCGGGGGAGTTCAGGCATCGCCGGGTGCTGCAGGGTTTACCGCTTGTCGCCGTGGTCGGCAGGAAACACAGTTGGGCAGGTCTGTCCCGAGTTCCGTTCGCGGACTTGGCAGGTCAATCCTGCATCTTGTTCGACCGAGAGCAGTGCCCGGCGATGTACGACTCCATTTTCGCGGCGGCCGCCGACAACCGCATCGGACTCCATGTGGCTCAGACTGCCGATGACCCAGGTGCGACGGCTCACGTGGTGTCGGTGAAGCCATTGGTCGGGTTCGCGTCGTGGTCGCGGGCGACCTCGGCGGGGATGGGAGCCGTTGGGTCGAACACAGTGGCCGTCAAGCTGTTCGATCCAGTCCCGACAATCGATCTGTATCTCGTCTGGCGAGGCAACGAGTGCAACCCCGCAGTCGACGCTTTCGTGCGTTGTATCGAACCGGCGTGATCACTTCAGGCCCGACCTGACGAACGCGTCGACGATGTGCCGTTGCAGAACGACGTAGAGCAGGAACACCGGTAGGCACGCCATTCCTGCGACAGCCATCATCGGTCCCCAGTCGGTGCCCTCGGTGCCCATGAAGCTACGCAGACCCAGTTGCAGGACGGCGTTGCTTCGCTGCAGTACCACTGCAGGCCAGAAATATTCGTTCCAGGAGTTGACGAACAACAGGATCGACAGGGCTGCGAGTGCGGGCCTGAGGTTGGGGACCACCACAGTCCACAGGATCGACCACGAGGAACGTCCATCCATTTGAGCGGCCGAGATCAGCTCTTTCGGAAAGCCTGCCATGTGTTGACGAAGCAGCAGCACGGCCAATGCTGAACAGAGTGTGGGCACGACGACGCCCGCGAGGGTGTTGATGAGCCCCAGCTGATACAGCAGAACGTAGTTCGGCAACATCGTCACCTGGAACGGCACCAGCCACGTGCCGACGAACGCGAGGTACAGCAACTTCTGGAACCGGAACGTGTACATCGCGAAGGCGTACGACGCCAAGACAGCGATCAGCAGCTGCGCCGTCGACGACGCGAGCGCAACGGCAAACGTGTTGCCCAACAGGCCGAACAGGTCCACCTTGTTCGCCGCGTCGACATAGTTGGCCACTGAGAGGGGCCACGGCACGGGGGAGAGCGAATAGACGTCGTCGGGGCGGCGCAACGACGTCGCGAACAACCAGTAGATCGGAAACGCGCACGCCAGCGCGGTGATGCCGAGAATCAGATGTCCGCGTACGCGGCCGATATCAATCGTCATGAAAGGCAACCTTTTCCGACAACCACACGAGACCGCCTGCGAGCGCCCCGAATCCCACGAACAGCACGATGCCGGCGGCCGCGCTCAGGCCGGCATCGAAAGTGCGGAAGCCGTAGTCCCACAGCAGGTAATAAATGTTGGTGGTAGACCGAGACGGACCGCCCTGAGTCAGGGTGTCGATGAGCGGGAACGTCCACTGAGCGCTCAACAACACAGTCATCAGGGCGAGGAACACCAACGTCGGCGACAGCAGCGGCAGAACGATCCACCGGTCGATCTGCCATTTGGACGCACCGTCCGACTCCGCAGCCTCCTGGTACGACGTGTCGATACCGGCCATCCCCGCGGACACCACCAGAACTGCAAAACCCAGGAAGTGCCAACCTGTGATCACGATGACGACGAACTGTGCGGTGTCGGCGTCCTGAATCCAGTTGCGATCGGAGCCGATGACGCGGTTGACGATGCCGGCACCTGGGTAGAGTAGCCACTGCCACACGGCCGCTCCGGCGACGGGCGCGATGAGGAACGGCGCGAAGACGATGCTCTGGTAGACAACCCGTGCGCGTCCGTTCACCTTTCGGGTGGCGAACGCGATGCTCACCGGAAGTACGATGGAAAACGGCAACAGTCCGATGATCAAAATCACTGTGCGCCGGAGGGAATCTCCGACGGCCGGTAGCTCGAGCAGTCGTCGATAGTTGTCGGCACCGACCGGAACCATCGGTGTGGTCGGCAGGAGGTTCCACGAGTAGGTCGACAGTTCCGCGGCCTGCACCAGTGGTCGGTACGTCCACACGATCAACAGGCCGACAGCCGGTGTCAGATACAAGTACGGCTGCGCCGACCTGATCACCCGCCGCCACCGGCCCTGGCGAACGAGGGGCCCTGCATTCGTACTGACGACGGTCTCGAGCGGTCGATCCGCCACGGCGATGAACACCCCTTCTCACCCGGCCTGGTGTGAGAGATGGGCGAGCTTGTCGAGTACCGATTGCCGAGACTCGTCGTACACGGTGGCGGCAGGCGCCACCTCGACGGCGGTTGCGGTGAAACCGGATTCGAGCAGATCTACGCGAGTGAAGCCGAAGCCGGAGAGGCCTCGGTGCCGCCCGGCCGGGGGAAAGGTGTCGACACGGTACGACATCGCAGGACCGACCCACACCGGAACACCGCCGACGGACCCTGCACCTGTGTGGTGGGCGTGGCCGCAGACGATCACCCGCACGTCCGATCCCGCAATCGCGCACTCGAGGTCAGCAGGGTTCTGCAGCCTCAGATAGTCGACCGTCACCACCGGCGACGAAATAGGCGGGTGATGCAGCACCAGGATCGTGCCACGAAGTGATGGCACCGCCAATACCTCTGCAAGCCAACGTAGTTGATGTGGCTCTATCCGGCCGTCGTGCCGCCCCGGTGTCGAGCTGTCGAGGACGACGATGCGAACTCCGTCGACGACCTGCACCGAGTCGAACGTGCGATCCGGGTCCGACGCCCGAGGGTCGTCGAGTAACTCGCGACCGAACGCCGCCCGCTCGTCGTGATTTCCCATCGCGTAGATCGTTGCTGCACCCAGTGATTCGGCCACCGGATCGACAGCACCCCGCAGTCGACGGTACGCGGCCGGATCACCGTCGTCGGCCACGTCACCGGAGAAGATCATCGCGTCGATGCGCTGCCCGGAGGCCGCGAGCATGTCGAGAACACACGTCAGATTGGCAAATGTATCGACACTTCCGTGGACAAGTTCTCCTTCGGCCCGCAGATGCGTGTCGCTCAACTGCACGAGCGTGAATCCTGCCCCCTTGGGTCGTTCCGCGGGCTCCCCTCCTGCCTGCTGGGGTCGTTCCGCGGGCTCCACTCCCAACCCCCTCATGACGCGGGCAAAAGTGTCGCGGCCTGCTCGCGAGCGGCAGTCAATGTCGCAGCCGGGTCTGCACCCTGGTACACGATCGATTCGACGGCGTCCATCATGCCGTCCCGGATCTGAAGATAGTCATTGCCGGGCATCGACACCCACGGCTCCATCGTTTCCAGCTGCGTCAGGTTGGGTTCGATCAGCGGATTGGACTCGGCCCACTCCTTCAACCCGTCGGGATCGTCGACGAGCCCGGTACGCAAGGGCAGGTAGCCGATACCCTTAGAGATCGCGATGTAGGACTCTTCGCTGGTAAGGAACTCGATCAGCTCCCAGGATGCACGCTGCTTCGCGGGGTCGGAGGCGAAGGTGAACAGTGACGCCCCGGAGTTGGTCGGTACGACGGGCTTCGAGCCGAACGACGGCATCGTGGTGGCCCGCAGGTCCCACTTGTCCTTCGCGCCCTTGATGAATGTGCCTTGTATTGCGCTCGTTTCGAGGATCATTCCCATGTCGCCGCGGGCAAAGGCTTCGTACCCCTGTTGCTGGCTGAGCTTCGGCGTGGCCCCGGCGTCGACGAGTCCGCGGGCCATGGCGGTGGCGTCGACGGCAGGTTCTGCATCGAACTCGAGCGTCGACCGGTCCTGCGATATCGCTCGACCGCCGTTGGACCGAACCAGGCTCTGGAAGCACCAGTCCTTGGCCGATTTGGTGAGGCAGTCCAGATACACCCCGCCCTTACCGGTCTTCGACGCGATGGCCGATGCGGCAGTGGCCACCTCGTCCCACGTGGTCGGCGGAGTCGCCGGATCGAGACCGGCCTGCTCGAACAGTGTTGCGTTGTAATAGAAGACAGTCGTGGAGAAGACGAACGGCACTCCATATGTCGTGCCGTCCCAGTCGGCAAGTGCTCGCGCAGTAGGGGCGTACGGGTGCCGTACGCCGTCGAAGTTGCGCTGTACCTCGTCCTTGCCGACGAGATCGTCGAGCGACTTCGCGCCCAGCTGGTGGATGGTGAAGTCGAGGTCACTGAAACCGAGCTGCGCCACGTCCGGCGGTGCCCCGGCGACCATCTGGCTCTGGATACTCGACACGGTGTCGGTGGCGGGATTGGGGCTGTTGCCCTGAGGCTTTTGCGCGGTGACGGTGATGTTCGGATGTTGCTTCTCGAACTCGGAGATCAGGGCGTCGAACGTGTCCGTCCAGGCGCCGGCCAGCCCGTAGTTGTAGCTCTCGAAGACGATAGATACCGGTTGATCAGGGGCGAGTTCTGGAATAGATGCCGGTACTGCTGTCGAGGTGGGGGCGGAGGTACTGCCGAGTCCTCCGCAGGCAGTCAACAGCAGAGCGCTCACTGCCAGCGCTCCCGATCCGATGAGAATGCGTTTCACTGTCTGCACTTTCCGTTCGATGAGACGAGAGGGATGGTCAGGCGACGTAGAGCGGTGATCGGTCTCGGGCAGGTGTGTCCTCGGGTGCCCAGATCAGGCGTCGCCCGGTTTCGGGGTCGAACAGATGCACGTCCGTGGGCTCGACCCGGATGGAGATCGGGTTTCCCACGCAGGCCTGGGACGGGCGAGATGCTCTGATGCACAATGTGTTCAAGCCTGCTAGAACGTGGACGAGCTCCTCGCTGCCGAGGTTTTCCACCGTCGTGACGTCGGCATGTAGGCGAGCGGGTGCGTCCGTGATGTGCATCTTCTCCGGCCTGATGCCGACTGTGACCGGCTGATCGGTATGTGCGCCCGCCTCGATCCCCAGGGGAATGTTCACTCCTGGAGCCACGGCGTGAAGTTCGCCTCGATGCGCCGTGACGGTGGCGTCGAACAGGTTCATCGGCGGGGCACCGAGGAATCCGGCCACGAAAACCGATTTCGGGGTGTCGTAGAGCTCGGAAGGTGTGCCGACCTGTTCGATGCGGCCGTTGTCCATCAGTGCGATTCGCGTCGCCATCGTCATCGCTTCGACCTGATCGTGTGTGACGTAGAGGAAGGTGGTGCCGATCCGCCGATGCAGTTCGATCAACTCGGTGCGGGTGGCGCTGCGGAGCTTGGCGTCGAGATTGGACAGGGGCTCGTCCATCAGAAATGCGCCTGGATCTCGAACCATGGCCCGCGCCAAAGCAACTCGCTGCCGCTGCCCGCCGGAGAGCTCGGCCGGTCGTCTGTACAACAGCTCACTCAGATCGAGGGCTGTGGCAACGGCGGCCACCGAATCCGCAATACGGCTACGGGAGAATCTGCGTGACCGAAGCGGGAAGCCGATGTTCTTGGCAACGCTCAGGTGCGGATAGAGCGCGTAACTCTGAAACACCATCGCAAGGTCTCGGTCACGCGGCGGCACGACGGTGATGTCTTTGCCGTCGAGCAGGATTCGGCCGCCGGTCGGCTGGGTCAGGCCTGCGACCAGTCGAAGCAGGGTCGACTTCCCGCAGCCGCTCGGTCCGAGTAGAACCAGGAATTCGCCGTCGGCGATATCGAGATCTATCTCCGTCAACGCATCGCTGCTGCCGAACTTTTTGGATACGGACTCGAGCTGTATACGGCCCACCGCACAACCCCTCACCTGGTGCTGTCGAATCGATGGCCATATGCCAACACCCGCTGGTGTATCGGAGGTGAACGCAACGCGGTCGTCGCGGCGAGCAGAACGCAGAGCAACCTCGTTGAGCTGGAACGATAGGTTGTCGCACTCAACCGATCGTCAACGCAACAGCGCCGAAACCTTCCTCTGGGTCTGGATCGTCGTCTCGTGCCCGACAGTAGAAGATACAATGCGATCATCCAGATCTCTGTCATCGTCACGGTGGTGGCCCTCGGGTGAGCGCGGCCGGCCTGCTTCGATCACCGGAGTCGGCTGTGTAGTCAGTGATTCCGATGTTGTGTCCGAGCCGATCGACGTATCCGGTGAAATTCCCGGGCTGTTCGGAGGTCGGGCTGCCCCCGTCGAGTGAGGGTGCAATCTCGATCCCTACGATCCAGAGTCCGCGTACGGCCCCGAAAGCTATGACGCCGACATAAATGAACAGCTTCGTCTCCGAGGACGGCACCACACAGCTCACGCGTTCGGTGACAGTGACACGACCGTCCGGAGTACAGGTATCGGTGCGATCGACGGTTGACCTCGACCCCACCCAGTACGCACCGCTGGTGTTGCCGGAACCACTGTCTTTCGAGGTGCTCGATGCTGTGGCGCAGGCTCCGATTGCGCAGTGGCCATGACCGATTCGCAGAGAAGGTCCACCATCCGCGCCGGAGTTGCGGTTGCTGTCGCCGCCGTATCCGTCGTCGCTGCAGTCGTCGTGGTATCGATGCAGGATGTTCCCGTCGAACAGCCGTCGGACGTCCAGGCTATGACACCGACGTTCTCGGAGGAGACAACAACCACGCAGGCACCGACCGGGCCCATCCTCGACCCGACGTGGCAGATCGACGCGGAGACCGTCTACGGACGCGAGTTCGCCGCATTTCGTTCTCCCGCAGCAAATCTGCAATTCGATTCGAGTGTCGCCGGGGTGATCGACGCCGGTGATGTTCTCGTCACTGCCGCGGGACTGCCGAATCCTCGGTCGTATTCCGTGGATTCGATCGAGTTCGTGGCCATCGATGCCGAGGACGGGAGTATCCGGTGGAAGAAGTCACCCGGCAGTGTCGACCAGTGCGCAAGCGAGCTCGTGGGTAACGACATCGTCTGTCTGGATTCGTATTCCGACGTACCGTCCATCGTGAGGATCGGCGTGGACGACGGGGAGGCACGGAGAACGCCGATCCCCGAAGCCTGGTTCCCGTACGCCATCGAGAGCGACGGGCAGTCCGTCTTTCTGCTCGAGGGCAACCCCGAGGACGGCGAATCGGCGTTGCACGGGGGTTCCATCGATGCCCTCGATCGGATGTGGTCGCGCCCGATCACGTCATTCGCGGGCTGGGACGGCGTCGAGGGCCCGCTGATTCACGTGTCCGACGGACGAGGGCTTGTCACCCTCGGCGGTGAGGCCACATTCTTCGATCCCCGTACCGGAACGCCGCTCGACGGTCTCGAATTGACCTCCGACACAACCGTCGTCGACGCAGGCGGTGCGGACGTGTGGACGCTGCGCGATCCGTACGCGTCCGAGACGACCGTCGGCAACACCGCTTGTTCGTTCGAGGAGAACGCGCTCGTGGCCACCACGGAATCGAACGACGTGCGGTGGCGATGGCCACTGCCCGAACGGTCCGACGGATTCACTGAGTCGGGTTCGATCGTCGAGACCGCGTCGGGGGTGTTCTTTCTCGGAACCGATTCGATCGTCCGTCTCGAATCGGTGCCATCATGACCTCGTGATTCACCGAAAGCACAGTACGTCGAACTATTCGCGGTGCGGGGTTCGCTCACCGGTGTTCGGGTCGACGTCGAACAATTGGTCGGTGCTGTCGGGTGCGTAGACGACCGTGTCGATTTCACGAGCGCGGCGTCGGGCACCGTCTCGAACGGCGAAGAACGCGGCACCGAACAGCACGACGACGGTGACACCGGCAACGATGGCCCACCCTTCGAAGCCGCCCGCCAAGGCGGCGATCAGACCGCCTGCGGCCGCGATTCCAGCGAAAATCAGGATGACGGCCAACATGTTCTCGACCGCACGTGCCCAGCTTGTCTTGGAAGGCCTTTTCTCGACCATGGGGGATGTTCCTCTCGCTAAGTTCCATCCCCGGATACCCGGAAGTCCGTCGACTATGCCGTCGGCCTTGCGAAGCGCTCCGCTACTGGGCCTTACGTGCGCGGTAGGCGGCAACTGCCGCTCGGTTGCCGCAGGTCGTGCTGCAGAACCGGCGTGAGCGGTTGCGTGAGAGATCGAGAACCAACCCGTTGCAGTCCGGATCTGCACAGACGTCGAAGCGGGACAGCTCGTCGGCGCGGATGACGTCGATCATCGCCATCGCAGTTTCGACAACGATGCGGGTGGCGAGCGGACTGTCGTCGGCCACAGCGTGAACGTGCCAGTCGAGGTCTCCGTGGCGGACCAGTCGCGGCAGGGCCGAGGACTCGGCCAGCAGTCGGTTGACCTCGACCACGGCGTCTTCGCGGCTGCTGGTGAGCAGAGCGCGCAGGGTCGGCCGTAATGCCCTCACCGCCTCGAGCTCGGCGTCGTCGCCGTCGAAGCGGCCGGAGTAGCCCTGCTCGGTGAAGAACTCGGCCAGCTCGTTGCGTGTGGTCAACGTGTCCGGATCCTCGGCGGAATTGACCAATGCCACGGCGGACAGAAGCGACAGTTCTGCGTCATGAGCAAAAAGCATGTTGACACCTTACCAAGTCGGTCTCTACTGTCACATGTCATGACGGCTTACACTCATGACACGACGGTGGACCTCGCGGCCACGCATGACGCTGCTGCGCGCTCGCGCCGGCTTTCGGGGCTCGGGTTCGCGTTGCTCTCGGCCGCGTCGTTCGGGCTCTCCGGTTCGCTGGCCACGGGATTGCTCGATGCCGGCTGGACTGCAGGCGCAGCGGTGACCGCGCGAATCCTGCTCGCCGCCGCGGTCTTGCTGATTCCGTCGATCCTGGCGCTGCGTGGACGCTGGAGCTTGCTGGCCAAGAACTGGAAGCTGATCGCGGCGTACGGAGCGTTCGCAGTCGCCGGCTGTCAGCTCGCCTTCTTCAACGCGGTCGGGCGCATGGAAGTGGGTGTAGCGCTGCTCATCGAGTTCACCTCGCCGGTAGCCGTCATCGGGTGGATGTGGTTCCGCCATCACCAACGCCCCGGCCGCTCGACCCTGGTGGGTGCGCTGTTGGCCGCAATGGGTCTGGTGCTCGTGCTCGACCTGATCTCCGGTGCCGACGTCGACACCGTCGGCGTGCTGTGGGCGCTCGGCGCGATGGCCGGTGCTGCCGTCTACTGGGTGCTCTCTGCCGACGAGACCAATGGACTTCCGCCGATCGTGCTCGCAGGCGGAGGCTTGCTCACGGGTGGGCTGATCCTGCTCGTCGCCGGACTCGTCGGCATCGTGCCGTTCGCAGCCCCGCTCACCGACGTCACCTTCGTCGATGCCGTCGTTCCGTGGTGGGTTCCGATCGTCGGGCTCGGAGTGGTGACGGCAGCGCTTGCCTACGTCCTCGGGATCGCAGCCGGTCGACGTCTCGGTTCGCGGTTGGCGTCGTTCATGGGTTTGATGGAAGTTGTTGCGGCACTTGTGTTCGCGTGGCTGCTACTCGGTCAAGCGCCGGCGCCGATCCAACTCGCCGGTGGCGCGCTGATCCTGCTCGGCGTAGTCGTCGTCAAATCCGGCGAACGATCCACCGCGGATGCCCCGGTGGAGCCGCTGCAGAGCAGAGCCTGAGCTTTCCGGTTCCGACCCTGCCGCTAGCCGTCGACGCGTCCGAACACCACCGCGGCCAGGATGGTGTGGGCGCTCGCGATCACGGATTCGAGAGGTTCGCGTTCGGGGGACAGCAACCATTGCTGAGCAATGGTGAGGACCGCGCCGACGAGGCCCATCGCCAATGTTCGACGGTTCGGCCCGGCCAGGCCGCGGCTGGCCCCGACGGTCTCGGCCACCTGTAGCACGGTCGTGGAGAACGAGGTGGT
Source organism: Rhodococcus sp. 15-649-2-2 (assembly GCF_002258645.1). Classification (NCBI taxonomy): domain Bacteria; kingdom Bacillati; phylum Actinomycetota; class Actinomycetes; order Mycobacteriales; family Nocardiaceae; genus Rhodococcus; species Rhodococcus sp. 15-649-2-2. Next base: position 50,876 of record NZ_NPFM01000021.1, read on the forward strand.
GGTCTTGCGGTACAGCGCGTCGACGGTAGGGGACACGCCGAGGATTTCCACGAAGGCAATGCGAGCCGATTTCGGCTGCTCGGCGACGAACGTGAAGAAGCCGGTGAGTGCCCCTCTGAGCACCTGTTCGCTGGAATCCCGCTCTGCGGCTGCTCCGACGAGGATGCTCTCGCGCATCGCGTCGGTCGCCCGGGCGTAGGTGGCCATCAACAAGTCCTCGCTGTTGGTGAAGGACTCGTAGAAATAGCGCTTGGTCAGCCCGGCCTCGTTGCACACCTTCTCCACGGTCGCCGTCCGGTATCCGGTGGTGCCGAATACTTCGACGGCTGCGTCGAGCAGGCGGATCCGACGCTCCTGTTGCCGCTGCTGCGGATCGGCACCTCGGTAGGTGCGGCCGACTTCACTGTGATGGATGGTCACACACAGATCTTGACACCGCTCGGTATCAGATGCAAAGTGTTCGCAGACAAGCATTCGGATCGAGGGGGAGCACATGGCGGCGTCGACGCTACGGAACAAGGTGGTTCTGATCACCGGAGCAGCACGGGGAATCGGTGCCGCCACTGCGCGCGACCTGGCCGGCAAAGGTGCCCGGCTGGTCCTCGTCGACGTCGACGAGGCCCCGCTGCGAGAGCTGGCGACGCAGCTGAAGGCCGAAGCGTTCGTCGCCGACGTCCGAAATCTGGACGACATGCAGCGCGCCGTCGACGGCGGGATCGAGGCGTTCGGAGGCATCGATCTGGTGCTCGCCAACGCAGGAATCGCCAGCTACGGCTCGATCATGCAGGTGGACCCGGCCACGTTCCAACGCGTCATGGACATCAACGTGATGGGCGTGTTCAACACCGTCCGCGCTGCGTTGCCGTCGTTGATCGAACGCAACGGCTACATCCTCGTCGTCTCCTCGCTGGCCGCGTTCACCCCCTGCCCCGGTCTGGCGGCCTACAACGCGAGCAAGGCTGCGGCCGAGCATTTCGCGAATGCGCTTCGGCTGGAGGTCAATTACCGGGGTGTGGACGTCGGCTCGGCTCACATGGCGTGGATCGACACCCCGATGGTGCAGGACGCCAAATCCGATCTCACGGCATTCCAGGACTTGCTTGCGGTACTGCCCGGCCCCCTCGGCAAGACAATGACCGTCGAGCAGTGCGTCGACGCCTTCGTCGACGGCCTGGCCAAGCGCAAGCGTCGCGTGTACGTACCGCGCTGGGTGGGTGCAGCGTCCTGGTTCAAGGCCGTCATCACCTCGCGCGTCGGCGATCGCAGCATGCTGGCGCACGTGCCGACCATCCTGCCCAAGATGGACGAAGAAGTAGCTCGCCTCGGTAGGTCCGAGAGCGCTCGCAACAAGACCAGCTGACCCCCCACCGAAGGAATCGTTGCTGATATGACTGCCGTACTGACTACCCCCGAGGTCGATGTCCTCATCATCGGTGCCGGCCTGTCCGGTATCGGGGCCGCGCGTCACCTCGGGCACGATCTGCCCGGGAAGACGTACACCATCCTGGAAAGCCGCGGGGCGATCGGTGGAACGTGGGATCTGTTCCGTTACCCCGGCATTCGCTCCGATTCCGACATGTACACCCTCGGGTACAGCTTCAAGCCGTGGATGGGTGAGAAGTCCATCGCCGACGGCACCGACATCCGCAACTACATCGTCGAGACTGCCCGAGAAGCCGGCGTCGACAAGCACATTCGGTACCACCACAAGGTCGTCGCCCTCGAATGGTCGTCCGAGCAGCAGTTCTGGACGGTGACTGCGCAGCGTAGCGACACCGACGAGACCGTCACGATCACCGCGTCGTTCGTGTTCTCCTGCAGTGGTTACTACAACTACGACAAGGGATTCAGTCCCGAATTCGCCGGCCAGGAGAATTTCGGTGGGCAGGTGATCCACCCGCAGCACTGGCCCGAGGATCTGGACTACGCGGGCAAGAAGATCGTCGTCATCGGCAGTGGCGCAACGGCGATCACGTTGGCACCCAATCTCGCTCGCGATGCCGAGCACGTGACCCTGCTGCAGCGCTCGCCGAGCTACATCCTCTCGCTGCCGTCCAAGGACCCGATTGCGCAGGCATTGCGGAAGCGACTGCCGAAGAAGCTGGCGTACAGCGTGACTCGACTCAAGAACGTGTCGATGGCCATGTTGATCTTCACCTTGAGTCAGAAGTACCCGGAATTCATGAAGAAGCGGATCCGGAAGCTCCAGGAGGGGTGGCTGCCGAAGGGATACGACCTCGACACCCACTTCACCCCGTCCTACAACCCGTGGGATCAGCGGCTCTGCCTGGTGCCCGACAACGATCTGTTCCGTTCGATCCGCAAGGACGAGGTCTCGATCGTCACCGATCACATCGACAGCTTCACCGAGACCGGTCTGAAGCTGAAGTCCGGGCAGCACCTCGACGCCGATATCGTGGTCACTGCAACGGGATTGAACCTGTCCGCACTCGGCGGCGCGACGTTCCGTGTCGACGGTAGAGACGTGGATCTGCCCAGCACCATGGCGTACAAGGGCATGATGCTCACCGGCATCCCCAACTTCGCTTTTGTGGTCGGATACACCAACGCGTCGTGGACACTCAAGGCCGACATGGTCTCGAACTACGTCATGCGACTTCTCGCGCACATGGACGAGAACGGGTACAGCACCGTCGAGCTCGAACGCGATCCCTCCGTCGACGAAGAGCCGTTTCTCGACTTCGCCGCCGGTTACGTGCTGCGGGCCGTGGACAACTTCCCGAGGCAGGGCAGTGAAACTCCGTGGAAGCTGCGGATGAACTACTTCCGGGACCTGCCGGTTCTGCGGTACGGCAAGCTCGTGGACAAGGCGATGAAGTTCGGGCGGCCCCGCTCGAAGGTCGCGGTCGGTTCCTGACGGGAATAGATCCCGTCCGGGATCGTTTGTTCCGGACATGAAAATTGGCATCATCGGAAGTGGACAGATCGGCGGCACGCTCACGCGCCGACTCGCAGCACTCGGTCACGAGGTTCGGTTCTCCAACTCGCGTGATCCGGAGACTCTCGCCGACCTGGCGGCAGAAACCGGAGCGACCGCGGTGTGGGCCGCGGATGCCGCAGAGGATGCCGACCTCGTCATTCTGAGCATCCCGCAGAAGAACGTTCCGGATCTCGCTCCAGGAATCACCAGTGCCCGCAAGCCCGGAGCGCCGATCATCGAGACGAACAACTACTACCCGCAGCAGCGTGACGGGCTGATCGAGGAGATCGAAGGCGGAACACCCGAAAGCGTGTGGGTGGCCCAGCAACTCGGTGAGCCGGTGATCAAGGCCTTCAACGGAATTTGGTACAAGCACTTGCTCGAGAAGGGCGTACCGGCCGGGACCGACGGGCGCATCGCGCTTCCGATCGCAGGCAACGACGGCGACTCGAAGAAGTTCGTGTTCTCGGTCATCGACGAGCTCGGCTTCGACCCGGTCGATGCCGGAACCCTCGAAGAGTCCTGGCGACAGCAGCCGGGTTCGCCGGTCTACGGCAAGGACTTCGGAGTCGACGCCACCGTCGAGGCCCTGAGCAAGGCAACCGAAGAACGCAGCGAGGAGTGGAAGGCCTGACAGCTGGGCTGACTACAGGTCTGTGTCGACTACAACTGCCTTGAACTACCTGACGCGGCCCTCGCGGAGTGTGCGCTCCGCGAGGTCGCGTAAGGGCCCGGTCAGGGCAGAATCCCCGACTCGGCACGAATGCTCGCCCACCGACACGCTCCAGACGAATGTGTCGCGGGCGTTGGACTCGGCCGCGTCGGTGGCCTGCTGATCGGCAAGGTACGGCTGCGCGGCCTCGACCAACGACTGCCATTCCGGCTCGTCGGTCTCGACGACGCCACGCTTGGACATTCCAGCGACGCCGCCGGTTCGCAGTACCTCGATGCGCAGGCTCATCTGCCCTCGATCACACCCGATCGTCGTTCGGCTTCGGTATGGGCTCGACCCCGGTTGTCTTCACCCCCACGGTAGACCAACCCGAGGCCACAGCCTCGGCAACGTCGGACCCGGCTCCGAATCGCTTGTTCGCCGCCGCGAGTGTTGCGGCGGCAAAGCCGGCGAAGTCCACTGTCGGTGCGAGTCCGCCGACAGTCATCGTGTCGAACCAGACCTGCCCGACGCGGTCCCACGCCGGACCTCCCAGAGTGGTCGCGGCAACGGCGAACGCCCGGTTGGGAATACCCGAATTGATGTGCACCCCGCCCTCGTCCTCGGTGGTGACGACAAAATCGTCCATACTCGCCGGCTGCGGATCCTTGCCCAACACATCGTCGTCGTACGCGGTGCCGGGCTCGAGCAACGAGCGCAGAGCCTTCCCCTGAACGGCGGGAAGGAACAGACCTTCACCGATCAGCCACGACGCGTCCTCGGCGTTCTGCTTCGCGGTGTACTGCTCGACGAGTGCGCCGAAGACGTCGGAGATCGACTCGTTCAGTGCGCCGGCCTGGTCCTTGTACTCGAGCGGAGTGGTGTACTGCGTGAACCCGTGCGCGAGCTCGTGCGCGATGACGCCGAGTGAGACGGTGAATCGAGCGAACACCTCGCCGTCACCGTCGCCGAACACCATGCGCGAGCCGTCCCAGAACGCGTTGTCGTAGTCCTGGCCGTAGTGCACCGTCGCGTCGAGGGGCAGGCCACTGCCGTCGAGGCTCGAGTAGCCGTAGACCTCGTCGAAGAACGCGTAGGTCGCGCCGAGACCGTCGTATGCCTCGTCGGTCGCGGCATCGCCGGTGGGATCCTCACCCTCGGCGCGAATCTGCTGGCCCGGGAGGTCGCGAGTCGATTTCGCGTCGGCGATCGTGCGTTCGAGTGTGCCGCCGGTCCGCGGCGCGATGGCGGTACGTGCCTGGACGACTTCTCGCCCCGCCCGCATCTCACGGTCGGCGAGCAGCGTGGCGCGGGCACCGGCTCCCTGGAGCCGTTCGAGCAGAAACGGTGGAACTACAGAATGGAACGTCACGCGGTGACCCCCTAGGTCCGTGGCATATGTGGTGATGTGTTCCAGTGTGCCCGAGGGCACCGACAATTCTCGTTCCTCGGCGCAGAGCTCACTCGCACATCGTCGACAGATCGACGCGGTCCACCTCGCTCGGGGGACGCAGTGCGGTGACGGTCGCCCAGTTCCGGGCCAGTAGGGAGGCGTCGGAATCGTCGTCCTCGGCTCGGATCGCGTCGAACCGGACGGTGACGAAATCTTCTCCGCGGTCTCCTATTTCGGCCTGTACCGCGCCGTAGCGAGCCAGTGACGCTGGGACGATTCCGGCGAAGTCGGCGAGGGGAACGTCGGGAATGTTGACGTTGACCACGGCATCGACCGTCAGGTGCGCGACCATCCATGTCACGGCCAGGTGTGCGACGTGTTCGGCGGTCTCCCAATGCGACGGCCGAGTGGCGAGCGACGACAACGCCATGGCAGGAACCCCGTGCGTCAGGGCAGTCAGCGCCGCACCCACCGTTCCCGAATGCAGAATGGCAGCACCGGTATTGGGGCCGTGATTGATACCCGAGAGCACGAGGTCCGGTACGTCGCCGAAGGCCCCCCTCGTGGCGACGAACGCGATGAGGGCAGGCGAGGCCTGCACCGCATAGGCCGTCACATCGGGTAGCCCGTCGATCTCGGTCATCTCGATACCGAGGTGGTCGTCGACGCCCATTCCCGTCAACGAAGCGCTGGCACCACTGCGCTCCTCGTGGGGCGCGGCCACCACGACGTCGAGGCCGGCATCGAGGGCGACCCGTGCCAGCAGGGCGATGCCTGCGCTGTGCACGCCGTCGTCATTGGTGATCAGGGCTCTCATTTCTTGCCCGCCTTGCTGTACGGACGCACGTCCACCGATTCGGTCAGCCCGAGTACCAGATCTTTTCGGCCGCTACCGAGGCCGCGGCGGGTGACGTTGGCGGTGCCCGCGCCTCCACCCAGCCGTAGCGACTCCTGCATCGACATTCCCTGGGCGATTCCGGCGGCGATGCCGGCGCTCATCGAATCGCCTGCGCCGTGGTGGTCGACCATCTGCAGACCCGGGGTGACGATCTCGAGCACGTCGCCCTTCACCAGAGCCAACGCCGGGTCTCCCGCTCGTGAGATCACGACGACCTCGGCACCGGCGTCGTGCATCTTTCGCATCGACTCGATCAGGTGCTTCGGGTCTTCGGACTCGGCACCGCCGTCGGCGATGAGATCCTCGTGACTGACCTTGAGCACCGTGAGACCGCCGGTGAGAGCGGCCTGCATCGTCGGTCCCGACAGGTCGGCTACCACCGGGACATCGAGCGCGCGTAGGTCCGCGCACAGCCGCTCGTACACCTCGGCCGGCACGATGTCGTCGGCATGCGGACCGCCGAGGATCGCGACGTCGCTGCGGGCACCGGTGGCGAGCGCGGCACCGAACAGATCGTCGAGTGCATGCCTGGCCAGCGGCGGTGGGTCCACCGTGGCCAGTACCTCACGCTTTCCGCTGCGGCGATCGTGCACGTAGGAGCCACTTTCCTGGCCGATATCGATGGAGACGACGGAGATGCCCTCACTCTCGACGATGCCGCGCAGCACGGCACCGATCTCGCCGCCGAAGACCCCGGCGAGCGTGACATCGAGTCCGAGCACCGACGCCATTCGCGCGATCCAGTGACCCTGACCGCCCGCGTGGACGTGCAGTTCGGTACTGCCGTTCGGGGCGGCGTCGAGAGTGACCGTCAACAGTGGAGACGGTGCGAAGACGAGGGCAGTGGGTGTACGAGAGGAGGAAGGCACCGATCGCGAATGCCCGATTTGTCAGGTCCGAAACGGATAGAGCGGGAAGGGTCGGTCGAAGAAGTCTTCAGAATCGACGACGCAGGCGCATCCCGATGGGGCGTCCGTCCGGGTCGACGAACAGGCGGTAGGCGAGTGCGGCGAGTCGCTGTTGCCAGACGGGCGGCACCGAGATCTCGTGCCTGCGCAGCCGGCCGACGGGCCGGGACTCGGCGGACGGGTTGCGATGCCAGTTGTCGAGAGCGGTCGCGCTGGCCGAGACCACATCGAAGAACTGCTGCGGGTCGACGAGGTCTGCGTCGTCGCCGTCGGCCCGTCCCAGGTGCTCGCGGATCAGTTCGAGTCTCAGGTTCCGTGCGTGGGTTCTGGCACCGTCGCCGAGGCCTGCCGGGTCCAACGGCGCCCGATCGTCGCGCTGCTCGTCGACAATGGCCGCGGTCAGCTCCGAATCATGGGTCCAGGAGCGGCGATTGAAGTTGTCCGATCCCACCGCGGTCCACACGTCGTCGATGATGCAGACCTTCGAGTGCACGTATACCGGTATGCCGCGGTCGTTTTCGATGTCGAGTACCAGAACGCGGTCGCCGCCGGCCGCGCGGATGACCCCGAGTGCAGCCGAGTGTCCCAGCAGCGCAGAGGGAATGGTCAAGTTGCTGTCGTCGTCGAGGTGCTTGGGGACCACCACCACCAACTTCAGGTTCGGCTTCCGGCGCAATGCCGCGGCGAAGACGCGAGCGACGTCGACCGACCACAGATATTGATCCTCGATGTAGATCAGCTCGGTGGCCCTGTCGAGAGCTTTGGCGTACGCGCGGGCCGCGCTGCGCTCGCCCTTCGTGGCGAACGGGTAGGCGGGGCGCCGGCGGGGGTAGGTACGCAACAGCTGCACCGAGCACGTGCCCAGGGGCTCCGGGGGTGCCGCCGCGGGAGGGAGTTCCGACGGCTCGCGCGTGACTCCGCGCAGCAGGTCGGGTATCGCGTGCCATGGCAAACGGGAGAGAGCGGCCGGATCTTCCCAGCGTTCGCGGAAGACGTCTTCCACGTCCCGCACCGCCGGGCCTTCGATCTGCACCTGCACGTCGTGCCACGCGGGAATCTCGCCGTACTCGGGCGGGAAGGGACGTGAGACAGGATCGCCGAAGTGATCGGCGTCATCGCGTCGGGCACGGGCCAGGTCGATGCCACCGACGAACGCGACGTCGGGCAGATCTTTCCTGCCGTACCGCACGACCACGAACTTCTGATGGTGGCTGCCCAGCGTCAGCACGCGCTGGTCGAGGATGACCTCGCCGCCCGCCTCCTCCAGCCGCAGTGCGAGCTTGCGGTTCTTCGGACCGGTGAAACCGAGGGTCTCCATGTGGGAGCGCCACACCATGCCCTTGACGATGCCACCGCGGTGCGCGACGGCGGCCAGGGCATCTTCGACGGTCACGCCGTCGTCGGTGAGCAGCTGCTCCGGGTCGCCGCGCCAATCGGTGAAGAGCACCAGATCGTCGCGCTCGGTCTGCTCGAGGGCTCCTGCGAGTGCAGCGAAGTAGGTCTTGCCGTGCACCAGATTTTCGACGCGGTTGCCCTCGGTCCACGCCGAAATACGGGTGTCGTCGTTGCCCCGCTCGGGCGCGGTGAGAAACCACGGGTGCGCGGGGTCGAAGTGGCGCTCGGGGGCAATCAGAGCGGAGGTGGACCGGCCGAACTTCTCGGCAACTCCGTCTACGACGCGCCGGATGCGCTGCACTATCACGCACGCATCATTTCACCCGGTTTGAAGGCGAGAGTGGGCGGGCACCCCGGCGATATGACTCAGGTACCCAACGTCACGCTCAGAAACGGCAAGCAGATTCCCCAGCTCGGCTTCGGCGTCTTCCAGATCGACCCGGAGGAGACCGCGAAGGCCGTCGAAACGGCGCTCGAGATCGGCTACCGACACATCGACACCGCCGAGATGTACGGCAACGAGAAGCAGGTCGGCGAGGGCATCCGTAACTCCGGAATCGATCGCGAATCTGTCTTCGTCACCAGCAAGCTCAACAACGGCTTTCACCGGCCCGACGACGCGCGGAAGGCATTCGACAAGACGCTCAGCGACCTCGGAACCGACTACGTGGACCTCTTCCTCATCCACTGGCCCCTACCCACTCGCTACGACGGCGATTTCGTATCCACGTGGAAGACGTTGGAGGAGTTCGCAGCCGACGGCCGCGCCCGCAACATCGGTGTCTCCAACTTCCAGCCCGCCCACCTCGATCGCCTCGCAGAGGAGACCGATACGGTCCCGGCGGTGAACCAGATCGAGGTGCACCCGTACTTCGTCAACAACGATGTATGGGCCTACGGCCGTGAGCATGCCATCCCCACCGAGGCGTGGTCGCCGATCGCTCAGGGCAACGTCCTCGACGACGCGGAACTGCAGCGAATCGCCGATGCGGCAGGCAAATCCGTTGCACAGGTGGTGCTCCGCTGGCACATTCAGCGCGGCAACATCATCTTCCCGAAGTCGGTGACGCCGGAGAGGGTCAAGGCCAACTTCGAGATCTTCGACTTCGAGCTCAGCTCCGCCGATGTCGACGCCATCACGGCTCTCGACAAGGGTGAGCAGGGACGTACCGGACCGAATCCGGATACGTTCGACATGATTCCGGACTAGCACGTAACACTGTGGGCCCGAACGTCTTCGGACGTTCGGGCCCACAGTGTTACCACTCTGCAGTCGTTCGATCAGCTCTTCAGAGTCGATCCGGTTGCGGCGGTGACCTGCTCGGTGGTCACGCCGGGTGCCAGTGCCACCAGCTCGAGGGTGCCGTCGCCGACGACGTCGATGACGGCGAGGTTGGTGATGATGCGATCCACGACGCCCTGGCCGGTGAGAGGCAGAGTGCAGGCGTCGAGGATCTTGGGGTTGCCGTCGCGGTCGGTGTGTTCCATGACGACGATGACGCGTCGGGCACCGTGTACGAGGTCCATCGCGCCGCCCATGCCCTTGACCATCTTGCCGGGCACCATCCAGTTGGCGAGGTCGCCGGTGCGGGAGACCTGCATGCCGCCGAGCACCGCCGTGTCGATGTGGCCGCCGCGGATCATTCCGAAGCTCAGCGACGAATCGAAGTATGCTGCACCGGGATTGACGGTGACGGTCTCCTTGCCCGCATTGATGAGGTTGGCGTCGACCTTGTCCTCGGTGGGGTAGGGTCCGGTGCCCAGGATGCCGTTCTCGGAGTGCAGGGTCACCTTGACGTCGTCGGTCAGATATCCCGGGATGAGCGTCGGCAGTCCGATGCCGAGGTTGACGTATTCGCCGTCGATCATCTCCGCTGCGGCACGTTCGGCCATCTGATCGCGGGTCCATCCTGCACTCATGCTCGCACTCCTGAACTGACGGTGCGCTTTTCGATGCGCTTGTCCTGTGGCCCGGTGTGTACGACGCGTTGGACGAACACGCCGGGCAGATGTACGTGGGCTGGGTCGATCTCGCCCGGCTCGACGAGGTTCTCGACCTGCGCGATGGTGATCTTGCCGGCCATCGCAGCGAGAGGATTGAAGTTCATCGCGGTCTTGTCGAACACGAGATTGCCTGCCGTATCACCTGTTTCGGCGTGCACCAGAGCGAAGTCGGCGTTTATGGATTCTTCGAGTACGTATCGCTTGTCGCCGAACACTCGCGTTTCCTTGGGCGGCGATGCGATGGATACCGAGCCGTCGGCGTCGTAGCGCCACGGCATTCCGCCGTCGGCGATGGGGCTGCCGACCCCGGCGGGGGTGAAGAATGCGGGAACGCCGTTGCCGCCGGCGCGAAGTCGTTCGGCGAGGGTGCCCTGAGGGGTCAGTTCGACCTCGAGTTCGCCGGCGAGGTACTGCCGGGCGAACTCCTTGTTCTCTCCGACGTACGAGGCAGTGACCCGGCGAATACGTCCCGCTGCCAACAGGATTCCGAGTCCGTAGCCGTCGACGCCGCAGTTGTTGGAGAACACCTCCAGCTCGTCGGCGTCGGTGTTCGCGATGGCCTCGATGAGAGCGTCCGGAATACCGCACAGCCCGAAGCCGCCGACCGCGATGGTCGCCCCACGGCCGATGTCCGCGACCGCATCGGCAGCGGACGCGTAGGTCTTTCCTGTCACAAGAACTCCTGATGTGTTCGTTGAGCAAACGATGACTTCAGTGAACCTGAGCTGCACTTCGTTGTGGCAAGAACGGCTCTGATTGCTCGGTCGGTGAACGGATTGAGGCATGGTGTCCACTGAATGGACGTACGATCCTCGGGTGACGTCATCGGATGCCAACGCGAGTGTGATCGGGAAGATCTGTTCGTTGCTGAGGGCAGCGGGAGCCGAGGAGCCGTCCGGTGCCTCCACCACTGCCCTCGCGCGGGCGGCCGGTATCGCGCGACCCACCACCCATCGCCTGCTGTCCACGCTCGCCGAACAGGGATTCGTCGATCGTGACACTGCGACCGGCCGCTGGTCGCTGGGGCCGGAGATCTACCTGCTGGGGTCCATGGCGGCCCTGCGGTACGACATCACCGACCAGGCGCGAAAAGTCGTGCAGGCGTTGGCAACCGAGAGTGGTGAGAGTGCGTTTTTGTCGGCCCGCCGGGGTTCGGAGACGGTGTGCCTGCTTCGAGTGGAGGGAAGTTTTCCGCTGCGCTCGCATGTGCTGTACGAGGGAATCCGGCTGCCGCTCGGAGTGGCGTCCGCAGGGTTGGCCATTCTTGCGCACCTACCGGATCGGGAGGTCGACGAGTATCTCGATGCCGTGAACCTGGTGCCGGAGTGGGGAGAGAGTCACTCGGCCGTGGAGATTCGCAGGCGGATAGCGAATACCCGCTCCACGGGATTCGCCGTCAACCCGGCGTTGCTCGTGGAGGGTAGCTGGGGGCTCGGTGCCGCCGTTTTCGATCGCGCCGACAAGCCGGCATGGGCGCTGAGCTTGACCGGTGTCGAGACACGATTCCGCGACGATCGACGACGGGAGCTGGGCAAGATGCTCCTCGACGCGGCGCACCGACTCACCCTGCAACTGGGGGACCGGCCCACACCCGGCTAGCTGTCGAGCTCGTCCAGGATGTCCGCGGCGTCCTGGCTGCCTGCGGCCGCCAGCCTGTGCAGCTCGACGCGATCACCGCGTTCACCGGCAAGTTCGACCAGGATGTCGACGGCATCGGTACTGCCTGCGTCGGCGAGGGAGCGCAGTTCGTCGAGGTCGTTTCGAGAGCCTGCGAGTTCGACCAACTGGTCGAGTGCATCCTGATCGCCGCTGCTGGCCTGGGCACGCAACTCGGCCAGCTCGGCCGCGGTTGAATCGGGCTCGGTCATGGGTCGGAGTGTAGAACGATTCGTCGAATAGTGGCAGGCCAGCCTACCTTTTTGCGGCCTGTGCGTTCTTGTCGGTGGGTCGAGATAGTCTTCTTTCAGTTCGAACGCATGTTCTGAATCGTTGCTCACCGGGGGGTGAAAAATGGGCGCAGTACCGACCGTGTCGCTGGAGGCATTGACCGCTGCTGCGTGTGCAGAAAATCGTCAGGCCGCTCGCAAGATTTCCGCCTGCTATGACATCCATCGGAGCTGGATCACCCACGACACCAAGCACAAGCACTACAGCCGGTACGGACGCACCGAGATGGCAGTGGCGTTGGGCTGTTCGGCGACGGTCGCCGAATCGTACGTCTCCGTGGGCGTCGCCCTGCACACCCGACTTCCACTGCTGCGGTCCGCATTCGAGTCCGGGGAGATCGACTTACCCCGGGTACGGACGGTGTGCCGCATCCTCGACAACCTCTCCGACGAGATCGTTAGAAGGGTCGAGGGCGAGATCGTCGAAGCAGCCCGCCGGTCGTCACCGGGTCCGTTGGAGAAGGAGATCTGGGACATCCTGCTGCGGGTCGCGCCGGAGGAAGCGGCAGCGTTGCGGGAGTTCGCGAAGCGGTTTCGCAACGTCAGCTACAGCCCCGCCGGTGAGTTGGCGCGGATTCGAGCGGAATTGACCGCCCCCGAGGCCGCCGCTGCGTGGCAGCTGCTCGAGGAGATGGCCGACACGCTCTGCCCGAAAGATCCTCGCGGTAAACAGGATCGCTTGTGTGATGCGTTCATGGCCCGCATGCACGGCGAACCCCGCTTGGCGTGCCTGTGCCAGCGCGATGACTGCCCGAAAGAAGATGCGGTGCTGCCGGATCGTCGGGTGCCGTTGACGATGATCACCGTCGACATCGCCACCCTCATCGGACTATTGGCGAACCCCGCGTACCTGGCCGGGCATGGATCCATCGATCCTGATCTCGCGCGGGAGTTGGCGCGCAACAGTCAGTGGCAGATCCTGCTCACCGACGCAGTCACCCTCGCGGAGAAACTCGGCCTGGCGGTGCAGAACCCGGAGACCGGGGAATGGGAACGACGCTCGGACGGCGAGAAGGCCGAGGGTGCACCAGGATCCGACACGGGAACAGACGCCGACGCGGACATGGACATGGACAAAGACGCGGCCGCGGCCGCGGACTCGGCTACTGATGAGGGAATGGGGTCGGCCACGGATTCGGGTAGGGAGGCTGATTCCTCGACCGAACCGACCTCGGCCGGTTCGCCTGCACCTGTACCCGCTCCTGCGCGTGGACCGGGGAGCACCTCGACACCGGCACCGGTACGAGAGTCACCGGCAGATGAGGTCGACGAGACCGGCGATGCCGAGGAGAACGACGAGTCCACACCCGTACCTGCGACCGGCCCGTCGGCAACCCCCGACCCGGACGCTACCGATCCTGTCCGGAAGCACGCGGCAACACGCGCGACGGCAACGGCGACGGACCCGCGAGGGGACGCAACGTCGGACACCGACCGTGAGGCAGCTGCGTCGTCTGATCCCGCATCGGATTCACGATCACCTGCGGAACTGACATCGCCGGCACCTGATATCACACCGAGCTGTTCGGAATCAGGCTCTTCCACAACGCCATCCGGCTCCACAACGCCATCCGGCTCCACAACGGCATCCGGCTCTACAACAGCAGGTCCGACGGCAGTACCTGAACCAGCGGCGGCCACCGCGTCATCGCCTACTCCGAAGCCTCCGGCCGAGCAAGGTTCGTTACCGGATCCAGTCCCAGCAGCGACTGGCCCGACCGACCCGGCACCGGGCGACGATCGACCTCAGCGTCGCCTCCAGTCGCTGACCTCCGCTGCAGCCTTGTTCTGCACCCACACCCCAGTCGGCAGGGGCACACGGCACAGCTCTGCCCTCGATCTGTCCTCCGTAATCCGGCGCAGCAACCGAACCATCCGCACACCTGCCGGCCTCTACCTCGGAAACGCATCGCTGGCCGCTGCACTCGAAGCCGCCATCGCCGCCGACCCCACCCTCGGAAAATCCGTCGCACGCGACCCCCTGACCGACCGAGCCCTGATCTACCGACCCGACACCCTCACCACCGCAGCAGTCCGCCTGCGCGACCGGCACTGCCGCTTCCCCGACTGCCACCGCCCCGCCGCACGCTGCCAACTCGACCACATCATTGCCTTCGACCACGCCAACCCCCTCGGCGGCGGCTGGACCACCGTCAACAACCTGCAATGCCTGTGCGAGTTTCACCACACCGTCAAAACCGCCGGCTACTGGACAGCCGTCATGCTCCCCGGCGGGGCGATCCTGTGGACCTCCATCTCGAAGACCACCCGCATCACTCTGCCCGCCAACGGCACAGCCGTACCCATCCTCGGCAACGACCTGAGACCCCACATCCCCACCAAACCCAGACGATCCAGCATCATCGCCTACCCCCACCCACCCGACAACGAACAACCCGAGACAGACGACACGGCAGCACCACCGTTCTAGGCGATGCTGCCGTGAATCCCTGTGCCTGCTCCGTCAGACCATGTGCCCGCGGCCTCAGACCAAGTGCTGAATGTGGTCGCGCGTGAATTCGATGCGCTCGTCCACGCGGCCGTCGCCCACCTTGTTCACCCACTCCGGATCGGACAGCAACGCGCGCCCGACGGCCACCAGATCGAACTCGTTGTCCTCGAATTGACCGACGAGCGCGTCCAATCCGGTCACACCCGACGCAGCATCCTCCGACCATGCCGAGGTGAAGACCGAGTCGAGCCCGACCGATCCGACGGTGATGGTCGGAACTCCGGTGAGCTTGCGGGTCCAACCGGCCAAGCCGAGCTTTCCATCGTTACCGTCCAGCTCGGGGAACGCCGGGTCCCAGTGGCGTCGGGTGGAGGCGTGCAACACGTCCACTCCGGCGTCGACCAGTGGCGTCAGGACGCGTCCGAGCTCCTCGGGGTTCTGTGCGATCCGAGCGTCGAAGTGATTGCTCTTCCACTGCGAGAATCGGTACACGATCGCGAAGTCCTCGCCGACGGCCGCACGAATCGCGGCAACAACCTGTGCGGGGAACCGGGTACGGGCTTCGAGCGAGCCGCCGAACTCGTCGTCGCGCACATTGGTTGTGGCCCAGAGGAACTCGTCGAGCAGGTAACCGTGAGCACCGTGCAGTTCGAGGCCGTCGAAGCCGGTGTTCTTCGCGTTGACCGCAGCCTGTACCCACTGCGAGGTGAGTTCGTCGAGGTCGGCGTCGGTGAAGGCTCGACCGACCGAGGAGCCGTCGAGTGCAATGCCGGACGGGCTGACAGTGGTGACGTCGGGGAACAGGCGAGGCTCGGTGCCGCGCTCGACACCGAGGTGCCACAGCTGCGGAATGATGGCGCTGCCCTCGGCGTGTACCGCGTCGACGACGCCCTTCCATCCTTCGAGGCTGGCGTCGCCGTAGATGCGCGGAACGCGGGTGTGAGGACCTGCGGCGGGGTCGGGGATGTAGGTGCCCTCGGTGATGATGAGGCTGGTTCCGCCGGCGGCGCGCTTGCGGTAGTACTCGGCGACGTCCGGGCCGGGGATGCCGTCGGGCGAGAAGGCGCGCGTCATCGGGGCCATGGCGAAGCGGTTACGGAGCTTCAGCGACTTGACCTCGAACGGCTCGAAGAGCCCGGTGGTGGACAGATGCTGAGTTGTGGATGCAGTTTCGGTCACGCCTGCGCACAACCTGTACCAACCCCGAGCTATTCCCCGTGCGGGGCTGTTAGCGTCGGATGCTTATGAGCCCTTCGCCGCTGATTTCTGCCGCCGAACTGCACGATCTCTTCGAGATGGGACGGGCCCCCGTCGTCCTCGACATTCGGTTCACGCTTCAGACCGGGAGCGACAGAGCAGGTTACGAGGCCGGGCACATCCCGCACGCGCAATTCGTCGATCTCGATGCCGATCTGGCTGCCCCGCCGGATCAGCGCGGGCGTCACCCATTGCCCGACGAGGAGACCTTCGTCGCAGCGATGCGCGGTGCCGGGGTCAGCGACGACTCCTCGGTTGTGGTCTACGACGGAGGTCCGGCGACCGCGGCCGCGCGCGGCTGGTGGCTGTTGCGTTACTACGGCCACGCGGACGTGCGAGTCCTCGACGGCGGTTTGGCTCAGTGGGTGGCCGCCGGGTTCCCGATCGGAACCGCACCGTCGATCGTTGCAGCCGGATCGTTCACCGCCCGGCCATCCCTGGCACGAGTCCTCGACGTGGACGACGTACTCGATTTCGCCCGAGACAACGTACTGCTCGACGCGCGGGCACCCGAACGATTCCGCGGCGAGGTGGAGCCGGTGGATCCCGTGGCCGGTCACATCCCGGGCGCGATCAACCGACCGACGACCGACAACGTCGATTCGGACGGAAAGTTCCTGGATCCCGAGGTACTCGATGGCACATTCGGTGGACTTGTGCCGGAAGGGAAAGGCGTCGCTGTCTACTGCGGATCCGGGGTGACCGCCGCACACCAGATTCTTGCGCTCGAGCTGGCGGGTATCGACGCTGCGTTGTATCCGGGATCGTGGTCGGGATGGATCACCGACCCGACGCGCCCGAGGGCGTGACGGGCACCCTCTGACCAGCGTGTTCACACGATCAGGGTTGAACTTGAATCCAACTTCAACTATACCTGGGGCATGAACGTTGAAGGCAAGGTTGCCATCGTCACCGGCGGTGGTGGCGGGATCGGCGGGGCCATCGCTGCTCGACTCTCGGAGCACGGCGCACGCGTCGTCGTCTCCGACCTCGACGAAAAGACGGCCCAAGCGGTGGTCGACGCCATCGAACGAGACCGGCCGGGGACGGCCGTCGCGGTGGCTGCGGACGCGTCGAACATCGCGGATGTCGAGCGACTGATCGCACGGGCCGAGGACTCGTTCGGTCCGGTCGATCTCTACTTCGCCAACGCCGGCATCAGCGGCGCACCCGGACTCGACGCCACCGAACAGGACTGGGACCTCTCGTTCGACGTCAACGTGCGCGCGCACATCCGCGCCGCGCAGCTGTTGGTGCCGGGTTGGCTCGAGCGCGGTGAGGGATACTTCGTCAGCACCGCCTCGGCGGCCGGCTTGCTCACCCAGATCGGTTCGGCCACATACGCAACGACCAAGCACGCGGCCGTCGGATTCGCCGAGTGGCTGAACGTCACCTACGGCAACCGAGGCATTCGTGTCAGCTGCCTGTGCCCGATGGGCGTCAACACCAAACTGCTCTACGAGGGACGCGAATCCGGAGATGCATTGGGAGCGGCCGCAACTGCGGCGGTACTGAGCGCCGGTGCCGTCCTCGAACCCCTCGATGTTGCCGATGTGGTGCTCGACGCGATGGACCGTGAGCAGTTCTTGATCCTGCCGCACGAGAACGTACTGGACATGTACCGCAACAAGGGTGCCGACTACGACCGGTGGTTGCGCGGCATGCGTCGCTACCAGGACAGCTTGCTCGACAACAACCGATAGGGGCCCACCGTGGCATTTTTCGAGACCTCCGACCGTGCGAAGAAATACGAGTCGGATCTGTTGGAGTTCATGGACTCTCACATCTACCCGGCCGAGGCCGTCTACGAGCAGCAGATGCTCGAATCGGGTGACCCGCACTTTCAGCCGCCGATCATCGAAGACCTGAAGAAGGAAGCGCGCTCGCGTGGACTGTGGAACCTGTTCCACCCGCATCCCGAGTGGGGCCCCGGTCTGACCAACCTCGAGTACGCCCCGCTCGCCGAGATCATGGGCCGCAGCCTGCTCGCCCCCGAGGCGTGCAACTGCAACGCACCGGACACCGGCAACATGGAGGTGTTCACGCTCTTCGGCACCGACGAGCACAAAGAGAAGTACTTGAAGCCGTTGTTGGACGGCACAATTCGCTCCGCTTTTGCGATGACCGAGCCCGACGTCGCCAGTTCCGATGCCACCAACATCGCGATGAAGATGGACCGCGACGGGGACGACTTCATCCTGAACGGTCGAAAGTGGTGGACGTCCAACGCGATGCACAAGAACTGCAAGGTTCTCATCGTCATGGGCAAGACCGATCCCGAGGCGGCAACGCACCGTCAGCAGTCGATGCTGGTGGTACCCATCGACGCACCCGGTGTCACCGTCCTGCGCAACCTGCCGGTCTTCGGCTACATCGACCGAGAAGGTCACGCCGAGGTGCTCTTCGAGGACGTGCGGGTGCCGGCGAAGGACGTATTGAAGGGGCTGGGTGAGGGCTTCGCCATCAGTCAGGCCCGCCTGGGACCCGGCCGCATTCACCACGCCATGCGCACCATCGGCGTTGCCGAACGTGCGCTCGAATTGCTCTGTCGCCGTGCGGTATCGCGAGTGACGTTCGGGAAGCCGGTGGCGATGCGCTCGAACATTCAGGACTGGATCGCCGAAGCGCGCATCGAGATCGAGAAGACGAGACTGCTCACGTTCAAAGCCGCGTACCTGATGGACACGGTCGGGAACAAGGAAGCGCGCACCGAGATCGCCGCCATCAAGGTTGCTGCACCCGAGATGGCACTGAAGATCATCGACCGTGCCATCCAGGTGCACGGCGGCGGCGGAGTGAGCAACGATTTCCCGCTCGCGATGATGTACGCCCACATTCGCACCTTGCGTCTGGCCGACGGTCCGGACGAGGTGCACAAGATGTCGATCGCGAAGATGGAGCTGAAGAAATACCTCTGAAGGTAGGCCACCGCAGCAAGGTGAGCCTGTGCTAACTTCTGCGGATGAAACGGACATTCCTGGGGTGCGCGCTCGGTCTGACGACCGCGTTGACGCTGGTCGCGTGCAGTAGCGGGGCAGCCGACGACGCCGGACCCGAAGCCCGCACCGTCACGATCGACACGCTTGCGGGACCGACACACATCACGGGAACGCCGGAGCGCATCGTCGCCTTCGGGCAGCAGTGGGTCGACGCGCTGCTGGAATTCGACGTGCAACCCGTCGGGTACGTCTCCGCCGGATCGAACGGCGACGAACGCGG
Organism: Rhodococcus sp. 15-649-2-2; assembly: GCF_002258645.1. NCBI lineage: Bacteria > Bacillati > Actinomycetota > Actinomycetes > Mycobacteriales > Nocardiaceae > Rhodococcus > Rhodococcus sp. 15-649-2-2. The sequence continues at coordinate 69,941 of NZ_NPFM01000021.1, forward strand.
GCTCTACCCCTGGCAGTCGGCAGTGAGTTCCGATGCCGAGATGCTCGACCCGGCTGCGGTCGACCAGATGGACGGTGCGGTGCCGATCGAGCAGATCGCGGCGCTGCAGCCGGATCTGATCCTGGTGTCGGGAATTGCCTCGATCGAACCGTATGCAGGTTTGGCGGATTTCGCTCCGACGATCCTGCCCGAGTCCGACAGGGTCGAGACCTGGGAATCGCAGATCGAGACCCTCGGCCTTGTGCTCGATCGGGAAGACGACGCCCGGCGAATCATCGACGAGGGACACGCCGTCACCGACGACATCAAGCAGGAGTATCCGGCACTCGACGGTAAGACGGCGGTGCTCTCCCAGTTCGTCTTCGACTCCCAGCAGCTGGCGGTTGTCGCCGACCCCGAAGACGGTGCGGCCCAGGTGTTCGGCAGCATCGGCCTCAGTGTGCCGCAGAGTCTGGTCGAATCACCCGACATCTCGCACGGACGCATCGTGCTCAGCCCCGAGCGGCTCGATGTGCTGACGGCCGACCTGGTCGTGATGCTTCCCAATGGGGGAACGCGGGAAGACCTGGAGAAGCTTCCGGGATTCTCCAGTCTCCCTGCGGCGTCAGTTGGTGGAGTAGCCGTGGTGGATTACGGGACGGTCGTCGGATTCAATACACCGTCGAAAGCGTCGGTCGAGTACTCGCTGAACAAGATTCGACCGCAACTCGAGGCAATAGCAAGTTAGCTCCGGGGTGTCCAGGCCGGGTCACGGCCGATGAAGGCCATCAACTTGTCCTGAGTGGACGCGTTGTCGCCGACCGGGACGGCGGGCCCGTACTGCCCGCTGTCTCGTAGCATCTGCTCCAGCGGTCGCATGGCGTCGAGGGCCGCAGCGCAGCGCTCCTCGCCCAAGTCGGGTTCCAGGCCAAGGGCTTTCGCCAGGTCCCAGGTGTGCATCCAGATGTCGGCGGTGTAGAACATGTCGACCGCCTTGTCCACCGGCATGTCTCCGGTGTGCGGGTTGCTCAACACGCGGTCGGAAGGGTCGTCGAGAATTGCCTGGATGTCGGCGACGTGACGCTTCCATGCGGCGACAGGGTCGGCATCGATGTCCAGTGGCAGGAACTCGATTCCCGCACCGTGCGCGAGAAAGCCGCGAGACCATTCGATCAGGTGCTTCACGACATCGATTGCGGCCCAGTCCGATACCGGGCTCTGGCGTGACCAGTCCTCGGGCGAGGCGGACTCGACGAGCGCGGTGAACGTTGCCGCGTCTTGTAGGTGCTGTTGGGCCGGCCCTGTTCGTTGATCGAGCAGTTCGTCGAGTTTGTCGTAGCCCTCCCTCACCCCGACATCCATGCCGCTGGACAGCATCCCGTCTCGAGTTGCGAAGTCCGACATCACACTGAGCACTTTCAGGAGCGTGCCCCCGCCGTCGCGGCCCTCGAACGTGAGTGTCTCGAGGGCAACCGAATCGGGTTGGCCCTCGTAGGTGAACGTCCACACGATCCGCTCGTTGCCTCTGACCTCGTGGAAGCTGCCGAAGAAAGCTGCGATCTCCTCGCCGTCTCGATCGTTGGCAAATGCCCAGGAACCTCCGGTGTGGCCCTCCCACTTCAGAATTCGCGTGGTCAACGATCTAGGCCCCACCCATTGCCGATACAGCTCGGGATCTATGTGGGCGCGGAACACCTGCTCCGGCGTTGCATCGAACTCCCGAACGATCTCGATCGTGGGTACTTTCTCGTCCGCAAGGATCTCGGTTTCGTACATGGTTACGACGCTTCTTTCGTGTGCGGGGCCTTCGTGTGGTTTTCCTCGATGTCCATGCTGCCCAGCAGGGCGTCGAGGCGTCGATAACGTTGTTCTGCTTCCTGTCGATAGCGGTCGATCCATTTCGCCACGAGGCCGAACACCTCCGCGTCCAGATGCACCGGCCGACGCTGGGCATCTTTGCTGCGGGTGACCAGGCCGGCCTCCTCGAGCACCTTCACGTGCTTGGATACGGCCTGCAGGCTCATGTCGTACGGCTCCGCCAATTCGCTGACACTCGCATCCGAGGCGGCGAGCCGTGCCACCATGTCGCGTCGAGTGGGGTCGGCCAAGGCCGCGAACGTCTTGTCGAGTTGCTCCGTGTGATCCTCCATCGGCTCCTCGCTTTCTCGATGAAGCCGAGAGTAAGCCGCGTGACGTGCATAGTCAACCATTTGGTTGAGTACTTCCCTTGGCCTACCCTCGTCGGATGGGCATCGGTGATGACATGGTGCGGGACGTGATCTCTCTAGATCTGGGGCACCCGCTACGTGTGGCGATCGACGGGGTGACGGCATCGGGAAAGTCGACCTGTGCGCGGTGGCTGGTGAGTGCTGTTACAACGCAGGGGCGTCCTGCGATTCATGTGACCATGGACGGGTTCCATCACCGGCGCGCCTATCGGTATCGGCAGGGGCGAGCGTCGGCTGTCGGTTACTACCAGGACGCATACGACTTCGACGCGCTGTGTACGCAGGTGCTGATTCCGTTGGGACCGAACGGAAGCGGCGAAATCCGGCGTCGGATCATCGATCTGGCGTCCGATGAGCCGGTGGAAGATCCGCCTGAGCCGGTGCCTACCGACGCGATCGTCGTGGTGGACGGAACGTTTCTGCACCGGCCGCCGCTGCCTGACTACTGGGACTACACGGTCTTCGTCGACACCCCGATGGACGTCGCACGGGCTCGCGGTACAGCCCGGGATGCGGATGCGCTCGGGGGTGAAGTGGCCGCGGGTATGGCCTTCGACCAGCGCTATCACGCGGCGTGCCGGATCTATCTGGACGAGGTGGATCCGCGCGCGCGAGCCACTCGGGTGCTGCCGGGTATTGACAGCCTGCTGTCAATGGGGTGATGATTGACAGCATACTGTCAATCGATGCGAGGACGTTCCGATGACCACCATTGCGCTCTACGCCACCGACACCATGGCCGACTGGGAATACGGGTACCTCACCGCCGGCCTGGCCATGGCCCGTGAACAAGACCCGGAAGCCAACCGGCTGATCGTCGCCTCGGAGACGGGGGAGGCTGTGACGACGATGGGAGGATTGCGCATCACGCCGGACGTCGGCTTGGCGGATCTGCCGACACTCGACGCGTTGATTCTGCCGGGAGCGGGCAGTTGGGAGTCCGGGCACGACACGGTACTGAAGCTCGCCGCCGTACTCGTTGCGGCGGGGACCCCGGTGGCGGCGATCTGCGGTGCCACCTACGGACTGGCTCGGACCGGACTGCTCAACGACCGGCCACATACGTCTAATGCTGCCGAATTTCTCACTGCTGCAGAGCAATACAGCGGAGCCGAGCACTACCGAGACGACAAAGCGGTGTCCGACGGTACGGTCATCACTGCCGGCGCGACGGCACCCATCGAGTTCGCCAAGCTGGTATTCGAGCGGCTGAACGTGTTTCCGCAACCCGTCGTCGATGCCTGGTACGGCCTGTACACGACAGGCGAGCGAAAGTACTACGACCAGCTGGCGGGGGCATGACCGACCGCAGCCCGGAGGGTGATGCGCTGACGGCGGTAGTGCTGCCCGTTTTCGAGCTCAACGGCGAATTTCTCGCTGCCGCACAAGACATCACCGAGCCGACGGGCCTGACTCCGGCCTGGTGGCAGGTTCTGGGGGCCACCCTGGACGAGCCATTGTCGGTCGCTGATATCGCGCGACGCGTCGGGTTGGGATTGGCACGGCAGAGCGTGCAGCGGACGGCAAATCTGTTGGTGGACAAAGGCTGGGCGGTCTACGTCGACAACCCTCACCACAGGCGGGCCAAGCTACTCGAACCCACCTCCAAGGGGCGCGAGACAGTCGCCGCACTGAGAGATGCTCAACACGCGTGGTCGGACGCCGTGGGTGCCGCGGTGGGTGAGAACGAGTTACGCTCTTTCGCGGAGACTCTGGAGAAGATCCTCGCAGCCTCACGTCACTACCGCGGTGGCCGTGCATAATTCGGCAATGGCTGTGCTCGCACTACTGCTCTCCGGACTGCTGGCCGGTTTGCTGTCGCAATCCGACGGGGTCGACATATTCGGCGACAGCAGCGTCGGCGGCGTGCTGCTCTCCAGCGGTGGAGGGGGAGTTGCGGCAGCAGTGATTGTGGCGTCGGGTCTGGCGATGCTCGTTCGTCGGCACAGTATTCTGGCCGGCCTGTCCATCGCCGCTGCAGTTGTCGCCGGGGTGACGGCACTGCTGATGCCCTCCGACCTCGCCGAGGTGGTGGCAGGCGGAGTTCTTCTGGGATGCACTGCAGTACGGGCGAACGGTGCACGAGTTCGACAAGCGCTGCTGATCGGGTCGTTCCTTCTCGGTCTGCTCAGTGCAGGCGCGGTCGAGGCTCTGCACTACCCGAGTGTCCCGCGTCGCTACGCCGATTACCTCACCGAGTCCGATATCGGCACACCAGTGGTCGTACCGGTCCTCTGCGCCCTCGTGGTGCTGACGGTGTTCTTGGCAGCTCGTGTCGACCGCGGTGACGACTGTTCGTCACCCGAGCGGAACATCCGTACGGTCGGGGCGATACTGCTGGTCTCGATCGGTGGCCTTCTGCTCGATGTACTGTTCGGGCTCAGCGTGTTTCAGAGCGAATACGGGTTCGTCGGTCGTTGGTACTTCGGAATCCTCGTCGTACCCGTACTGTTCGCGGCCGCTGCTCTGCTGCCGGGCCGCGGTGGCAGGCTCGTTCTCGCCGGGACCGCCGTCCTGCTCACCTCGAACACCACTTCCGGTGTGGGTATCGATGTGTCGGAAGGAGTCTGGGTACTCGGGCTGGTGGCCGTCACGGCACTCGCCGTGTCGGTCGGTGTGGCACTCGGAATACGCTGGGGGCGTTCGTGGATCGGCATCACTGCTCTGGCACTGGTCTGTGTGACCGCACTGTTCGAGTACCCGCCGCTGGACAACGTGCACTACGTGGCAAGTCTGGTGGTTTTCCCCGCAGCTGCGGCCTACCTGTACGTCTCGTGCACCCCCTCGACCCCCACGACCGCGACCCCCACGACCTTGACGCTGGGCCTCGCGGTTCCGGTGGCGATCACGGTCCCGATGGTCGTCACCTACGGCTGGACTGCCTACACACCGTTGACGTCGATCGACACGAGCACGTTCTCTCCCAGCATCGACCTGTGGCTCTCGACGGGAGTTGCCTTCACGACGGTGGTGCTCGCCGGCGTCGGGATGTGGGCCCTCGGTCGTCGGCCACTACTGAATTGATCACCGGAGTACCGTTTTCTGCATGGCTTACAGATACCTCGGAAACAGTGGACTCAAGATCTCGGAGATCACCTACGGCAACTGGTTGACGCACGGATCGCAGGTGGAGAACGATATCGCCACCCAGTGCGTACGCGCGGCTCTCGATGCGGGCATCACCACGTTCGATACGGCCGACGTCTATGCCAACGGAGCTGCCGAGACGGTGCTGGGCGACGCGCTGAAAGGCGAGCGTCGGGAATCGCTCGAGATTTTCACGAAGGTCTACTTCCCCGTCGGACCCAAGGGCCCCAACGACACCGGACTCTCCCGCAAACACATTCTCGAAGGCATCGACGCCTCGCTGCGTCGGCTCGGCACCGATTACGTGGACCTCTACCAGGCTCATCGCTACGACGTCGAGACCCCGCTCGAAGAGACCATCGCCGCCTTCGGTGACGTCGTCCGCCAGGGAAAGGCGCTCTACATCGGCGTCTCGGAATGGACCGCCGACCAGCTCCGCGCCGGGCAGGAACTCGCCCGCCAGAACGGCTTCTCGATCATCTCGAATCAGCCGCAGTATTCGGCTCTCTGGCGTGTCATCGAGGATCAGGTGATCCCGACGTCGAAGGAACTGGGCATCTCGCAGATCGTCTGGTCGCCCATCGCCCAGGGTGTGCTCACCGGTAAGTACCTTCCCGGTCAGCCCCTGCCGGACGGTTCTCGCGCGAAGGACGACAAGGGCGGCGACAAGATGATCGCGCGCTACCTCGACGATCAGACGCTCACCCGGGTGCAGCAGCTGAAGCCGATCGCCGACGATCTGGGAATCACCATGGCGCAGTTGGCCGTTGCATGGGTGTTGGCCAACGACAACATCGCCGCCGCACTTGTCGGTGCCTCGCGACCGGAGCAGATCGCCGAGAACATCAAGGCCTCCGAGGTCACCCTCGACGCCGACGTGCTCGCGAAGATCGACGAGGCACTCGGTGATTCCGTCGAGCGTGACGCGGGCAAGACGGGCTCGCCCGAGGCACGTCTGGTCTGAGCACCCGAAGTTGCCGGTCCGACCGACAAGGCGAAGCGAACAGGGTAATAAGGACGTATGGACACGATCACCGTCGATACACCTCAGGGCCAAGTTCGCGGTCGGACCGGCGCAGGCGTCACCTCGTTCCTCGGAGTGCCGTACGCCGAGGCTCCGTTCGGACCCCGCCGATTCCAAGCGCCGTCGCCGCCGCCGACCTGGGATGGGGTGCGCGACGCCCTCGAACTCGGGGCGACCGTCCCGAAGGTGGGCTACCGTCCGCCGACCAGTGAGATCCTCAGTGAGCCGGTGGTACCCGGCGAGGACTGCCTGAACGTCAACGTCTTCACCCCCGATGCCGGCGGCTCGGCACCGGTGTTCGTCTGGATCCACGGTGGCGCATTCGTCAATGGCAGCAACGCCATTCCCACGTACGACGGTTCCGCCTTCGCGCGCGACGGCATCGTGGCCGTGGTGATCAACTACCGACTCGGCGTCGACGGTTTTGCACTGATCGATGGAGCTCCCGCCAACCGCGGGATGCTCGATCAGGTCGCGGCCCTCGAATGGGTACGCGACCACATCGCTGCCTACGGCGGCGACCCGGCCCGGGTGACCATCGCGGGAGAGTCGGCCGGCGCGATGAGCGTCGGCACCCTGATGTCGATGCCTCGTGCCGAGGGACTCTTCCAACGGGCGATTCTGCAGAGCGGAGCCGGCCACCACGTCATCACCGCCGAGACTGCCGCCAAGGTATCCGCTGCATTGGCCGCCTCGCTCGGCGTCGAGGCGACGGTCGACAGCCTGGGGTCGGTGCCGGTGGATGCCTTGGTCGATGCTCAGCGTGAACTGTCCGATCGAATCACGGCCGAGGCTCCGACCGGAGCCTGGGGTGAGCTCGCCCTGAACGTGATGGCATTCGAGCCGTACATCGACGGTGATATCGTTCCGGCGCTGCCGTTTTCGCGAATCATCAGTGATGGCGCGAGCGCACAGGTGGACGTGCTGATCGGAACCACCAGCGAGGAACATGCGTTCTTCATCGTCCCGGCCGGGATTGTCCCGCACCTCACCGAGGACTACGTGAAGATGGTCCTCGCCGGGTATCGAGCCGACCCGTCGGCGCTGGACCGGTACCGCGAACAGCTGCCCGACGCCTCGGCCGGCGAGCTGATGATCGCCGTCATGACCGACTGGTTCTTCCGTATCCCGGCCACGCGCCTGGTCGAGGCCCGCTCCGGTAACGCCTTCGTCTACGAATTCACCTGGCGCTCATCACTGTTCGACGGCGCGCTCGGGGCCTGCCATGCACTCGAGATCCCGTTCGTGTTCGACATGCTGCACAAGGCCGAGACCGCACGAATCACCGGCCCGAATCCGCCGCAGAAGGTTGCCGACGAGATGCACCGTGCCTGGGTCGAATTCGTGCGCGACGGCTCTCCCGGATGGGACTCGTACGGCACCGACCGTGCGGTGATGATGTTCGGGGACGAGCCGGGAGTCGTTCTGGACCCGCGGCCGGCGACTCGCGCGGTGTGGGACGGGATACGCTGAGCACCTGAGCGGCTGCGCCGCATGTGCACGGAACCTCTTACTCTGCTACGAGGTTCCGCGCTCATGGGTCACCGAAGGTGATGCACTTCCTGCAGCCCGTAGACCGGGGTATCGATACCCTCGTAGCGCGCCTTGATCTGGAGCGCGAGGTAGAGCGAATAGTGTCGCGACTGATGCAGATTGCCGCCGTGGAACCAGAAGTTCTCCTGCTGCGTCGGCTTCCACATGTTGCGCTGCTCGCCCTCCCAGGGGCCGGGATCCTTGGTGGTGTCCGACCCGAGGCCCCAGCATTTGCCGACCTTGTCCGCGGTCTCCTGATCGATCAGGTCGGCGACCCAGCCGTTCATCGAGCCGTAGCCGGTGGCGTAGACGATGAGGTCGGCCGGCAGCTCGGTACCGTCTTCGAGGACGACGCCGGTCTTGCTGATCCGCTCCACCTGTCCGGCAACGAGTTTGATCTTGCCGTCCGCGACGAGCTCGGATGCGCCGACGTCGATGTAGTAACCCGAGCCGCGGCGCAGGTACTTCATGAACAGTCCCGAACCGTCGTCACCGAAGTCGTGTTGGAAGCCGGCCTTCTCGAGGCGATCGTAGAAGTCCTTGTCCTGCTCCGCGATCTGCTGATACACCGGGATCTGGAACTCGTGCATGATCCGGTACGGCAGCGACGCGAACGTGAGATCGGCTTTGCCCGTGGTCATTCCGGACTCGACGGCCCGCTCGGAGTACAGATCCCCGAGGGCGATCTCACACAGCGAATCGGACTTGACGATGTGAGTCGACGAACGCTGCAGCATCGTGACGTCGACGCCGGTCTCGTACAGAGCCTTGCAGATGTCGTGTGCGGAGTTGTTGGAACCGACGACCACGACGCGCTTGCCGACATAGGCGTCGGGACCGGGGTGTTCGCTGGAATGATGCTGCTCGCCCTCGAACTCGTCCATGCCGGGGAAGTTCGGGACGTTCTTCTTGCCGGACATCCCGGTGGCCATCACCAACTGCTTGGGCCGCAGGATCACTTCCTCACCGTCGCGGTCGACGACGACCGTCCACTCCTTCGCCACCTCGTCGTAGGTGGCGGACTTCGCGGTGGTCTTGCTCCAGTACGGAACTTCCATGACCTTGGTGTACATCTCGAGCCAGTCGCCGATCTTGTCCTTCGGCGCGAACACCGGCCAGTTCGGCGGGAACGGCAGATAGGGGAGGTGGTCGTACCAGACCGGGTCGTGTAGGCACAGCGACTTGTAGCGTCCACGCCACTGATCGCCGGGGCGTTCGGCGCGGTCGACGACGATCGCAGGCACCCCCAGCTGTCGGAATCGAGCTCCGAGAGCGATACCGCCCTGGCCGCCACCGATCACGAGGGCATACGGCTGCACGCTGTAGCCGAGCTCGTTCTCCTCGATCTCCTTCTTCTCCGCCCAGTTCTGGGTATCGGCGTTCGAGCCGTGCACCGCGCCTTTGATACGGGACTTGCCTTGACGCTCCTCATGGCCCTTGAGCTCCTGCATGGTCGTCAGCAGAGTCCAGGCCACGTCGTCGCCGGTGTCGGCATCGACCGTCAGGCGCAAGTGCCCTTTACCTCGGCTCGTTGCGGTCTCGAACTCGATCCACGCCGAGACGACGCCGTCCGCCTCGTCGGGTACTTCCGTGGTGTGAAAGCCCGTCGGATCGGTGTCGTCGAGTCGCTGCGACAGCATGTCGCTGACGCCGTCGCGACCCTCGACGGTCTTGAGATTCCAGGTGAACGTGACGAGATCGCGCCAGAAGCTGCTGACGGCGAACATGCCGGCAACGCGGGGGATGTCTCGTGCGACCAGTGCGTCCTCGAACTTCGACAGCCAGGCGTCGACCCGTTCCTGCGGGGTGTGTGTGCGGGTGATGTCGACCGGTTCGATGGTCTGCGTCATGAAAACTCCTCGTGGCGAAAGTGTGCTCGTTGTGTGACCCAGCACACTCCCGCGCCGCGGCGAAGTCGAGAGTTGCAGTGGGTTGCAGCGCGCCGAGGTATCGACCGCGTCGAGAATGAACTCGGGTGACCTGCCTACGTCTGAGTGGGCCTGAGAACCAGGGCTCCCAGAAACTGACACACCTGCAGTGCCAGCGCGAGATCGAGCTTGTCCCCGCTGGTCGTGTGTAGTTCGAGAGCTTTGGTCACCCGATACTTCACCGTGTTGCGGTGGACGTTGAGTTCCTGGGCCGCGTGCAGATGACTCTCGTCGTGCGCGAAATATGCATGCAGGGTGTCTCTCAGCACGGCCGCGTTGGGCGTGTCGTCCGCGAGCGTGCCCAGCGTCTCCCAGACCCAGTACCGGGCCGAATCGAGATCCTGGGCGAGCAGCGACACGATGGCCACATTCTTGTCGCCGTAGCCGAGAACCTCACGCACCGGTGTCCCGGGTATCGACGCGATGGAGTAGGCGGCGCGTGCCTGCTCGTGGGTCCGGCGGAACCCGTCGACGCCCTTGCCCGGTAGCCCGACGGCCATGCGGGTGGACTGGTCGAGGCGAAGGGCCGCGGCAAGTTCGGCCGTATCGACCGTCGGCGTGCGGGTACCCAGGGGGATCCAGGCCCACGCGGTTCGGCGATCGATCGCGGTGACGATCGGCGGACCTGCGGAGCGCATCGCCGCGGCGGCGCGGCGGGAAATGACGTCGATCGATCCGAGGGTCGTCGTCGAGTCCGATCCATCGCTCCACACGACGACACCGAGATGATTCTGGTTCAACAGGTAACCGGTGTGGGCCTCGAACGTCGTTGTGGTTCCGCTCCGGTCGGCCAGCAGTGTGTGAATGGTCGACGAATGAACGGTTCCCTTGGCACCGATCCACCGAATGCGTTCGGTCTCGTAGGCGTCGAAGACAAACAGTGTTATCCAGTCGATGTAGTTGTAGACGACGTCCGAAATATGTTTCAGGACAGCGAAATCGAGCTCCGAATCGTTCGAGTTCTTCTTCACTTCCTCGAAGCAGATACTCATCATTTCGTTCTGGCCCAGGTGATAGGCCCGCACCAGCGAATTCGACGGAACATCGCGTTGAGCAAGGCGCAGTGCGTACTCGACGGCTGCGGTGGTCGGCTGCAGGCGGTCGACCGGAATGTCGTTGGCCAGTACATGCACGATCGTCGAGATGTTGCCGTGGACAGAGGCCTCGAGAAGCTGCACGAGGACGGGGTCGTCGTCCAGATGATCGATATCGTGCGCCATGAGCGAGGTCATCGCCCGGACCATGTCGAGTTCTCGCGCCGACAGCGACCGCGCGACCTGTGCGACGGCGGCGAGAACGTCCTCGTGGGCCGTCGCAGGCACATGAGCAAGCCGGCTGCGGGCAACCGCCCGACGGTCCTCGGGTTCGAGGTTCGTCACCCCACGTCCTTCTTCTGCCGCCGTAGGTGTCGCAACGCGGACTCCGCTGCGTTGTATCCGCACATTCCGTGTGCGCCGGCACCCGGGGGAGTCGACGCGGAACACAGATACACGCCGGGAACTCCGATACTGTACGGATCCAACGCAACTCGAGGTCGAAGTACCACCTGAAGTTCGGTGTTCGCGCCCCCGATGATGTCGCCGCCGAGGTAGTTCGGATTCGACGCCTCCAGTTCGGTCGGGGAGGTGACGACGGTGGCGACGACGATATCTCGGAATCCAGGTGCGAATCGTTCGATCTGGGCGATGATCGCCTCGGTCGCGTTGCCGGTGAATCCGTTGGGCACATGGGCGTACGCGTACAGCGGATTGATCGACCCGGCAGATCGCGTCGGGTCGGCCACGTACTGCTGGCCCACCAACACGAACGGCCGATCCGGCATGACGCCCAGATTGATCGCCTTCTCGCTCGCCGCGATCTGCTCGAAGGAACCTCCTAGGTGAACGGTGCCGGCGCGCCCGCACGCGGCGTTCGTCCACGGTACGTGTCCGTCGATCGCGAAATCGATCTTGAACGCGGCCGGAGCACGACGAAACTTGCGGTAGGAGCGCGCGATACGAGAGGGCACCGCATCGCCGTAGATGTCGAGAGCGCCGCGCGGTGACGTATCGAGCAGGACCACGTCGGATCGGGGAATGTCCGAAGCCGTCCGTACTCGAACGCCGGTGTCGATCTTGCCGCCGTGATCGGCCAGCATCGACGCCAACGCCTGCGTTATCGCCCCGGAACCGCCCTCGGCCACCGGCCAGCCGTAGCGATGACCCGAGGCCGCGAGCATCAACCCGACGGCCGACGTTGCCGGTCGGTCCAATCGGTAGTAGGCGTGCGCCGCCAGCCCGCCGAACATCGCTCTCGCCTTGTCCGTTCGCCACCACTTCGCCGACACGGTGGCCGGTAGCAGTGCGCGTGGACCGAAGGCCACAAGGGCCAGCGGGTGCCGCGGCACGTTCGCAATCGGACGCATCAAGTCGGCAGCGAGGACGTCGAAATTGCGGGCCAGGTCCCCGAACATCCGGTTCCAGCGCACCCCGTCGACACCCAGACCGTCGGCCGTTGCCTCTATCGACCGGTGGATCGATCCTGCATCACCGTTGTCGAGCGGATGCGCGCAGTCGATGTCCGCCAGTCGCCACCGCAGACCGTAACGCTCGAGGTCGAGCGTGCGCAGATACGGCGAACCCGCACCCATCGGATGGAACGCCGAACACAGATCGTGCGTCACACCCGGCACTGTCATCTCGGCGCTGCGCGTTCCCCCGCCGATGGTGTCCGCAGCCTCGAGAACATGAACATCGACCCCGGCGCGAGCGAGGCGTACCGCGGCAGCGAGCCCGTTCGGCCCGCTGCCGACGACCACGGCTGTGGTCATACCTGCTCGCCGCGTTGCGGAGTGGGCGCGACGACGGAGTCGCCTGCGGGGCGTGCGGTGTTCTCGCGCATCTTCGGTTCCTTCACGGTGCCGGCATCGGTGGCGGCGCGGTTCGCGTCGATGTCCAGTGTCCACGTCACAGTCACCGGAATCGGGCCGTTCGGCAACCACGGCTGCTCCTCGATGGCATCGGAGACCTTGTACGTACCGCGTTCGATGACTCCCAGAGCCGCATCGATGACCTGATATTGCTGGTAGTTCTTGTGAATGGGCTGCGACTCGATCCAGACCACGAGAAATTCTCCCGGCGCGAAATTGCATCGGCGTTGAATCGCCGCGATCAGCTTGGCGTCGTGCAGATGGCCGTCACCGAAGTTGAACGCCACGATCGAATTGCACGAGAACTCGGCGTCACGCAACGTGTAGGTGTCGATGTCCTCGCCGAGGTGATTCATCATCAGAGAGAACAGTGCGCGACCCTGGCTGTGCATCGAACGCCAGCCGAGCAGCTGGTGCATCACCACGTCGGCGACATCGGCCGGATAGGTCGCCAGCAGTTGAGTGCGAGTGTTCTGGCTCGGCCGCTTGATGAACTCGTCGATCTTGTCCTCGCAACCGGGAGCGAACGCCCACGTCGCCGACGCCCAGTTGCCGGCGTACTGACGCATCGAGGGCAGGAACGAGACCAGATCGGGTCGGAGGTTGCCGACGATCGGGAAGAACACGAGCGCAACGACGATGACGGCCAGCAGCACCGGAGAGGAGAAGTTCCATACGGCGAAACCGTCGGCGTTCGGGAATCCGAGGAAGAGGAACACCGCCGCGAACGCGAAGAACAGATTCCATTCCAGCGGGACGGCGAGCGGGAACGTCGAGGTGATGAACAGGTGGAACGCGACCATCAGTGCGGCGGCAGCGAGAGCGACGACGGCATTGGTGGTGAAGAGCAGGACCAGCGGCGTCGCGACCTCGACCAACGTTCCGAGGACATGGCCGATGCCGCCGGCCATGGTGGACGGGCGAAGGTCGTCCGGGAAGTTGCGGTAATGCGCGCGCTTGAGACGGGTCGAGGTGATCCACGGGGTGTTCGAGAGCATCGGCGGAATGACCATCGAGAAATGGTGGCCGAGCTTGGAGATTCCGGCACCGACCCACACCGAGACCATCAGCAGTTTGAGGGCGATGATCATGTCGACGAACGGCAGTAGCCCGAAGAACAGCACGGCTGGGAAATACTGCTCACCGCGGGCGGCGATGAAGATGACCTTGTCGCGCAACCCGATCACGACGAGAAGGGCGGCGAGGATGATCATCAGTGCGGGCCGCACCAGGCCGTTGTTGTCCGCGATCGCAGAGTCGATCGAGCTGCTGTGCACGCCGGGAAGGATCAGTGCGGCAACGATGTCGACCACGATCGCGGCGTAGACGATGACATCGAAGACCGTCCGGCTGTCACCGGAGGTGAAGGGCACCTTTCCCGGCCACGGTGGCAGGCGAATCGTGTTGGGGCGCAACCAGAAGAGCGCGCCGCCCATCATCGGCTCGAAGTGACCGGCAAGCGGGCCCCAGGATCCGCCCAGGCCGAGCGTTTCGAGGAGTAGCGTCCACAGCAGGATCTTCTGGTACACGATCGGTTCGTTCCACCACGCTGAGAAGTCGAGAGGATTGTGCCCGGAGGTCAAGGTGGCTATCGACACGCCGATGGCGAGGTAGAGGACCGCGAGTTTGAGAATGTAAATGGTGTGCACCATCTTCGGGGTTCCGAAGCCGTGGTCGGCCCAGTGGGTCGACATCGCCCGCAGTCGGTCGCGGAACGGTAGATCGAGGAAGGTGGCCGGGTCGACCGGCGGGAAGTTTCCTTCTTTGAATCCCATGTCGTTACTCCTGTGTGGGTGGTGTGGGTACGGGTGATCGCCTCACCGGCATCGGACGCTGGTGAGTGAGATGTTCGGAGCTGGAAATGTCAGCCGACGGGTGCGGCGGCGGAGCGGAGTTCGGTGCGCAGACGGGGTTTGTCGATCTTGCCGACGGGGTTCTTCGGGAGCGCGTCGACGAGGTGAATCGCAACGGGCAGTTTGACTTTCGTGACGAGATCACGGAGATGGTCCAGAAGATCGGCGGATCCGACGGTTGCGGCCGGGTAGGTCACCACGTACGCGACGGGGACTTCGCCGTACACCTCGTCCGGTGCGCCCACGACGGCAACTTCGAGCACATCGGAATGGGTGGCGAGGGCATTCTCGATTTCCTTCGGATAGATGTTCTCCCCACCGCGAATGATCATGTCCTTGATGCGATCGACGAGGGTGAGGTAGCCATCGACGTCGAGGTGTCCGACGTCGCCGGTGTGCAGCCATCCGTCGACGACGGTCCGTTCGGTCTCCTCCGGGCGACCGAAGTAGCCGCGCATGACATTCGGGCCCGAGATCAGCACCTCACCGACGGTTCCGACGGGCAGGTGGTGGCCGTCCTCGTCGACGATGGCGATGCTCTGGCCCGGCAGTGCCGGACCGACGGTTCCCAACTTTCGGAGTCCGGTGGGAGGATTGCACGCCGATGCGCAGGTCCCCTCGGTGAGGCCGTACCCCTCGACGAGGGCGAAACCGAATCTCGACTCGGCGCGGTCGAGAAGTTCCTTGGAGATCGGTGCGGCCCCGCACACGCCGAATCGGACGGACGAGAAGTCCGATTCGAGGTCCGGTGGCTGCGCGGCCAGCAACGCGTAGATCGTGGGGACGGCCGAGAAATAGGTCGGGCGAAGCTCTTTCACGTCCTCGAAGAATCTCGTTGGACTGAACCGTCCGGTGATGCTGACCTGGCCTCCGGCGATCAATGGAGCGAGAACGCTGACGCAGATGGCATTGACGTGGAAGAGCGGCAGGACGAGCAGGCAATGATCGTCGGCGGTCAGATCGAGATGTGTTGCCATCGCCGACGCCATGTACTGCAGATTGGCGTGGGTCAGCTCGACGCCTTTCGGACGCCCCGTGGATCCGGAGGTATAGATCAGCAGCGCAAGGTCGTCGGACCCGGGTTCGACCGAGCCGAGATCATCGAACGATGATGTGGTGGTGGAGCGGAGTTCGTCGGCCGAGATGTCGTCGACGGTGAGGCAGGCGATGCCGTCGACGCGCGGACTGCCGCTGTCGGTGATCGCGATGACCGCACGCGAGTCCGTGATCTGATGATGGGCCTCGGACGGCGTCGAGGTGGGGTTCACCGGAGTTGCGACCGCACCGATACGCCACGCGGCCATGATCGCGATGATCAGTTCGACCCGGTTGGGAAGTATCACGGCAATCACGTCGCCTGTGCGGACCCCGTGTGCGGCCAACTGCGACGCGAAAACATCTACGCGCCCTGCGAATTGGGCGTACGTCAATTCGGAGTGGTCGTCGCGAACGCACGGTCGATCTGCTCTTTCGGCCGAAGAACGCCACGGGAAGTACCCGATGACCGTCATGTGTGGATCCCCTCGCTAGTGCTGTGATCCACGACACTAGTGACGGAAGGGGGGTGTCGATAGAGCTCGCGAGGCCAGAGATCGGCTCATCTGTTGTTCTCGGAGCATAAACACGACCGACGTCGATCGCCGGTCGTGTCTCGGCTGTTCGTCTCAGGCGGGCGAGAGCTTCTTCAACCCCAACGACTGGAATCCGACGACGTAGATCAAGGTCCAGAGCACCAGCCAGTCGATGAATCCCAGTGCGTTCCCGGAGATCCCGGCGGCGACGGTGGGCTCGTGCAGTATGTGCTCCGCGACGACGTAGTAGTAGGCCAGGAACGTGCCGATGGCCAAGGCGAAGGTCAGCACCGCGCGCCCCGCCGCGGGGAAGCGATTACCGAAGCCGTTGGCCCAGAAAATCATCCAGAAGGCCCAGCACACGCCGATCTGCGCCGGGAACTGCTTGATGACGGAGCCGAGCTCGGCGGTGGCGTCGGACCCGACCAGGAGCTTCGCCAGGGGAACCATCAGGAAGTAGATCACGGTGCCGAGAACCGCGTTGCCGACCGTTGCCGCCAGGGCGGTCCGTCCGCCGCCACCGGCCAGTTTCCACGGCCAGTTGTCGAGGGTCTGGCCGGTGAGGATCACCGAGACGACGATCGAGTAGAACCAGCCCAGTGCGGTGTCGACGGACATCAGTGGATCGGTGGCCGAGAGCGAGACCGACGGCAGTCCGAACACGAAGTACAGCGCGAGAGTCGGGACGGCAACGAAGGCGATCTCGCACAGCCCGATCAGCGGTTGCTTCATACGCAGTACGGTCCACGGCCAGTGCTGCCAGTTCAGGACCACCATCACCCAGGTTCCGAAACCGAACAGCACGAACAGCGCACCGGCGAAATAGCCGAGTCCGCCCTCCCGAGAGCCGGCGAAATCGGGATACAACGACCCGAGGCCGCTACCGAGGATCCAGGTGACGGCCACGGCGAACACTGCCGTCGAGGCCAGGATGGTGAGCCCGCGTATCGGTTGCTTCAGTGAGTCGAATCCGGCGAATTCGCAATCGAATCCGATGAACACGATGAACAGAATTGCCCAGAACAGCGCGGCGTTGAAGGGGAGGGGATAGAAGTTCCACGGACTGGTGGTCGGGTCGGCCAGCAGATACCACGTCGCAAGCGACACGGCCACCACGACGGCGAGGTTGGCAACTCCGAACACGAGCCAGTTACCCTGTGGTGGAGTGATTTTCGGCTTGCTCAGTGGGCGGTCTGCGGTAGCGGTCATGTGCTGCTCGTTTCGTTCGAGGCGAAGGTGACGCCGTCACTATGAGCTGAATCACACCCGACCGTCAGGGTTGCGGGAGGTTGCACTGCGGCCGGCGCAGTGCAACGCGGTGCAACCCTGGCGGTTGTGCTCCGGGTCACATAAACCTGAGTGCATCCAATCCAGTCAGGAGTGAAAACCGATGCGCGCAGCTATGTACTACGGACCCAACAAGGTGGAGATCACCGACGTCCCCGAGCCTCATCCCGGTGAAGGGCAGGTCAAGATCAAGATCGGGTTCAACGGAATCTGCGGAACCGACCTGCACGAGTACTACGCCGGCCCCATCTTCATCCCCACCTCGCCGCATCCGCTGACCGGTCAGGAGATGCCGCTGATCCTCGGGCACGAGTTCTCGGGAACCGTCACCGAGCTCGGCGCGGGCGTGACCGGCATCGCGGTCGGCGACCGCGTCGCCATCGAGCCGCTCTATCGGTGCGGACACTGCGGGCCGTGCCGGGCGGGCAACTACAACATCTGCGCGCAGATCGGCTTCCACGGACTGATGTCCGACGGCGGAATGGCCGAATACACCGTGGTCCCCACCGACATGATTCACGCCTTGCCCGACAACGTCTCGCTCGAACTCGGTGCGCTCGTCGAACCGATGTCGGTCGCCTATCACGCTGCGACACTCGGAGATCCGAAGACCGAGGACACCGCGATGGTGTTCGGAGCAGGGCCCATCGGCATCGGACTGTGGTTCGCGCTGCGCGGCAAAGGACTCGACAACGTCTACGTCGTCGAACCGTCGCCGACGCGTCGAGCATCGATCGAGGCCCTCGGAGCGAAGACCCTCGATCCGACAGCTCTCGACATCCCGGCCTACATCGCCGACCTCACCTACGGCAAGGGTGCCGACGCCATCTACGACGCAGCCGGCGTGCAACCTGCCGTCGAGGCCGCGCTCGGTTGTATCGGTGCGCGTAAGCCGCTGATCAGCGTCGCTATCTACGAAAAGCCTCTCACCACGCCGCTGCAGAAGCTGGTGATGAACGAATCCCGAATTCAGGGCTCGCTGTGCTACACCTCCGCCGACTACGAGGCCGTCATCGATCTGATGAGCCAGGGCCACTACGACACGACTGGCTGGGTGGACAAGATTGCGCTCGACGGCGTCATCGACGACGGGTTCGAGGCGCTGCACGCAGGCACGAAGATGAAGGTTTTGGTCGATCCTTCGACTGGAGCATCCGCATGAGCGCGGTGTTGGTGACCGGAGCGGGTCAGGGCATCGGCCGCGCCATCGCGTTGCGGTTGGCGAACGACGGTCACGACATCGCATTGGTGGATTTGGCCGAGGACAAGATCGCAGGCGTCGCCGACGAGGTGCGTCGAACTGGCTCGAAGGCAACGACATTCGTGGCCGACGTCAGTGATCGCGACCAGGTGTTCGCGGCCGTCGACCACGCGCACAGCGCGCTCGGCGGGTTCGACGTCATCGTCAACAATGCGGGAATAGCGCAAGTGGCCCCGCTCGACGATGTTCGGCCCGAGGACGTCGCGACGATCTGGGCCGTCAACGTCGACGGCGTGCTGTGGGGAATCCAAGCGGCCGCAGCAACATTCAAGTCTCTCGGCCAGAAGGGCAAGATCATCAACGCGTCGTCCATCGCGGGTCACGACGGATTCGCGATGCTCGGGGTCTACAGCGCAACAAAATTCGCGGTTCGGGCACTGACCCAGGCTGCGGCCAAGGAATATGCCGCTGAGGGCATCACCGTCAACGCGTACTGCCCCGGAGTGGTGGGCACCGACATGTGGGTGACCATCGACAAACGGTTCGCCGAGCTGACCGGCGCCGCGGAGGGCGAAACCTACGACAAGTTCGTCGGCGGTATCGCTCTCGGTCGGGCGCAGACGCCCGAGGACGTGGCAGCGTTCGTTTCGTATCTCGCTGGACCCGACTCGGACTACATGACGGGCCAGGCACCGTTGATCGACGGTGGCCTGGTCTATCGGTAACCCCCGTTGATGTCGATCTGTGAGCTGGAGCACAATTGACTGTGATGACGCAGTCGACAGGTCCTGAACCTGCGCTGGCGGCCGGCGAAGACCCGCGCCGCTACGCGCAGATTCTCACTGCCGTGTACGACGCGACCATGACCGGCGGCAAGTCGCCCGCGCGTCCCCGCGAGGTCATCGGTGACTCGTGGCGGCGGTTGCAGACCCTGGGAATCGACCCCGAACTGGGCAACCCCGCCGAGACGCAGATGGACGTGTCCGATCTCGAGCTCAGCCGTCGAGAATCGGGGTTGTTCGACATCCTGGACGATCTGGCCCGCGGCCTGGAATCGGTGGTGCAGGACGGGGACAACATCCTCGTCGTCGCCGATCGGCACGGCCGGGTGCTGTGGCGGAGCGGATCGACGGCCGTACTCGACCGCGCCGACGACCTCGGATTCGTCGAGGGGGCCAACTGGGCGGAGGACTCGGTGGGCACCAATGCCATCGGCACTGCGCTGGTCTCGCGGCGCGCGGTCCAGATCTTCTCGGCCGAACACTATGTGCGGAGCCATCATTCGTGGACGTGTGCCGGAGCACCCATCCGTGATCCGCGAACCGGTCAGGTACTGGGAGCCATCGACGTCAGCGGTCCGGCCAAGACGGTGCACCCCACCACCATCGCGCTGGTCGACGCCGTCGCACGGTTGGCCGAGTCCCAACTACGCGAGATTCATCGGTCCACCCTCGATCGACTGCGTTCGGTGGCCGCACCGATGCTCGCGCGGTTGCAGTCCCCGGCGCTGGCCGTCGACGCGAACGGATGGGTTGCGGCCGTCGAATCGGTGGCACTGCGCAATCGCATCCTGCTTCCCGAAGATCTGGCGACGGGCCGATTCTGGTTGCCGACCCTCGGCGTGTGCGACTTCGAGCCCCTGCCCGGTGGATGGCTGGTGCGACCCACCCCCGAGAGTTATTCCGCAGGCTCCACTTCCGGCGTCGCAGATGTGGGGTCGACGAGAATTCGCATCGACCTGCGCAATTCGCAGAAGCCTCGCGTCGAGGTCCGCAGTGAAGTGGGGGAGTGGACCCACGAGCCGACGCCCCGGCACGCCGAGATTCTGTACCTTCTCGCCACGAATCGGCACGGGCGAACGGCCGCCCAGATGGCCGCAGATCTGTTCGGCGACGACGGCCGTGCGATCACCGTGCGGGCCGAGATGTCGCGACTGCGCAAACACCTCGCCGGCATCATCTCCACGCAGCCGTATCGGTTGGACGAATCGGCGACCGTAGAGGTGATCACGCCGTCGGACATGAGTCGGTTGCTACCGCATTCGTCGGCCCCGGCGATCCGGGCGGCACGGGGCTGAGCCGTAGCGCAGAATCGAGGAATGAACCGCCTCGCCCGAATCCTCGATGCCTCGGATCCGGGACAGGTACGGCTGCGCAGTGCGTCGGCGACCACGCTCACGGTGCTGCTGGCGATGGTGACGCTGGTGTTGACCACGCGCGCCATCGGGCAGCCGGTGACGGTCGCGATGCTCGGAACCGTGGTGGCGATGCAGGCTTCGGCGGCAGTGAAGGACAAAGACCAGCACAGTCGGCTCATCACCACCGCGCTGATGGCGCTGCCTGCCTCGGCGGCAGTGACGTTGGCGGCGTTGCTCTCCGAGCTCGGCAAGGTGGCCGACGTCGGCTTCATTGCGGTGTTGTTCGCGGCCGTGTGGGTCCGCAGGTTCGGTCCTCGCGGCACTGCGCTGGGGATGGTGGCGTTCATATCGTACTTCTTCGCACTGTTTCTCCGCGCGACCCCGGGGCAGCTGCCGATGCTCATCGCAGCGATCCTCGGCGGTTTGGTGATCGCGCTGTTCGTGCGAGCGGTGATCTTCCCGGATCGGCCGATCGTGGAAGTCCGTCGGTTGCTGTTCGCCATGCGGGCGGTGTCGGTATCGGTGCTCGAGGCGGCGTCGAGGCGAGAAGACCGTGACTTGAACCTGTTGCGCCGCAGACTCGACCGGCTCGGCAACACCGCGCTGATGATCGACGACTGGCTCGACCGACACGACGCCGGTCAGTTGCTCAGTGTCACCAGCACCGATCTGTCGCTCCGCGTGTTCGACGCCCAGATCGCGACCGAACAACTCGTCAGCTCGCTCTGGGCTCTCGATCCGGCCAAGCCATGGCCCAAAGCGCTGGGCCAGGCAACAACGGCACTCGGGTCGGTCCTGCAGAACACGCCGTCCTCGGAACAGCTTCGGGCCGCCCGTCGGATGGCCGCGACGGCCGCCGAACGTGCCGATCCGTCGACCCCCGCAGGCATCGCTACGGTCTCCGCGCAGCGAGCCGTGCAGGCGCACATCGCTATTCATCACATCACCACCAACGCAGTCTCGGTTGCCGCGAGCCCCGAGCCCGAATCGACCGAGCCCGCGGCAAAGGACGAGCCGAGCGGACTGAACCCCAGCACCAAGGCCGCAATTCAGGTGGCCGTGGCCACCAGCGCGGCGACCGTGTTGGGTGAACTGGTCTCGCCCGACCGCTGGTACTGGGCGGTGCTGACGGCGTTCCTGGTGTTCACCGGGGCGTCGACTCGGGGCGAAATCCTCACGCGCGCAGGCCAACGCGTCCTCGGAACCATTGCAGGCGTGCTGGCCGGTGTGGTGATCGCCGCACTGGTGGGCAACAATCAACCGCTGCAGCTGGTGTTGATCGTCGTCTGCGTCTTCTTCGCGTTCTACCTGGTGACCGTGGCGTACGCGTTGCTGTCGTTCTTCGTCACGATTCTGCTTGCGATGCTCTACGGGCTGCTGGGCACCTTCAGTATCGAGGTGCTCGAGCTTCGTATCACCGAGACCGCCGTCGGCGGCGTGGTCGGTATCGTCTCCGCGTACTTCATCTTCTCGACCGGAACTCGAAAGACGATGGTGGACAGGGTCGATACCTACCTCGAGCAGTTGGACGCGTTGATCGAGGCCAGTGTCGAAGCGGTTGTGGCGCCGGGAGAAGAGACCGACCTGGTGGCGTCGACCCGCGCGCTCGACAACGCATTGAAGGACGTCGTGACGGCCGGAAAGCCACTCGTACTGGGGCCGACGACCCGCAGCAGGCGAGGCGCGAAACGACTGCTTCGAGTGTTGGCCGTCAGTAGCCGATCTGCCCATGCATTGGCCCGAGCAGGCGTGCTGGCCTCTCGCGCCGATGCGCAGACGGCCCCGTCGGACGACACGGCCCGGGCTCTGCGCGATGCTGCGGCTCTGGTGCGCGAGACCGTACGTCACGTCGAGGCGGCCGCGGCGGGCAAGCACGTCGAGCCGCCGGAGAAGGTCACCGAGACGACAGTCCTGGATGTCATGCTCACCTCCACCAACGCGCCCGGTCCACTGCGGGGTGCGGTGCGCGCGCTGAACACGATGAACCGAACTCTCGCGGACGTGCTGAGTCGGGGTTGACCTTGGCACGGTGACAAGGTCTTGGCTGGGCCGCATGAACTCGATGAATTCGGTAAACGGGGCACTGCACCACAGCAATCCGTCGGCTCGGCTGCGGGCCGCGCTCGATCTCGGTACGACACCGGATCTGCAGTTCCTCGACGCACTGCTGCAGCGGTGCGCCGTCGAACCGGATTTCCAGGTTCGGGAAATGTTGACGTGGGCGCTGATTCGGCTACCCGCGTCGTCGACGGTTCCGCGGTTGATCGAGGAAGTGCGATCCGGCGGGGTCCAGGCTCGCAGCCAGGCGTTGCACACGTTGTCCAAGATCAAGGATCGGGCGGCGTGGCAGGTCATCACCGAGGCGTTGATCTCCGACCCCGACGACGAAGTCGCACGTAGCGCGTGGCGAGCTGCGGTGGTTCTGGTTCCGACCGGAAGCGAAGAGCAGCTGGCCGCGATGCTGGGCACGCACCTCGGGCGAGGTGGCTACGACGTCCAGCGGAGCCTGAGTCGCGCTCTGGTCGCACTGGGTTCGGTGATCGAGCCGATGTTGCGGCACGCCGCGTCGAGCAAGGATGTTGCTGTTCGTGCCCACGCGCGGGCAACCGAGACGCTGCTCCGAGACCCGGATGCCGGGTTCGCAGTGTTCGAGGCCAAGCGTGTCGATGCCCTTGGCGTAGTCGACACGGCAGGGTGAGATAGGACGATGTTGATCGGTGAGGTGGCGCGGCGGTCCGGGGTCAGTGCGCGCATGCTCCGGCACTACGACCGGCTCGGGCTGGTGCAGCCGACCTCGCGGAGCAGTACCGGTTACCGCGAATACTCCCCGGAGGATGTTCGACGCCTGTTCCACGTCGAATCCCTGCGTTCGCTCGGTTTGTCGCTGCACGACGTCGGTCGTGCGCTGGACGATCCGAGTTTCGCGGCCTCGGGACTCGTCGACGAGCTCGCGGGCCGAGCCGAAGAACGCATCGCGCGAGCTACCGAATTGCTCACCCGGCTGCGTCGCATCGGCAGTGCCCGACCCGACGATTGGGAGGACGTGCTCGGCACGGTCGCGATGCTCGGCGATCTGCAGTCGGTGAGTGCAGGAAAGCGACAGTCGGCGGCGCTGGCGTCCGTCGGAGATCGACCCATTCCGGCGGAGGCCCTGGCCGAGGCAGTGCTGCGCGAACCCGCAACCAACGTGGCCGGCGCACTTCGGTGGGCTCTCGCACAGACGGGTGGCGATGCGATGGGGCCGCTGCGCCAGGGCCTGCACGCACCGGACCCCGAGGTGCGCCGCCGGGCCGTCGATACCGTCGTCGAGATTGCCCACCCCGACGCCACCGACGTGTTGCGCGAGGCGCTGGTCCACGACGACGAGCAGGTCAGGCGGGTCGCTGCGGTGGAGCTGGCGGCCCGGGGAGTGGCCGACGCCGTCCCGACGCTGATCGAGATGGTGCACGACGGAACGAACGATGTCGACGCCGCGGACGCACTCGGGGTGCTGGGATCCGACGCGTCGACAGTTGCGGCGTTGATGGACGGGCTAGACGATGTCGCCGTGAGGCTGCGAGTGACGCAGGCGTTGGCGAGCATCCCGGGACCGGCAGCACTGCAGGCGCTGCAGGAATTGACCGGCGACGCGGACCGATCGATTGCCCTGACGGCCCAGTACATCCTCGGCCGGAGGGAATGAGCCCTTTCGGTACCGTCGAGGTCATGAAGGCATTCGGATTGTTCGCGGCACTGCTGATCACGTTGACTGCCTGCTCCACCGCCACCACCCCGGCCGCGTCCACCGAACCCGTTGCCGATAATCAGGTCACCGTCGCCGATCGGATGTACTCGCCGAAGACACTGACCATCTCCGTGGGAGAGACCGTCACGTGGGTGTTCGCGGACAAAGGCATGGCACACAACGTCGTCGCCGACGACAACTCGTTTCGCAGTCAACTCATGGAGACCGGCCAGTTCACGCATACCTTCGACACCGCGGGCACCTTCACGTACCACTGCACGCCGCATCCGGACATGACGGCATCTATCGTCGTCGAGCCCTGAAACTCCTAGGCTCAGGGGCATGACGGCACCGACCCGATCGCGCAGCATCGCCGCACCCCTCGGTGTGGCCGCTGCGGCTGTCGGTGGTGCAGTGCTGCTGCACGTTCGCGACCCTCGCACCTCGACCTACCTTCCCTGCCCGTTCCATGCACTGACCGGACTGTGGTGCCCCGGATGCGGAGCCACCCGTGCTCTGGGTGACCTCAGCCGCGGAGACGTCGCGGCGGCCGCGTCGAGCAATGTCGTTGCGGTTGTCCTTGCGATCGTTGCGGTCGGGGTGTGGGCGCTGTGGCTTCGAGCGCGCTGGACCGGCCGTTCGCTGCCGCGCCCGCGCTTCACCCGTCCGACGGTGATCGTCCTGATCGCTGTTCTCGCCGCCTTCACAGTGGTGCGCAACACCTCGTGGGGCAGCGCAATCGCCCCGACCTGAACCGAAGGAAATGCTGTGCTGCTGGAAATCTTCTCGATCATCGTGCTGCTGGGCGTACTCATCGCGCTCATCCCCACTGCCCGACGCGTGTTCAAGAAAGGTGACGACGAATGAGCGATTCCCTGAAGGACCGGGTGCGAGCGAAGCTGCTCGCACAACTCGCCGACGACGGTGGAACGGCCGCCGAGCAGGCCGAGGGCGACGACCCGCGGCTCAACGCACTGCGCGACGACCTGGAGGCACTCGAGTCGGCGCAGGACGGGGATCCGGTGATCGACGACATCGCCGCACGCCACTGGGTGCCCTGACCGTTCTGCCCCTGGGGAGTCAATGTGACGTTCGGTGGCCTTTTCGGTAGTCAATGTCACGTCGAGTGGACTTTTTCGGGTCCCGAATTGGTGCACAGTTGAGGTGCATCTAGTATCTATGTTGTGCTCGAGACGAAATCTGCCGCCGATACGGCGTATGCGACGGTCAAAGAGCTCATCGTTTCGGGTGATCTGCCCGGCGGTGAGCTCGTCAGCGAGGGTGAAATCGCGACTCGGCTCGAGATCAGTCGCACGCCCGTACGCGAGGCGTTTCTGCGTCTTCAGGTAGAGGGGTGGATGCGTCTGTACCCCAAGCGCGGGGCACTGGTGGTGCCGATCGCGGTGGGTGAGGCGGAGAGTGTCGTCGATGCGCGTCGCCTCGTTGAGGCAGGAAGTGTTCGCGCGTTCATCGGCGACGTCACCGCCCGGACATCTGTGGTGAACGCGCTACGCGAGAACCTGCAGCTGCAGGAGAAGTTGGCGGTCGACGGCACCGCCGCGCAGTTCAGCGCAGTCGACGCCGACTTTCATCGCACCGTCGTCCGAGCCGGTGGCAATCCCTTGCTCGACGCGTTCTACGACGGACTTCGCGAGCGTCAGCGCCGGATGACCGCAGCCTCGGTGACGCGCGATCCGGGTCAGATCTCGCGCATCGTCGACGACCATCGCCGACTCACCGACCTGATCGAGGCCGGCGACGCAGACGGATTCGAGCGGGCCGTCGAACAACACATGCTCGGGGTGCACGGCCTACGACCGGACAGGTCAGTCGGAGCAAACAGGGGGGGAACACGATGAGTGAAACGCTCACGAACGAACGAGACATCGAGCTGACTGCGCGACGCTGGCTGCTGGTCGCGTCGGGCATGTTCGCCGTCGCCTGGGGCGGTAACGAGTTCACGCCGTTGTTGGTGATGTACCGGCTCGATCACGGCTTCTCGGCCGTGGTGGTCGATACGTTCCTGTTCGCCTACGTCCTGGGCATCATTCCGGCGATGCTGATCTGCGGGCCGCTGTCCGATCGACTCGGCCGACGCCCGATCATGTTGCCCGCCCCCGCAATTGCCGCGGCCGGTTCCATTCTGATAGCACTCGGACCCGACAACGCCTTCATGCTCTTCGGTGGCCGTGTGCTCAGCGGCATCGCACTCGGAATCGGCATGGCCGTGGGCGGCAGCTGGGTCAAGGAACTCTCCAGCCGCGATGCCACCGCCAAGCCCGGTGCCGGAGCGCGCCGAGCCGCGATGTCGCTGACGGCGGGCTTTGCCCTCGGTGCCGGAGTTGCCGGTGTGCTCGCGCAATGGGCACCGTGGCCGACGCACCTCGCCTACAGCGTGCACGTGCTCATCTGCATCGTCGCCGGCGTCGGCATGCTCTCCGTTCCCGAAACACGCACCGCGACAGTGACATCGAAGAGCAAGAAGCTGCTCGACGACCTGAGGATCCCGTCTGCTTCGCACCGCCGGTTCCTGTTCGTCGTGCTGCCGTTGGCACCGTGGGTGTTCGGTGCCGCAAGCGTCGCCTACGCGGTGCTGCCGTCACTGATGGCGGATGCTCTGGCCGACGAGCCCGGGGGCGGCTATCCCGTGGCCCTCTCGGCGGCGATGGCGGTGATCGCCCTCGGCTCCGGATTTGCGATCCAGGCCGTCGGGCGACGGATCGACACACCCGCCAGTGCGCGAGGCGCTCTGGTTGCACTGACTCTGTTGGTGGTCGGCATGGCTGTCGCGGCGTGGGCGGCGTCGGTGCTGACCATTGCCGCAGCGCTGATCGCGGCAGCGGTACTCGGATGTGGATACGGCATGGCTTTGGTTTCGGGTCTGCAAGAGGTGCAACGTATTGCGGGCCCCGACGATCTCGCGGGCCTCACCGCAGTGTTCTATTCACTGACATACCTGGGCTTCGCGGTGCCTGCCGTGCTGTCGGCGCTCACCGAGACCTGGCCCGGCGTGGTGACCTACCCGATCATCTTCGGATTCGGCGCGGTGATGGCTGGAATCTGCGGCCTGGTGGTGCGATCGAACACGTCTGCTCACTTGCCGAGCGCGTAGAGGCGGTTCGGCTCTAGGATCAGCGGCATCATGCTGCAGTCCGCGCGCACTGTCCCGCCGCACCGAGTGCCTTCGACGGCGGCGCTCGCGGCTGCAACCGCATGGAACCGACGCGAGGCGTACTGGTTTCTGATCGCCGTGATCGTGCCGGCTGCCTGCTGGTCGAGGTATCCCGAGCTGGTGCCGTACTTGTTCGCGATCGTTCTGTTCGGGGCGCTGGTGTGTCGCTGGAGACGGATCGGTCAGTGGATGTCGATGCTGCGATGGGGAGTGATTGCAGACGTCGAGACCGTGGACACGGCACTGCGCGGCGACCGCAACCTTCGGCTCGCGCACGCGACCGGCTGGAACGTCCAACGACGTTGGTACACAGGCGTTGTGACCGAGTCTGCGGTGCGGTACCGGGCTGGGGAGGCGCGCGGTCACCTGTTCGTTCGGGGACTGCCGTTCACCACAGGGGTGGTGC
Organism: Rhodococcus sp. 15-649-2-2; assembly: GCF_002258645.1. Lineage (NCBI taxonomy): Bacteria > Bacillati > Actinomycetota > Actinomycetes > Mycobacteriales > Nocardiaceae > Rhodococcus > Rhodococcus sp. 15-649-2-2. Next base: position 97,979 of record NZ_NPFM01000021.1, read on the forward strand.
TCGTGCACTCGAAGCAACCGGCCGCAGCGATGGTCATCAGCGACTTCCCCTGCGATCTGCAACTGGACGGCAAGGGACGCTGGGCGGCGTCGTTCCCGCACGGCTTCTGGCGTCAAGCACTGGCAACGACGGCACTGTACGGCTACGCGGTTGCTGGGTTGACGGTGTCGCTCGGGTATCGCTGACGCCGGCCGATTCGAGGGCGCGACCTACGGCAACGACGGCAACTGCTTGTCGATCAACCATGCGTCCCACAGAGTTCGGGGGCAACCGAAGCGGGAGGCGAGGTCGGTGAAGTCCGCGGTCGCCACCGTCGAGTAGCGGTACTTGGAGGTCCATTCCTGGATCAGTCCGAAGAAGCGCTCGTCGCCGATGGTGCGCCGGACCGCGTGCAGTGCGAGAGCACCGCGCTTGTAGACGCGATCGTCGAAGATGCGCTCGGGCCCAGGATCGGTGAGCTGCAGATCCATGGCCAGACCACGCTGAATGGTGTGCGCGCGCTTGGCCTTGTCGTGAGCTGTTGCGCCGCCGGAGTTCTCGGCCCAGATCCACTCCGAGTAACACGCGAATCCCTCGTGCAGCCAGATGTCGGCCCACTTGCCGAGGGTCAGCGAATTGCCGAACCACTGGTGCGCCAACTCGTGTGCCACCAGACGCTCGTAGTACCGGGAACCCGAACAGTGATTGGCCCCGAAGATCGACAGCCCCTGCGCCTCGATCGGAATCTCGAGATCGTCGTCGGTCACCACCACGGTGTACGACGCGAAAGGGTAAGGGCCGTACAGCCGTACGAAAGTGTCCATCATCTGCGGCTGACGGCCGAAATCGTGGTCGAACTGTGCGCGCAGTCGCGGGGGAGTGATCGCCTTCATCGGCACCGGCCCCGGGCTGACGATGCGATGCTCGTACGGACCGATCTGGATGGTCGCGAGATACGTGGCCATCGGCTCGGGCTGCTCGTACACCCACGTGGTGCGGCTGGCACGAGTTTGCTTGCGCACCAACGTTCCGTTGGCCACCGCGTAGTACGGCGAATCGGTGGTGATGGTGATGCCGTAGCTGGCCTTGGACACCGGATGATCGTCACACGGAAACCACGACGCAGCACCGTTCGGCTGACTCGCGACGATCGATCCCTCGGTGAGCTCTTCCCAGCCGACCTCACCCCACAAACCGTTGATCGGCTTGGGAGTTCCGCCGTACGCCACCGTCACCACCAATGCCGCACCCGAGGCGATCGGTTTGGCGGGCGTGATCTTCAACTTGCCGCGTTGATGGGTGAACTTCACCGAACGCGAACCGTTGACCGATACCTTCGTCACGTTCATCGCCGGGCCGAGATCGAACGCGAACTTCGACACCGTCGCAGTGGTGACCGCCGTGATCTTCGCCTTGCCCGTCAACCGGTTGCTCTCCACCTTGTACTCGAGGTCGAGCTCGTAGCGTGAGACGCGGTAGCCGCGGTTGCCGTTCTGCGGAAGATACGTGTCGATCGGGTTGTCGCTGGAATCGACGTCGAACACCGGTGCCACCAATCTGCCTCCCACGATCACCCCTCGTTTCGGTCGTCGCGAATACGCGGAAAGGGATCACCCTTGGCCCACGGCGCGATCGGATTGCCTTGCCAACGAGTATGCGCGGGAACCGTATCGCCGCGCATCACCAGGGAGGCAGGCCCCACCGTCGCACCTTCACCTATACCCGAAGCGGGCAATGCGACACAGTGCGGTCCCAAAGTTGCGCCTGCGCCGAGATCGACAGTGTCCATGGACATGATCCGATCATGGAACAGGTGCGTCTGCACAACGCACCCTCGGTTGACCGTCGCACCGTCGGCCAACGTCACCAGATCGGCCTCCGGCAGCCAGTACGTCTCACACCAGACACCGCGGCCGATGTCCGCGCCGAGCCACCGCAGCCACATGTTCAGCACGGCGGTGCCCTCGGCTGCGCGTGCGAACCACGGCGCGGCGACGGTCTCGACGAACGTGTCGGCCACCTCGTTGCGCCACACGAACGAGCTCCACAGCGGGTGGTCGGTCTTGCCGATCCGGCCCACCCACAACCACTTCGCCAACGCCGACACTGCCGCAGCCACGAAACCGGCGACGAGCAGCACGACGCCACTGAGCAGCGCAGCCAACCAGTACCCGACGGAGTCGGCGATGGCGGTGAGCCCGAACAGCACCCCGAGCCCGATGCCGAACGTCACGACGACGGGAATCAACCGGCATGTCTCGACGAGTGCACGGGCGATCTTCAACTTCCTGGGCGGATCGAACGTGCGCGACGAGTCCGCGCTACCGGCCGCCCGACGCAATCGCACCGGTGGGCTGCCGAGCCACGACGAGCCCGACTTCGCCTTGTCCGGCGTCGCCGACAGCACCGCGACCAAGCCGTTCTTCGGAACGGTTCGCCCTGGCCCGGTCATGCCGGAGTTACCGAGAAACGCCCGCTTGCCCACTTTGGCGTCGCCCAGATGCATCCAGCCGCCGCCGAGTTCGTAGCTGGCGACCATGGTGTCGTCGGCCAGGAAGGCACCGTCGGCGACGGTGGTGAACTTGGGGATCATCAGCACGGTCGACGCTTCGACGTCCTTGCCGATCTTCGCGCCGAGGAGTCGGAGCCAGTGCGGTGTCAGCAACGATGCGTAGAGCGGAAAGAGAAACGTGCGCGCCGAGTCCATCAACCGTTCGGTGGCCCAGACCTGCCAGCCGATACGGCTGCGCACCGGGTGGTATCCGCCGACGAGTCCGATGCTGAGCAACCGGACTGCGACAACGGTGATCAGTGCGAACACCGCCAGTGACACCAGAGTGGCGACGGGCAACATCACCAGTCCACGTTGGAAGGCGTCGAGCACGGAGTCGGCAGTGTGAATCCACCAGCCCATGAGCACCAGGCTGACACCGATGGAGAACAGTGCCATGCCCGAGAGGAACAGGGATGCGACGCCGTACGCGAACACCCAATGGGTCGCGCGCGGAGGTGTCTCGGCGGGCCACGGATGATCGGCCTTGCCGACCTTCTGCGCCGGCGAACCGGACCACATCTGCCCGGCCTTGACTCGGCCGACGACGGCAGAGCCGGCGGTGACAACCGCGTTCTTACCGACCTTGGTTCCGGGAAGGAGTGTCGAGCGGGCACCGACAGTGGCACCGGCACCGATCTCGATGCCGCCGATGTAGACGAGATCGCCGTCGATCCAATGCCCGGACAGATCCACCTCGGGCTCGATGGAACAGCCGTCGCCCAGCTCGAGCATGCCGGTGACCGGCGGCAGCGTATGCAGGTCGACGCCTTTGCCGATCTTCGAACCGAGAGCGCGCGCGTAATAGACCATCCACGGCGCACCCGAAAGATTGGAGGCACCGCTGGCATCGGTCAATCGTGTTGCCGCCCAAAGCCTTATGTGCATGCTCCCGCCGCGCTTGTATGCACCGGGTTTCAACCCGGCCAACAGGACGCGAGATCCGATCACCGAAATCGCCATCCGCCCGACCGGCGTGATGAACAGGACGAAGGCGAGCAGAATCCACCACCACGACAGCGTCGGAGCCCACGACACGTCGCCGAACCACGACATGACGTTGAACAGCAGCCCCAGCCAGGTGACCCACTGCAACCCGGTCAAGGTGGTCAACGGAACCGTCGCCAGAATCTGCGCCCATTGGGCGGTGCGCGATGTGGGGGCGACCTCACGCGGAACGGCCTCGACGACCGGCTTCAGGTCGTCGAGATACTGTGCGAGCGAACCCAATCGGGGATGGTCGTACAACTGCGCGACGGTGACCTCGGGGAACCGCTCACGCAGTGCCGTCACCAGCTGCGCGGCCGAGAGCGATCCGCCGCCGTTGGCGAAGAAATCGGCGTTCTCGTCGGACACCTGAGCACCGAGGATGTTGGTCCACAGCTGCGCCACCCACCCCGCCGTGCCGCCGAGCGCCGACGCACCCGCCAATCCGGGCAGTGGCCACGGCAGAGCATTGCGGTCGACCTTGCCCGAGGTGCGCGTGGGCATCTCGTCGACCAATGCGAGGCGCGGTACGAGCGCCGACGGAAGCTGCTCGGCCAACAGTGTTCGGGCGGCCTCGAGATCGAAATCGGGGTCGGTGCTGGCGAGATAGCCGACCAGAACCGAGTTTCCCGCACCGGTCTTGCGCACGGCCGCAGCAGCACCGCTGACGCCCGGAAGTGCTTGCAGCGCATTGTCTATCTCGCCGAGTTCGATGCGTCGACCACCGAGCTTGATCTGATCGTCGGCGCGGCCCTGAAAGAGCAGGCCCTCGAGTTCGAGCTTGACCAAATCGCCGCTCCGATACGCCCGCTCCCATCCGAGTGAGGGCATGGGCGCGTACTTCTCGGCGTCCTTGGCCGGATCGAGATACCGCGCCAGTCCGACGCCGCCGATGACGAGTTCTCCGATGTCACCGACCTGTACCGGAGCGCCCGACGCGTCTACCACGGCCAGGTCCCACCCGTCGAGGGGCAGACCAATCCGGACGGGACCCTTCCCGTCCATGATGGCCGCGCACGCGACGACCGTTGCTTCGGTGGGGCCGTAGGTGTTCCAGACCTCGCGGCCCTCGACGGCGAGTCGCTCGGCCAGCTCCGGGGGGCATGCTTCACCGCCGAAGATGAGCAGCCGCACCGCCTCGAGTGCGACCGCGGGCCACAGCGACGCGAGGGTCGGCACCGTCGAGACGACACTGATGTCGCGGGAGACGAGCCACGGACCGAGATCGAAACCGGATCGCACCAGCGAACGCGGCGCGGGCACAAGGCAGGCACCGTGTCGCCACGCCAGCCACATCTCTTCGCACGACGCGTCGAACGCCACCGACAGGCCGGCGAGCACGCGGTCGCCGGGGCCCAGTGGATCCTTCTGCAGAAACATGCGCGCCTCGGCGTCGACGAACGCCGCCGCATTGCGATGACTGACCGCAACGCCCTTGGGTGTGCCGGTGGAACCCGAGGTGAAGATGACCCATGCATCGTCCTCGGGAGTGGGTGGCACAGCATTGTGTTCGGGTTCGTCCTGAGGGATGTCCTGCTTGGGGGCGGTCCCGGCCGCGATACCGCCTGCGGTGACGATGGCCGTCACCTTGGCCTCCCCGAAGACCAGCTCGGCGCGCTCTTCGGGGTCGTCCGCGTCGACCGGAACGTAGGCAGCACCGGCCGCGAGGATGGACAGAATGGCCACGTAGAGCGAAAAGGAACCCGACGGCATGCGGATGCCGACGCGATCGCCGCGCCGGACGCCGGCATCGGCGAGCCACTTGGCACCCTCGGCGATGTCGTCCAACAATTCGGAGTAGCTGACCGACACGGCACCGTCGTCGATGGCGGGGGCGTCGGGAAAACGATGGGCGGTGTCTCGGAGAACGTCGATGAGCGTCCGGGCGGGAGGAGCGAGAGACGAGCGAAGAAACGCCGCCGGTGCAGGCGCGATGTCCGCGCTCGAACCCGGCAGATCGTTCTCTTGATGCACAGACAACCGGGCGTCCTTATCGATTCGTTGGCAAGTGACTCTGTGGTGCTGGTGAGCAGCAGCGCCGTTGGTTATCTCACGTTCTGTTTGCCAGCAGGTGAACGAGCGCGCGTTCCCACCGCGGAAATCCTACTGCTGCACACGTGTGAGTCCCGGCTTGACAAAACCGCAGCGGGTTTGCAAAGGTTTTGTCCACGGTCACGAGTACCAGCATCAAGCCCCGGCTCGCTGGTCGGCAACCCTCCTCCGCGGTGGGGTGCTCCGGGTGACGACCAGGCTGTTGCCGGAAAACCGGCGCGGCAAGCGCGGACTCGTTCACGAACTCTTCGGTTGCGGGTCCCTCGAACGTGAGGGCTTGATCTGTCATGACATCTGTACTTTCCCGCCCCTGTGCTCCTTTTGCCCCTGTTTCGGGCACGGATCTGCAGGTACCCCTGGTGCAGGGTGGCTCGTGCACGTACGCCAACTTCGACTACGCGGCCAGCGCGCCGGCCCTGGCGGCAGTGACCGATCGGATCGCGGACCTGCTGCCGTTCTACTCGAGCGTGCATCGAGGTGCCGGCTACGCCTCGCGCGTTTCGACGGCTGCCTACGAGAAGGCTCGGGTGACCGTCGCAGATTTTGTTGGTGCGCAGAAGGATTCGGTAGTGGTGTTCACGCGGAACACCACCGACTCGCTCAATCTGCTAGCCGCGTGTGTGCCGGGCGACACCGTAGTGCTCGATATCGAGCACCACGCGAACCTGCTTCCGTGGCGTGATCGCCGCGTCGTGGTGGCCGCGTCGACACTGGCCGAGACCATCGACCGACTCGACGCCGAGCTGGCCGTGAAACCTGCTGCACTGCTGGCGATCACGGGTGCGTCGAACGTCACCGGCGAGGTTCTTCCCATTGCGGAACTCGCAGCTCTGGCACATCGGCACGGCGCGCGGATCGCGGTGGACGGTGCTCAGCTGGTTCCGCATCGCCGCATCGACATCGCTGCCCTCGGCGTGGACTACCTCGCCTTCTCCGGGCACAAGCTGTACGCGCCGTTCGGTGCGGGAGTGCTTGTGGGCGCACGTGATTGGCTCGACGCCGGTGAGCCGCACCTGGCCGGTGGCGGCGCGGTACGCAGCGTGAGCATCGACCACACGGAGTGGGCCCCAGCACCTCAGCGGCACGAGGCAGGCACTCCCAACGTGCTCGGAGTTGCCGCACTGGCTGCAGCCTGTGAGGCCATCGCGGGATTCGACGACGCCGAGCTGCAGGCACACGAGCACGAATTGTCGTCCCGACTGCGGGCCGGCCTGGCTGCTCTGGACGGCGTCGAACTACTGCAGGTGTGGGCCGACGCGCCCGACACCGTCGGCATCGTCACCTTCACGGTGGCCGGACGCGACCCGGGTGAGGTGGCCGCGTACCTCTCGGCCGAGCACGGCATCGGAGTGCGGGACGGAAAGTTCTGCGCGCATCCACTGCTCCGCCGACTGGGCCATGCAGACGGCGCGGTTCGAGCCAGCATCGGCCTCGGCAGCTCGTCGGCCGATGTGGATCGACTCGTCGGCGCACTCGCCGCTCTGGTCGAGTCGGGACCGAACTGGCACTACGCGGAGGACGCCGGCTGGTGGAACCCCGTACCCGACCCGCGACCGTTCCCAGACCTCGCCGATGGGGCGGCCGGGGTTGGATCCCCGTGCACCCCTTCGGACGGTTAGCATGGCGTCATGACCGTGAGTGTCGCGTGGCTGGGCAACCGCCACTGGTGCAACAGATACGTGGATCTGTGCCGCACTGCGTCCGGCTCGTGTTCGATTTCGGCTCCGCTCCGACCGAATGCGTTCTCCGACTTCTAGAATCAGGACCACCACTCATGTCGCACAACCACACTCGCGTCGCCGTCGAAATCGACTCGATCTGGTCCGAACTGACGCTGGGTCCGGACGCGGACATCGTCCGAATCCAGGCCTCCGACCTGCGGGAAGCACAGCAGCAACGCGCGCGGCTACGCGCAGAAGCCGTCGAGCGCGGCGAGTCGGCCGACGGTACAGCTGTGTTCCTCGACCTCGAGATCCACATCGCGGCCGATGCTCGGACGGCTCGTCGCGAGTTCGCCGGACTGGACGCGCCGATCAGCCCGTCGTCCATCCGCTACGTCGGCACACCGTCGGGATTGGCCAGTCTGATCTCCGACGTCACCGCGGCCGACGTCGCCGACGGGGTGACGTTGACAGTGCTCGGCGATGTGGCTCGCCAGGCGGTTCTGGTCAACAACGCTGTACTGCCGCTGCTCGAATCCCGCGGGACCAGACTCGACATCGACGTCGTCGACACGGTCCTCGGCGCACCGATCGCCCCGACGCTCGCATCCTGACCAGACGGTCAGGTGACGTCGATCGCCAAGCCCGCGGTGATCCGCAACAACTCGGTGTACGTCGACCGAAAGATCGTGTTGGTGTGGCCTGCCGCGGCCCACACCTCGGGGTGACCGGCCAGATCCTGGTCGACGAAGGTGTCCAGGTTCGTGGGGTGGCCGACCGGTGCGATACCACCGATCGGCTGCCCGGTCGCGTGTTTGGCCGTGTCGAGATCGGCCCGTGCCAACCTGCCACCGAGACGCTCACCCGTGTGCCCGAGATGGACATTGTGTGCTCCGGACACGAGCAACAGCACCGGCTCGTCGTCGAGTAGAAACACCATCGACTTCACGATCGCACCCACCTCGACACCCAGTGCCGCAGCGGCATCGGCGGCAGTGTGGGTGCCCTCCGGACTGTTCACCACCACTCCGTGATGACCACGTGAAATCAGAGTGTCGGCCACATGGGCTGCATTCGGATGAAGTAGCCGGGACATGACCCAACCCTATTGCCCCGCGACCGTTTACGCAGATGCGTCCAGATCACCGAACAGTCTCAATCGCGCCATGCCGCCGTCGGGGAAGATGTCCATTCGAACCTCGGAGACCGGAGTCTCGTGGTCGAGTACGAAGCGATGCCGGGTGTCGGGCTGCAACGTCGTTCGCGGCAACAGCTCGATCCATTCGCCGTCGCCGAGCCGGCCGCGCAACGATGCGGCACCCGGCGCATTGCCGAGGAAGCACGTGGTGTCGAGCTCGGCGAGGCGGACGAGTCCGGTGCCCGCCAGCTGCACCTGGACCCAGTCGTTCGCATCGTTGCGTCGACGCGAGGTCTCCCAGCCCTCACCCATCGACCGCGGAGGGCCGGGGAACAGCAGATTGTTGGGGGAGCTGTAGAACATGTTGGAGCATGCCGAGACGTAGGCACCGTTCTCGAGTGCGGCCAGGTCGACCGGCCCGGCCGCGAGGAACTTGGGGTCGGGCTTGCCGCGGCCGAGTACTCGCAGGCGAGCAACTCCGCCGTCGGGATAGATCGACAGCTTCACGTGCGTCCACCGAGCGTCGGAGGTGACCTGGAATCTGTTCTCGCTGTCACCGTTGACCGGACTACGGGCGACGATGGTGGTCCACTCGGTCTGCGTGCGTAGCTCGTCCGGGGAGGCAAACCCCTCGACCTCGGCGGCCTCGATCGAGATTTCCGGCGGATAGTTGCCGGTGAACCACGAGGTGTCGACGACGATCGCCGATACGACGCCGGGTGCCCCGAGACGCACGATGGCCTCGTCGTATCCGGCCTCACGTCGCCGACGCGTCTCCCAGCCGTCGTAGATCTGACCCTTGTGCCCGAACGTCGCCGTCGAATAGTCGGCTTTGCCCGGACTGACGAGATTCTCCTTCTCCGCGAACGTCTCGTCGTTCGCCCACACCACTGCGCCTCCGAGAGTGCGGACGGCGAGATCTGGCAGGGGCAGGGGGAAGGTGGCAGTCATGGGATCACACTTTACTGGTCTCGCGCGAGCTCACCGGGTTGTGTGCCCGCCGACGCCGCAGTGCCGCGGTACCAAGGAGTGCCGTACCGGCCAGGAGGTAGAGCGCAAGTCCGAGTGCCGGCTGCCCCAGCCCGGTGCCGGAGAAGTACACGATGCTCCGCACGCCCTCGGTGCCGATGCCCGGGGTGATCCAGCGCCCGATCGAGGCGTAGAACGACGGCAATACATCGGCTCCGAAAGCTCCTCCTGCGCTGGGGTTTCCGAGGATCACGAACAGCACGATCGCGGCAGGCACCGCAGCGACGCCGATCAGTGCGCGCAGGCCCATGGTGACCAGTCCGGTGGCGAAGACCACGCCGGTACCCAGCAGGGTGAGTGGGAACCAGTGGCCGGCAAAGGTTTCCAGAACGTGGGTGGTGAGGAAAGCTCCGAACGCTCCGGATGCGAGGGAGTACACCGCGAGAATGCCGACGTGCATGTAGGTTTCGCGGCGCGAGGACGGTGCCCCGATCAGCAATCCGAATGCCGCGGCCAGCAGATAGCCGCCGACGACCCAGCCGGCCGAGAGGTAGAAACCGGACAACCCTCGGTTGTCGTGGACCCCGACCGGGATCTCGTCGCGAACCACGAACTGACGGCCCTGCGCGGCGTCCACTTCGGTGAAGATCGATTGCAACGCGGTGGCCTCGGAACTGCCTGCCGCACTGGCAGTGATGAGCGTGTCCGTTCCGTTCGCGCCGACGACATAGGCCCCGATGATGTCGCGGTCGCGGAGCAGCGAGCGAACCTCGGCGGTGTCGACCGCGGTGCGTGCGTCGAGCGGCGCACCGTCGATGGCGTCCAGACGATCGGCGGTCTGCTGATCGAGTCCTTCCGGGAGGCCGGCTTCGGTCACCACCGCGATCGGGATCGCGTGCGGCGTCGGCTGATGGAACGCCGAGACGTAGCTGAGGATGAAGCCGAGCTGTAGCACCAGGACTGCGGCGGCGAGCAATGACATCTTGCGCATGGGTGAACTCCTGAACGGTGTGAAATCTGCGGGGTCGATTCCCGTGAGTCTTGTCGATACCCGAGGTATTCAATACTCTAGGTATCGTGATTGCCGAGGAGCAAGAAAAGTGGGGGTCGACACAGTCGCAGCGACGACCGCAGCGTGCCGACGTACGAGACCGACTGCTCGCCGCCGCAGCCGACGAGTTCACCGAACGTGGTTATGCCGCAGCCAAACTCGTTGACATTGCGGACCGCGCCGGCTTCACCAAGGGGGCCGTGTACTCGAACTTCGAGTCCAAGCAGGCGCTGTTCGCCGAGTTGCTCGCCAAACGCTCACTCGACCTCGCGGCCCGCGTGCTGGCCCACATCTCCGATCTGGACTCCGGTGCCGCAGCAGGAGCAGGCGGCAACGAGATCGCCTCGTGGGTGGTAGCCGAACCCCGCTGGCCGCTGCTCACCGTCGAGTTCGGCATCCTGGCCGGCCGCGACCCGGCCGTCGCCGATCGTTACCGCACCGACCGTCGAGCGCTGCGGCGTGAGCTCGAACGTCTCATCGCCGAACGCGCGGACCAGTGGGGCGTGGGCGACAAGTTCGATGCCCGACGCGTCGCGACGTCACTGACGGCCTTGATCTCCGGATTGGCCGTCGAACATTCGGTGGATCCGGAGGACATCGACGAGGGAATCATCGCCGACGCGGTGTCCGAATTGTTCGCCGGAGCGATAGCTAGGGCACATCTCGATTGAGGGCGACCGCACCGGGTAACCACGCAAGATGAATGCTCAGAATCCGGATCCGGACGTCACCGCAGGACTCGAAGCGGGTGGCGGCGTCACCCCAGGAGACACCCCGCCCGCCGAGACAGGTATCGGCGGACCCAACCACGAACCGCCGCAGCGCAGCCGAGTGATGCCGATTGTGATCATCTGCGTGGTCGCATTGTTGGCCATTTTGATCGCCGGTGGATTGATCGGTCGCGTCGTCGGCCTGTTCGGCTGATCTCGCTCAGAACAGGGGCCAACCACCCTCGGGGCCGAGAAGTCGGTTCAGTCGGATGTGGTTGATCTCCGCGAGCTCGTTGCGCATGATCTTGCGCTCGGTGCGGTCGTCGTTGTCGAGTCTGTGTCCCAGATCCACCAGGATCTCGCGTGGCTCGAACCCCTCGGGTCCGAACATCACACTGGCCACGTACGGAAATCCGAAGCGCTCGCCGTAGGCGCGAGCAGCGGTTCCCAGCGCTCCTCGCGTGTTCGCGTCCATGGCGGCGCATACTTTGCCGGGCTCCGGAAGATTCGCGGCGAGCGAATCGACGTCCTGGTCCGACAACTCGGCCAGTTCGGTATCGGCTGCGGAGAACAGGTCGGCGCGGGAGCGATAGCTGCGGCCGTCGGCCACCCGTGAGGCCCACGCCACCGAGCAGCAGCACTCGTACAGTGCGTGCACCGCTTTGCGACGCGGCAGGTCGTTGAACGTTTCAAGTCCCAATCCCTGGTGCATCAGCATGTGTCGATAGTGGGCCGACTGCGCCGGATGTACCAGAGCTGAGCAGGGACTTAGCGCAGACGTTACGCGCCGTAACATGCGGTGCGGCAATCTCGGGCGATCCCGCTAGGCTCGCACGCATGACGGAACGTACCTGGAAAGCCTTCTCGGTCGAGATCGCGGACCACATCGCGCAAGTGACACTTCTCGGGCCCGGCAAGGGCAACGCAATGGGCCCCGACTTCTGGAGCGAGAGCACCGAGCTGTTCGCGCAGCTCGACGCCGATCCCGAGGTTCGGGCAGTGGTGCTCGCCGGCTCCGGCAAGAACTTCACCTATGGACTGGATCTGGCCGCGATGGCAGGTACGTTCGGTCCTCTCATGGCAGACAAGGCGCTGGCCGGTCCTCGAACGTCCTTCCACGACACCATCAAAACGATGCAGAAGGCGATCAACGCCGTCGCGGACTGCCGCAAGCCCGTCGTTGCAGCGATCCAAGGCTGGTGCATCGGCGGTGGCGTCGACCTCATCACCGCCGCCGACGTGCGATACGCCAGCGCCGACGCGAAGTTCAGCGTGCGCGAGGTGCGGGTCGCGATCGTCGCCGACATGGGTTCTCTGGCCCGGCTCCCCGCGATCATCGGCGACGGCCACCTGCGTGAGCTCGCGTTGACCGGCAAGGACATCGACGCGGCCCGCGCCGAGAAGATCGGCCTGGTCAACGACGTGTTCGAGGACCACGATGCCACCCTCGCCGCCGCCCGTGAGTGCGCGGCCGCCATCGCCGCCAATCCGCCACTGGTGGTGCAGGGCATCAAGACCGTACTGGACCACTCCCGGTCCTCCAGCGTCGACGACTCGCTGCGGTACGTGGCGGCCTGGAACGCCGCCTTCCTCGCCTCGCACGATCTCACCGAGGCGATCACCTCCGTGTTCGAGAAGCGGCCGGCTCAGTTCACCGGTAGCTGACGTGGTCGAGTTCGCCGAGGAGTTGGGCACCCAGCTGGTTCGATTGCAGCGTCTACGCGAGCGCAACATCGCGCAGATCTCGTCGTCGGGTGGCGTCGAGGGTGCCGCCTACGTCTGTCTGTTCCGGCTCTTGCGTGACGGGCCCATGAGGTCCAGTGAGCTTGCCGCCATGGTGAATTCGGATCCGTCGACGGTGAGCAGGCAGGTGGCTCAGCTCGTCGAACTGGGACACGTCGAGCGGCTGCCCGACGAACGGGACGGTCGGGCCTTCGTCCTCGCGGTGACGCAGTCGGGCCAGGAAGTTGCCGCGGCGATTCAGCAACGCCGAACCGAGGCGCTCGGGCGAGTCATCGAGAAATGGGACAGGGACGACAGATCGGCGCTGGTCGGGCTGTTGGACCGATTCTTGACCGATTACGAAACCGTCAGGCCGGACCTACCCGATCAGCGCACGGGTAACGTCTGAGCCGCGAGGAACCTGAACAACGTCGGATCGCGAGTTCGTCCCGTGCTCGTGATCCCAGCGACGATCGGGACGCAGGCGATGCCTTACCCGGACGCTCGAACTGCCCGAACGGACGGAGGGAATGTGGTGCCAACCGATCACGACAGACCTCCCCGGTCCTCCGACCGGGGACCAGGATCGGGTTCGGTTCGGCTCGAACGCCGCGTTGCGAGAGGAATCGCATTTCTCGTTCCGTCCTTCGGGTTGATCGGCTCGATCATCATGCTGTCCGCCGACGGCCCGGTCGGCGCGACGGCCGTCGTGATCTGCATGATCGTGCTGCTCTCGACCGTGCCGGTGGGAGCGTGGTGGTGGCTGCGCTCGGTCGACGCGTCGCACATGCCCGGGTGGTTCGTGATCTACGCCGACGTGGGCGTCGCGGTCATGCTGCTCACCTTTGCCGACCGGAGCTTGGCTTTGTACGGTGCAGCCCTGTTCTCGGTGATCGGCACCTACATCGCCTACTTCTCCCGGCGCAACGTCCTCAAATTTCACACCGCATTCGTCAACGCCGTGATTCTTCTGCTCGCCGTGCTGGCCGTCGTCGAGCAGCCGGGCGATCCCGCGTCGATCGTCGCGCGGGCACTGGTGACGGTGTTGGTGGTCAACTCGGTGCTGGCGTTCAGAGCCGTCATTCAGCGCCAGCTCGACCTCGCCAATACCGACTCTCTGACGGGCCTGCTCAACAGGCGAGGCCTGGAACTTCGGCTGGACCGAATGATGGCCCGTTTGACCGAGGAGCAGTCGGCGGCGCTGATGGTGGTCGATCTCGATCAGTTCAAGCTGGTCAACGACACCTACGGTCACGCCGTGGGCGACCGAGTTCTACGCCGAACGGCCCGGCGCCTCACCGCCGCGACGGGTGGACGGCCCTGCGTGGCGCGCACCGGGGGCGAGGAGTTCACGATCGCGGCACCGGTCTGCGGCGACTCGGCCGACCACCTCGCAGACGATATTCGCGAGGCGGTGCACGATGCGAGTGACGACGTGCCGGTCACGGTCAGCATCGGTGTCGCCGTACTCGATGCCGATCGGTGGCGAGCGGCCGTGTCCTCGTACGCCGCAGCCGAGCTGGTGCGCAACGTGCTGCTCGATGCCGACACGGCAATGTACGAGTCCAAGCACGCGGGTGGAAACAGAACGACGGTGTATGCCGGCGATTGATCAGCCGACACACACCGTCATTCGTTCGGGGAGAACGATCAGCGCAAGGCGCTCTTGGGGTCGTTCCACAACTGGTCCGTGAAGTCCTCGAGCGCGACGAGAACGATGGTGTCCTCGGTGCGGCGCAGGATCGACTTGCTGGCGCGTACCTGAACGACGTCACCGGTCTTGTCGGTCATCCGCCACAGCGAATCCGCGCGGGTGGCCACCGTCGTCAGGAACATGTCGGCGACGTTGACCCCCTCCGGTGCCCGGTCGGGAAAGATGTCGTGCAGGTGGAAGTCCACGCGTTCGGTGCGGTCGAGACCGAACAGATCGTCGAAGGCCTCGTTTGCGAACACGATCGCACCGCTGGGATCGACAGCGAGGATCGGCACCGGAATTCGGTCGAGAACGACCGTCACCGGCAGATCGGGGAACTGCGTCGGATCCGAGATCGCCCGCGAGTCGAGATTGCGCCGATCACCGGCGGCGCCGTTGGAACTGCTGTCGGTCATAGGTCTCCCCAAACTGTGTTTCGCCGGCGCGCGGCCGAGACGAAGTGTGTAGTGCCGAAACGATCAGTGACCCGGATTGTCCGTCAAGCGCTTGAACGATGCGGCGATTTCGGCCTCGGCCTCTGCGCGCCCCACCCAGTCTGCCCCGGTGACGTGCTTGTTGGGTTCGAGATCCTTGTAATGAACGAAGAAATGCTTGATCGCGTCGAGTTCGAACGTCGATACGTCGCTCAGATCCTGGATGTGATCCCAGCGGGTGTCACCTGCAGGCACGCACAACACCTTGTCGTCGCCGCCCGCTTCGTCGACCATCTTGAACATCGCGACAGGCCGCGCCTCGACGATGACACCCGGGTAGACCGACTCGGGCAGCAGCACCAGTGCGTCCAGCGGATCGCCGTCCTCGCCGAGCGTGTTCTCGATGAAACCGTAATCGGCTGGATACGCCATCGCGGTGTAGAGGTAGCGGTCGAGGCGTACACGTCCGGTGACGTGGTCGACCTCGTACTTGTTGCGCTGCCCCTTGGGGATCTCGATGGTGACGTCGAACGGCACGTGCAGTCCTTACTGTCTTCGTCGAGCCGCAGGGGCCCGAGCGGTTGCGAATGTCTCGATGGTGGCGGCGCAAGGCTACCGGACCCGAGGATACTGTTGACTGGACGATCATGGGTACGACCACGGCAATGACGGAGGAACGGTGGCGGGGCTGACACGGCGGTTCCTCGGTCCCACAGCGGGCCGGCGGCGCAGGAAGAAGCGGTTGATCCTGACGCTGTGCGCTGTGTTCGTGGTGATCCTCGCCGTGACCACCGCGGCGCTCGTGCTCCCGTCGGTGTCCGACGGCGCGGAGACCGCGATCGCGCCGCCGCCCGACACCGTGCTGCCGAACCCGAAGATCACTGCGTTTCCCGAGTCCGCCCCGTCGCCCAGCTCGGCGGGACTGGCCGGCGCACTGGCCGGGGTGGTGGACGATTCCGATCTCGGCACCTTCACCGGGACCGTCGCCGACGCACGGACCGGCCAGGTTCTGTGGTCCCGGAACCCCGATGCACCGATGACTCCGGCCTCGACGACCAAGGTGCTCACCGCGGCCGCGGCGATGCTCGCGCTCCCGGCCGACCACCGCGTCACCACTCGCGTCGTCCAGGGCAGCAGCGAAGGAAACATCGTGCTGATCGCGGGCGGAGACCCCACGCTCACCGCACTGCCGGTCGGCACCGTCGGGTTCTATCCAGGTGCGGCCCGCATCGACGATCTCGTGGAGCAGATCCGCCGCAGCGGAACGACGGTACGCAGCATCAGCGTCGACACCTCGATCTACTCCGGCGACACCATGGCGCAGGGCTGGTTTCCAGCCGACATCGCCGCCGGTTCCATCACCCCGATCGAACCGATCATGCTCGACGGCGGAAGGTCCGATCCGCTCGTCGACGAGTCACCCCGCAGCACCACTCCGGCGCTCGACGCGGGCCGCGCACTGGCGGCAGGACTGGGCGTCGATCCGGCGGCGGTGACGACGGGTACGGCCGCCGAGGGCGCCGACCAGCTGGCGTCGGTGCAGTCCGCCCCGTTGCGAAACCGCTTGCAGCAGATGATCTATCGCTCCGACAACGTCCTCGCCGAGGCGGTCGGCCGCGAACTGTCGATCGACATGAACACGGCAGCAAGCTTTTCCGGCGCGGTGGCGGCCATCGGACAGACTCTCTACACGGCAGGTTTCGACATGGCCGGGTTGGCCCTGGAGGATGCCAGTGGGCTGTCGGTGGACGGCAAGATCCCGGCCCGACTGCTCGATCAGGTGCTGACCTCGGCCGCCGGAACCGAACAGCCGACATTGCGTCCGATGCTCGACTACCTGCCCGTCGCCGGAGCCACCGGAACGCTGTCGGATCGGTATGCCTCGGGGGATCGAACCGGAGCGGGTTGGGTGCGGGCCAAAACCGGAACCCTCTCCAATGCAAGCGCTCTCGCGGGATACGTCGTCGATGTCGACGGCCGTGTGCTGACCTTCGCGCTGATGTCGAACGACCGGCCACCCGAGGTCAGTCGCCCCGCCCTCGATGCCGTGGCATCGACCTTGAGATTGTGTGGATGCCAGTGAAGTCAGCATCAGCGGCAAGTGCCGACGAGAACGAGAGCACGTCCGGGTTCGCCGGTGCGGTCGATTGGTCGGTAGCCGCCAAGGCCGGGGCCAAGCTGGCCCGCCCGGGTCCGGCCACCTCGCGCTACACCGCCGATGCGGCCGTGGAAGAGCTTGCCGCCGCGTCGATTCGAGCCGAGGGACCGGTTCGCGAGACCACCGGTCTGGCCGACGGACTCCCGGTGCCCGACGCCCAGGTGGTCGATCGAGCAGGCTGGATCGCCGCGGCCGCGTCGTCGATGAAGCACCTCACCGGGGACGACGACGACACGCCACCGTCGGGGCTCCTCGGCGGAAGACCCGCAGGACTTCAGGCGGGCGCGATGCTGGCGTTTCTCTCCAGTGCCATTCTGGGACAATACGATCCGTTCACCGGGGAGAACGGAACGCTGCTGCTCGTCGCACCGAACGTGATTGCCGTCGAACGCGCACTGCGCGTCTCGCCCAGCGACTTTCGCCTGTGGGTGTGCCTGCACGAAGTGACGCACCGAGTGCAGTTCTCCTCCGCGCCGTGGCTCGGCGGCTACATGCGCGAGAACGTGGGGGTGCTCTCCGACGGCACCGACGAGCCACTGTCGGACGTCGCCAATCGGTTGACCGGTGCGTTGAAGGCCCGCAAGAATCCGAGCGGAACCACAAAATCGGAGGACGCGGGCATCGTCGGCCTGCTGCGCGCCACCCAACCCCAGCCGCAGCGCGACGCCATCGATCGGCTCCTGGTGCTCGGTACTCTGCTCGAAGGCCACGCCGACCACGTGATGGACGCCGTCGGGCCGGCCGTCGTGCCGACCGTGACGCAGATTCGCGGTGCATTCGACCAACGGCGACGACGCAAGGTCAACCCGCTCCAACGCGTCGTCCGGGCATTGCTGGGGATGGACGCTAAGATGGCGCAGTACGTCCGCGGCAAGGCATTCGTCGATCACGTCGTCGCCGCGGTGGGGATGGAGCGCTTCAACACCGTGTGGACGGGCCCCGACACGCTGCCGCTGCTGTCGGAGATCGAGAACCCGGACGCGTGGATCGCGCGAGTTCTGGGATAGTGCTCTTGCCCGAGGGAGTGGAGCCCGCGGAACGACCCAGATTGCCCGAGGGGCCTGCCCTGCTGGAGGTTCGGCATGCGGTGCGGGCGTGGCTCGTTGCGCACCCCGGTCCGGTTGCCGTTGCCTTGTCCGGTGGCGCGGATTCGCTCGCCTTGACGGCCGCGACCGCGGCCGAGGCCCCGAACGTGCGTGCGCTGATCGTCGACCACGGTCTTCAGGAGGGTTCGGCCGAGGTCGCGGCGACGGCGGCGGCGCGGGCGCTGGAGTTGGGTGTGGTCGATGCCCGGGTTCTGCCGGTGCACGTCACCGGTTCCGGAGGGACGGAAGCAGCGGCCCGCAGAGCCAGGTACGACGCGTTGAATCTCGCCCGCGGCGACGCGTCGGTGCTGGTGGCGCACACTCTCGACGATCAGGCCGAGACGGTGCTGCTCGGGTTGGGCCGCGGATCGGGGCCGCGGTCGATTGCTGGCATGACGGCGTTCGCCGCACCGTGGGGCCGTCCGCTGCTCGGAGTCAGGCGGGCGATCACCCGGGCCGCGTGCGTCGAGCTGGGGCTCGAGCCGTTCGAGGATCCGCACAACACCGATACCGATTTCACTCGGGTGCGGCTGCGCCACGAGGTGTTGCCGTTGCTCGAGGACGTGCTGGGCGGCGGCGTCGCCGCTGCGCTCGCGCGGACGGCCGAGCAGTTGCGTGAGGACGGCGACGTGCTCGACGCGCTTGCCGGGTCCGTTGCAGACACCGACGGACCGGACATCGAGGTCTCGGCGATCGAGACGCTCGCCCCCGCAGTACGCCGCCGCGTGCTGCGCCGATGGTTGCTCGGCCGGGGAGTGACGTCGTCGACCGATCGACAGCTCCGAGCCGTCGATGCCCTTGTCGTACGGTGGACTGGCCAGGGCGGGGTTGCCCTGCCAGGCGGAACGCCCGACGCCAGGTTGGTGTGCTCGCGTCGACGTGGCAGGCTGAGCGTCGGCCTGGAGAACGAATGAAGGGAAACCCCGTGTACGAGGGCGACATCGAATCGGTTCTCATTTCCGAGGAACAGATCAAAGCGCGCACTGCGGAACTCGCAGAAGAGATCGCCAAGCGGTATCCCGAAGGCTCCCCGGAAGGCGACCTGCTCCTGGTCGGCGTCCTCAAGGGCGCGATCATGTTCATGACCGACTTCGCCCGGGCGCTGCCCATCCCGGCGCAGCTCGAGTTCATGGCGGTCAGCTCCTACGGCTCGTCGACGTCGTCCTCCGGCGTCGTCCGGATTCTCAAGGACCTCGACCGCGACATCACCGGACGCCACGTGCTGATCGTCGAGGACATCATCGACTCCGGTCTGACTCTGAGCTGGCTCAAGCGCAACCTCGCGACCCGCTCGCCTGCCTCGCTGTCGGTGGTGACGCTGCTGCGCAAGCCCGACGCCATCAAGGTCGACGTCGAAGTCGCGAACGTGGGCTTCGACATCCCCAACGAGTTCGTCGTGGGATACGGCCTCGACTACAACGAGCGCTACCGAGATCTGCCGTACATCGGTCTGCTGGACCCCAAGGTCTACAGCTGAGCCGAGTCGTTCGGTCCACCCGGTTCGCGTGAACCGCCCCGCGTGAATGGACCATTGCCGCGCCGACACGTATGCAATGGTCCATCGATGCGGATAGGGTGCCGAAGAGGTGGGGAACTGCCGGGGGAGTGCGGTCGTTGGAGGGGAAGAAGCGTCGACGCAAACAGGTGCGTGGACGCAGAGCGCCAGGTATGAGCGAGTCAGATGTCCGAGTCTCGCGCTAGCCTGGAGTATCCGGCGGGCAGGGAGCAGCCAGCGCGCGGGAGCGGACTGAAAGGACACGGCCGAGTCGGCTGAAGCTGTATGAATCGGAAGACAGTAATACGAAATCTTGCCATCGTTTTCGGCATTCTGTTGGTGATCTATGCCTTCAGTTACTTCGGTAACGACACGCGGGACTGGAAGACGGTCGACACCTCGGTGGCGATCGCCCAGCTCGATGATCGCAACGTCGAGTCCGCGCAGATCGACGACCGTGAGCAACAAGTTCGGCTGACACTCAAAGAGGCCTCCGACGCCACCGACAACGAGACGAAGATCATCGCGAAGTACCCGGACTCGGCGTCCGAGCAGATCTTCGACAAGGTCGACTCACAGGGCCTCGACAGCTACAACACCACCGTCACCCAGGAGAGCTGGTTCAGCTCCTTCCTGCTGCTGATCCTTCCGATGGTGCTGATCCTCGGCGTGATCATCTTCGTGATGAGCCGCATGCAGGGTGGCGGTCGCGGCGGAGTCATGGGCTTCGGCAAGTCCAAGGCCAAGCAGCTGACGAAAGACATGCCCAAGACCACCTTCGCCGACGTGGCAGGTGCGGACGAGGCTGTCGAAGAGCTGTACGAGATCAAGGATTTCCTGCAGAACCCGGCGCGCTACCAAGCGCTCGGTGCCAAGATTCCGCGCGGCGTGCTGCTCTACGGCCCTCCCGGAACCGGTAAGACGCTGCTCGCACGCGCCGTCGCAGGCGAGGCGGGCGTCCCGTTCTTCACCATCTCGGGCTCGGATTTCGTCGAGATGTTCGTCGGTGTCGGTGCATCCCGCGTACGCGACCTCTTCGAACAGGCCAAGCAGAACAGCCCCTGCATCATCTTCGTCGACGAGATCGACGCCGTCGGTCGCCAGCGCGGTGCAGGTATGGGCGGCGGGCACGACGAGCGCGAGCAGACGCTCAACCAGTTGCTCGTCGAGATGGACGGCTTCGGTGAGCGCACCGGCGTGATCCTCATCGCCGCGACCAACCGCCCCGACATCCTCGACCCCGCGCTGCTGCGTCCGGGCCGCTTCGATCGGCAGATCCCGGTCGGTGCCCCCGACCTGGCCGGCCGTCGAGCAATCCTGAAGGTGCACTCGGCAGGCAAACCCGTTGCTCAGGACGCCGACCTCGAGGGTCTCGCCAAGCGAACCGTCGGAATGTCGGGTGCAGACCTGGCCAACGTCATCAACGAAGCGGCGCTGCTCACCGCGCGTGAGAACGGCACCGTCATCACCGAGGCTTCCCTCGAGGAGTCGGTGGACCGCGTCGTCGGTGGTCCGCGTCGCAAGAGCCGCATCATCAGCGAGCACGAGCGCAAGATCACCGCGTACCACGAGGGTGGACACACACTCGCCGCGTGGGCGATGCCCGATATCGAGCCGGTCTACAAGGTCACCATCCTCGCTCGCGGTCGTACCGGCGGCCATGCGATGACGGTGCCCGAGGACGACAAGGGCCTGATGACGCGGTCGGAAATGATCGCTCGTCTCGTGATGGCCATGGGCGGCCGCGCGGCGGAGGAGCTCGTCTTCCACGAGCCGACCACCGGTGCGTCATCCGATATCGACCAAGCCACCAAGATCGCCCGCGCGATGGTCACCGAGTACGGCATGAGCAGCAAGCTCGGAGCCGTTCGGTACGGGCAGGAACAGGGCGACCCGTTCCTCGGCCGTTCGATGGGCCAGCAGTCCGACTTCTCGCACGAGGTCGCCCGCGAGATCGACGAGGAGGTGCGCAAGCTCATCGAAGCTGCGCACACCGAAGCGTGGGCCATCCTCAACGAGTACCGCGACCTGCTCGACACGCTCGCGTCCGAGCTGCTCGAACGTGAGACGCTCACCCGCAAGGACCTCGAGAAGATCTTCCACAGCGTCACCAAGCGCCCACGGATCACCTTGTTCAACGACTTCGGCGACCGCAAGCCCTCGGACAAGCCGCCGGTGAAGACTCCGCGCGAACTCGCCGCCGAGCGCGGCGAGCCGTGGCCTCCGGTACCGCCGGCTCCGAAACAGCTTCCGCCGCAACAGGTTCCGCAGCCCAGCTACTCCGGTTCGCCGCAGCTGAGCAAGGGCGGCTACCCGAACGGAAGCAACGGATACAACGGCGGCCCGGTCAACGGTGCCCCGACGAACGGCGCTCCCACGAACGGTGCCCCGACGAACGGTGCCCCGACCAACGGTGCCCCGACCAACGGGATTCCGAGCAACGGTGCCCCGAGCAACGGCGGCCCGGTGCATGGTGGCGGCTACAACGGCGGTGGCCCCAACGGCAATTACGGTGGCGCTCCCAACGGTGGTGCTCCCAACGAGGGCGGCTACTCCGAGGGCTATCGCAGACCGGAACCACGGCCGGCCCCCAACTCGGGTTCACGGCCCGATTACGGCGCTCCGGCAGGATGGTCTGCTCCGGGCTGGCCGCCGCGCGATCAGCCGTCGGTCCCGCGCTACCAAGGCCCGACCACTCCACCGGCCCAGAACCAGCCGAGTCGTGAGCAGCCGGAATCGGATCGGCCGGAACAGAATCGGTACGAGCCTCCTCAGGGCCAGCCGACCTACCGACAGCACCCGACGTATCAGCAGCCGCCGTCGTACCAACCGCCGACCGGCCAACAGGCGTACCAACCGACGCAGTATCAGCCGGATCCGTTCCGGCCGGATACGCGGGATCAAGGTCGGACGTCTCGACACGCGCCTCCGTACGGCGAGAACCCGGACGGTTCCGCCCACGAGGAGCCGTCGGCCCCGTCGTGGCAGGTGCCCGGTCCGTCGCAGAACTACCCGCTTCCCGGCGACGACCGTTCCGGCGACACTTCGTCCGAGGATTCGCGGCGCGACGAGCGAGCCGAGGACGACGGCGACGAAGGTCCGCAGACGCACCGCTGGGAAGGGCCGGGGGGTACGTACCGCTAGGCCTGTCATTAGGCTTGCTGGGTCGATCGTGACGGTCGGCCCAGCACGTCGTTCGAACTGTGTTGGGCTCATCCGCAATTGTTCTCTTCGGACCGTTGCAGGTGGGCCCAGCCGTCACATTCGTGAAGCCCAAACGGAGGTACGTTCACGTGTCAGTCAATCGGACCGACGAGTCGACCAGCGACTCGGCAGAAGTCCCGGCAGTCGACCAGCGCGCGGTCGAGCAGACGGTTGCCTACGCCACCGGGGCAGTCTTCGACCAGCCTCGCGCCGAGGCCGCAGTACGTGAGTTGTTGATCGCCGTCGGCGAGGATCCCGATCGCCCCGGCTTGCTCGACACCCCGGCCCGCGTCGCGCGTTCCTACCGCGAAATCTTCGCCGGGCTCTACACCGACCCGGACACGGCGTTGAACACGACGTTCGACGAGGGTCATCAGGAACTGGTACTCGTCCGCGACATCCCGATGTACTCCACGTGCGAGCACCACCTGGTCTCGTTCCATGGCGTCGCACACGTCGGATACATCCCCGGCAAGAGCGGCAAGGTCACCGGCCTGTCGAAACTGGCGCGCGTGGTGGACATGTACGCCAAGCGCCCTCAGGTGCAGGAACGTCTGACCAGTCAGATCGCCGACGCCCTGATGCGCAAGCTCGACCCGCGCGGAGCGATCGTCGTCATCGAGGCCGAACACCTGTGCATGGCGATGCGCGGAATTCGCAAGCCGGGAGCCAGCACCACCACCTCGGCCGTGCGCGGTCTGCTGCAGTCCAGCGCGGCATCGCGTTCGGAAGCACTGGACCTGATTCTGCGGAAATGACGCGACCGGTCGATACCCGATGAGTCTTGCGAGGAGTATCCCCTCGGCCCCCGTCGTCATGGGCGTTCTCAACGTCACTGCCGATTCCTTCTCCGACGGCGGTCGGTACCTCGACGTCGACGCCGCCGTCGAGCACGGGTTGGCGATGCATCGCCGCGGAGTCGACGTCGTGGACATCGGTGGTGAATCGACGCGTCCAGGGGCCGACCGGATCGATCCGATTCTCGAGGCCGAGCGTGTGGTGCCGGTGATCGCTGCGCTGGCCGCAGAAGGCGTGGTGACCAGTGTCGATACGATGCGCGCCTCGGTCGCCGAGGCCGCCATCGAGGCAGGCGTGTCGATAGTGAACGACGTATCGGGCGGACGAGCCGATTCGGCCATGGCCGGGGTGGTCGCGGACGGCGGGTTGCCGTGGATCCTGATGCACTGGCGGGCCGCCGGGTCCGAGTATCGGCACTCCGGTCCGGCCGACCGGTACGACGACGTGGTTGCCGACGTACGCAGCGAACTACTGGAACAGGTCGATCGTGCGATGGCCGCGGGCGTCGACGAATCGGCGCTCGTGCTCGACCCCGGCCTCGGCTTCGCCAAGAACGCCCAGCACAACTGGCAACTGCTTCGCGGCCTACCCGAGCTGGTGGCGGCCGGGTTTCCGGTACTCGTCGGTGCTTCTCGCAAACGCTTCCTCGGGTCGCTTCTGGCCGACGAACACGGTTCGCCTCGACCACCGGACGGACGCGAGATCGCCACGGCTGTCGTATCGGCACTCGCTGTCGCAGGTGGCGCTTGGGGCGTGCGGGTGCACGACGTCCAGGCGTCACTCGACGCGGTCGCCGTCGTCAAGGCATGGCAGGGTGATCGGGCATGAGCGAGAGCAGTGGCCGCGACGGTCTCGGAACGCGTCGCGGCGACCGCATCGAACTACGTGGCCTGACGGTCCGCGGTAATCATGGAGTCTTCGACTTCGAGAAGCGTGACGGTCAGGACTTCGTCGTCGACATCACCGTGTGGATGAGTCTTCGTCCCGCAGCCGAGACCGATGATCTGACCGAGACGCTGCACTACGGCGAACTGGCCGAACGTGCCGCGGCCGTGATCTCGGGACCTTCCAGGGACCTGATCGAGACGGTCTCGGCCGAGATCGCCGAGGTGGTGCTGGCATACGATTCCCGCGTCGACGCGGTGGAAGTAGTGCTGCACAAGCCGTCTGCCCCCATCCCACTGTCGTTCGAGGACGTGGCCGTGGTGGCGTACCGGGAGCGGACGTGACGCGTGCGGTGCTGTCGATCGGCAGTAACATCGGCGACTCGCTCGGTCACTTACGTTCTGTGGCAACAGAATTGGGATCGCGACTGGTGGCCTGTTCGGCCGTGTACCGATCTGCGCCCTGGGGTGGCGTCGAGCAGCAGGATTTTCTCAATGCGGCCCTGGTGGCCGAGGACGACGCGTACGACCCCTGGGACTGGTTGCGCCTGGGGCAGCAACTCGAGGAAGCGGCGGATCGCGTTCGCGTACAGCGATGGGGGCCACGCAGCCTCGACGTCGACGTGATCGTGTGCGACGACGTGATCAGCGAGGACCCTCGACTACTACTGCCGCATCCCCGCGCGCACGAGCGGGCGTTCGTGCTGCTGCCGTGGCTGGATGTCGAACCCGACGCCACCTTGCGCGTCGGTGACGAGGATGTGCCGGTGACCGAGTTGCTGTCGCGATTGAGTGCGGAGGAGCGTGCCGGAGTCGTACGTCTCGACGGCATCGGTGATCGCCTGTGGTGACCAATCCCACCAAGGTCGGGGATGTCTTGGGTATTTTCCTGGTCGCCTCGGTCGGCACCTGGCTGCTGGTCCGGGTTTTCTACGGTTCGTTACCGCCGATTCCGGTGTACGCCGGGGCGTCGTTGTATCTGGTGGCGGTGGTGGAAGTGGTGACCGCGGTGATCGTCCGCAATCGCATCGCGGAGCACCGCGTGGGCACCGGTCTGCACGATCTGAATCCGTTGACGGTGTACAGGGCACTGGTGCTGGCGAAGGCATCGATGCTGGTGGGGACGGCTGTCGTCGGGGTGTGTGTCGGATTTCTGGTGTATGTGATGCCGCGTGCCACGACGGTGCGGGCCGCGTCGTCCGATCGGGTCGGGGCGATGGTGGCGCTGGTTGCGGGAGTGGCCGTCGTCGGTGCAGCGGTGTGGCTCGAGCAGTGTTGCCGAACCCCGAAAGATCGGGACGACGAGCGTTCCCGGTAACGCACGAAACATTTGATTGTTACCTCGGTTGTGTAAGCGATCGGCCGAGGATGACTATTTGCGAACGGGTTGCCAGTTACCCTTGTGAACATGACAGATCAGACTCGCGCAAAGAAGGGGCGCCGAAACAGGCGTAGTGCGAGCCAGCTGTTTCTTGCGGCGCTCGTCGTGTTCGGCATCGTCGCCAGTGTGTTCCTGTTGTTCACCGAGAGTGTTCAGTGGATGAGGGTCGGTGTTCTCTCCGCGCTGTGGGCTGCCGTGATCGGTGCTTTCGCAATGACCAAGTACCGCCGGGAATCGGCTGCGGACCAGACCAAGGCCAAGGATCTGCAGACGGTCTACGAGTTGCAGTTGGCCCGTGAGATTTCGGCGCGACGCGAGTACGAGATGAGCGTCGAGGCCCGGGTTCGTAGCGAATCGCGAATGGAGATCGACGAAGTCGCAGCATTGCGCAACGAACTCGCCGCACTCCGCCAGAACCTGCAGGTGCTGTTCGACGGCAATCTGCCGACCGAACGCGTCGCGTTGCGGGCCGAGGCGATGAGAATGCAGGAACTCGGCGGTCGGCGATACGACAGCTACCAGCCTGCGCCGTCCGGCTTGTACATCCCCGGTGGTGGGAACAGCAACGGTGTCGGAACTCCCTACGACGAGCCGGTCACGGCCGAGACGTCGGTGGTGTACCCCGAAGGACCGGACGAGATGCCGCAGGCCACCGCCGCGCAGGGTTCGTACGCCGAGAACTCGTTCGAGACCGAGGAGCCGAGCTACGACGCGACGGCAACAGCGGTGGACGAGGTCGATGCTTTCGAGCGCCCAGCAGCGCGACCGCGTCCGTACGGCGCGCCGAGGCCGGCCGCGCGAGTCACTCCGCCCAGCTCGCCGTTCACGGCGTACAACTTCGAGCAGACGCGTCCGCCGGCAGCGGAGCCGGACGCGCAGGACTACGAACCTCAGCCCGCCGCGGAAACGTACGAGGCCGAGAACGACGTGGCCGAGGAGTACCAGGCCCCCGAGTTTCAGGCCCCTGAAGTTCAGGCCCCCGAGTTCTCGACCCCCGTCGAGCCTGATCAGCCCGAGTATTCCGAGACCGAGCCTGCAGCGGACTACGTTTCCGGTCCTGCGTACGGATCGGACTCGGCCCAGGACGGCGACGCCTACCCGGCGTCCCGCAGTGCGTTGCGTGAATCGGCGGATGCGTTCTTCTCGGCCGATCGCGACCACGAGACTTCGGCCGTGGATACTTCCAGTTCGCCTCGGCGCGGTCGTAGGCGCGCAGAGTCGACCGACGAGGATGCCACCGGCGCACACTCGAACGGCCGTTCCGTCGCCGAGATCATGGCCGGTCTGGCCGGCGGCGACTCGGCCGACACGACGACCACCGACGCAGGCACGCGGCGTCGTCGCCGTCGCGCAGACTGAGAACCAGATCACACTGGTTTTCCATGGCACCGTCGGTGCCGCTGTCGCTATTGTTCCCTGCAGGACGTCTGGTACCCGCCGAGCGGGACTGGAACGAACGAGAGGAAGTTTTCGGTGACCTCATCAGGGTTCACTGGTGGTCTGTCTCCAGCTCGATTGACGGTGGGTGTCGTCTCGGCCGGGCGGGTAGGTACTGCATTCGGTGAGGCGCTCGAACGCGTCGGACACGTTGTCGTCGGTGCTGCCGCTGTGTCGGACGCGTCGCTCGCTCGGGTGCGCGACCGTTTGCCGGAGTCGCAGGTTCTGCCGGTCGACGACGTCGCTCGCCGCGCAGAACTGCTCATTCTTGCTGTGCCGGACAGTGAACTGGCATCGATCGTTGCCGGACTGGCAGCAACGGGAGCGGTGGCGCCCGGCAAATTGGTGGTGCACACCTCCGGTGCGAACGGCGTCTCGGTCCTCGAACCACTGGCCGCCCTCGGTGCCGTGCCTCTCGCGATCCATCCGGCCATGACGTTCAGCGGCAGAGCCGAGGACACGGACCGGATGACGGCGGCGTGTTTCGGGATCACCGCGAGTGACGAGATCGGATACGCCGTCGCGCAGGCTCTGGTGCTCGAGATCGGCGGCGAGCCGGTGCATGTGGCCGAGAACAATCGGGCGCTCTACCACGCTGCGCTCGCGCACGGTAGCAATCACCTCGTCACCCTTGTGGTCGACGCGGTCGAAGCGCTTCGAGTTGCGTTGGCCGGACCAGGTTTTCCTGGTTCCGACGCCGAACGTGGTGTGCCCGAGCGTGTTCTGGCTCCATTGCTCGAAGCGGCGCTGGACAATGCACTGCGCAACGGGCAATCGGCGCTCACCGGCCCGGTGGCCCGAGGCGATACCGCCGCCGTCGGTAAGCACCTCGACGTGCTGGGGACCGTCGATCCTCGCATCGCTGCCGGGTATCGGGCGCTGTCTCTTCGTTCCGCGCAGCGCATCGGTGCCAGGGCAGACCTGATCGAACTTCTGGAAGGGAAGCAATGACCCTCGCGGGTAGCTACACCAAGGGGCAGTTGACAGTTCACCACGATCCCGCGGTGATCACGTCGGTGTCCAAGGCCCTACGGGGTGTCGGGAAGCAGGTCGCGCTGGTGCCGACCATGGGCGCGCTGCACGCCGGTCACCTGCAATTGGTGCGTCAGGCCAAGCTCACCGGTGCGGTGGTCATCGTGTCGATCTTCGTCAACCCCCTTCAGTTCGGGGTCGGCGAGGATCTCGATGCCTACCCACGAACCCTCGACGCCGATGTCGCGCTGCTCCGCGAGGAGGGCGTCGAGCTGGTCTTCGCGCCGTCGGTATCGGACATGTATCCGGCGGGACCGCGCACCACCGTCAATCCCGGACCGCTCGGCGCAGAACTCGAAGGCGGCAGTAGGCCAACGCATTTCGCGGGCATGCTCACCGTCGTCGCCAAACTGTTGCAGATCGCGGCTCCCCATCGCGCGTACTTCGGGGAAAAGGACTACCAGCAGCTGACTCTGATCCGGCAGATGGTGCGAGATCTGAATTTCGACGTCGCCGTCATCGGGGTACCGACGGTCCGCGAGCAGGACGGTCTTGCACTGTCCTCGCGTAATCGGTATCTCGATACCGAGCAGCGTGATGCGGCGATGGCGCTGTCGGCCGCGCTGGTGGCCGGGGCACACGCTGCGGCAGGCGGCACCGAGGCCATCATCGCCACTGCGCGTGCCGTTCTGGACGAGGCACCGCTGGTTCAGGTCGATTACCTCGAGGTACGAGACCCGCATCTCGGGCCGGCTCCCGAACGTGGAGACGGCAGACTGCTCGTGGCGGCCAAGGTCGGTACCACGAGATTGATCGACAACGTCGGTGTCGCAGTCGGCACCGGGTTTTTGGAGTACCCTGACGATCCGAAAAGTGGAGAGTGACACGATGTTTCGTACCATGATGAAGTCCAAGATCCATCGCGCCACCGTCACGCATGCAGACCTGCACTACGTGGGCTCGGTGACTGTCGATGAGGATCTGATGGAGGCCGCCGATCTGCTCGAAGGCGAGCAGGTCACCATCGTCGATATCGACAACGGGGCTCGGCTGGAAACCTATGTGATCACCGGTGAACGCGGCAGCGGAGTCATCGGAATCAACGGAGCTGCAGCGCATTTGGTGAACCCAGGTGACCTGGTCATTCTGATCGCCTACGGAGTGATGAACGAGCAGGAAGTCGCCGACTACGCGCCTCGGGTCGTGTTCGTCGACGAGAAGAACCGGCCGGTCGAACTCGGCAGCGACCCGGCTCATGCGCCTGCGGGCTCGGGTCTGATCACGCCGCGCGATCTCCGGGCCGATTCCGTGCTGGTCTGATTCGATGCTCCTCGCGATCGATGTGCGCAACACCAGCACCGTGGTCGGGCTGTTCACCGGCACCGGTGATCACTCGAAGCTGCTGCGGGACTGGCGCATTCGAACCGACCCTCATGTGACGGCCGACGAGCTGGCGTTGATGTTGCGTGGGTTGCTCGGAGCCGATTCGGAACAGATCACCGGCATCACCGCGCTGTCGACGGTGCCGTCGGTGCTTCGAGAGATGCGCACCATGCTCACGCGCTACTGGGATCATGTGGTGCACGTGGTCGTCGAACCCGGCGTCCGGACCGGCGTTCCGCTGCTGGTGGACAACCCGAAAGAAGTCGGAGCCGATCGGATCGTCAATACCCTTGCCGCGCATGATCTGTACGACTCGGCGTGCATCGTGGTGGATTTCGGGACCACCACCTGCGTCGACGTAGTATCCGCCAAAGGGGAATTCCTCGGCGGTGCCATTGCGCCCGGACTCGAAATGTCGGCGTGGGCGATGTCGACCCGCACCGCCACGCTGCGCGAGGTGGAGATGATCCGACCGCGGTCGGTGCTGGGCAAGAACACCGTAGAATGCATCCAGTCGGGCACCATCTTCGGGTTCGCGGGCCTGGTGGACGGTCTCGTCGGACGGATCAGGCGCGAGGTGCCGGAGGTTACCGGTACGGACGTCGCGGTCATCGGCACCGGAGACATCGCGGCGCTGATCCTGCCCGAGTCGACCACCATCGAGCACCACGAACCGGACCTGACGCTCGAAGGGCTGCGACTGGTCTACGAACGAAACATGGCAAAACGGCGTCCGCGCTGAATGTTTCGGTGAGTGGGTAGCGCATCGGGCGTTCGTGTGTCAGAATCGTCGGCGTGATGACGTGCATGGCCACCCAGGAGTGTTGTCGAGGCTGACCGCTGCCTCGTTCGTCACACACCCCTGGAGTAGAGCTTCATGCTTTCCACACCTGTATTTTCTGCACCCTCCCGACCCGCATTGTCCTCGCGATCGGTCTCGACGTTGCCGACGCGGCTGCGTCCTCCCGACCTGCTGCGGATCACCGACCAAGGCGCATCGGACGTCCTCGAAGGTCGTTTCGACCACCTGCTGCCCGGCGGTGGGCTGTGGCCTACCGACGAGCGCTGGGCCACTCGACTGCACTCCGACGACGATCTGGACCTCTGGTTGATCAGCTGGGTTCCCGAGCGATCCACCGAACTGCACGATCACGCCGGATCGCTCGGTGCACTGACCGTCCTGAGTGGGTCCCTGCTCGAATATCGTTGGGCAGGAACCGAACTGAAGGAGCGTCATCTCGACGCTGGAGATCAGGCGGCCTTCCCGCTGGGATGGGTGCACGACGTGATGCACGATCCGGCGTCTACCACGACCGGGCCCACTCTCAGCGTGCACGCATACTCACCGCCACTGACGGCGATGTCCTACTACGAAGTGACAGAGCGCGCGACTCTGCGCCGCACCCGCAGCGAGCTCACCGACGAACCCGAGAAGGCCACACGATGACCATCCACACCATGACCATCGTCGACATGCTCGAATCCGCTCGCGAGGCCATCGACCGCATCACCGTCTTCGAGCTGCGCGACGCAGTCGACCGCGGTGCCGTCGTGATCGACATTCGCCCGCAGGCCCAGCGTGCCGTCGAGGGAACGCTGCCCGGCGCGCTGGCCATCGAACGCAACGTTCTCGAATGGCGTCTGGATCCCACCAGCGACGCGCGTCTGGCGATCGCCACCGACCACGACGTCGAGTGGATCGTCATCTGCTCCGAGGGCTACACCTCCTCGCTCGCGGCCGCGTCGCTCAAGTTGCTGGGTCTGCACAAGGCCACCGATCTGGTCGGCGGCTATCAGGCCCTCAAATCGGCCGGGCTGCTCGGAGTGTTGACGCAGGCCAAGCACTGTGTTCGTGAGGCAGAGGCCGTCGCAGCGCACTGACCGTCCTTACACGCTCGGACTGTAAAGTATGTGCGCGTGAGTGATACAGCTTCTACCCAGCCCGCCGACGACACCCCGGAGCAGCTACGGATTCGTCGTGCCAAGCGCGCTGCGCTGCTCGAGCGCGGGGTCGAGGCGTACCCGGTGTCGGTTCCGCGGACCCATTCCCTGCTCGAGATCCGCACCGAGTTTCCCGAGCTCGAGGCCGACACGACCACCGGTCTCATCGTGGGAGTCGTCGGCCGCGTCATCTTCGTCCGCAACACCGGCAAGCTGTGCTTCGCCACGCTGCAGGAGGGCGACGGTACCCAGCTGCAGGCGATGATCAGCCTGGCCGGCGTCGGCGAGGACGCCCTCGCAGCATGGAAGGCCGATGTCGACCTCGGCGACTTCGTGTTCGTGCACGGAGAGGTGATCAGCTCCCGTCGCGGCGAGCTCTCGGTCATGGCAGACGCGTGGCAGATCGCGTCGAAGTCGTTGCGGCCGTTGCCCGTCGCGCACAAGGAACTGAGCGAAGAGACGCGCATCCGGCAGCGTTACCTGGATCTGATCACCAACCCGACCTCGCGTGAAACTGCGCGCAAGCGCATCGCCGTGGTTCGCGAACTACGCAACGCGCTCGAGCGTCGCGGCTTCCTCGAAGTCGAGACACCGATGCTGCAGACGCTGCACGGCGGTGCCGCGGCCCGGCCGTTCGTTACCCATTCCAATGCCATGGACACCGATCTCTACCTGCGGATCGCGCCGGAGCTGTTCCTCAAGCGATGCGTCGTGGGCGGCATCGAGAAGGTATTCGAGATCAACCGCAACTTCCGTAACGAAGGTGCCGACTCCTCGCACTCGCCGGAGTTCGCGATGCTCGAGACGTACGAGGCCTACGGCACGTACGACGATTCGGCGAAGATGACGCGTGAGCTCGTTCAAGAGGTGGCCATGGCCGCGCTCGGATCCACGGTCGTGACGTTGCCCGACGGCACCACCTACGACCTCGGCGGAGAATGGACGACGCTGGAGATGTACCCGTCGTTGTCGGAGTCGCTCGGGTTCGACGTCACCCCCGACACCACCGTCGACGAACTGCTCGCGATCGCGGACAAGGTCGGGCTGGACGTGCCGCGCAAGGACGGCGTCCCGATCTACGGCCACGGCAAGCTGGTCGAGGAGCTGTGGGAACACCAGGTGGGTGACGCGTTGACCGAGCCGACGTTCGTTCGCGATTTCCCCGTCGAGACGTCCCCGCTGACGCGGCAGCACCGGAGCAAGCCCGGCGTCACCGAGAAGTGGGACCTGTACGTTCGCGGATTCGAGCTGGCGACCGGATACTCCGAGTTGATCGACCCGATCATCCAGCGCGAGCGTTTCGAGGACCAGGCTCGTCAGGCTGCGGCGGGCGACGACGAGGCGATGGTTCTGGACGAGGACTTCCTCGCCGCGATGGAGCAGGGCATGCCGCCGACCACCGGAACGGGCATGGGCATCGACCGTCTGTTGATGGCGCTGACCGGCCTCGGCATCCGCGAAACGATCCTGTTTCCGATCGTCAAGCCCTCCCAGGCCTGATCGGTCGGTACAGCGCTGTTCGCCAGCAGCGGACATCGAATGGGAAACGTTTTGCATTGTGCCTGCGTTATGAACAGTAAGCAGGCAAGGCAGTCCGTATTTGCGGGCGGTCGCGCAGCATTTCAGGGGTGGAGGGTCGGCGTTCGTAACGTCGGCCAACTACAGTGAGTACCAGTCTTACCTTCAAATGCACAAGCGACCTCAGCGTATGGACACTGCGGCGCTAGAAGAACTGGTGGGCGAGCTACCACCCACCAAGAAGTGAGGGAGAGCGATGTTCGAGAGGTTCACCGATCGCGCGCGGCGTGTTGTCGTCCTGGCTCAAGAAGAAGCCCGGATGCTCAACCACAACTACATCGGCACGGAGCACATTCTGCTCGGCCTCATCCACGAGGGCGAAGGCGTCGCCGCCAAGTCTCTCGAGTCGCTGGGCATCTCCCTCGAAGGAGTACGCAGCCAGGTCGAGGAGATCATCGGCCAGGGCCAGCAGGCTCCGTCCGGTCACATCCCGTTCACCCCGCGCGCCAAGAAAGTACTCGAGCTCAGTCTGCGTGAAGCACTGCAGCTCGGCCACAATTACATCGGCACCGAGCACATCCTGCTCGGCCTGATCCGCGAAGGCGAAGGCGTCGCAGCTCAGGTTCTGGTCAAGCTCGGAGCCGACCTCAACCGGGTACGCCAGCAGGTCATTCAGCTGCTGTCCGGTTACCAGGGCAAGGAGCCGTCCGAGAGCGGCAGCGGCCGCGGCGAGGCGGGCACCCCGTCCACGTCACTGGTCCTCGATCAGTTCGGTCGCAACCTCACCCAGGCAGCACTCGAAGGCAAGCTCGACCCGGTCATCGGTCGCGCGAAGGAAATCGAGCGCGTCATGCAGGTGCTCTCGCGTCGTACCAAGAACAACCCTGTTCTGATCGGCGAGCCCGGTGTCGGTAAGACGGCCGTCGTCGAGGGACTGGCGCAGGCCATCGTCAACGGCGAAGTTCCCGAGACGCTCAAGGACAAGCAGCTCTACACCCTCGACCTCGGCTCGCTCGTGGCCGGCAGCCGTTACCGCGGTGACTTCGAGGAGCGCCTGAAGAAGGTGCTCAAGGAGATCAACACCCGCGGCGACATCATCCTGTTCATCGACGAGCTGCACACGCTCGTCGGCGCGGGTGCTGCCGAAGGTGCCATCGATGCCGCGTCGATCCTCAAGCCGAAGTTGGCTCGTGGTGAGCTGCAGACGATCGGTGCCACCACCCTCGACGAGTACCGCAAGTACATCGAGAAGGATGCCGCACTCGAGCGTCGTTTCCAGCCCGTCCAGGTCGGCGAGCCGACCGTCGAGCACACCATCGAGATCCTCAAGGGTCTGCGCGATCGCTACGAGGCACACCACCGCGTCTCGATCACCGACGGTGCACTCGTCGCGGCCGCCACGTTGGCCGACCGGTACATCAACGATCGGTTCTTGCCCGACAAAGCAATCGACCTCATCGACGAGGCGGGCGCGCGGATGCGCATCCGCCGGATGACCGCGCCGCCGGACCTGCGCGAGTTCGACGACAAGATCGCCGACGCGCGCCGGGAGAAGGAATCGGCCATCGACGCACAGGACTTCGAGAAGGCTGCGAACCTGCGCGACAAGGAGAAGACCCTCGTCGGTCAGCGTGCCGAGCGTGAGAAGCAGTGGCGCTCCGGCGATCTCGACGTTATCGCCGAGGTGGACGACGAGCAGATCGCCGAGGTTCTGGGCAACTGGACCGGCATCCCCGTCTTCAAGCTCACCGAGGAAGAGACCACTCGTCTGCTCCGCATGGAGGACGAGCTGCACAAGCGGATCATCGGTCAGGTCGAGGCAGTCAAGGCCGTCTCGAAGGCGATCCGTCGTACCCGTGCAGGTCTGAAGGACCCGAAGCGTCCGTCGGGCTCGTTCATCTTCGCCGGCCCGTCCGGTGTCGGTAAGACCGAGCTGTCGAAGGCTCTCGCGAACTTCCTCTTCGGTGAGGATGACGCGCTGATCCAGATCGACATGGGCGAGTTCCACGACCGCTTCACCGCCTCGCGTCTGTTCGGTGCTCCTCCCGGATACGTTGGGTACGAAGAGGGTGGCCAGCTCACCGAGAAGGTTCGCCGCAAGCCGTTCTCCGTCGTGCTGTTCGACGAGATCGAGAAGGCCCACCAGGAGATCTACAACACGCTCCTGCAGGTGCTGGAAGACGGTCGTCTCACCGACGGCCAGGGACGCACGGTCGACTTCAAGAACACCGTGCTGATCTTCACCTCGAACCTCGGTACCTCGGACATCTCGAAGGCAGTGGGCCTCGGCTTCTCCTCGGGCGAAGGCACCGGCTCGAACTACGAGCGGATGAAGCTCAAGGTCAACGACGAGCTGAAGAAGCACTTCCGCCCCGAGTTCCTGAACCGTATCGACGACATCGTCGTGTTCCACCAGCTCACCAAGGACGAGATCATCCAGATGGTCGATCTCATGCTCAACCGAGTCGAAGGTGCGCTCAAGAACAAGGACATGGCGATCGAGGTCACCGAGAAGGCGAAGTCGTTGCTCGCCAAGCGCGGATTCGACCCCGTCCTGGGTGCGCGGCCACTGCGTCGCACCATCCAGCGCGAGATCGAGGACCAGTTGTCGGAGAAGATCCTCTTCGGCGAAATCGAAGCCGGCCAGATCATCCTGGTCGACGTCGAGAACTGGGACGGCGAAGGCGCAGGCGAGGACGCGAAGTTCACGTTCCGCGGTGAGAAGAAGGCCATCATCGTCCCCGACGAGGTCCCGGTCGATCTGGCCAAGGCCACCGGAGACAGCGACAGCGAGTAAGTTCTACCAGCTCCACACAACGGGCGATCCTCTTCGGAGGGTCGCCCGTTGTCGTGTGTCCACCCGGCGTCCGCCCCGTTCGCGTCAATGGACCCTTGCACTCTTCAGACGTCTGCAAGGGTTCATTCACGCAGAAGCTGACTCGGCGTGAATGGACCGTTGCACCGTTCAGACGTGTGCAGTGGTCCATTGACGGAGTGCCCGGGCGGCGAGAGCACCAGCGATGATCGCAAGTTCGGCCAGCACGATCCAGAACAACAGGGTCACATCCGGGGCCCAGCGGGAAAGGGTCGAGATGGGGGTACCGGTGAGCATCGGCATCCCGAAGTACAGCGTTCCGCCGGCAATGACGGCCATCAGGATGTGCGCAGGTGCCCATCGACCCGGGGCAGTCCTGATGCGAAGCAGGATTCGGCCTGCGCACAGTGCCAGCAACACCGCGAGTGTGCTCGACGCGATCAGCGCGATCTCGTACATGCCGAGGCCGGTGCTGCGGGGCTCGTCGATTCCGAGTCGGTTGAGGACGAGTGAGCGGGCCGCCGACGCCAGGTTTTCGGCCTCCAGTTCGCCGTATCTGTTGGCCGCGAACACCACGGCCAGATGGCGTTCGGGAATCAGCGCAACGTGCGTGAAGTAGCCGGGAACCGCTCCGGAATGCCATCGCATTTCGGTACCGTCGGGCAACGTTTCGACGTACCACCCGTCTCCGTATGCCGTGCCCGAGCCGGTCGGCACCGGGTCGAGTCTGTTCGACGCCGGGTCGGCCAGTTGCCGCGCTGCGTAACGCGAGAGTTCGTCGATCGAACCACCGAGGTAGCCGTAGCCGAGTCCGGCGGCATCTATCCCGGTGTCGACACGTCGGGGTAATCCGAAGAACGGAACGTGTCCGGGTGCGACGGCACTCACGGTGTGCACTCCGGTTTCACGAGCCACGACGTTCGCAAACGGTTCGGCAGTGATCTTTTCGACGATGGCCTGCAGCAGTAGGTAATTCAGGCTGGAGTATCGGAAAGTGCCGCGCTCGGCAGCGGTGACGTCGAGGGTGGGCACGACGTCGAGTGCCCGGTCGGTTCGTCCCCACACATCGAGTCGGGCGACGTCGTGGGGGAGTCCGCTGGTGTGGTGGATCAGGTCGGTGATCGTGACGTCGTCGGGAAGGATCGAATCGCTCTCCGGGAGAACCGAATTCACGGTGCCACCTAGATCGAGGCGATGTTGCGAGGCGAGAGAGTGCACCGTCGCCGCCGTCACCGACTTCGACACCGAACCCCAGACGAACGGCGTGCCGTCATCGATCGGCGCACCGTGTCCGTCCACCCCGTATTCGACGTTCTCGATGACCTCACGTTCGGAGACCACTCGAAAAGCCACTCCCGGCAGGCCCAATTCCTGGGCGACGACCTCGACATCCGACGCGGTCTCACCACCGGGCAAGGTAGGCGATGCGGTCAGGACTGCTGCGACGGTCAAGAGGGCGTGCACGATTCGCATGGATGGAGTGAACCAACGTCACCGGGGTCGACGCCTCGGTGAACACCCTGATTTCACACCTGAGATCAGCTCGAGCGCACGAGGTCGGCGATCCAGGGCAGGACGTCGGAGTATGCGGCCAGAGACCCGGGGAGGTGGTTCGCACCCTTGTAAGGGATGGCTGGAAACTCGTACTCGCGGTAGGTGATCCGGGCACCCAGATCCTGCCAGCGCTCGAGCAGAGTTCGACTCTGCTCGACGGGGACGGTGTCGTCCTCGACCGCATGCGACAGGTACACCGGCATGGCGGGGGCGATGCGGCCGACGGTGTTCGCTGCGGTCACCTCGACGAAAGCTGGGTTGCTCAGCTGCTCGATCAGTGGTCGGCCGTCCCGGGTGAGCTCGCTGGTGTGCACGATCTCGGTGGCCGCGGGGTCGGTGGTGCACCAGTTCTGCGCGGCATCGAGCGCGGCGACGCCGTCGGAGTCGAAGAAGCTGCGGATGTTCTCCGCTCGTTCCGGGTAGGAGTTGATCATGCCGTCGACGGCGAAGAGTACGGCGCTGCCGAGAGTCGTGTTGTCCAGGTTGTCGATGTTGAGCGTCGGATCTGCCGGTGGTGCACCGACATACGCCCCGACGATATCGAGGTCCGGGGCGTACGTGGCAGCGAGTTCGGCGGCGGCTCCCGACGCGAATCCGCCTTCGGAGT
The DNA here is from genome assembly GCF_002258645.1 of Rhodococcus sp. 15-649-2-2. NCBI lineage: Bacteria > Bacillati > Actinomycetota > Actinomycetes > Mycobacteriales > Nocardiaceae > Rhodococcus > Rhodococcus sp. 15-649-2-2. The sequence goes on from NZ_NPFM01000021.1 coordinate 136,158, forward strand.
AGCCGAACAACACGACCGGGGTGGCTGGGTCGGCGTCTGCCGCTCTGGCTGCGTCCAGCAGAGCGCGGCCCGAGGCGAGCCGGTTCAGATACGTGTGTCCGCCGGGAGTGCCCAGCCCCTGGTAGTCGGTTGCGACGACGCGGTATCCGGCCAGGAGCAGCGGCAGGATGGCCGGGGACGACCCGACGGTGCCGAGAACGGCCGATCCAGCGCAGCGGTCGGCCATGCCGGAGGTGCCGGGCGCGTAGGCGATCACCGGCCGCGGGCCGGGGCCAGGCCACGGAGCGGTGGGGGTCATGGAGTACCCGGACACGACCATGGGGTGGTCGTGAGTGTCGTTGGACCGATAGAGAATGCGTTCGATGTCGAAGCCCAATCCGAATCCCTTGGGTGAGGTGACCGGCTTTGTCCGCACCACCTCGCCGGGGGCCGCTGCGGCGATGGTCGGGACGGGCGCGTCGTAGAAGTCTCGTAGTGAATCGGCGCTCGCCACCGGGGTCGACACCACTGCGCTCGCCAGGATCACCGTCGACGCGATCGCGAGTGCGTACACGCACTTCTTCATCTGTTGCATCCTTCGTGTCGAGATTCCCGCACTCGATGGCCCGGCCGTGCCGCCGACGTTAGCCTGAGTATCGGTCCTACACAGGGTCGACAACGAAAGGATTGAAGTCCGATGCCAACTCGTACCTCACGCACAGCTTGGAACGGCACTCTCGAGCAGGGTTCCGGCCAGGTCGAGCTGTCCAGTTCCGGCGCAGCGACTTTCGACGTGTCGTTTCCCAAGCGCGCCGCCGAGAATGCCGACGGCACCACCAGCCCCGAGGAACTGATCGCAGCTGCTCACTCGAGTTGCTACGCGATGCAGCTGTCGGCCCTGATCGCCGAGGCGGGTGGTACCCCGCAGAGCCTCGAGGTCACCGCCGACGTCTCGCTCGGTCCCGACCAGCCCGGGTTCAAGTTGACGGGTATCAAGCTGACCGTTCGAGGCGAGGTCGACGGTCTCGACGCAGACGGGTTTGCGAAGGCTGCTCAGGCCGCAAAAGAAACGTGTCCCGTCAGCAAGGCGCTGACCGGCGTCGACATCACTTTGGATGCGTCTTTGGAGGGCTGAACAGACGCGGGGCCCGATGTGAGACTGGCGAACGATCGTCAGGTTTGAAATAGTTCGTTAATTGACCCATCTACGGATGATTCGGTGACGAATCGAGGTCAAACGTCGGGTTCGATCGGCTGTTGCGTACGTTCGGGGTACGCACCGAGCGGCCTAGGAAGGATCGGCCCACCATGTTGTGGACGCGCTTCCTGGGTCTCGGTGCGATTGCGGTGGTGGCCTACGCGATTGCCCCGCAGGGATTACCCCGGAACGCGATCTACGCAATCGTGGTCTCGGCCACAGTGGCCGCCTTCGTGCATCGCTACGTGGGTGAACCCGGCCCGGACAAGCGGACGTGGAAGTACATGGCCGTCGGCTTCGGCAGCTGGGGCATCGGGGACGCGCTGATAGCTGTGATGAAGATCGACGGTGGTCGGGTGCCGACGTTCTCCGCTGCCGACGTGCCCTACCTTCTGGGCTACGCGATCCTCGCAATCGGGTTCGCCCGGGCCGCCGACGAGAACGGTCTGGTGTTCGGGCTGGAGGAACTGTACGAGTGCCTGATCGTCGCCGTCGGATTCGGTCTCGTCACGTGGGTGTTCGTCATCTCCGACGGCTCGACCCGGTCGTTCTCGGAGGCCATGGCCCTGTGGCCGGCAACCGCATACCTCACCGTCGACGCGTTCTTGCTGACCCTCGTCGGCAGTTTGTACCTCGTCACCCGGTCGGCCACAGTTCCCCTTCTGGCCGCGGCAGCAGGGGTACTGATGCTCGTATCCGCCGACTTCGCGTCCTACGCCGCCGCGAGCAATACCGAGGTCTACCGATCGACGATTCCGAACGTGTTGTGGTTGGCCTCGTACGTCTGCTTCGGAGTGGTCGCCCTGCACGATGTGCAGAAGTCGGCCAGGCGAGCCGCCCGGCCCGGTCCGTTCAAATTCGGTAGGGGACGGTTTTTCGGACTCTCGGTTGCGGTCGCCGTGACACCGACGGTGATGACTGTGCAGCTGGTCCGCGGCGTCCCCGTCGAGCAATGGGGTTGGGTCATCGTGGGATCCTCGGCGCTGGTCATCCTGCTGGTCGGATTCCGAATGGCGCGCTTCGTGCGGACTCTGCGACTGCAGGCCGCCATCCTCGCGGACGTTGCACGTACGGACGCTGTGACCGGACTCGCCAGTCGGCGTCTACTGCGGGAGCGGTTGGACACGATGCTCGCCACTCGAGGTGATTCGGACGTCTTCACGCTGGTGGTCGACATCGACCGCTTCGCGCAGATCAACGAGACGTTCGGTTACAGCGTGGGCGACAGCGTGCTCCGTGAGATCGGCCATCGACTCGTCGCATCGGTTCGATCCGACGATCTGGTCGGACGCCTCGGTGGTGATCAATTCGTCGTGGCGATGCGCAGAAGTCCCGATCGGATCGATGTGTGCGAGACCGCCGCACAGCTGCAGTTCGCCGTCAGTCGCAAGATGTTCGTCCACGACATCAACGTCGCCCTCGACGCGACGGTCGGAATAGCGGCGATCGAAGAGTCGGCGGCACGTGCACACCGGCCGGAGGGCGCGTCGGCGACGCCGATCGACGGTGAGGCGATGATGCAGCAGGCTCATGTGGCGCTGACCGCGGCCAAGGCAGGGCAGACCCGAGTCGGTCGATACGAACCCGACATGGATCGTGACCGCCACGATCAGATGCGGTTGCTGGGCGAGCTCGACACTGCGATTCGGGATCATCAGCTTCGGGTGTTCTTCCAGCCGTGCCTGGATCTGGAATCGGGCAGCGTCGATCGCGTCGAAGCTCTGCTGCGGTGGCAGCATCCACGTGAGGGCTTGATCGGGCCGTCGATCTTTCTGCCCGACGCCGAGCGCACCGGCATGCTGCCCGCCATCACCGCGTTGGTGCTCGACGAGGCGCTGGCGCAGTGCAGCGCGCTACGGCGAGGCGGCATCAATCTGTCTGTCTCGGTTAATCTTTCGGTCCGAAATTTGCTCGACGAGACACTCACCGAACAGGTGTCGGCTGCGCTGGCCAAGTACGCGATGCCCGCGCACACCCTGGAATTCGAGGTCACCGAAACAACCGCGATGACCGACCCGGTGCGTTCGGTGAACGCGCTGGCGTCACTGCGCAGTTTGGGGGTGACCATTGCTATCGACGATTACGGCACCGGGTACAGCTCGTTGGCTTATCTGCAGAGTCTGCCGGTGCAGACGCTCAAGATCGACCGCTCGTTCGTGTCGAAGATGAACACCGACGACACCGATGCGTCGATCGTGCGCTCGACCATCGACCTGGCTCGAAGCCTCGGGGTACGAGTGATGGCAGAGGGGGTCGAGGACGCGGGCACGCTCGATGCGCTCCGACTGCTCGGGTGCGACGGTGCCCAGGGCTACTTCCTGGGTAGACCGATGCCCGCAGAGTTCCTGGCCGACGCCGTGACGAAACTTGATTCGGAGACGCCGACGAAACTCGAGTGGGAACTCGCTCGCGAACGCATCTGAGCGGCGTTGCTCACGATGTGGCAGGCACGTCCAGCACTACCTCGAATTCGAGCAGTGACGCTCCCGACGAAACCGGTTTGCCCTCACCGGAACCGGCGTGTGCCTGGCGAGACGGTCCACCGGACCAGGCCTGGAACGACTCCTCGTCTTCCCATTGGGTGACGACGAAGTAGCGCGATTCACCCTTGACCGGCCGGAGCAACTGGAACCCGAGGAATCCGGGGGAGCCGTCGACGGTTCCGGCACGCGCGGCGAAGCGCTTCTCGAGTTCGGGGCCTGCGCCCTCCGGTACGTCGATCGCGTTGATCTTCACAATGGCCATGCTCGCGAGATTACTCCGCCGTTATGCTCGGCGGTGATGCTCTACGACGAGGGTGGATCCGGCCGTTCGATACTGCTGCTGCACGGGTTGATGGGCAGTGCGGCCACCTGGCGTCGACAGGTTCCGTGGCTTCGAGAATTCGGGCACGTGCACACCTACGACGCACCCGGGCACCGGCGGCCGGCACCGGCCGAGCTCACGACCGAGTCGTTCGTAGCGGACCTTCTGCAGAATCTGGAGTGGCTCGGCCCGAGTGTGTTGATCGGCCATTCGATGGGGGCGCTGCACGCCTGGTGTGCGGCAGCGCGGCGACCCGACCTGGTGACCGCTCTCGTCGTCGAAGACATCGCGCCGGACTTCCGCGGCCGCACCGCCGACGATTGGGCCACCATGATGAGGGCATGGCCGCAACCCTTTCCCGACGCGGATGCGGTGCGTGCGTTTTTCGGAGACGTTGCAGGACAATACTTTCTGGACTCCTTCGAGCGCGATGACGACGGCTGGGGACTGCACGGCGACATCGACACTTTCGAGGCGATCTCGCAGGAATGGGGTACGCGTCATTTCTGGGACGAATGGGATGCCGTCGATGCTCCGGTGTTGCTGATCGAGGGCGAACACACCATCACACCGGCCGGGCAGATGAGACAGATGCACGTACGCAATGCCGAATCGACGTATGTGCGGATCGAGAACGCAGCGCACCTGATTCACGACGAGTGCCCCGAGCGATATCGCACGGCCGTCGAGGGGTTCCTGCGCACACTAAGATGATCCGATGCCGCTCGCGAAGCTCAACGGAATCGACCTCAACTACGACGTGACCGGCGACGGCCCACTGGTGGTGTTGGTGATGGGCACCGGTAGTCCGGGACGAGTGTGGCGAACCCATCAGGTTCCGACCCTGGTGAAGCAGGGATACCGGGTCGTCACATTCGACAATCGCGGCATCGCACCGTCTTCCGAGTGCGCGGGCGGGATGACGCTCGACGACCTGGTGGCCGACACCGCCGCCCTGGTCGAGCACCTCGGTGGTGGCCCCGCGCGCGTCGTGGGCACCTCGATGGGGGCTCGCGTGACCCAGGAATTGGCTTTGGCCCGGCCGGATCTGGTGTCGCATGCAGTGATGATGGCCACCTTCGGCAGGACCACCACCTTTCGTGCGCAGATGTCGAAGGGCGAGAAAGATCTCCACGACGCCGGAATCGAACTTCCCGCGTCGTACCGCGCGGCAATGACTGCGATGCAGAACTTTTCACCGAAGACCCTGGCCGACGACAGTGCGATCGGTGATTGGCTGGCAGTTCTCGAATATTCGGGCGGCAGGAAGACGGCGGGAATGCGGGCGCAGATCGGACTCGAAATGCGTTCCGGAACAGACCGATTGGCGGCGTACCGCGCAATCAGGGCGAAATCTCTGGTGATCGGATTCGCTGATGACCGCATGATTCCGGTACAGCAGTGCCGCGACGTTGCCGCCGCGATACCCGGTGCGCAGTACGTCGAAATCGCCGACACCGGTCACTTCGGCTACCTCGAACGCCCCGATGCGGTCAACGCCGCGCTCGTGGAGTTTCTCTCGCGGTAGCGAACTATCCTGCGTCGGAGGACACCTCGGTCTACGAGGTGAGTGCGCCCAGGCGCTCGCGAGTCTCCTCGAGGGCGGCTTGTTGTCGATCCAATCGGTCCGACAGTGCGTCCACCTCCGCACGAAGTCGGGGACACATGTCCAAGGTGATGCCGTGGTCGCCGTTTTGTGCGCATTCGAGGTACCGAGCGATCGTGGCCGTCGTGAGCCCCGCGGCGATCATCGACTTGATCTGCAGCACGCGCAGCACGTCGGATTCGGCGTACACGCGGTAGCCGTTGGCATCGCGGTGGGGGACGAGCACCTCGCGACTTTCGTAGTGGCGCAGGGCGCGCGCCGACACCCCGGTTCGTGCAGCGAGCTCGCTGATCAACATCTCTGCCCCTCTCGCACTTGACCTTCTCGCCGGTGTCAACCCTTATCGTCCGGCAGTATGGCATTCACAACCAGCAGACGAGCGGTGATCTTCCACGGATACAGGGCAACGCCCGACGATCACTGGTTCGGTTGGCTCGCCGAGCAATTGGACAGCGTTGGAATCTCCGCGCACATCCCTCCGTTGCCGGATCCCGCGTCGCCGAATCGGGATTGCTGGGAGGCAGAGATAGCAGCGACGCTCGGGACGCCGGGGCCCGACACGATCGTGGTGGCGCACAGCCTTGGATGCCTCGCCGTACTGCGGCACCTCGCCACCCTCACGGGGCCATGGCAGTTGGGAACGCTCGTCTTGGTCTCGGGGTTCGTCGACAGGCTACCTGCGCTACCCGTTCTCGACGGCTTCGTTGCCGGCGGTGTGATGCTGTCGACGATGCAGGACCACATCGAGTCGATCTCGATCCTGCGATCGGACGACGACCCGATCGTTCCGCCTGCGCACACCGATCGGCTGGCTCGACTGCTCGACGCGTCGGTGCAGATCGTCCCCGGTGCGGGCCACTTTCTCGCCGGCGACGGAGTCACCTCCCTGCCACCCGTCTTCGATGCGGTGGCCTGATTTCGCTGACGGTCCGGCATCTGGGTAGCGGCTCGGTAGCTGCTCTCAGCCGTCCGAACCCTCGCCCGCGAGGGCGAACAATCCCGATTCGGTTTGTTCGATCAATCCGTCGGTCAGCAGCGAATCGAGAGCTCGGTCGCGCTGGGTCGGGTCGGTGGGCCAGACGATGTCGAGCTGAGCTCGCTCGACGGGGCCGGTGCTCTCGCGCAGCACCGACATGAGTTTGCCGCGAACCTGTCGGTCGGTGCCCGCGAACTTCTGGACCTTCTTCGCGGGCCCGGTGTGTGCCGGTCTGCCCGCCTCGATCCAGGCGCACTCCGGCAGCGGGCACAGCAGGCACGCCGGATTCTTGGCGGTGCAGATCAACGCGCCGAGCTCCATCAATGCCGCCGAGTATCGGGCGGCCCGTGGGACGCTCACCGGAAGCAGCTGTTCCACATCGGCCAGATCCCTCGATGTGGAGGGATTTCCGGGCTCGGCGTTGCCGTGCTGTGCACGTGCGACAACGCGTCGAACATTGGTGTCCACCACCGGAACTCGCTGACCGTAAGCGAAAGTCGCGACCGCTCTTGCTGTGTAGGCACCGATGCCCGGCAGGCTCAGCAGTGTCTCCACGTCGTCCGGCACCTCGTCGCCGTACTCCTCGGCGAGCACTCGCGAGCACTCGTGCAACCGCAGCGCTCGACGCGGGTAGCCCAACTTGCCCCACGCACGCAGTACCTCGGCCTGCGAGGACGCGGCCATCGCCGAGGGCACCGGCCACCGCTGCACCCACTGCTCCCAGATGGGTGCCACCCGCACCACCGGAGTCTGCTGCAGCATGATCTCGCTCATCAGGATCTGCCAGGCGCTGACGCCCGGACGACGCCACGGCAGGTCGCGTCCGTCGGTGTCGAACCACCCGAGCAGAGCCTCGGCATCGATCGGCAACTGTGCGCCCTTCTTCTCGTGTCTGTGATCGAGATCAACAGTAGTGAACCCGACTCGCCCCGCGCCCGCTCCGCGTGCACAATGAAACCCATGCCTGCTTCGAATCCGATCGCTGCCTGGAAGTCACTCAAGGAAGGCAACCAACGGTTCGTCTCCGGAGAGGTCCTGCACCCGTCGCAGGGCATCGAGGACCGTGCTCGTCTCGAGAGCGCTCAGCATCCCGGTGCCATCCTGTTCGGCTGCGCCGACTCGCGCGTTGCGGCCGAGATCATCTTCGATCAGGGCCTCGGTGACATGTTCGTCGTTCGCACCGCCGGTCACGTGGTCGACTCCGCCGTCCTCGGTTCCATCGAGTACGGCGTCGCGGTGCTGAACGCGCCGCTGATCGTGGTGCTCGGTCACGACCACTGCGGTGCAGTGCAGGCGACCGTCGATGCCCTCGAAAGCGGAGACGTCCCCGGTGGCTACATCCGCGACGTCGTCGAACGCGTCACCCCGTCAGTGCTCTCGGCGCGACGTGACGGTCACGAGGCGGTCGACGAGTTCGAGGCACGACACGTCCAGGAGACCGGCAATCTGCTGATGCAGCGCTCGCGCATCGTGGCCGAGAAGGTAGAGGCCGGGGAACTCGCGATCGTCGGCCTCACCTACCAGCTGTCGAAGGGACACGCGCAGCTCCGCGAGGTCATCGGCGAGATCGGCGAACAGCCCGCCTGACTCCTGCCCGAGCACGTGCGAGCGAGTCGTTCGCGCGACACGCCGCGTGGGCTCAGGGAAAGGTTGCCTCCGGCCGCATACGGTTGATTCGTGTTGGAACCGAGCGGGCCTTTGCCTCCCGAAATCTATTGGCGACGCCGCGCGCTCGCCATCGGTGCGGCCGTCGTCGTCCTCGGATTGATCGTGTGGTTCATCGCTTCGCTCAGCGGCGGTTCCGACGACACCGAGGCCGCACCGGCCGGTGTCGTGTCGGCACCGGCATCGACCTCGGCTCTGCCATCACCCAGTTCGTCCGCCACCGAAGGTGATTCCGGCGGCTCGGGTGGCTCCGGCGGCGGTTCCGGTGGATCGGGCGGATCAGGTGGAGGCACCGACTCTGCAGCCGGCGGTGGAGCAGCAGTGACAACCAGCGGTGCACCGGCTCCGGTGATCGCCAATCAGTGCCCGGACCAGTCACTCGCAATCAAGGTGACGCCGGAGAAGGCCACCTACCGTCTGGGTGAAGAGCCCGTGTTCACCGTGGTCATCACCAACATCGGCTCCGCCGAATGTCAGCGTGACGTCGGTGCCGGTCTGCAGCAGGCGCTGGTCTACACCCTCGACAATCAGCGCATCTGGTCCAACGTCGACTGCTTCCCCAACGCCGCGTCCGATCTGCGTACCTTCAAGCCCGGCGAGCAAGCCGGATTCACGGTCAAGTGGTCGGGTACCAACTCCGTCCCCGGTTGCGGTGAAGAGCGCATCCCGGTGGGTGTCGGTGCATACCAGGCGATCGCGCAGCTCGGCGAGCTCAAGAGTGTGCCGGAGCCGTTCAACATCACCGGCTGAGTACGGTCGAATCTCATGACCACTTCGACAGCCCTCGCCCGTGCCGCCTACAAGACTCTCGAACCCTTTCACGTCACCGCCTACTTCAATCCCGAGTTGGGGACGGCCTACGAGGACACCGGACTCGACGGTCATGCCTGGTACGTCGGTGCACGGGCCGCGCCGATGGGTCCGTGCGCGCCGAGTGTCGTTGCGGCTGCGTTCTACAACTTCAACCCGGTGCTGATCGAGCGCGCGTGGCCTGCCGCTGTGGCCGTCGGTCTGGATGCGGTGTCCGACCGTCGGTGGGCACTGCTCGATTCCGTTCTCGGCACCGCTCTCGGCTCCTTGGCCGACGACCCGGCGCTCGCCACGTTGGCGGGCCGTCTGGGCGATATCGGCGACACCGCCTCGTTCGCCGGTCGGCCGCTCTCGGCAGCGTGGCATTCCACCGAACGACCCGACGTGCCGCATCTTGCCCTCTGGCATTCGATCACCGTTCTGCGTGAATGGCGCGGCGACGGCCACCTCGCCGCCTTGATCGACGCAGAACTCGACCCGACGGAAGCGGCCGTGTTCCACGAGGCCGTCCGCCCGACCCCGCAGCCCGGCCGCCGAGCACTCGGCAAGCGCATCACGCAGCTGACGAGGCAGTGGTCCGAGAGCGAATGGGACTCGGCCGCAGAACGACTCGCCACCCGCGGACTGCTCACCACCTCTGCCGACGGCGAGACTTTGACCGACAACGGCACCGCTCTCGATCAGCACATCGAAGACCGCACCGACGCCATGGCGTCGGCGGTGTGGAACAACGTCCCGGACGCGGAGCAGTTGATCACGAGCGCACGGCCGTATGTGAAGGCCGTGATCGACGCCGGTTTCCTGCCGGGGACGAAGAAGAAGGCGTCCTAGTCGTAAGGACCCGAGATCGAGGCCTCCGCCAGCCTGGAGAGGCCTTCCCTGATGTGTCGAGCCCACAGTCCACCGATTCCGTCGACCGATTGCAGATCGGCAGCAGTGGCGGCGAGCAGCCCCTGCAGCGTGCCGAAGGCACCGACCAGTCGATGAATCTGGCTGAACTGCAACCGCGGAACGCGCGTCAGTACCCGATACCCGCGAGGACTCATCGGGGTGTCGAGGGCTTCGATGGTTGCGGGGTAGCCGAAGGCGCGGGCAAGAGTTGTCAGATCCAGCAGATCGACGTCGGTCAGCTTGTCGAGGGCGGCGAGTGCCTTCTCCACCCCGGTGGTGCTCGACGGCTCGTTGCCGGCCAGGTAGTCGCGCACCACCAGTTGGCGATCGACGTCGTTGTCGCCCAACAACTCTTCGAGCTGCAGGGCGAGCTGGCGGCCGTCGGTGCCGAGTTCGAGGACGTTCTGTTCGATCTCCACCGACACTCGCCGCACCATCTCGAGCCGCTGCGCGACGGTCAGGGCGTCGCGCAGGGTCACGAAGTCCTCGATCTCGACGACCGAGAGCTGGCGAGTGTTCTCGTCGAGCCGGGCCTTGTATCGCTCGAGGGTCGCGACGGCCTGATTGGCGCGAGAGAGGATGGTGGCCGAGCCCTCGACGACGTGTCTGATGCCGCCGATGTACACGCTGACGATGCTCATCGACTGGCTCACGGAGACAACGGGATAGCCGGTCTGCATGGCGGTGCGCTCGGCGGCACGGTGTCGAGTACCGGATTCGACCGTGGGAATCTTGTGGTCGGGTACCAGCTGGACATTGGACCGAACGATGCGTTTGCCGTCGGTCGAAAGCACCACTGCGCCATCCATTTTCGACAACTCACGAAGCCTGGTCGGGGCGAACTCGACATCGAGCTCGAAGCCTCCGTCGCAGATCGCTTCGACTTCTTCGTCGTAGCCGAGGACGATCAACCCGCCGGTGCGGCCGCGCAGAATTCGCTCCAGCCCGTCACGCAGGGCGGTCCCCGGTGCGAGCCGAGCAATGGTCTCGCGCAACGCTGGGGACGGCGTGGTGCCCTCCATGGCCAACCCCCTCGTGTTCGTATCGGCGTCGTGCTGCGGATCTACTCGTGCGAACACAGAGTACTGCGCTGCTACATGCGGGCAGCCCGACAAAGAATACTGCCCGGTGTCATACGGGGCGCATACGCGTATAGGTCAACGCCTCGCCGACGTTGGTCACCGTCTTGACCTTGATGCCGTCGGGAATGGGGCCTGCGTCCTCGGGGACGATCGCGTAATTGAAGCCCAGTCGTGCAGCTTCGGCGAGTCGGCGGCCCAACCCGGCCACGCGTCGCACCTCGCCGGCCAGGCCCACTTCGCCCAGAATCACCATTCCCGCAGGGAGAGGTTGATCGCGCACGGCCGAGGCGACGGCCGCCGCGAGAGCGAGGTCAGCGGACGGTTCGCTGGTGCGCATGCCGCCGACGGTGGCCGCGTAGACCTCGGCCTTGGAGACCTTGACCCCGCACCGGCGTTCGAGGACGGCCAGGATCATCGCCACTCGAGCATGATCGAGTCCGCTGACCGCACGCCGGGGCGACGGCATCGCGGTGTCGACTATCAGTGCCTGCAACTCCGCCAGCAGCGGCCGCTTGCCGTCCATGGTGACCGTGACGGCCGTACCGGGGACGGCGTCGCTTCGATGATGCAGAAACAACCCGGACGGATCGCTGATGCCGACGATGCCGGTCTCTCGCAACTCGAAGCACCCCACCTCGTCGGAGGCCCCGAACCGATTCTTGACGCCCCGGATCATCCGCAGCGTTGAGTGCTTGTCACCTTCGAAGTTGAGCACCACGTCGACCAGATGCTCCAGCGACCGCGGACCTGCCACCGCGCCGTCCTTGGTGACATGTCCGACGAGCAGCACCGCCACCCCGGTGGTCTTGGCCAGGGTGGTCAGGGCACTGGTGATGGCGCGAACCTGCGTGACTCCGCCGATGACGCCGTCGACGTCGGCGGCGAGCATCGTCTGTACCGAATCGACGATCAACAGGCTGGGCTTGACCTGTTCCACATGGCCGAACACCGTGGCCAGATCGGATTCCGCGGCGAGGAAGACTCGCTCGTGTACCGCGCCGGTGCGGTCCGCGCGCAACCGAACCTGGCCGGCTGATTCCTCGCCCGTGACGTACAGCGCGCGGCGATCCGGTGCCGAGCGGGCCCACCGATGCACGACCTCGAGCAGCAGGGTCGATTTTCCGACTCCGGGCTCACCCGCGAGCAGAACGACCGAACCGGGCACCAAACCGCCGCCCAGTACGCGGTCGAACTCGTCGATCCCGGTGGTGTTGGCCTGAGACGTGGCACTGCTGATGGTCGTCAGAGCAGCTGCGGGCGTGGTCGGGATCATCGCCCCGCCGCCGGAACGCAGTGCCGATGCGCCTGCGCGGGAGGTCAGGGGAGCGGCGGTGGCCTGGACCTCGTCCATCGATCCCCAGTTGCCGCATTCGGGACAGCGCCCGACCCATTTCGAGACCGAGTGATGGCATGCGGAGCACCTGTAACTCGATTTCAGTTTGACCACGCACGGAGCCTAACGATCGGCACCGACAGGGTCGAGGTGGTGGTTACTCGCCTTCGCTGTGCTCGGACACTGCCTCTTCGGAGCGCTCGAGCTCGTGGCCTGCATCGACCGGAACGTTGACGACGACCTCGCCTGCGTTCGCGAACTCGAACGTGACCGGAAGGGTCAGGCCCGGACGTACGTTCTCGCTGATGTCGGCCATCTCGACCTTGATCAACTGGATCGGCAGAAGGGGATCGTCGAGCTGAACGTCGGCGGGCGAACCTGCACCGAGCGCGGTGAGTGGAGCGATCTCGTTGCTTCCCGATTCCGCCTCGTCGACGATGGTGATCTGCGCCTCGGGGGACGAGATGCCGGTCAGTTCGTCGGCCTCGGCGGGGTTGGAGTTGATGGCAGTGAAGCCGAGCTCGACGGTGCCGCCGGGCTCGATGCTGTACTCCTGCGAATCGGGGTACACCACGTGGACGTTGCGCAGCTGAATTGCCCCGACATCGGCGGAGTTGCCGTTGACAGCGGCGACCTGGGTGGCAGTCTGGGAAATCTGGCCTGCGCCGCACGCCGTGAGGGCGAGTGCGCCACCGGCGAGAAGAGCGAGAGTGGCGGCCACTTTGCGATGGCGGCCAAGCGGTGTCGCAGCGTCGATTGCAGTCACTTCGGTCGTCCTCCATGTGGTGCCGGGCCGGCTCGGTCCATCTCGTCCACTAGGCAGAGTAGTAGTTCTCGTCCACCGACCGCTCGTGGGGTCTGCCAGCGGCCCGATGATGCCAGGTGGGGGTGCCTGTCAGGAGAAGAACATGCAGAACGGCCCGCGTGAAATTGTGGCCCCGGATACACGTCGATCCGTCTGTGTCAACCCCTGATTCGGCATCGCTATGCCCCTGACCTGCACCGTTGATATCGGACGTGGTATTCTGGGTAAATCGAAAGGGGCACTTGTCACATGATTTTCAAGGTCGGAGACACCGTCGTTTACCCCCATCACGGAGCGGCGCTGATCGAAGCGATAGAGACACGCACCATCAAGGGTGAACCGAGAGAGTATCTGGTTCTCAAGGTCGCGCAAGGCGACCTCACCGTTCGAGTCCCCGCGGACAACGCGGAGTACGTGGGCGTTCGCGACGTCGTCGGGCAAGAAGGTCTCGACAAAGTCTTCCAGGTGCTGCGCGCACCGCACACCGAAGAGCCCACCAACTGGTCTCGCCGCTACAAGGCGAACCTGGAGAAGCTGGCCTCCGGTGACGTGAACAAGGTAGCCGAGGTCGTCCGCGATCTCTGGCGACGCGAACAGGATCGTGGACTGTCGGCAGGCGAGAAGCGCATGCTCGCCAAGGCGCGTCAGATTCTGGTCGGCGAGTTGGCACTGGCCGAAGGAACCGACCAGGCCAAGGCCGACACCATGCTCGACGAAGTTCTCGCCACAGCTTCGTAGTGTGAACAGCTTCGTAGAGTGAACGGTGCTGCCGGCGACGTAGTCGCGCTGGTACCCGCTGCAGGCAAAGGCCTTCGGCTCGGACACGACGAGCCGAAGGCATTCGTCTGTCTGGGTACCGACTCTCTTCTGACGCGGTCCGTCGACGGACTTCGGGCTTCGGGTGCCGTCGATCGCATCGTCGTCGTAGTCCCCGCGGATCTTCTCGACGTGGCTCGCAGCCACGTGGGTGCCGATGTCCTCGTCGTAGCGGGTGGCGTCGAGCGCACCGATTCCGTGCGAGCCGGTCTCGCTGCCGTCGGTGACGCGTCCATCGTGTTGGTCCACGACGCCGCGCGTGCCCTCACTCCACCGACGCTGATCGCCCGCGTCGTGGCCGAGGTGCGCGCCGGCCGCCCCGCCGTGATTCCGGTTCTTTCGGTCGTCGACACCATCAAGTCGGTCGACCTCATGGGCGCGGTGGTCGGCACACCCGATCGCGCGAGTCTGCGAGCGGTACAGACACCACAGGGCTTCGACGCCGACGTCCTGCGTCGTGCGTACGACGCGGCCACCGACGTCTCCACCGACGACGCGGGTTTGGTCGAGCGCATCGGCGAAACGGTGCACACCATCGTCGGCGACGCCCTCGCATTCAAGATCACCACACCACACGATCTGTTACTGGCACAGGCCCTGCTGTGAGAGGCGCGCTATGAGAGTCGGCATCGGCACCGACGTGCATCCGATCGCTCCCGGCCGACCCTGCTGGCTGGCCGGGTTGCTGTTCGAGGACGCGGACGGACTCGAGGGACATTCCGATGGTGACGTCGCTTCCCACGCTCTGTGCGACGCGTTGCTGTCCGCAGCAGGTCTCGGCGACCTCGGCTCGGTCTTCGGCACCGGCCGTCCGGAATGGGATGGGGTCAGCGGAGCTGCCATGTTGACCGAGGTCAAGCGGCTGCTCGACGCGGACGGATTCGCGATCGGCAACGCTGCGGTACAGATCATCGGCAACAGGCCCAAGATCGGACCGCGTCGCGTCGAGGCGCAGGAGGTTCTTTCGCGCGTGCTCGGTGCACCGGTATCGGTGTCTGCGACCACCACCGACGGGCTCGGCCTGACCGGTCGCGGTGAAGGAATTGCCGCCATCGCGACCGCACTTGTCATGACGGGGTAAAACCACCGGTAGCATTGCTGGTCGTGACCCTTCACCTACACGACACCGAGACGAGGGCCTTGCGGGAATTCACCCCCTTGGTCCCTGGCCATGCATCGGTGTACCTGTGTGGGGCGACGGTGCAGGGTGAACCCCACATCGGTCATGTGCGCAGTGGCGTCGCATTCGACGTGTTGCGGCGGTGGTTGCTGGCGCACGATTACGACGTCGCCTTCGTCCGCAACGTCACCGATATCGACGACAAGATCCTCAACAAGGCACGCGATGCAGGCCGTCCGTGGTGGGAGTGGGCCGCGACCTACGAGCGGTCCTTCACCTGGGCGTACGACCGACTCGGGGTACTTCCGCCGTCGGCCGAGCCGCGCGCCACCGGGCACATCACCCAGATGGTCCAGATGATCGAGCGCCTGATCGAACGCGGCCACGCTTACGCCGACGAGTGCGGCGACGTCTACTTCGACGTGCAGAGCTTCCCGAGTTACGGCGCGCTGTCCGGCCACAAGCTCGACGACGTGCACCAGGGCGAGAGCGTCGCCGAGGGCAAGCGTGATCCCCGCGATTTCACGCTGTGGAAGGGTGCCAAGCCCGGCGAGCCGTCGTGGCCGACGCCGTGGGGCCCGGGTCGCCCGGGTTGGCACCTCGAATGCTCGGCAATGGCGGAGACATACCTCGGCGCGGATTTCGACATCCACTGCGGCGGGCTCGATCTGGTGTTCCCGCATCACGAGAACGAGCGCGCGCAGTCGATGGCGGCCGGTGACGGCTTCTCGCGGTACTGGCTGCACAACGGGTGGGTGACGATGGGCGGCGAGAAGATGTCGAAGTCTCTCGGTAACGTTCTCTCGGTACCCAATGTGCTCAAAAAGGTTCGGCCGCAAGAGCTTCGGTTCTACCTCGGTGGCGCACACTACCGGTCGATGCTCGAGTACTCCGACACCGCGCTCGAGACCGCGGCCGTGACGTATCGGGGCATCGAGGGGTTCGTCCGGCGAGCCGTCGAACGTGCCGGTGAGGTACCGATGGGCAAGTGGACCACAGGATTTGCCGCGGCACTCGACGACGACCTCGGGGTTCCCAAGGCGTTGGCCGAGATTCACGCCACCGTCACGTTGGGTAACACCGCGCTCGAATCCGGTGACCTACCGGCCGCGGTGGAGCACGCAGGCAGTGTGCGGGCGATGCTGGACATACTCGGTGTCGATCCACTCGATCCACACTGGGCCAGCGACAGTGGTTCCGACGCAGCCGCTCTCGGTGCGCTCGGCGTATTGGTCGAGGCAGAGCTGGAGCGTCGAGCAACGGCGAAGGCGACCAAGGACTGGGCCGCCGCAGACGAGATACGCGATCGATTGGCCGAGGCCGGAGTCGACGTGACAGATACACCCAACGGGCCCGAATGGTCGTTGGGTACGAGCAAGACCGACGAAGCAGGTTTGTGATGGCAGGCAATTCGAGTAGGCGCGGCGCAATCCGCAAGGACGGCACCAAGAAGGGGCAGGTCGCCGGTTCCGGAGGCAAGCGTCGTAAGGGCCTCGAAGGACGAGGTGCGACGCCTCCCGCCTCCGAGCGCACCAAGCATCCCGCGGCGCGCCGGGCGAAGCTCGCCGAGAAGTCCGCGCAGAACCGCGGCGGCACCACCGGTGGCCGCGCAGGCAGCAGGCCGGCCGGACGTAAGGCCGAAGACGGCCCCGAGGTGGTACTCGGTCGCAACCCCGTCGTCGAGTGCCTGCGCGCAGGTGTGCCCGCGACGGCCCTGTGGGTTGCTGTCGGGACCGACAGCGACGACCGGCTCAAGGAAGCCGTCCAGCGAGCGGGCGACGCGCGCATCTCCATCCTCGAGGTGCCTCGCTCCGATCTGGACAAGCTCAGCGCCAACGGACTGCACCAGGGCCTCGCGCTGCAGGTACCGCCGTATCGTTATGCGCATCCCGACGACTTGATCTCGAACGCGCGCACGCACCAGGAACCTGCGCTGCTCGTTGCGCTCGACAACATCACCGATCCACGCAACCTGGGCGCCGTGGTGCGTTCGGTGGCGGCGTTCGGTGGCCACGGCGTCGTGATCCCGCAGCGGCGCAGTGCGAGTGTGTCCGCAGTGGCCTGGCGCACCAGTGCCGGCGCTGCTGCTCGGCTGCCCATCGCGCGAGCAGTGAATCTGACTCGTACGCTGAAGGATTGGCAGTCCAAGGGCGTCACCGTTGTCGGCCTCGATGCCGGCGGCGACACCGAACTCGACACCTTCGACGGCAAGGGTCCGGTCGTCATCGTCGTCGGATCCGAGGGCAAGGGCCTCTCGCGTCTGGTCAGCGAGACCTGCGATCACATCCTGTCGATCCCGATGGCGGGGCCGGTGGAATCGCTCAACGCCTCCGTCGCGGCAGGCGTCGTATTGGCCGACATCGCCCGGCAACGCCGCGGGTAGACCTAGGTTCTGATGCGGGCGGCGGTGTCGTGCATCGCCGGGACGACGGTGTCGATCATGTCCGTCGGGGTGTAGTTCCTCGCGTGCAGTGACGTGTTCAGTGCTGCCACGACGGTGCCGTTGCTGTTGCGCAAAGGTACTGCCGCAGCGCGCATTCCGACGTCCAGTTCGTCGACGACCTCCGACCATCCGGCGCTGCGTACCCGAGTGATCTCGGCGCGCAGTGCGTCTCGATCGACGAGCGTGCGCGGGGTCAGGGCTTCGATGGGGGCGTCGGCGAAGTATCGTTCGAGCTCGCTCTCGGGGAGGGCTGCGAGCAGCACTCGACCCGAAGACGTTGCGTGCGCCGGGAATCGAGTGCCCAACGTGATGACGACCCGCAACATGCGCGACGACGGAACGCGCGCGACGTAGACGATGTCGAATCCGTCGAGGATGGCCACCGAAGTAGTCTCGCCCAATTGTCTTGCGAGCGCTTCGATGTGGGGTTCGGCCAGGCGGGGAAGGTCCATTCCCGACAGGAACGAGAAGCCCAGATTCATCACTCGCGGGGTGAGGGTGAACTGACGGCCGTCCTGGCGGACGAATCCCAATTCCGCGAGCGTCAGTAGCAGTCGGCGAGCCGTTGCTCGGGTGACTCCGACGGCCTCGGCGACCTCGGTGAGCGTGCGGGCCGGATGCGCGTCGTCGAAGCACTGCAGCACGCTCAGGCCGCGTTCGAGTGACTGCACGAACCAGGCGGGGCGTTGGTCGTCGGGGGCGATCTCGGCCGTCATGGTTCGAGTCTGCCTCATCGCCCTGTTCGCGCTGCATCACACCGCTCCGTGCTTGTGGTGTTGACCACAAAGCCTGCCTCTGGTTACAGTTGTGCGAATAACAAACAACTGTGCGCGATGCGCACAAAACCGAAGGGTCGACAAGTGAACGTTGACGTCGCAGTCGCGGACGGATCCAGAGCACGGAAAGCTGCCATCGGCAGCTTCGTCGGTGCCGTGGTCGAGTGGTACGACTTCCTGCTGTACGGCATCATCGCCGCGTTGGTGTTCAACTCCCAGTTCTTCCCGAGCGTCTCGCCCGCGGTCGGCGTGATGGCGGCGTTCGCCACCTTCGGTGTCGGCTTCCTCTTCCGGCCCCTCGGCGGCATCTTTTTCGGCCACTTCGGTGACCGCCTCGGACGCAAGCGCATGCTGATCTGGACGATGCTGCTGATGGGCGTCGCAACCGCGTTGATCGGCCTGGTTCCCAACTTCGAGTCGATCGGTTGGTTCGCACCGCTGCTGCTGGTGCTGTTGCGCGCCATCCAGGGCTTCGCAGTCGGCGGTGAATGGGGTGGTGCATCCCTGATGGCTGTCGAGAGCGCGCCGGCGAAGAAGAAGGCGTTCTACAGCAGTGGCGTTCAGGTCGGCTACTCCGTCGGTCTCATCCTCGCCACCGGCGCGGTCACCATCATGAGCAACCTGCTCAGCGACGACGCATTCACCAGCTGGGGCTGGCGAGTACCGTTCCTGGCCAGCGCCGTCCTCGTACTGTTCGGCCTGTGGATCCGGTCCGGTGTCGAGGAATCGCCCGTGTTCGAGCAGGCGGTCGAGGAGAGCGGCGAGAAGAAGAAGCTGCCGGTCATCCAGGCGATCACCGAGCACCCCGGCTCGTTCCTCAAGATCATCGCGCTGCGTATGGCAGAGCTGTTCACCATGTACATCGTCACCACGTTCGCGCTGAGCTACACCGTCAACGAACTCGGCTACGAGCGTCAGTTCATGCTCAACGTCGCGCTGCTCGTCGGCGGCATCGGCATCCTGAGCATCCCGACCTACGCGGCAATCGCCGACCGCTTCGGCCGCAAGCCGATCTTCGTCACCGGTGCCGTCGTCGGCGCACTGGCAGCCGTCCCCTTCTTCCTGTCCCTGCAGGCCGCCTCGGTGGTCGCCATCGTGATCCTCGCCGTCATCCTGGTCAACGTCTCGCACGACATGGTGGTCTCGGTGCAGCAGCCCCTGTTCACCGAGATGTTCGGCCCCGAACTTCGCTACAGCGGAGCCGGTGTGGGCTATCAGGTCGCCAGCGCGATCGCCGGTGGCTTCACCCCGTTCATCGCAGCGGCGCTGGTCAGCTGGAACGACGGCTCGTGGCACTACGTCGCGGCGTACCTGGCTCTGGGATGCGTCATCTCGGCCGTGGTCGCAGCACTGATGAAGAACATGGGCTCCTCGGATGTCACCTCCATCTCCGATCAGGCCGCCCCTGCAGCAGAAGCCGTTGTTGCAGAGCGTGTCTCGAAGTCGGTATGAGCTCACTGACTCTGGTCGGTTCGCACGCGTCCACCGCGATGTCGCCTGCGCTGTGGACGCGTGCGTTCGAGATCGCCGAGGTGTCGTCCAGCTACGACGCCTGGGAGGTCGCCGATGTTGCCGACCTACCCGACGTCGAGAGTGCCCTCCGCGGCGGGCGTACCGATGCTGCGAATGTGACGATGCCCTGGAAGCATTGGGCTGCAACGGTTGCCGACGAGGCGCATCCGGATGTGACGGTCTCCGGAGTGGCGAATCTGCTGTTCCTGCGTTCGGGTGCGCTGTTCGCCATGAACACCGACATCGCGGCAGTACGAGCGGCAACCTCGGGACGTACCTTCGGCTCCGCGCTGCTGCTCGGAGCCGGTGGCGCCGCGCACGCCGCCGCCTTCGCGCTACAGGGCCGCATCGACAGGCTGGTGATCTCGGACGTCGACCGGAGCTCGGCGGCCGGGCTCGTCGCCGAGCTCGACGGGTACAACGGGTCGGCCTCGGTTGTCGACTGGTCGGATCGGGCAGTGGATCTGGACTCCTACGACCTGGTGATCAACGCGACGCCGATCGGCCGTGACGGCTCCGAGGACCAACTCGCTTGGGGATCAGGTGAACTGGCACCGTCGGCTACGGTGTACGACTTCGTGTACGCCGACACGCGCAATGCCGCCGAGGCCTATACCGCGGACCGCGGAATCGATCTGATCGATGGCTGGACGCACCTGTTCCACCAGGCCGACGCCATGGTTCGCCCGCTCGGACTACCCGAACGCATGTCCGATGCCCTGCGGCGCAGCATTCGGGAGGTCTGCCCAGCTTCGGCCGGAATCAACCGATAGCGCGAAAGTGCACCCGACTGCCGGGGGTCAGCTGCGCGGCGGCGGACACATCGCCCGCGGTGACTACGGCGATCACCGGATAGCCGCCGGTGATCGGATGGTCGGCGAGAAACAGTACCGGCTGACCGGACGGCGGAACCTGTAGCGAACCGAGAACCATTCCTTCGCTGGACAATTCGTCGTCGATCGCGCGGGTCAAGGGTTCGGCACCGTCCAGCCTGATCCCGACGCGATCCGAATCCTGCGTCACGGTCCACGGCTGCTCGAGCAGTAGCGATCGAGCGCGCTCGGTGAACCAGTTCTCGCGCGGCCCGAAGCTGACACCCAGTGCGTCGGGTTGGGCGCGTGCTGGTGCGAAATCTGCAGCGGGCCAGCACGACTTGTCGTTGCCGACAGGCAGGGCGGTGCCGGGGGTCAGGACGGCCGGGCCGATGCCCGACATCGTGTCTGTCGAGCGACTGCCCAGGACAACGGGCACGTCGATCCCGCCCCGTACGGCGAGGTAGCTGCGCAGACCCCAGGTCGGCGCGGACAGTTCCAGTTCCTGCCCCGCTCGTATCACCAGTGTCGAATACAGACCCTGCTCCGTGCCGTCGACGCGGCAGGTCACGTGCGCACCGGTGACGGCGACGAGAGCGTCGAACTCGGCCCGTAGCGTCAGTCCGCCGAAGGTCACTTCCAGTGTTGCGGCATCGGAAGTGTTGCCCACCAGGCGGTTCGCGGCATCGTGCGAGAGCACGTCCGCGGCACCGGAGCGGCCGACGCCGATCGACGCGTGCCCCGGGCGGCCACGATCCTGCACGGTGCACTGCGGCCCCGTCCGCAGCACGGTCAAGGCCCTCATGCTTGCTCGAATCGGGCGGTGATGCCGGGGCGTAGCAGTGCGGGTGGATCGCGGTCGAGGTTCCACAATTGTGCGTCCGTGCGCCCGATGAGCTGCCAGCCGCCGGGGGAGGAGCGTGGGTAGATGCCCGAGAACTCGCCCGCCAGCCCCACCGAACCAACCGGAACGCTGGTACGCGGCGACGTGCGCCGCGGGACGTGCAGTCGGGTGTCGGTGCCGACGAGGTAGCCGAACCCGGGGGCGAAACCGCCGAACGCGACTGTCCATGTCTGATCGAGATGTGCCGCAACGACTTCGGTGGTGGACAAGTCGGTCAGGCGGGCCACCTCGTCGAGATCTTCGCCGTCGTAGACCACCGGGATCGTGACGGTGTCGGATCCTGCTTCCGTCCCCTCGACGGTTGGCTGTACCGACGAGATCCACTGCAGCACGGGCCCCGGCGGTCCGTCGAACGTCACCAACACAGTGCGGGCGGCCGGAACCAGATCCACGACTGGAGGCGGCGGATCGGCCGCCAGCGCCCGGTAGTACGCCATCGTCTCGTCCAGCCCGTCGAATTCGACGAGTGTTGCACTCCTGCCGGCCGAGTGGATACGCATCAGACGAAGGCAGTGATGTCGATGTGATTGGCGCGCAGCAGCTCCGAGACAGCGCCGGCCATTGCGACTGCGCCTGGGGAGTCGCCGTGCAAGCAGATCGAGTCGGCCCGGACGTCGATGCGCGAACTGTCCATCGCTCGGACGGTGCCGTCGGTGACCATGGTCAACACTCGCTGGGCCACGGCGTCGGGGTCCGAGAGCACCGCGCCGGGCTCCGAGCGCGAGACGAGCGTGCCCTGCGGTGTGTAGGCGCGGTCGGCGAAAGCCTCTGCGACAGTGCGCAGTCCAGCTCGTTCCGCCTCCTGGAGGAAGACCGAACCGGGGAGCCCGAGGACCGGCAGGGTCGCGTCGTACGAGGTGACGGCGTCGACCACGGCCCGCGCCTGCTCACGGTGATGCACGATCGCGTTGTACAGCGCCCCATGCGGTTTGACGTAGGCAATGGCAGAGCCGGCAACCTGGGCCAGGGCATCGAGTGCGCCCATCTGGTAGATCACGTCGGCGGTGAGGTCGGCGGGGGAGACGTCGAGAAAGCGTCGGCCGAACCCGGCGAGGTCGTGGTAGCCGACCTGCGCTCCGATCCGCACGGCTGCTCGAGCTGCAGAACGGCACGTCCGCAACAGAGTGGTGGGATCACCGGCGTGAAAGCCGCACGCAACGTTGGCACTCGACACGACGGCGAGCATGGCGTCGTCGTCGCCGAGAGTCCATGCGCCGTAGCTTTCGCCGAGATCGGCGTTGAGATCGATGGCCGTCACGCTGCACATCCTAGGCGGCGACGAGCCGTCCGGAATTGGCCTTGCGCGTCGCACCCACAGCGCGGCAGAGGAGGTAGATGACGAACGAGATGGTCGTGACGAACGTCGAGACGGGAAGTCCGGGAGCGAGGGAGAGCAGGATGCCTCCGACGGCGGCGATCTCGGCGAACAGGATGGACAGCAGCGTCGCCTTGAGCGGACTGGCCGTGACCCGCGCGGCAGCCGCGGCGGGAGTGATGAGAAGCGAGAGCACCAGTAGGGCTCCGACTATCTGGACGCCCAGTGCACACGCCACCCCGACGAGAACGGCGAACACGACCGAGAGCGCGCGGACGGGGACGCCGCGGGCCAGCGCCACCTCGGGATCGGTACTGGCGAACAGCAGCGGCCGGTAGACCACCGCGAGCACGATCAAGACCAACACCGCGCACACCAGCAGCAGCTGGATTCCGCTCTGCCCGACGCCGACGATCTGGCCGATGAGCAGCGAGAAGCTGGTGCCGGTTCGGCCCGGGTAGAGCCAGATGAACAGCACCGACAGGCCGAGCCCGAAGGACATGATGACGCCGATGACCGAGTCGCGGTCGCGGGCTTTGTTGCCGAGCAGTGCGAACATCACCGCCGCGACGACCGAACCGACGATGGCACCGAGACCGACGGTGATGCCGACGAGCAGGGCTGCGGATGCACCGGTGAGCGAGAGTTCGCTGGATCCGTGCACCGCGAAAGCCCACTGGCGGCTGACGATCAACGGCCCGAGTGCGCCTGCGAGCAGCCCGAGAATCGCTGCCGCGATCAGTGCCTGCTGCACGAAGTCGTAGGTCAGCAGGTTGGCGGTGGTGTCGAAGTCGAGCATCTTCGAGAATGCCTCGAGAACCTTCTCGTTCATGCCTTGTCTTCTCTGTCGTGCGGCACGGGTGGATGGTGGGCGCCCGCCGAGCCGAGCGCATCGATCGAGTCGCCTGTCCCGACGACCACGAGTCGGCCGCGGACTTTCAGCACCTCGACCTCGGTGCCGTAGAGCTCGGACAACACCTGGGTGGTCATGACCTCCTCGGGAGTTCCGATGCGGAACCGGCCGTCGACTATGTAGACGATGCGGTCGACGAGCGGGAGGATCGGGTTGATCTCGTGAGTGACGAACAGGACGGCTGTCTCGTGCTCACGCCGTCGACGATCGATGAGGCTCGAGACCAGTGACTGGTTGGCGAGGTCCAGGCTGAGCAGGGGCTCGTCGCACAACAGGACCGAGGGGTCCCCGACGAGTGCCTGGGCAATGCGCAGTCGCTGCTGCTCCCCGCCCGACATCGAGCCGACCGGCGCGCCCGCGAAGGAGTTGGCGTCGACCTGATCGATCGCTCGCTGCACCGTTTCCTTGCGCTGTCGCATGCCGCGCAATCCCATGCCCCATTTGTGGCCGTCCCAACCCAGGCCGACGAGATCGCGTCCGCGCAGCGGCAGATCGTCGTCGATGTTGCGTTGCTGGGGGACGTAGCCGACTCCGGACTGGCCGCGATGGACGGGATTACCGTCGATCGCGGCCGTGCCGGACGTGAGCTGATTCTGGCCGAGCAACACCTTGAGCAGCGACGTCTTACCCGACCCGTTGGGGCCGAGAACGGCAACGAACTCGCCCTTTTCGACCGTCAGGTCCAGGTTCTGCCACAGCGTGCGCTCGCCGAACGCCAGTCCGGCATCGCGCAGTTCTACAGCAGGCATGTACTACAGCTTTCCATCACGCCGGTTCGGGTCAGGAGGCGGTGGTGAGGGCGGCCCGAAGATCCGTCGCAGCCTTGGTCTGCCACTCGATGTACGTCATGCCTGCGGGCAGTGTTTCGGTGACCTCGACGACGGGGATGCCGGCGGCCTCGCTGGTCGAGCGAATGTCCTGGGTGACGGCATCCTCGGTCTGAATGTTGTAGACCAACGCGCGAACGGACTTGGAGGTGAACAGATCTCGCGTCGCGGCAATGGAGGCGGGCGAAGGATCGTTGCCTTCCTCGATGGAGTCCTTGAAGTCCTCGGGGGTGCGATCGTCGAGTCCCGACTCCTCGATGAGGTAGTGCGCGATCGGTTCGGTCTGTGCCACCGGCGCATTCGGGAAATCGGCGGCAATCTGCGCGGTCACGTCGGTGATGGCGTGGACCTGCTCGTGGAACGCCTCGGCGTTGGCGGTGTACTGCGCGGCGTTGTCGGGATCGAGCTGACCGAGCTTGTCGGCGATCTCCTCGGCGGTGTGCGCTGCCACCTCGGCGTTGTACCAAACGTGTTCGTTGACCTCGCTGTGTGAATGACCGTCGTCCGTCGTCGGTTCGGCAGTTGCATCGGAGGTGGGCTCGGAGTCGTGATCGTGGCTGTCGTCGAGCAGGGTGAAAGCGTCGACGGACGGCACATCCTTGCCCTCGGAGCCGAGGATGTCCTCGATGAACTGGTCGTAGCCACCGCCGTTGTAGACCACGAGCGACGACTCGGAGACGGCAGCCGCGTCGGCCGGGCTCGCCTCGTAGGAATGCGGGTCCGCGGAGGGATCGGAGATGATCGACGTCACTGTCGCGAGGTCACCGGCAACCGCCTCGGCGACGCTTCCCCAGACGTTGGTGGACGCGACGATCGTGATCGGCCCGTCGACGGGGGTGGCGGGGGCGGACTCGGTGCTCGCGGGATCGCTGGAGCTGCATGCGCTCAAAGTGAGGGCTGCGGCGCAGCTCAGGCCCAGTGCGGCCATGAGCTTGGTCCTGGACGCGCGATGGATGGACGACATCGATGTACTCCTGATGGGCAATGCTTGACGCTAATGGAAACCGTTACCGTTGTACTCTAGCGCTCGTCGGGGCTCCCGATCGAATCGGACGACGGCGACCTCGAATTTCTCCGGAGTGCGTTGTGGGACTAACGTCCCGGTAATGGTCAGGTCGAGCGAACCGCGACGTCAAGCGACGTTGGCGTCGATTGCTGCCGAGCTGAAGGTATCGCGCACCACCGTCTCGAACGCCTACAACCGACCGGATCAGCTCTCTCCCGAACTGCGCGAACGCGTACTGCAGGCGGCCAAACGCCGCGGCTACGCCGGCCCCGACCCGGTTGCCCGATCGCTGCGCACCCGCAAGGCCGGTGCCATCGGGCTGCTCCTCACCGAGGCCCTGAGCTACTCCTTCCGCGACCCGGCCGCCATGAGCTTCCTCGCAGGCCTCGCCGAATCCTGCGAGGCCGCGGGGCAAGGCCTACTGCTGATTCCCGCCGGTGCCGAACGCGACGACGTCCAGGCCGCTGCCGTGGTGCAGCAGGCGGGAGTCGACGGATTCGTCGTGTACTCCGTCGCCGACGACGACCCCTACCTCGCTGCCGTGCGCGAACGCCACCTGCCGATCGTCGTCTGCGACCAGCCCCGCAACATCCCCGAGGCCGCCCTCGTCGCCATCGACGACCGTGTCGCCATGAAAATGCTTGCCGCACATCTCATCTCGCTCGGGCACGAGCATCTCGCCGTGCTGTGCATGCGGCTCGGACGCGACCGCCGCGATGGCGTCGTACCCCCGGGGCGGCTGGCGGACAGTCATTTCCACGTCCAACGCGAACGCATCGCCGGAGTGCAGGCCGCGATGATCGACGCCGGACTCGATCCCGACACCCTCACCGTCGTAGAGCGCTTCGACCACACCGTTCGCTCCGGCCACTCCGCCGCGGCCCAAGCGCTGCAAGCCAATCGCGAAACCACGGCGTTGCTCTGCACCACCGACGTCATCGCGCTCGGTGCACTCAACTTCGCGAGGGTCTCCGGAATCGATGTGCCGAGCCAACTCTCGGTGACCGGATTCGACGGCATCTCCGACGCCATCCGCGAGAACCTCACCACCGTGCGCCAGGACGCCGAGGAAAAAGGCCGTCGAGCCGGGAAACTGGTGCTCTCGTCCTCGCACTCGGGCATCGTCGCCGCCGAAACACTGCCGACCGAACTCTTCCGCGGACGAACCGCGGGACCTCCGCCGGAGCAACCGCCCGCTATCGCCTGACCTCTGCCCTCGCCCGTTCGCCCGCCCCCACCTACCCTCCCAGTTCGCGTCAATGGACCACTGCACGGCTCAGACGTATGCAATGTGCCATTCACGCAGCAGACCCCAGTGGGTGAATGAACCATTGCACGGTTTAGACGTATGCAGTGGTCCATTGACGCGGAGCGGGGGCGGGGGTCAGGCAGGCTGAGCGCTGAGCAATCGCGCGCAACGCAGCAGACCCAGGTGGCTGTAGGCCTGAGGATGGTTGCCGAGCGATCGTTCGGCGATGGGATCGTATTCCTCACTGAGCAGTCCGGTGGGGCCTGCGGCACTGACCAGTTGGGCGAACAAGGCCTCGGCTTCGGCGCGCTGTCCCACCAACAGGTATGCCTCGACGAGCCAGGCGGCGCAGAGGTGGAATCCGCCTTCGCCGCCGGGGAGTCCGTCGTCGTGGCGGTAGCGGTAGACGGTCGATCCACTTCGCAGTTCGGCCTCGGTGGCGGTGACGGTGGCGGCGAAGCGGGGGTCGGCCGGATCGATCAGCCCGGACAGGCCGATGTACAACGTTGCGGCGTCGAGGTCGGTGCCGTCGTAGGCGGCGGTGAAGGACTGCACCTCGTCGTTCCAGCCATTGGCGAGCACTTCCTCGCGGATGGTCTCGCGCAGTGGTGCCCAGCTCGATTCGGCTGTGCGACCGAAGGTTTCGGCCAGACCGATGGCGCGATCGACGGTGATCCACCCCATCACCTTCGAGTAGACGTGGTGGCGGGGATTGTCGCGGATCTCCCAGATGCCGTGATCGGGCTCGAACCAACGTCGCTCGACGGCTTCGACCATGGCGCAGACGAGTTCCCAGTCGTCGTCGGAGAGGCCGTTCTCCGAACCTGCGGCCTTACGTGCGTGTGCGAGGGCGGACACCAATTCGACGATGGGGCCGAAGACGTCCAGCTGAACCTGTTGGTTGGCAGCATTTCCCACGCGCACCGGACGTGAACCGGCGTAGCCGGGCAGCTCGTCGATGACGGCCTCGGGTGGAAGTCCGAGGCCCCAGATCGTGTACAGCGGGTGTAGACGCTCGGGGCCGGACACCGATTCCAGTACTCCGTGGATCCAGGACAGGTAGTTCTCGGCTTCGGCCACCGATCCCACGTCCACCAGTGCGGTCGCGGTGAGTGCAGCGTCACGCAACCAGCAGTAGCGGTAATCCCAGTTACGCACTCCGCCGATATCTTCGGGCAGTGAAGTGGTGGCGGCCGCCATGATCGAACCGGACTCGGCGTGCACCAGGCCGCGCAGAGTCAGTGCCGATCGCTTCATCAGATCGCGCTTGAGCGGCGGCAGGTCCAGGCCGTCGGCCCAGTCCTTCCAGTAGGCCTCCGATGCGCGACGACGCTCGACCTCGGCCCAGGGGTGCTCGCTCAGATCGTCTGTGCCAAGCCGCAATTCGAGAACGATCGGCCCGTTCGAGGGATCGACCTCTGCATGCGCTGTCTGCTGAGACCCGTCGGAGACGATGTTCCAGGTGACGCCGGGGCTACGCAGCACCATCGGGTCGGCCGTGCCGAGAATGCGCAGGCCGTCGGCGTCGGGTTCCAGTGATGCCCACGCTTTTCCGAATTCCGGACGCGGCGCGAACGTCACCACGGCGGTGGCTTTGCCGGTGATGACGCGGGTCAACGCGGTCTGGCCCTGGCCGATGTCGTGTGGCAGGTAGTCGGTGACCTGCAGGCTGGCCCACTTGGTCTGCACCGTCATGGTGCCGTCCACGTACTGCTGGCTCAGCGGCAACGATGCACGGGTGGGTCCGACACTGAAGTGACCGGCCTGATCGCCGCCGAGCAGATGTGCGAACACCGCTGCCGAATCGGGCTCGGGGTGACACAGCCAGGTGACATCTGCATCGGGGGTCAGCAGCGCAACGGCATTGGGGCTTGCCAGCATCGTCAGGCGCTCGATGCGCGGGGCGTCTGCACCCGAGAGCCACTGCCGACGCTCTTCCAACAGGAACGCCAGGGCGAGCGCGACCTGTTCGGTGCTGTCGATACGGAACTCCGCGAGGCTGTCTCCCGGCCCGATCTTGACCCCGATATCGGGGCCGTGCAGGTGGCTGAAGGCCTTCTCGTCGGTGACGTCGTCGCCGAAAAAGACTGCAGCAGTGGCTGCTTCCTGATGGCGAAGGATGTCGAGCGCGACGCCCTTGTCGGTGACGATGACCGCGAGCTCGATGACGGACTTGCCTTCGGTGACCTGAACGCCGTCCCGTGCTGCCGCGCCGGAACGCACGGCCGCGAGCGCCTCGTCACCGGCGGCGGTCTCTGCGTTGCGCACGTGCAGCGCGACGCTGGCCGGCTTGGTTTCGATACTGACGCCGGGATGGGCGTCGGCGATGGCCTGCAGTTCGCCGGTGATGACGGTGAGGAGCTTCTTGGCGTCGTCGTCGATGGCGTTGACGAACCCGGCGTCGAACTCGCTGCCGTGACTGCCCACCAGCTGCACCTCGGACGGCAGCCGAGAGAGGATCGCGAGATCGCGGAGGGCGCGCCCGGAGATGACGGCGGCATTGGTGCCGGCCAGTGAGGCGAGCCCGCGCATGGCGCTCACCGACTCGGGATGTGGGAACGCCTTCTGGGGGTCGGAGACGATCGGTGCCATGGTGCCGTCGTAATCGGACGCGACGAGCAGACGCGGAGTCCGAGCTACTCCAACGAGTGCGCGGCGTAGTTCGAGCGGCAATTCGAGAGCAGTCACCCGTCGAATCTAGGCGATGAACCCCGCCTCGGCGTACCTGGCTTTGTGCGCTCGGTGTATCACTGCTGGTCGGGCACCAGACCGGGCGACGGCGTCACACCCGAGGCTGCCGACATCGATGCGGCGGACTTGGTGACGATGGCCAACATGGCTCGCTGTGCGGCGTCGGCGTCGCCGGACTGGATCGACGAGGCGACCACCCCGTGCAGACGGATCGCCTCCGGGTCTGCCTGCCTCGACATCAGGGCGTGTCGGGTGCGTCCGGCGAGCACCTCGACCACGATGTCGGACATCGACCGCAACATCGGATTGCCCGACGCGGCGAGCAGCGTCCGATGAAAGTTGCAATCGTGTTCGAGATACGCCTCGGAGTCGGCTGCGCGGGACGTCGACGACATCCCGATGACGGCGGCTGTCAATGCGCCGCACTGCTCGGGCGTCGCTCGGTGAGCTGCCAGTTTGGCTGCCAAAGGCTCTATGCCCGAACGCAATTCGCTGAGCAGTAGTAGTTGTTCGGCGCGAGCGGGCCCGGCCAGCTGCCAGCGGATCACCACCGGATCCAGGGAGTTCCAATTCTCGGAACCCTGCACGGTGATCCCGACGCGCCGCCGCACGGTGAGCAACCCCAGCGACTCGAGAACCCGGACCACTTCCCGTACGACCGTCCGCGAGACGGTGAACCGCACGGCGACGTCGTCGGCCGAGATTCGGGTTCCGCCCGGGATCGCGCCGCTGACGATGTCGCGACCGAGCTCGTCGAGCACCGAATCGTGCAGTTGGCGGAAATCGCTGGTCTCGGTCATGTCCGATCGATCGTCCCACGGGTGGCCCGGTTTCTCGCGTCTGTCCGATCCGAACGAGCTCGATGCAGCAGTATCGAGGGATGGCATCGCAGACGACAGGCAGAGCGCATCATCCGGTTCTCGTGGTGATGGGAGTGTCCGGATCGGGCAAGTCCACGGTGGCGGGCATCCTCGCCGGGGCGTTGAAATGGGACCTACAGGAGGGCGACGACCTGCACCCGGACGCCAACGTGGCGAAGATGGCGTCCGGGCAGCCGTTGACCGACGAGGACAGGTGGCCGTGGCTCGACGTGATCGCGGAGTGGATCACCGACCACACCACGACGGGCCGATCCGGGATCGTGACGTGCTCGGCGCTCAAACGGTCGTATCGGGACGTGCTCAGTGCCGCGTCGAGGGAGGGTGCGGAGGTGATCTTCGTTCATCTGGCCGGAACCAAGGATCGGATCAGCGGACGCCTCAATGCCCGGATGGACCACTTCATGCCCTCCTCGTTGCTCGACACCCAGATCTCGACACTCGAGCCGCTCGGTGAGGACGAGAACGCCATCGTCGTCGACATCGGCCCGCCTCCGACGAAGATCGCCGAACAGGTCCTCGTCGAGCTCGAAAAGCGGGCAGGGATGTCGGAGAGCCATTGACGGTCTGGTTTCAAGCAAGCGCGCTTGCTTTTAAGTACTACGAATGAACGAAGGAGCTTGTAAAAGTACGACGAATGAGGGAAGGTGAGCTTGTTCACTTTTCAGTGAGGAGACAGCTCATGGTGCGAGGCGCACCCGCCAGGCCGGTCCAACTTCCCGTCCCCAACGCAGATGTGTGGGACTGGCAACTCGACGGCCTGTGTCGTGGACTTGACTCGTCCGTGTTCTTCCACCCCGAGGGTGAACGAGGCCGCGCCCGCTCCTCGCGAGAAAAGGCCGCCAAGGAGGTCTGCGGTCGCTGCCCGGTCCTCGACCAATGCCGCAGGCATGCACTCGAAGCGAACGAGCCATATGGAGTGTGGGGCGGAATGTCGGCGCACGACCGCGCCGATGTCTACCGCGGAGCCGTCCGTACCGCTTGATCCTGCTGTACCGAAACTTGTCGGTGGTCTCGTGTTTCATGACGACCCATGAACAAGGTCCTGCGTGCGACGCTCGTCAGTGCGGTCGTCATCACCACCGTCATCGGAATCGCGTCCTTCGTGCTCAGCTTCGCCGCACTGTGGGATCTCGCCACGATGGCAGGCGTCCCGCGCTCGCTGTCATGGCTGTGGCCGGTGATCGTCGACGGCACCATTCTCCAAGCGACCATCTCCGTGATCGCGCTCGCCCAGTTCGAGGATCAACGCAGTGGCCGACGCTTCTTCTGGGGTGTGTTGATCACCGCGGCCCTGGTCAGTATCGGCGCAAATGCCATGCACGCCTTCATATCCGACGCCGGCACACTGCATCCCGCTCTGTCGGCGGCCATCGCGACCGTCGCCCCGGTGAGTCTGTTGGCCGCAACCCACGGACTCGGCATCCTCGTTCGGGTACCGGCGGAACTGCCGAAGACCGTCGACATCGCCGACGACGAAAAACCTGCAACCGACGAGTGGGCTTTCGTCCCGCGAGCCGAACCCGTGACACCTGCGCCCGAACTCCCCACACCCGAGATACCGGCACCCGGGCCGACAGAGCGCGCCGAGAAGCCGGTCCGCATCGAGCAACCCGTGCCTGAACCAGCGGTGGCATCGGTGCGCGTCGTCGAACCTCTCGACGAAGTCGATCGCTGGATTCTCGACGAAGAACGGGTGGACGATCTCTATCCCGTCGACGCCCCGTGACACCCGGTGGCACCATCGAAGGATGAGTCCACAATTGCCGAGATCCGTAGTTCCGGAGAAGCCGAAGCCCGGCCAGGAATCCGTCTGGGATTACCCCCGTCCGCCGAGCCTCGAGTCCTCGAACCGTTCGCTCGTCGTTCGACTCGGAGGAGAGGTGGTCGCCCGCACCACCGCCGCCTACCGCGTACTCGAGACGAGCCATCCGCCCACCTGGTACATCTCGCCGGCTGACGTCGTTCCGGGCGCGTTGACCAAGTCGGCAGCGCGCTCGACGCACTGCGAGTGGAAGGGTGCGGCAACGTACTGGGACGTCCACGGCGGAGATGCCGTCGCAGAGGCAGCCGGATGGAGTTACGAGAACCCCACGCCGCGGTTCGCCGCGATCGCGGGCTACCTGGCGTTCTCGCCGAGCCGTCTCCAGTGCGAAATCGATGGAGAAGCGGTCCGACCCCAGGAAGGCGGTTTCTACGAGGGCTGGATCACCGACGACGTCGTCGGCCCGTTCAAGGGAATTCCGGGCTCCTACGGCTGGTGACGATTCACTCCGCGGGCAATTCGGCGCGGGCGATGATCTGAATCGAACTCGCCGCACCGGGGTCGCTGCCGGTCACCAGCACGTTCCCGGTGCGCGGATCGACCGCGACGGAATTGGCCTGTATCACCGTCGGGACGTCACCCAGAATTCGCGGAGCAGTGGGATCCGACACGTCGACCACCCGCAGGAGGTTCGACGCGGTCAACGTCACGAACAGCAGTTGTCGGTCGGTGTCCACAGCGAGCCCGTACGGGTTGCCGGGTGCGTCTATCGACGCGATCTGGCGAATGCCCCCAGCAGCGTCGACCGATGTGAGCAGGACTGCTCCGCCGTCGGTGTCGGCGAATCCGGCCGTCGTCTCGTTCACCGTCACAGCGTGCGTGAGCTTGACGCCGATCGGGGCCTGCACCACCTCGCGTTGTGTCGCGCCTTCGTAGACCCACACGCCGTTGCCCTGAACGTCCGCTACGGCTGCGTACGGCCCGAGAGCTGCGACTCCACCGGGTTGGACGGGGCCCGGCGGTAGCTCCGACAGCACCGAGCCGTCGCGCAGGAAGATCACTCCGCCACCCATTTCGTTGGTGGCCACGATCGTGCCGTCGGAGGTCGAGACGGCATCGTGCGGCTGACGGCCCACACCGGTGGCGGTCGACAGGATCGCGCCGTCGTCGAGTGAGACCTCGACCAGCTCGTCGCTGCCTTCGAGCGGTGCCAGCACCGGGCCGTCGGGGCCGGCGAGCGAGAGATGCCGTGGTGCTCCGGTCGTCTGGACCATTTGCCGCACGACACCTGTCGCCGCGTCGAACAACACCACACCGTCGGGCTCTCGGACCGCTGCGGCAGCGATCCCGGATGTCCCGACCACAACACCTTCGGGAGCGCCCGGTAGTGCGACGACGGTGCCGATCGGGTCGGCCGAATCCGGAGCCTGTGCGGGCTCGGCCGCCGGAGTCGTTGCCGGAGTGGACGGTTCGGTAGGGGATTCGGCGGCGGAGCATCCGGCCACCAGCACACAGGCTGTTGCCACCGCAACCAGGCGCGCCCTCATCGGCGGTACTGCTCGAAGTGCAGGGCGTCGTCGAGGGGACGCCGAGAGCGCCAACCGAAACGCTCCAGATCCGGCACCTCCTGGAACGACTCGACCGGGCCGACGCACAGCCAAGCGATGGGACGGACCGGAGCGGGGATATCGAGCAACTCGGTGAGGTACGCCTCGTCGTAGAACGAGACCCAGCCGACGCCGACGTTCTCGGCAATCGCTGCCAGCCAGAGGTTCTCGATCGCGAGCACAGCAGAGAACAATCCGGTGTCGTCGACGGTGTCGCGGCCCAGGACGTGCCGTCCTCCGCGGTTCGGATCGTAGGTGACCACCACTCCGGTCCCGCTTGTTTCGATCCCCTCGATCCGAATGGGGTCGAACGTCTTTCGGCGTTCGGCATCGAGCTTGTCGGCGAAGTCCTGTCGGCAGCCCGCGACGTGGGCGGCGAATGCGCTCAAAGTGTCGGGCTTGCGGACCACGACGAAGTCCCAGGGCTGGGTGTTGCCGACGCTCGGGGCCTGATGCGCGGCACCGAGGATGCGGCGCAGCGTGTCGTCGTCGACGACGGTTCCGTCGAACTCGGCACGGACATCGCGTCGAGATCGAATCGCAGCGTACACCGACAGGGCTGCCTCGGTCATGGTATCCGTTCTCCTGTAACAGTTTTCAAGCGAGTGTTCAGTTCGGCGACGAGGGCGGGCAGTAGATCCGATGAGGTGGGTCTGCCGAGGTGGTACCCCTGGGCACGCCCGCATCGCAGTTCGCGTAGCGCGGTCATCGTCATCTCGTCCTCCACGCCCTCTGCAGTCACCGACAACCCCAGCGTACGGGCGAGCTCGACGGTCGATCGTACGATCGCGGCGTGCGCGGGATCGTGGGCCATCCCGCCGACGAAGGCTCGATCCATCTTGAGCTCCTGCACCGGTAACCGTTCGATGTAGGCGAGCGAACTGTAGCCCGTGCCGTAGTCGTCGATGGCGACCTGTACGCCCATCGCATGCAGAATCGACAGCATCTCGGTTGCACCCACAGGATCGGTCATGGCCGAGGTCTCTGTCACTTCCAGTGTCAATCGTTCTGCAGGGCAGTGGAATTCACTCAACGCGGTGCGTACCTGCGCGATCAGGGTGTCGTCGAACAGGTTGCGGGTCGAGATGTTGACGGCCATCTGTAGATCCAGTCCGTCCATTGCCCAGAGGCTGCGTTGGGCGAGCGCACGGGTGAGCACGTAGCTCGTCAGCGGCCGGATCAGCCCGGTCCGTTCGGCGGTGGGTAGAAATGCGCTGGGTGCAAGCAGCATCCCGTTCGGATGATGCCACCGCAGCAATGCCTCCACGCCGACGACAGTCATCGACTCGAGATCGACCTGGGGTTGATACAGCAGTTCCAGCTGGTCGGATTCGAGTGCGGTGGTCAACTCGCCGAGCATGATCAGTTGCGCGCTCGTGTCGCGGTCCATGGACCGGTCGTAGAACGCGACGCGCGACTGCGTCGCCTTCGCGGCCTGCACGGCGAGATCGGCACGCTGCACCAGGCGATCCGGGGTGGCCTCGTCCTCGCCCTCGGCGATGGGAAGGCTGAACGCCACCCCCACACTCGCCTCGATCAGCAGCGTCATGGTGCCCACATCGAACGGGGCGGCGAACCGGCGCTGAATCTCGTGAGCCAGCGCGGTCGGGTTCATCGAATCCGCCGTCCCGCACAGTGCGAACTCGTCACCTGCCAAGCGCGCCAACATGATCGAATCGTCGACGACACCCCGCAGTCTGTCGGCGACCGCCACGAGAACCTGATCGCCCAGGCCGCGTCCGAACGTGTCGTTGATTTCTTTGAATCGGTCGATGTCGACAGTCAGCAAGGTTGTGTCGCCCGCGTTCTGCCAAATTCTGTGTTCCAGGGCGCGAAGGTTGGCGAGACCGGTGAGGTGGTCGGTGTCGGCGGCGGCGCGGAGCCGCACGGTTTGCGTGTGGAGCAAGCGCAGCAGATCGGTGATGCGGTATATCACCAGAATCACCAACGCCGATGCACAGAGCAGAACTGCCCAGCCCCATTGCGCGATCGGCTCGTCGCGAATCACCTCGATGAACATGACCGTCGGAGCCGTCAGGGTGGCAGCGGTCAAGACGACGACCGTAGGGGTGGTGAACGACGCCATCAGGTGTGCTTCGGGTTCGATGTTCGGGCTCGTTATTCGCCGCATGGACGGATGCAGGGCCGCGACGCCGATGAGGACGTACGACATGGTCCACCCGACGTCGATCAGTGAGCGCTCCGACGACGGCTCCGAAACGATCGAAAAATTGTTGACGATATCGGTGACGACCAGCAGCAATACTCCCGCCGTCAGGAACCGGTACGACAGAGTGCGCCATTGTCGTGAGCCGACGAAGTGGGCCAGTAACCCGAGTAGAAAGATGTCCATGGCGGGGTACGCCACGTCGACCAGGCCTGCTGTCCCCGAAACAGCGTCGTCGCCGAGCGTCGGCTGCACGGCGAACACCCAGGTGAGCAATCCGAACGCGACCATGACGATGGCGCTGTTGGCGACGTGACCGCGCTCGCTCGCTCGCCATTTGTGCCGGACCAGCAGAAACAGACCGAACCCGTAGATCGGGTAGGCCGTCAGATAGACCGCGTCGGCGAGCGAGGGTTCGGGAACGCTGCCCCGCGTGACATCGATCCACTCGAACACGATGTCGCCGACGACCCAGAGCCCGGTGCCCAGCGCGATGGTCAACCACGCAGTGCGATTGGTCGGACGGTGCATCCTGGTGCCGATCACGGTGGCCGCAACAGCGGACGCACCGACGAGCACGAAGATCGACTGTGCCGCGGCGATGCTGGGAACTGCGAAGTAGGCGACGCAGCCGAGTACGCCGAGGGCTGCGTACCACCGCCACCAGGCCGTCACGATTCTCTCCAGCCGTTCACGCCGATCCGACGACATCAACAATGGCACACTCGGTGATCTGGGTCACTTCGGCTGTCTCGATTGCTCTGCTTGTGTATCAAGAGTATGTCGGTAGCCCGTGCGAGCATGGATTCGTGGAGTCCACCGGCAGACCCGTGGCGAGCATCATGCACGCCGACCTGGACTCCTTCTATGCCTCGGTGGAGCAACGTGACGATCCCCGGCTGCGCGGTAAGCCGGTCATCGTCGGCGGGGGAGTGGTGCTCGCCGCCAGCTACGAGGCCAAAGCGTTCGGGGTGCGCACCGCAATGAGTGGCGGTCAGGCCAGGGCCGTGTGCCCCCAGGCCATCGTGGTGCCGCCGCGCATGGAGGCGTACTCGCAGGCGAGCAAGGACGTGTTCGACGTCTTTCACGACACCACCCCACTGGTGGAGGGCATCTCCATCGACGAGGCTTTTCTCGACGTCGGTGGGTTACAGAAGATCGCGGGCAGTGCAACGGAGATCGGACAGCGTCTGCGGCAGGAGGTGGCCGAGCAGGTGGGGCTGCCCATCACCGTCGGGATCGCCACCACCAAGTTCCTGGCGAAGGTCGCCAGTGCGTTCGCGAAGCCGGACGGTCTGCTGCTCGTACCGCCCGGCGGCGAACTCGAGTTCCTGCACCCGCTGAACATCGAAAGACTCTGGGGCGTAGGGAAAGTGACCGCCGAGAAGTTGCACGTTCTCGACATCAGGACCGTCGGCGACATCGCGGCCTACGGCGAGCGGTCGTTGGCCTCGGTGCTGGGCAAGGGTGCGGGCGCGCATCTGTATGCGCTGGCCATGGGCCGTGATCCCCGACGCGTCCAGCCCGGCAAGTCGCGTAGTTCCATCGGCGCACAGCGGGCTCTCGGACGCGGCAGGCACGACGCAGCCGAGGTGGAGGCATCGTTGATCGGGCTCGTCGATCGCGTCACACACCGTATGCGCGCAGCGGAGCGAACCGGTCGAACTGTCATGTTGCGCTTGCGTTTTGCCGACTTCACCCGCGCTACCAGATCGCACACACTCGATCGCGCAACCGCCGACACCCGAGATATTCTCGACGCCGCGCTGGAATTGCTGCACGACGCGGCACCGATGATCACGGAGAAGGGCATCACCCTCGTCGGTGTCACCGTCTCGAGCATCGACAAGGGCGGCGCGGAGCAACTGGAACTGCAGTTCGACGCACCGCAGGTGCGCAAGCCCCCGGAGGCATCGGCTCTCGACCGTGCGCTCGACGGGGTGCACAAGAAGTTCGGCTCCACGTCGTTGACGCGTGGGGTGCTGCTCGGCCGAGACCCGGGAATCTCGGTCCCCCTCCTACCGGACTGACTACGTGCGAACTGTGGGCCGAACCCGAAAGCCCTCGGGCATCATGGTCAGTCGCTCCTGGACCTTCAGACGGTACGACGGGTCGGCCTGCAGATCGAAGCGCTGCAGGATGGTCCCGAGTACCAGAACTGCTTCGTGGATAGCGAATTGTCTTCCGATACAGGCGCGTTCGCCGGTACCGAAGGGTTTGTACACGTGCGCGGGGCGTGCCTTGATGCGATCGGGTAGAAAATTGTCGGGATCGAAGTCGCTCGGACGGTCACCCCACACCGGATCGCGGTGCAAGGCCGTCACCAGAACGACTGCCCAGTCGCCGGCCGCCATGCGGTAGTCGTCGCCGATGACGGTGTCTGCCCGCGCGCCGCGTCCGAACGCGGGAACCGTCGGCCACAGGCGCAGCGATTCGTCGAGGACTCGGCGGACGTACCGCAGTTTGGGAACCTGACCGAACTGGGGTTTGCCCGTGCCCCAGACCTCGTCGACCTCGGCGCGGGCGCGCTCGAACACCTCGGGGTGGTTCGCCAAGTAGTACAGCGCGAAAGACAGTGCACCCGAGGTGGTCTCGTGGCCGGCGATCAGGAACGTCAGGATCTGATATCCGATGTTGGCCTCGCTCAGCGCATTCGGATTGTCGGCGTCCTTCGCCGCATCCATCATGATCTGCAGCAGGTCGCTGAAGTCCTCGTTCGATCGGCGGCGGGTTCTGACGACATCGGCGAGGACGTCGGCCAAGTACTGCTTGTTGTGTGCGTATCTGCGATCGGACTTGGCGAACAAGGGCCTTGCGAACGCAGGGATCGACAGCAGCGACCGCCGCTGGTTGTACGTCAGTGCGCCGACCATGGCGGCCACGAAGGGATGCGGCTCGGCGCGCGCGAACGAGCCGAAGCTGTAACTGAAGCCGGTGCGTCCGATGGTCTCGAGTGTCAGTTTTGTCATGTCCGAAGAGACGTCGGTGTCGGCACCGCTACGAGAGCGGCCCTCCCAGTGCTCGATCAGGTCGTCTGCGACGTCGACCATGATCTCGTGGTACCCGCGCATGGCACCCGCAGTGAAGGCCGGACGCAGAAGGTCATGGGCGCGTTGCCAATTCGGCTCGTGGTTGTAGGCGGTGAACAATCCGTCCGCCCCGATATCCCGTAGATTCTCGACTCCAGGGGGCAGGAACTTCTCGAAGCGTTTTTCGTCGCACAGCTCGCCCACCACGTCGGCACCGGAGGCGAAGACGAAGCGTCGCCCGAGAATTTCGCGCTCGAACATCGGGCCGAGTCGGCCGGCCAAGACGGTGGAGTCCTGAATCGGGGTGCGGGGATCGACGCCCACGACATCGCCGAGTACGGGGAGTCGGTAGGGAGGATGCGGTAGCGAGCCGTTTCGCACCGCGAACTGTGTCGACATTGCCGCTCCCTCGTTGACGAACCGCGTGCTGTTGAACTGATGTGTAATAGTGACCGTACTCACTGTTGAACTCGTGTCAAGTAAGATCCGAAGCCCATGACCACACCCCGTAAGCGCATGACGCCGGCGCAGCGTCGCGCGCAGTTACTCGAGATCGGTTCCGCATTGTTCGCCGAGCGGCCGTACGAGGATGTGTGGATCGAGGAGGTCGCCGATCTCGCGGGAGTGTCCCGTGGGTTGATGTACCACTACTTCCCGTCCAAGCGGGAGTTCTTCGTCGAGATCGTGCGCACCGAATCCGAGCGCAACCTCGACGTCACCGCGCCGGACACATCGCTGCCCGTCCTCGAGCAGGTCGCAGCCGGACTCGACGCCTACATCGCCTACTCCGACGAACACGCGCACGGCCTCCGTGCCGTCAACCGGGGCGCGTTGCTCGGCGACCATCGGATCAACGACATCCTCACGCGAGAGTTCGCTGTTCAGCAGGAGCGGATCCTTGCTGCGCTGCCCCCGGCATTCGCCGACGACGAGATGGTGCGAACAGCGCTGCGCGGCTGGATCGCGTTCGTGCGAGCGGTGTGTCTGGATTGGGTGGAGCGAAGAACCCTCGATCGTGAGCAGGTTCGTGAGCTGTGCCTTCGCGCGCTGTCGGGTCTTCTCGAGGTGTGAGCTGCGGGGTTATCGTCGACACATGTGCCGAAACATCACCACCCTTCGAGGGTTGGAACCACACGCAACCGACGAGGAAGTCGAAGCTGCCGCGCGACAGTACGTCCGCAAGATCAGTGGCGTACAGAAGACGTCCGACGCCACGCGCGACGCCTTCGAGCTGGCCGTCGCCGAGGTGACAGCAACGACGCATCGGCTCCTCGATGCACTGCCGGACCGGCGTCAGCCACCTCCCACGGTGCCGCCGCTGCGGCGTCCCGAAGTGCAGGCGAGGATTGTAGCCAAGGCCGGCGCGTCCTAACGGGTGCTGTCCGGTGGCACCGCCGGCAGTCCCTCGCTCACGCGCAGTTTCTCGGCCATCGAGCTGAGTAGGTTCTGCGATTCCTCGGACAGGTCGAACGCGCGGGCAGACAGGCGGCGTAGGCCGTATCCCTGCAGTCGGCCCAGCAATTCGAGGTCGTGATCGACCTTGGCCGCGTAGATGTTGTCGAAGAAGTAATCGGGCTTGACCTTGAAGAAGGCAGCCAGTGCCGTCACGGTGTCGGCGGACGGGTTGGCGCGTTGGCCCGACCGCAGTTGCGAGATGTACGGCTTGGAGATCTGGTGCCCGCGCAGGGCGAGAGCGTCGGCCACCTCCGCGTTGGTGTGTGGCTTGCGTCCCGCAGGGTGGATCGTGGAGAACAGATGGTTCAGACGTGCGGCGAAATCAGCGGACATCGGGGATGTGTTTGCCTTCCTGACACGGCCGCTGCCCACCGGGCAGATCGATCCGCCGAGGACCGAACCGGTTGATAGTAGCCGGTGCCATGGTTCCGCTGGACCATGGCTGACCTGCAGAAACTTAGCCGAAGATAGTACTGATCGGTTTCCTGATCTTGCGGGCACGCCGGTGGGTCCAGCGTGCTTCTATAGTGGACCGTCTCGATCGAACAGATGGTTTTCGAGCAGAATTCGTCGCACGATCGGCACCTCGGTGGCACACTGGATTGCCAGGCGAAGGGGGTGGAGATGGCCGATCGTCGACGACGAACGTTCGATTCACGCGACGGTGACGCGGAGGTGGTCGAACCACTGCTGCGCGCGGTTCTGTCCTACGCTCCGCGGGACGAGTCGCCCCCGCCGCATCCTTCCGAGGGAATCACTCTTCGAGCCGAGAACGGCTCCGGCTGCATTCGGCTCGAACTTGCCATCGCGGGCGATCTCGGCACGGGCATTCCCGGGCCGTTCGGATCCAGGTTCTACGAGTGCGGATCGTACGAAGTCATTGTGCCGCAGCGAGATCCGCACGACGGCGCGCTGCTGATGATCCATCTTCTCGCCCCGCAGGCACCGCACAGATTCGAGTTCACGACGTCGATGCCGCCGTTGTGGAGTCTGCGGCTCGAGCACGATGGCTCGGTGTCGGTACTGGACGAGGTCGGCATCGCCGTGATCTTCATCGGCCGTCCGTGGGCGTTCGACGGTGATCTGCAGCCGGTGCACGTGCACTACACCATCGAGAACGGTCTGCTGGTGCAGAACGTCGGAGTTACCCCGGATACCGGATACCCCATCCTCATCGATCCCGATCCCGATGCCATCATCACCGGAGACGGCCGACTCGTCACCGAGGCCTGGACTCCACGTCTGGTGGTCGGCGGGGTTGTCGAGGACGTGCCACCGAAATCGTTGTCCAGCTGAAAAGCGTTGCGGCACAATCAGAATGGATCGTGCTGAACATGCTCCATCGGGGTACCGACCTTGCGTAGTGCGTACAGCGTGGTGCGCACCATCGACGGCGACCCGCAGATCTGAATCTGGCGATCGGCCCACGAGCCGAATCGGGTGACGACCTTTCCCACCGCACCGTGCAGTCGATGGTGCATTCCCCACGGCAGCTCGCGCGCCGGGCCGGAGTACCACCACGGATCTTCCAGCTCCTCGGTTACCGGGACCACCGTCAGCCATGGATTGGACAGCGACAACTGCCACAGGGTGTCCAGATCGTAGAGATCGCACGGATACGTACCGCTGACGAACAGATGCACCCGCGGATTGTTGCTGCGCTGAGCCATCTCCATGACCTGAGCACGCAACGGAGCCAGGCCGGTGCCTCCCGCGATCATCAACACGTCCTCGTGGATCGCGCGATCGACGTGCATCCCGCCCAGTGGTGGACTGATGGACCAGCGATCACCGACCCGAGTCTCGGTGACCATGGCGG
This sequence comes from Rhodococcus sp. 15-649-2-2, assembly GCF_002258645.1. Taxonomy (NCBI): domain Bacteria; kingdom Bacillati; phylum Actinomycetota; class Actinomycetes; order Mycobacteriales; family Nocardiaceae; genus Rhodococcus; species Rhodococcus sp. 15-649-2-2. The sequence continues at coordinate 178,412 of NZ_NPFM01000021.1, forward strand.
GAGACACCCAGCCGCCGGATACGCGTCGAACATGGAACTCGATCTCGCCGTACGGGTTGCTCGGAATGGCCGGGGACAGGTACCGCCACAGCTTGGGTCGCTGCGGGATCTGCACACTCACGTACTGCCCGGGGAAGTACGGGATCTCGCCGTCGGTCTTCAGTCGCACCACCGCGAGGTCGTCGAGGAGCCGTTGGTGTTCGACGACGGTGGCACTCCAATACGGCGGCAGTTCGTCGTTGTCTGCGGCGGCGGCCATCGCGTTGCTGACCACGGTGAGTGCGTCGTGCCAGGCCGTCTCCACCTCGTCGGTCCACATCTCGGTGCCGGCGAACGTGCGGAACGCGCTGATCAGAGCCGAGCTACCCGCGCGGAAGTGCGCGCCCGAGATGCCGTGCTTGCGGTGGTCTCGGCCGAGTTGCTCGAGGAAAGGCTCGACGCGGTCGGTGTCGTCGAGATGCTCGAAGACGTAGCCGAGCGCCAGTACGAAGTGTTCGCGAAGTGAATCCATCGAGGCGGGAAACAGGGATCGGAAGTCCGGGTACTCGGCGAAGAGGTGTGCGTAGAAGGACCTGGAGAGTCGGGCAGGGCCGTCCGGCGACGCGACGACGGCTTTGAAACCGGTGCGAACCAGGGAGATCGTTCGTGCGTCGAGCATCGATCAACCTCCACCCCACCGATTCGCCACCGAGTTCGCCGCCGATGACACAGCCACTGTCGACCGTCACCAAAGTAGACCGATCGAGACTTTCGCGCGAGAGGGCGCTCGAGAAATCCAAGGTTGAGCGGAACAGACTCAACTTGTCTATGGTTGTACCCAGCGACACGCAAGAACCGATCCGAGAAAGAAGGTGACCGGTGGACAGTTTCACTCCCACCACGAAGTCGCAGGCAGCGCTCTCTGCTGCTCTGCAGGCCGCATCCGCGGCCGGCAACCCGGATATCCGTCCGGCACATTTGTTGGTGGCGTTGCTCGATCAGACCGACGGCATCGCCACTCCACTGCTGAAGGCCGTCGGCGTCGACCCTGCAACGGTGCGTCGAGAAGCGCAGAACCTCGTCGACCGCCTGCCCTCGGCATCCGGCTCGACCACCACTCCGCAACTCGGCCGTGAAACCCTCGCCGCGATCACCGCAGCGCAGCACCTGGCCACCGAACTCGACGACGAGTACGTCTCCACCGAGCATCTGATGGTCGGGCTCGCGACTGGTGACTCCGACGTCGCCAAGCTCCTGACCGGCCACGGAGCCGGACCCAACGATTTGCGCGACGCCTTCCAGGCCGTACGGGGCAGCGCTCGGGTGACCAGCGCGGATCCGGAGAACACCTATCAGGCGCTGGAGAAGTACAGCACCGACCTGACCGCGCTGGCCCGAGAAGGCAAGCTCGATCCCGTCATCGGTCGCGATACCGAGATCAGGCGCGTCGTGCAGGTTCTTTCGCGCCGCACCAAGAACAACCCGGTGCTCATCGGCGAACCCGGCGTCGGCAAGACGGCCATCGTAGAAGGACTCGCGCAGCGCGTCATCGCCGGCGATGTACCGGAAAGCCTGCGCGGCAAGACCGTCGTCTCGCTCGATCTCGGTTCGATGGTCGCGGGCGCGAAGTTCCGCGGTGAGTTCGAGGAGCGGCTCAAGGCCGTGCTCGACGACATCAAGAACTCCGCAGGCCAGGTCATCACGTTCATCGATGAGCTGCACACCATCGTCGGAGCCGGCGCGACCGGCGAATCCGCCATGGACGCGGGCAACATGATCAAGCCGATGCTCGCCCGCGGCGAACTGCGACTCGTCGGTGCGACGACCCTCGAGGAATACCGCAAGTACATCGAGAAGGACGCCGCCCTCGAACGCCGCTTTCAGCAGGTCTACGTCGGTGAACCGTCGGTCGAGGACACCGTCGGCATCCTGCGCGGGCTCAAGGAGCGCTACGAGGTGCACCACGGTGTCCGGATCACGGACTCTGCCCTGGTCGCCGCGGCAACCCTGAGTGACCGGTACATCACGGCCAGGTTCCTGCCCGACAAGGCGATCGACCTCGTCGACGAGGCCGCGTCGCGGCTGCGCATGGAGATCGACTCGCGGCCCGTCGAGATCGACGAGGTCGAACGCGCCGTGCGTCGCCTCGAGATCGAGGAGATGGCGCTGGCCAAGGAGACCGACGACGCGTCGAAGGCTCGCCTGGACAAGCTGCGTCAGGAACTCGCCGACCTGCAGGAGAAGCTGGCCGGGCTCAGCACCCGTTGGCAGAACGAGAAGAACGCCATCGACTCGGTGCGAGTGCTCAAGGAAGAGCTCGAGAATCTGCGTGGCGAATCCGACCGCGCCGAACGCGACGGCGATCTCGGCAAGGCAGCCGAGCTTCGATACGGACGCATCCCGACGCTCGAGAAAGAACTCGCCGTCAAGACCGAGGCGTCACCCGCGCAGGGTGACGTGATGCTCAAGGAGGAGGTGGGGCCGGACGACGTCGCCGACGTGGTGGCGGCCTGGACCGGAATCCCGGCAGGCCGGATGCTCGAAGGCGAGACCGCCAAACTGCTCCGCATGGAAGACGAACTCGGCAAGCGAGTCGTCGGACAGAAGGACGCGGTGCAGGCGGTGTCCGATGCCGTCCGTCGAGCGCGCGCAGGTGTGGCCGACCCCAACCGTCCTACGGGATCGTTCCTGTTCCTCGGGCCCACCGGCGTGGGTAAGACCGAGCTCGCGAAAGCGTTGGCGGAATTCCTCTTCGACGACGAACGCGCGATGGTGCGGATCGACATGAGCGAGTACAGCGAGAAGCATGCCGTCGCTCGTCTGGTCGGGGCACCTCCGGGCTACGTGGGCTACGAGGCCGGCGGACAGCTGACCGAGGCGGTGCGCAGGCGGCCGTACACCGTGGTGCTCTTCGACGAGGTCGAAAAAGCGCACCCCGATGTGTTCGACATCCTGCTCGCAGTGTTGGACGAAGGCCGCCTCACCGACGGCCAGGGCCGGACCGTCGACTTCCGCAACACGATCCTGATCCTCACCTCGAACCTCGGTGCCGGCGGTACCAAGGAGCAGGTTTTGGACGCGGTGCGACGCTCGTTCAAGCCCGAGTTCGTCAACCGACTCGACGACGTCGTGGTGTTCGACGCCCTGTCCGAGGACCAGCTCGAGTCGATCGTCGACATCCAGCTCGGCTTCCTCACCAAGCGTCTTGCCGCTCGTCGTCTGACGCTCGAGGTGTCTTCGCCGGCGAAGATGTGGCTCGCGGCCAGAGGCTACGACCCGCTCTACGGCGCTCGGCCGCTGCGGCGACTGATCCAGCAGGCCATCGGCGATCAACTGGCGAAGCTGCTGCTTGCCGGGGACGTCCACGACGGCGACGTGGTGTCGGTCAATGCAAGCCCGGACGGCGAACGCCTCATCCTGGGTTAGCAGGTCTGCGAGACGGGCCCGCACGAGCACTGCTCGTGCGGGCCCGTTCTGTGTCGCCACCTGCGTTCTGCCGGGTAGGTACCCTCGTGGAATGACGAATCCGGACGACCCACGGTCACCGCGGGAGCGCGACCAGGATGCGGCCGAGCGCAACCGACCCGACGACGCTCATCCCACCGAGGCGTATCCGACTCAGGCGTACGGAAGTCCGGGGTACCAGAACCCGGGGTATCAGGACCCGGCCCAGCAGAACCCGGCCCAGCAGAACCCGGCCCAGCAGAACCAAGACCCACAGGCGTATCCGCCGGGGTATCAGCCCACGCAGGCGCTGCCGCCGTACGACCCCGATCAACAGGCAGCAGCAAATCAGGCCTACGGCCAGACCCAGCAGTACGGCCAACCGCAGTACGGCCAACCGCAGTACGGCCAGACTCAGCAGTACGGCCAACCGCAGTACGGCCAGGCCCCGGGTTACGAGACTCAGCAGTTCGGCCAACCCCAGCAGTTCGGCCAACCCCAGCAGTTCGGCGGGCCACCCGCCGAGGAACCTGCCGCCGATTCGGGTGGCAAGGGTCCTCGCCCCTGGGTTCTGGCCCTGATCGGTCTCGTCGTCCTCGCGATCGTCGTAGTTTTCGGAATTTCCTTCCTGAGCGGTGGATCGGACGACTCGAGCACCACGGCTGCTGCGCCGTCGACGTCCATTCGGCCCTCGCCGTCGAGTACGCCCACGACCACGCCGCGTCCCGCGGAATCGGGTGCGACGACCACGCCGGAGCTGATCCCCGGTGGAATTCCGGAGATCCTCGGTCAGCTCGGTTCGTCGGTGGGAACGATCAGCGCCAACGATGGTTCGAGTCTGACGATCGACGGACTCGATGGTGCGCCGGTCACGGTGCAGACCACGCCGCAAACCCAGATAATCTCGTTGTCCGGCACCGATGTGGCGTCGCTGAAGGTCGGCGCTTTCGTCGTGGTGCAGGGAGAAGCCGTCGAGGACGGGACCATTCGCGCGAACGTCATCATCGAGACCCCGAATCTCGGCGGTTAGCAACCAGCATTGTCGTAGGGATCGTTCACAGGACCCGGCGGTGGTGGGCGGAGACGGTGTGGATGTCGATTAAGGTGGTTCGCGATGACGGCAATGTGGTTCGGCCTGGCGGCGATTGCACTGGTAGGTGCAGTGGCCCTGCTCTACATCGACAGGTCCAAGCGAGATCAATCCGGGCGGCTGCGGCAGATGTGGGCCAAGGCGCAGGGATACGAGTACCGACCGCACGATGAAGAACTGGTCACCCGGTTCTCCCGTGCGGCCCTGTCCAAGCCCGAGTTCGACGTGGCTCTCGGCGTGGTGACCGGTGTTCGACGGGGTGAGGAGTTCGTTCTCTTCGACGTCGAGGAAACGGGCACCATCGTGGCCGTGCAGCGCTCGGTCGGTTCCGATGTCGACATAGACCTACGGCCTCGCTCGACGCCACCGCCGCGCGACGAGGACATGGAACTGCTCGGGTCCATCGGCCCGCGCGTGGTGTTCGCCACCGATGTCGATATCGCTCGCCGGGTCTGCGATCAGCGAATGGCCGCTTTCACCGAATCCGTTCCCGAAAATCTTCAGTTGCTGTGGAGCGAGAAGGACTGGACACTCGGATCGCTGCCGCTGGGCAGCTCGGGACGTGATTGGGACGCGGCTATCGATGCGGTCGCACGACTGTCCGGCATGCTGCACGTGCTTCCCCCCGTGCGCGGTAGCGCGGTCTACGGCGCCCGCGCTGGCGAGCCCGGCCGTGATCGAGGCGATCCGGGCCGGCCGTTGGTCAAGGAAGCTCGCCCCCAGCAAGCCCAGCCGCAGCCGCGAGTTGCCGAGCCCACCAGGTCCGAGCCGCGGGTTCGACCTCCCCAGGCGGCTCGTCCCCAGGTAGCGCGTCCCGAGATATCCCGCCCTCAGGAGCCCCGTCCTCAGGAACCCCGTCCTCAGGAACCCCGCGACCACGAGCCGCGTCCTCAGGAACCGGGTCGCAGGCCGCGTCCACCCAGGCCCGATGCGGCGGGTCCGCAGGCCGTACGTTCGGCGAATCCGTCGCGTTCGGTACCGCGTCCGCCTGCGTCGCGTCCGATTCCCTTCGATTCGGAGCGTCGGCGCAATCAGCCCTGATTTCTTTCGGGCGTGTTTACGGGCTCGGAAGCTCGGACGCGGCTAAATTCGTACCTCGTGACGGTTTTTGTGGTTGTGGCCATCGTGGTTGTCGTAGTCCTGTTGCTGGTCGGTTACGTCGCGAGCACGGTGCGTCGGCTGGGTCGGTACAGCGAGCAGACCGAGCAGAGTCTGCGGCTGGTCGACGTAGAGCTCGAGCGGCGGCACCAGCAATTGGTGCCGTTCATCGAGGCCGCAGACGCTTCCGGGTTGTCCGCCGATGCAGTGCGCCAGCTCGGCGGTGCTCGCTCGTGGTCCAGGGCCGTGCGTGATCGCGACCTGGGACCGTCGGCACAGGCGGCTGCCGAGAATGCGCTGTCCGCCGCCTTTCACGCCGTTCTCGCCGAGGCGGACGCGGGCCGGAACGTGTTGGGCAACTGGGCGTTTCAAGGGCCGGCCGGGGAGCTGGCCGTGACCGAACGCCGAATCGCGGGGGCGGTGCGGGTGTACAACGACACCGCCTACCGACTGTCGCAGGCGATCGGCACCTTCCCGTCGTCCATCGTCGCCAAGTCTCGTTCTCTGACGGCCCCCGAACCGTTCGTGGAGACGAGGGACGTCCTCGACGAGCAGTTGTCGGACCAGGTCGCAGCGTAGGGGCGGAGCGGCCGGAGTGGCGAGCCGCCAGGAACGACCCGCTTTGTTGTGGGTAAGTTCGTAGCGACCTTCGAAGATCCGTGGTGCGACGAGAGGAACCCCGACATGGCCGAGAGTGCCGCGAATTCGGACCGGCAGGAACTGGCCGACTTGGTGAAAGAGCTTGCCGTGGTGCACGGGAAGGTCACGTTGTCCTCCGGCAAGGAAGCCGATTACTACGTGGATCTGCGTCGGGCGACGCTGCATCATCGGGCGGGCGCGTTGATCGGCTCGCTGATGCGTGACTTGGTTTCCGATTGGGATTTCGTGTCGGTCGGCGGGCTGACCATGGGCGCAGATCCGGTGGCGATGTCGATCATGCATGCCCAGGGTCGTCCGATCGACGCGTTCGTGGTGCGCAAGGCTGCGAAGGCGCACGGCATGCAGCGTCAGATCGAGGGACCGGACATCGTCGGCAAACGTGTTCTGGTAGTGGAAGATACGACAACGACCGGTAACTCACCGCTCACTGCCGTCAAAGCTCTGCGGGACGCGGGCGCGACGGTCGTCGGGGTGGCCACGGTGGTGGACCGGGCGACCGGGGCGGACGAGGTCATTGCTGCAGAGGGGCTCGAATATCGATCCCTGCTCGGCTTGGCAGACCTCGGCCTGTAACCCCGGCCCGAATCGGCTTGCTAGCGCACCAATTGCGCGACGACCACAAAGTTGTCGTCGGTCGGTTCGCCGCCCTGGACGTCGCAGTTGGCCAGGATCAATCGTCCCGGTACCGAACGTCTGAGTTCGTTGTCGGCCAACAGGGATCCCTTCGGCAGGGGACCGACCGATTCGACGGCGTACTCCAGAGTGCCGCTTGCCGTACGCAGCACGACCGTGTCGCCAGGGGTCACCACCCGCAACGCCTTGAACGGAGCGTCCCGCTTCGAATAGTTGTGTCCGGCAACAACTACCGTCTGCTCGGTCGAGGTACCCGGCATGCCGCTCTCGGCCCACCAGGCCGGTAGTTCGTCCACTGGGTTCAGCACCTGGCCGCTCTCTCCGCCGCGGTAGAGCGGATCGGGGTGGATGGGGCTGCTCAGATAGGTGGTGCCGTCCGAAGATCGGAGCTCGATGTACTCGGGCTGGGCAGGAGCGACGTCGCCCGCAGGCGCAGCCACCGAAATCTGTGACTGCACCGGCGAGCGATCGGGTGCGGCGATCCCGACTTCGTCACTCGCACAACCTGATACGAGTAGAACGAAAGTCAGGATCGCCGTACACAGCCAGCGGGTACTACGAGGTGGCATCGGAAGAGTTGCGGCGACGCAGGTAGAACGCTCCACCCGCTGCCGCTACTACGACCACGCCCACTCCGGCGAGAATCACCGGGGTGTTGGACGAGCTGTCCGATCCGCCCGACGCCTCGTTCGAGGAGTCGCCGAGTGCGAGATCGACCGGCGGCAGATCGCCGGCAACGCTGACGACACCGTTCTCGTCGGTGGTGAAGTAATCCGCGACGGTGAACGATCCGTCCTCGTTCTTGACGCCGACCAGCGAGACGCCGGTCTTGTCGACGACGACGGTGTTCTCGTCGACCTCGGTGACCGGAACATCTTCGCGGACAACACTTCCGAGGTTGATGGTCCAACTGAACTTCGGTCCGCTGGCGGCCAATTCGGCTGCTTCGGCCTTGAGGTCCGCCTCGGCCTTGGCCTTGGCGTCGGAGTTCGCCTTGGCTGTCGTCGCCTCGGCCTGTGCGGCGGTAAGCGCGGTTGCGGCGTCCGTGGCCTTGACCTTGGCAGCAGCGGCTGCGTCGGTCTTGGTCTGCAGATCGGCATCGGCTGCTGCTGCGGCAGCGTTGGCATCCGTCAGTGCCTGCGCGGCTTTGTCGGCCTCGGCCTGCAGGGCTGCGATGTCGGCGTCGGACGGCGCTTCGTCGAGTGCTGCCTGAGCGGCGGCTGCTGCCGCCGCCTTGGCGTCGGAATCGGTCTTGGCTGCGTTGGCCTTGTCGCGGGCCTCGGCTGCTGCCTGCTCCGATGCGGTGTCCTCGCCGGCGGCGGCCTCTGCTGCTGCTTCGAGGTTCTTGGCGTTCTGCTCGGCCATTGCCGCTACTGCTGCCGCGGTCTGCGCTTCGACGTGCAGTGCGAGTGACTTTGCTGCGGTGGCAGCTGCGGCCCTGGTTGCTGCGATGACCTTGGCGAGATTGAAGTTCTTGAACGACTCCTGCAGCGCCGCGACCGAGTCTTCGACTGCCTTGTTCGACGCATCGGCCTCGGCCTTGGCGGTTGCGGCCAGTTCGGCTTTTGCAGTGGCGTCTGCGCGAGCGGCCTCGGCTGCTGCTGTCGCTTCGGGGTCTCCCGAGACGGCGGCTGCTTCGAGGTCGGCGGCAATCTTCTCGGCTGCTGCGGCGTCGGCTGCGGCCTGATCGGCTGCGGCCTGGGCCTCGTCGGCCGTGGTCTTCAGCTCAGCGGCGTCGTTCTTGGCTGCGGTGACCGCGGCGCTCGCGGCCTGGCTGGAGACTCCGGCCTTCTTGGCTTCCGCGGCGGCGGCCTTTGCCTTGACGTCGGCTTCGGCGGCAGCAACCTCGGCCTTGGTGGCGTCGCTACTCGCGGCGGTGTCGGCGGCCTTGGCTGTGTCGAGGCGCACCTGAGCGGCGGCTGATGCTTCAGCGGCGAGCTTGCTGGCGGCTTCGGCGTCGGTGATCGCCTGCTTCTCGGCGTCGGACAGCTGCGGAATGATGTCGACGTTCACGGTCGCGGTGCCGTCGTCGTTGAACACGACGCCACCGGTGATCTGCGGCATCGGGCGGATGTCCGACGGGGCCGCGGGAGCCGGCACGGCTGCGGCGGCAGCGGCGGCCGCCGCTGCATCCTCGGGGGTGACGGCCGGAGCGGGTGCTTGGATCTGCCCCTCGACCGAGGCTGTGCCCGATCCGTCGACGGTCGCACCCTCTTCGGCTGTGGGGGCTCCGGATTCGGTGCTGCCTTCGGTGGCCGGCTGCTCGACAGCGGGGCTTTCCGGCGTTGGAGTCTGCGCACTGGCAATTCCCGGTGCGGCGATGGAGAGGGACAGTGCCATGGCGGCCCCGGCAGCGGCGAGGCGCGCCTTCTTGGACCTGGCGATCGACTTCTGCGACATGGAGATTGAGGCCCTTCGGTCAGTGGCAGCATCGTGCTGCGCGCACCCGTCCTCCCACGCGGAACGAGTGTTGTTGGTGAGTCACACGAACAACCGTGATGGGGGAACCGTAAACCAACCGTCCGGTCCAGCAAACAGAAAAGGGCTTTACCAGTGGTTTGGTTATAAAAGTGTTACGGATGAGGCTCATGTGACGAAAGGGGCCGCGGATACGACGCGACGGCCGAGATCCGTGATCTCGACCGTCGCGAAAAGGCTTTCGGATGAACGTAATTCAGTCGCCGACCGTCACAGCCCGGGCCTCGTCGATGCTGTGAGGTGCAGGTTCGTGGTCGTCGACGTGAGCGAGCACCTTCCGTCCGGTGGCAAGGACGACGATCGCCAGCGCGGTGCACGCGGCACCCACCCAGAACGGCACGTGCATGTTGGACTCGCCCAGCTTGCCTGCCAGGTACGGCGCCGCTGCTCCACCGGTGAAGCGAACGAAGCTGTAGGCAGCCGATGCCGTCGACCGCTCGACCGGTGCCGAGATCATGACCGTCTCGGTGATCAGGGTGTTGTTGACGCCGAGGAACAACCCGGCCACGACGGTGCCCACGATCAGGACCGTCTTGTTCTCGGTGAACATCGCCATGACGGCCAGGTCGACGGCGAACAGCAGGAGCGCGAGCATCATCATGTTCAGCGTTCCGAAGGCCCGCTGCAGCTTCGGTGCGATGAACACCGACGCCACGGCCAGGCACAGGCCCCAGCCGAAGAAGATGAATCCGATCGAGTAGGTGCCCATGTCCAGCGGGAACGGCGTGTAGGCCAGCAAGGTGAAGAAGCCGTAGTTGTACAGCAGAGCAGTGATCCCGACGGTCAACAGTCCGCGGTGCCGAAGCGCGCGAAACGGATCGAGGATCGATGTGGTGTGCGCGGGCTTGGGGGTGTCCGGGAGCATGACGATGAGCAGGATGAACGCGACGGCCATCAGTGCCGCGACGCCGAAGAACGGTCCACGCCAGCTGAATCCACCCAGGACACCGCCGACGAGGGGGCCGGTCGCGATGCCGATGCCCAGCGCGGCCTCGTAGAGGATGATCGCGCGCGCGACTCCACCCGACGCGGCACCGACGATGGTCGACAGCGCCGTGGCGATGAAGAGCGCGTTGCCCAGTCCCCAGCCGGCGCGGAAGCCGATGATCTCGCCGACCGATCCGGACGTGCCGGCCAGCGCGGCGAAGACGACGATGATCGCCAGGCCCACCAGCAATGTCCGCTTCGGGCCGAAGCGGCTGGACACCACTCCGGTGATCAGCATCGCGACGCCGGTGACGAGCATGTAGCTGGTGAACAGCAGTGACACCTGGGACGGCGAGGCATCGAGTTGCTCACCGATGGGCTTGAGAATGGGATCGACGAGGCCGATGCCCATGAAGGCGATGACGCTGGCGAATGCGACTGCCCATACCGCGCGCGGCTGCTTCAGCAGGCTGTCGGGGGAGGTGCTGGTGGTCACGAAAGAGTTCCTCTCATTCCGTGATCGACGGGCTCGAGGATGCTGCGAAGCTCGCCCAAGCCGTCGGTCAGTTTCTGGATCTGTTCTGGGTCGAGGTCGGACAGGTAGGGGACCAGTCCGTCGACGAGGTGACGTCGACCGTCGGCGAGCCAACGGTGGCCGGCCTCGGTCATCTCGACGAGCACGGCGCGCGAGTCGTCGGGGTCGGATCGTCTGGTGACGAGGTCGGCGTTGCTCAGCTTGGCGAGTAACGCCGTCGCCGACGGTTGGGAGCATCGATCCAGCTCGGCGAAGGTGCTGATGCGCAGTGGCTGATACTCCTCGAGCAACGACAGGGCCCGCATCCATGCTCGCGGCCATTCGTCGCTGCCGAACCGGGCGGCCAGTCGGACGAAGCGCGACGAACTGGTGACCAGCTGCGAGAGGAGGTCCCGGATGTCTTCGTCGGAGTGGCTCACCGATTTATTGTTACATACACTAACTATCTATCGCAACGCGGGGCTGACCCCGCGGATAACGGGGGAGCCAGGGGGCGAGTCAGTGTCGGCTCAGGAGATCGGCGATGTCGCGATCCCACTCGGCATTACGCCGACCGTCGTACCGGAAGCACATCACGTGGTAGAAGCCGATGAGAACCACCGCGACCAGCACCCAGCTACCGACTGCGTTGAAGATGGATGCGGCGACGACGTCCGCCGACGTCAGTGGTCGCAAGCTCAGATTGCCGCTGTTGTCGACCCAGATCTCGGTGGTGGTGCCCGCCGGAGAACCGGTGTCGACGCTGACGCGCCCGGTGTGCTCGACGCCCCGATAGACCCAGCGCGAGTCGACGGCAGTGGCAGCGGCGGCCCCGGACGAGCCGAACTCGGTCGAGGCAACGGACGTCGTCTCCGCGGTTGCCGTAGTGGTTGCGGTGACCTGGTGGATCGAGCTGCTCTGATTCTCGAGGCGTTGTTGCTGATCGGCGTGGGCGCTCAGCCCGAGCCACAGCGACACCGGAGTCATGACGATCAGCAACGCGGTGACCCAGTGCCTGATGCGGGCCTGACGGACGTCGCAGTCCCGGAGCAACGGGTTGGGGTAGCCGGAGAAGTCGGTGTGTGCCGAGCGGGCCTGCCCGGTGAGTTTACGGCGCATGATGGTCCCCACTACTTCGAAATGATTCCGACCGACCTTTCCACGATGACGAGCCGACCTGCGAGTATCAAGCAGGAGGGGTCAGCGTCACATGTGATGTCCGTTGTGATGGGCTCGGTGAAAGGAGTGGAATGACTGTCGACCGGGTGCGTCGTGCCCGCGGTGCTGCTCTGGTTGCCGGGGCCGTGACGGTGGTCGGAGCCTGGACCGGCTCGACGCCGTTGCAACGCATCGCCAAGCCGCTGATCGTGCCTGCGCTGGCGACCGGGCTCGATCCGGCTCGCGATCGAGTGCTGTTGGCCGGTCTCGCCGCGGCGACGGCAGGTGATGTTCTGTTGATCGATCCCGACGACGATTCCGCGCTGGAATGGGGCGCGCGTGCATTCGCGGTGATGCAAGGAAGTTATGCGTGTCTGCTTCTTCGCCGGGGTGCACGACCGGCACCGATCGACGCGATTCCGAGGTACGCCGGATGGGCGGCCGCGGCGGTACTGCTGGCCCGACGGCAGCCGGCGGTGGCGTCGACCCTGTCGGCGTACGGAGCGGTGCTGGCGACCACGTCGACGCTCTCTGCCGTTTCCCCGGCGCGCGGCGGCGATCGACGGCTGATGATCGGCGGCGCGCTGTTCACCGCATCCGATGCGCTGATCGTGTTCCGGCGACTGTTCCTGTCCGAGGAACGTCATCGCAGGACGGCGGAGGCGATCATCCTGTCGACGTACGTAGCGGCGCAGGTGCTACTCGTCGAGGCTCTGCGGTCGGGGCAATAGCAGCACCCGTTCACGATGGGCCGGGTCGACGCGGACCGCGATCACCGTCCCCGGCTCGAACCGGGCGGTATCGGATTCTGGGATGTCGTAGACGATCTTGCCGAAGTAGCTGCTCGAGCCCGGCACGGTGAATTCCAGGTCCAGCTCGGCTGTGTCGTGGTCGATCCGGCGGATGGCATCCACCGTCGCCCAGCCTTCGACGCCGTGCTCGATCAGTTCCTTCTGCTCACGCGTCGGGCGGCCGGCGATCATCATCGCCAGTCCGAGAGCCGCGCCGAATCCGGCGACCAGGGCGGCGAGCTGGTACGGAAGCGTTCCGGGCGGCGTTCGAGGGTTCAGCCAGCCGATCCAGATCGCCAGCACGACCGCGTACACGACCGTCACGACGACGACGGCACGCACGATTCTCGTGTTGTTCACTTCGACACTCCTGGGCCGCCTGCAGCGGTGCTTCGATATTCGACGATAGGGGGTTACCGGTAAGTAGGGTTACATGTACGGTGTTCGATGTGACTCGACCAACTGTCTTCATCTCAGGCGCGGCAGCAGGTATCGGCCGCGCAACTGCTCTCAAGTTCGCGGCCGGTGGCTACCTCGTCGGTGCGTACGACATCGACGAGACCGGCTTGGCATCACTCGGCAAGGAAGCTGCCTCGCTCAGCGGCCGTGTAGTTACCGGCGTCTTGGATGTAACCAACTCCGACCAGTGGGAAACCCGGTTGAAGGAGTTCGTCGGGGAGGGCGACGGTCGACTCGACATTCTGATCAACAACGCCGGAATCCTTGCCGCGGGTGCCTTCGAGGACATGCCGCTGTCGGTGCACCGTCGTCAGATCGACATCAACGTCAACGGGGTCATCTACGGCACCCTCGCGGCCTTTCCCTACCTCAAGGACACCCCCGGCGCGCAGGTCGTCAACCTGTGCTCCGCGTCGGCCATCTACGGTCAGCCCGAGTTGGTGACCTACGGTGCGTCCAAGTTCGCGGTGCGCGGCATCACCGAGGCGTTGGATCTCGAGTGGAGCAAGTACGACATCTCGGTCAAGGCCATGTGGCCGCTGTTCGTTCAGACGGCGATGACCCAGGGTGTCTCGACGGGCACAACCAGTTCGTTGGGAATCAAGCTCACAGTGAAAGACGTGTCCGACGCGATCTTCGCCGCGACCCGTCCGGTGAAGCGGCGGTTGCACAAGGTGCATTTCCCGGTCGGCTTGCCGTCCAAGGCGCTCTCGCTCGGGTCACGCTTCTCGCCCGCATGGCTCACTCGTGAGGTCAACCGGCGCCTGAGCCACACCTAGGACTTCTCACCGAACGATGCCGGCGGCACGCCGGTATCGTCGGTCTTTCGAGCAATCGGTGTCGAAAGGTGGGTCGGGGTTTTTTCATGCTGAGCACGTGTGGTTCGAGCAAGTTGGGTTCGAGCAGGGCCAGGAAAATTCGTTCGGTGCGAGGTTGGCTGGTCGGGATCGGGGCGGCCACGGCCCTCGTTCTCTCCGGTTGCAGCGGTGAGTCGGCCGCTCAGCCCCCACCGCCGACGTCGACCACAACGCCTGCCCCGACGACGACCGCGCCCACCACCACCGTCGCTCCGGTGACGACAACCGAGGTGCCGCTCCCTCCGCCTCCGCCGCCAGTCGAACCGCCGCCCACCGCCGAACCGCAGACGACGTACGCCGCCATCGGTGGTGCGTACTACTTCAGTTCTCCCGACGGTCTGTTCCAGTGCGGCATCGTGCCGTTGTCCAGCCGTACCGAGGCCGGGTGTCAGGGCACCACCAACCCGGTTCCGCCACGGCCTGACGATTGTATGATCAACTGGGGCAACGGAATTCGGGTCACCAACGAGGGTCCCGCGGCATTCATGTGCTCGGGCGGAGTGGTGTACACCTCGGGCGGGGAAACGATCGATCCACCGTTGGCTGTGGGCGCGACCATCGCGGAGGCCGGCTTCACCTGTACATCGGCCGAGAACGGCATCTCGTGCGTCGACGACGCAACCGGCCACGGATTCCGCATCGCACCGGACAGCAACGAAGTCTATTGAGCGGCGACAGCGCAACTCCGTCGGAGGACATCGGACCCACCGAGTGGGGCGACAACCCCAACGGCGTCGGCCCCTGGGCCGATTCCCACTCCGAACCGCCACCCGACGATCCGCGGTTGGATCCCGAGCTTCTCGCCGGTGGTGACCGTCGAAACGTCGTCGACGCCTACCGCTATTGGCGGCGCGAGGCCATCGTCGAAGACATCGACACTCGACGCCACTCGCTGCACGTCGCTATCGAGAACTTCACCAACGACGCGAACATCGGCACGGTGGTGCGCACTGCGAACGCCTTCGCCGCCCAGGCTGTGCACATCGTCGGGCGACGTCGATGGAATCGCCGCGGCGCCATGGTCACCGACCGCTACCAACATCTCCATCACCACGATTCGGTGGAGGCGTTGATGGCGTTCGCCGCCGAGCAGGGCTTGGTGGTCGTCGCCGTCGACAACACCCCGGGATCGGTACCGATCGAGACGGCCGAGCTCCCGCGAGAGTGCCTGCTGCTGTTCGGCCAAGAGGGACCGGGCGTCACCGACGGAGCCCGCGAATCGTCGTCGATGACGGTATCGATCGCCCAGTTCGGCTCCACACGCAGCATCAATGCAGGTGTCGCCGCTGGGATCGCCATGCATGCATGGATTCGGCAGCATGCCGACCTCGACACTGCCTGGTGACAGCGCGCTGATCCGGGGCGGGATGTAACGAATCAGCAACGGTAGTGGCAGGATCTTCGGTATGCAGGAGTTGTGGTCGCAGCGTGCGGACGCTGCGGAGGGGGCCGTCGTCGCGCGGCACATGCGTCGGCTGTGGGGGCTGCCGGGCACGACGCTCGGGGTCGTCGCCTGGCCTCCGGTCCGCCGTGAGCGGCTGTTCCTGCGTTGGCACTACTGGTGGCAGGCCCATCTGCTCGACTGCGCAGTCGACGCCGCAGATCGCGAACTCACTCCCAAGCGCCGTCGCAGACTGAACAAGATCACCCGAGCGCATCGCACCCGCAACATCAGCGGATGGACCAACAGCTACTACGACGACATGGCCTGGCTCGGGCTGGCACTCGAACGCGCGCAGCGGCAGCACTTCGTCGGCAATCGCGGTGGCATTCAGCAGATCGAGATGGAGCTGTTCGACGCCTGGGCTCCGGCCGAGGGTGGCGGCATTCCGTGGCGCAAGAAGGACGACTTCTACAACGCCCCGGCCAACGGTCCGGCCGCGATCATGCTCGCGCGTACCGGTCGACTGTGGCGTGCCCAGGAGATGTCGGACTGGATGAATCGGACTCTCCGGGACCCGCGAACCGGCTTGATCATCGACGGAGTGCACTCCACTCGCGCGATCGTCGACGCGGGTGAACAGGCCGAGCTGGAACGTGCGATCTACAGCTACTGTCAGGGAGTTACGCTCGGCCTCGAGACCGAACTCGCGGTCCGACTCGGCGAGCCCCGGCATGCGAAGCGAGTCCACACACTGGTCGACGCCGTGGAGAATCACCTGACCCGCAACCTCGTCATCACCGGCGGCGGCGGGGGAGACGGCGGACTGTTCAATTCCATCCTGGCGCGTTACCTGGCCGTGGTTGCGGTGGAGCTCCCCGGAGACTCCGACGCCGACGATCGTGCCCGCGAACTCGCCGCGGCAATCGTGCTGCACTCGGCCGAGGCCGCGTGGGAAAACCGACTCGAAGTGGAAGACAACCCGCTGTTCGGAGCCGACTGGACCCGCGAAGCGCGATTCCCGGGCCAGGGACTGCATATCGCCACCTTCGCCGAAGGCACCGTCCGACCGTCCGACGTACCCGAGCGAGATCTGTCGGTCCAACTCGGCGGCTGGATGCTGATGGAAGCGGCCTACCGCGTCAGCGCAGCAGGTTTCTAGGGCCTACTCGACGACCTCTTCGACCTCGATGGTCTCCTCGGGCCGTGCCATTTCCTTGCGGTATTGCCAGATTCCCAAGCCGGTTCCGACCACGAGCAGCACGATCATGCTGATGAGAACCGCGGGCAGCAGCCACGGGATCTTCTCCAGGAACGACCCGAAGTAGAAACCGATCAGCAACAGCACCGGTGCCCAGATGATCGCGCCGAGGGTGCTGGCGATGGTGTAGCGGCGGTGATCCATCTTTGCCGCGCCTGCGACGAGCGGGCACAGCGTGCGCACCCAGGGGATCCATCGTGCGACCAGCACCGCCCAGAATCCGTGCTTCTCGAGCAGGAGATTCACCTTGTGCAGGTTCTTGGTGTTGAGGTATTTGCCGTTCTTGCGGGCCACCAGCGTCGAGCCGGTTCGGTGGCCGATCATGTACCCCACCTGATTACCGGCGATGGCGGCAACCATCGCACCGACCGACAGTGCCCAGATGTGACCGGTGCCCGACGCGTGCGTCGCCATCACGATTCCTGCTGTGATCAGCATCGAGTCCCCGGGGAGGAACAGGCCGATGATGACGGCGCATTCGATGAACACGAAAGTCATCACGACGACCCAGACGACGAGCGGGCCCGCAGTCTGCAGTGGGCCGAAGCTACCGGCTGCTTGCGTGGACATGTCCTGCAGCGCCGTTGCGCTCAGAGCGGTGGTAATCGAATGCACAGGCTCGATCACTTTCGGAAGATCACTATCAGGACTTGGTGTCCGGGGCGTCGGCTTCGATCGCGTCGGTTGCCTCGCCGAGCGGAGTCTTACGGGCCTTGATCATTCGCTTGCCGACCTCGATCACGATGGGCAGTACGGAGACGGCCACAATGATCAGGAAGATGATGTCGACGTGCTCGCGGATGAACGCGATCTGCCCGAGCAGGTACCCCAACACCGTCACGCCCGCGCCCCAGAGGATGCCGCCGACGACGTTGTAGGTGAGGAACAACGAGTACTTCATGTGCGACGCACCGGCGACGACCGGCGCGAACGTCCGCACGATCGGAACGAAGCGCGCGAGGATGATGGTGATCGGACCGTGCTTCTCGAAGAACAGGTGCGACTCGTCGATGTATTTCTTCTTGAAGAATCGAGCGTCGTTGCTCTTGAAGAGAGCGGCACCGCCCTTGGTTCCGATGAGGAAGCCGACCTGGTCGCCGAGAATCGCCGCGATCGGAATGAGGATCACGAGCGTCCAGATCGATGCGAACGGCTCGATCTCGGTGGACTTCGACGCTGCGATCAACCCGGCCGTGAAGAGCAATGAATCGCCGGGTAGCAGCGGGAACAGCAGGCCCGACTCGATGAACACCACCAGCAGGAGCCCGATGAGCACCCAGTGTCCGAAAGAGTTGAGCAGGTTCACCGGGTCGAGGAATCCGGGCAACAGGGCCAGATTGGTCGTCACCGATTCCGAGGCAGCTAGAAGACTCACCGCGCCCACACTACCGGCCGAAACTGGTAACTCCTGAACAGTCGGTGAGCGGGAGTGAAGCCTGCGGAATGACCGGGGTGATGCGGGTATGCACGACACCGAGCCCGGTAGTTGCCATACTGCACGGGACACAATCGAACTTTCAATGGAGGAATGACGCCGTGCCTATCGCAACTCCCGAGGTCTACGCCGAGATGCTGGGCCGGGCGAAGGAACACAAGTTCGCTTTTCCGGCAATCAACTGTGTGGGTTCCGAGTCCATCAACGCCGCTATCAAGGGCTTCGCCGACGCTGGTAGCGACGGCATCATCCAGTTCTCGACCGGTGGCGCCGAGTTCGGATCCGGACTCGGTATCAAGGACATGGTCGTCGGCGCCGTGGCGCTCGCCGAGTTCGCGCACGTGATCGCCGCCAAGTACGACGTCACCATCGCTCTGCACACCGACCACTGCCCCAAGGACAAGCTGGACACGTACGTGCGTCCGCTGATCGCGATCTCGCAGGAACGCGTCGACGCAGGCAAGAACCCGCTGTTCCAGTCGCACATGTGGGACGGCTCGGCCATCCCGATCGACGAGAACCTCGAGATCGCCAAGGATCTGCTCGCCCGCGCTGCAGCAGCGAACATCATTCTCGAGGTCGAGATCGGTGTTGTCGGCGGCGAGGAGGACGGCGTCGAGGCCGAGATCAACGACAAGCTCTACACCTCGAACGAAGACTTTCTCAAGACCGTCGAGGCGCTCGGTGCAGGCGATGCGGGCTCGCGGTACCTGCTGGCGGCCACTTTCGGCAACGTGCACGGCGTGTACAAGCCGGGCAACGTCAAGCTCAAGCCTTCCGTGCTCGCCGACGGGCAGAAGGTCGCGACGGAGAAGCTCGGTCTGGCTTCGGGTTCCAAGCCGTTCGATTTCGTCTTCCACGGCGGATCGGGCTCGGCGAAGAGCGAGATCGAAGAGGCTCTCGAGTACGGCGTCGTGAAGATGAACGTCGACACCGACACCCAGTACGCGTTCAGCCGTCCCATCGCCGGACACTTCTTCTCCAACTACGACGGTGTGCTCAAGATCGACGGCGAGGTCGGCAACAAGAAGGCCTACGACCCGCGCAGCTACCTCAAGAAGGCCGAGGCCGGCATGACGGCCCGTGTCGTCGAGGCGTGCAACGACCTCAAGTCCGCCGGTCGCAGCGTGAGTGCCGGCTAGCCGGCAGTGGCGTGGATAAGTGCCCCCTGGGGCACATAGGAGCGGAGCCTGCGGAGCGACCCGCAGGCTCCCTCGCGCCACTGCAGCGTCAGCTGCACACCTTCCACTGATCGCCTTCCAGGCTCAGGTCGAAGGTGCGCGGCGACCGATCGTTCGGATTGGCATCGGTGTGCGCGATCACCTGCGCGATCGCGGTGGTGGCGTCGGTGACCTGAATGGCGTCGATGCTGTCGACGGTCGGAATGCTGCCCTGCTCCACGGAGACACGGTGGACGTCGGCGAACTCGGTGTCCGGGATATCGCGGTAGAAGGTCGCCAGATCCCCGCACGAGGTGCTGCGAAGCGTGGCCAGGTCACCGCTGGCCAGCGCCCTCGTGAACGATTCGACGGTCGACCGGATCTGCGCTTCCGGTGAGTTGTCCTCGCTCGTACGGTCGATCAGCAGGTATGCCCCGGCGGCAACCACTGCGATCACGACCACCGCGGACACCAGTGCCGCCCACCACTTCTTGTGGCTCGGCTTCCTCGGCTCCGCCGGCGGCGGTCCGACGCGCTGGGGAACTGCCTGTTTGGCACCGGCACCGACCTGTTTGGCACCGGCCTGCTGCGGATCGATCTTGCGGGGCCCGACCGGTTGCGGCACCACTGCCGGTGCTTTCTTCTCTGCCGCAACAGCTTTCGAGGAACCAGCAGTGGTGTCTCTTGGCGGAATACGACGCGGTGCTGCGGTCGGTTTTGCGACAGGCTTGGCTGCCGGTACCTCCGCTGGATCAGTGGCGATCTTCTCGGTCGGAGTGTCGGCGGGCTCGTCGACCGGCTTCTTCTTGCCCAGATCGATTTTCTCGGTGGCGGCGTCGTTCTCGGCGGCGGCGTCGGCCTCGGAGGGTGCATTCTTCTTCTCGTCCGGCATGCGTTCTCCCTCGTTCACCGAATTCTTGCAAGAGCGGTATGTCTGAAATTTCGTCAGCTGGCAGCCTATCGACCGCATCTGCGGTCCGGCACGAGCGATGCGGGGGTGTTCGGACACGATTCGGTGACGTAGGGGCACAATGAGCGCCATGACTTCTTTCGGTGATCTGCTCGGACCCCAACCCACACTGTTGCCCGGCGACGACGAGGCCGAATCCGCACTGCTGAATCACGAGGCCCCCGAGACGGTCGCAGCTGCGCATCCGACCGCGTCCATCGCGTGGGCATATCTTGCCGAGGGCGCGCTCGAATCGGGTGCCACCATCACCGCCTACGCCTATGCGCGTACCGGATATCACCGAGGTCTGGACCAGTTGCGTCGTAATGGATGGAAGGGATTCGGGCCGGTCCCGTACAGCCATGAGCCCAACCGCGGATTCCTCCGATGCGTCGCAGTCCTCGCCAAAGCCGCCCGCGACATCAACGAGAACGACGAGTACGCCCGTTGCCTCGACCTCCTCGAAGACTGTGACCCCAAGGCAGCAGAAGCGCTCGGCCTGGGCTGATCGAGCCCGCGCCAGCCGCTCGCGGGGGCGCACCCGGCTGAAATCGGGCAGTGCTCGGCTGAAGTTGTCGCTGCTGCCCATCATTCAGTGCGCGTTGGCCGCAGGTGTGGCGTGGTTCGTCGCGACGGACATCGTCGGTCACGAGAGCCCGTTCTTCGCGCCGATCGCCGCTGTCGTCTCGCTGGGCGTCTCGCTAGGCGCTCGCCTGCGCCGATCGGCGGAGCTCGTCGTCGGAGTGACGGTGGGTATCGGCATCGGCGATCTGTTGATCTCGCTGATCGGTAGCGGGCCGTGGCAGATCGCGTTGGTGGTCGTGTTGGCGATGTCGGCCGCGGTGTTCCTCGACGGTGGTCCGATCATCGCGATGCAGGCCGGATCGTCCGCCGTGCTGGTGGCGACCCTGATCCCGCCGGGCAACATGGGTGGCCCCAACCGCATGGTCGACGCGTTGGTCGGCGGTTTGGTCGGCATCGCGATCGTGGCGTTGATTCCGACGCATCCGGTCTGGCGGGCCCGCAAGGATGCCGCGAACGTCCTGGCTACGGCTGCAAGTGTGTTGCAGAAGGTGGCCGACGGTTTGGTGGCGAACGATCCCAAACCGATCGAGGAGGCGCTGCGTAAGGCGCGTGCAACGCAGTCGGGTATCGACGCGCTCCGAACCGACCTCAAGGGCGGCCGGGAAATCGCCCGGATCTCGCCGATGTACTGGAATCATCGCAATCGTCTGGCCGCGCTCGCGGCGACGGCCGATCCCATCGACAATGCCGTCCGCAACATTCGGGTGCTCGCTCGGCGGTCGCTGACACTGGTGCGAGACGACGAGATTCTCGATCCACGTGTCGTCGACGAGGTGGAGAAGCTGGCGCATGCGGTGGAAGTTCTACGCCAGATGATTCTCGCCGATCCGGGACAGAAGCCGGATGCGGCGGAGGCTGCGCGGGTATTGCGTTCGGTTGCGGCCGGTGCCAAGCCTGAGTTGATCTCGAATGCCGGTCTGTCGGCAACGGTGGTGTTGGCGCAGTTGCGGTCGATCATCGTCGACTTGCTGCAGGTCGCCGGGCTCAAGCGCATTTCTGCGTTGGCGACGCTTCCGCCGACGGTGAAGCATCCGCACGTCCCGCCGGAGTTGTGAACCGGAGCCTGTAGGCCGCACGACACCATTGCATATATGCGTATGTACGCATATGGTGACTGCCGGAAGCAGATACAGGCACGCAAAGGGGAGTCATGGGCGCCGGTCACGGGCACAGTCACGGTGTGGGCGGTCATTCGCCCGCAGGGCCACCCAAGTCCCGCGTACGCAAGATGGTTGTCGCTCTCGCCATTCTGGTGGTGTTCCTCGTCGTCGAGGCAACTGTGGCGCTGGCGATCGGCTCGCTCGGACTGCTCGCCGACGCCGGCCACATGCTGACCGACGTACTCGGTATGTCCATGGGTTTGATTGCACTTCTGTTGGCACGTAAGGGAAGTGCTGCCGCGGCAAGAACTTTCGGTTGGCACCGCGCTGAGGTGTTGACCGCCATCGCCAATGCTGTTCTGCTGCTGGGTGTTGCGGCCTTCATCATGTACGAGGCAGTATCGCGGATCGGTGACGCTCCCGAAATCCCGGGCCTACCACTCATTCTCACTGCGGCCGCCGGTCTCGCGGCCAACATCGTTGTCATGCTGCTCATTCGCGGAGACGCCAAGGACTCGCTCGCGGTCCGCGGCGCATACATGGAAGTCCTGGCCGATGCGGTCGGCAGTGTGGGGGTGCTCGTCGGCGGTGTGCTGATGCTGCTGTTCCAGTGGACCTGGGTGGACATCGTCGTGGGTGTGTTGATTTCCCTGTGGGTGATTCCGCGAGCGATCAAGCTGGCCGGCTCTGCGCTACGCATTCTCACCCAGGCCAGCCCGGCGGACGTCGACGTGGACGCGTTGACCGGGGACCTGAGCGCACTTCCCGGAGTGACCGGGGTGCACGACCTGCACGTGTGGACGCTCACCACCGGAATGGATGTGGCCACAGTGCATCTCGAGTGCGAGGGTTCGTCGTCGATGGTGCTCGATCGTGCCAAGTCGTTGTTGTCCACCTACGGACTCGACCACGCCACGGTGCAGGTCGAGCCGGCGGCACACGGCCGAACGTGCAAGGAAGAGATCACCTGGTGACGGTGCGAACCTCGCTGCCCGGACGCCAGACGCCGATCTGCATGTGATCGTCCACCAGGGACGTCAGCACGACCTCGGTGATGTCGAGGTCGAACACGTGGTACGGCACCAGTTCGCCCGGCGCGGCGTCGAATATCGGTTGCAGCACAGCGGGATCGGTGATCTCTACGGCCACTCCGCCGATCTTCGCATCGCCGCCCTCCATGGAATGGTGCCCCGGATTGCTGTGCAGCGCGAACCGTCCGTCGCGTTGGAGGTCCCGCGCCTTGACCGCACCGAGCATCGACCCGAGGCGCACTACGCCGCTCGCGTCGAATTCCACCTCGGTTCCGCTCACGCGCGGCGAGCCGTCTGCTCGTAGCGTCGCAAGAACATGGTGCTTGTGAGCGGTGAATCTTGCCCGCACCGCCGAGGCCAGGTTCGGTGCTGCTGTCGAGAACTCGTTCCACGTCGTCATGGTGACGAGTATTCGCCACCATTACTGACACCTTGTGTCAGTAATATCGAGACATGCGTTCCGCGCGGTTGCTCCGCATCATGCTGCTGCTCCAGCAGGGGCGAACGGCGACTGCACAGTCCCTGGCCGACCAGGTCGAGGTATCCGTCCGAACCATCTACCGCGACATCGGCGCACTCGGTGCGGCCGGAGTGCCACTGTGGACCGAAACCGGCCCCGGCGGCGGCATCCGGCTGCTCGACGGGTGGCAGTCCGCACTGACCGGTATGACCGGGACCGAAACGTCGGCGCTGATGCTTCTCGGGATGCCCTCGATCGCTGCCGACCTGGGTCTGTCCGATGTCACCGCTGCGGCCGAGAGCAAGCTTCTCGGCGCATTGCCGGTTCCGTTGCGGGCGAGCGCGCAACTGTGGCGTGAGCGTGTGCACGTGGACGTCCCCGGGTGGTTCACCGTGCCCGCCGCGAACGATGTCGTGCCGGTGCTGGCTCGTGCTGTGCTCGGTGGTCGGGAGATCGAGATGGCTTACCGCGGTGGGAGACGGGTCGTCGGGCCGCTCGGTCTCGTGGTGAAGGCGTCGGTCTGGTACCTGGTGGCCACGCGTGGCGAGCGCGTCCTGTCGTTTCGGGTCGACCGGATCGGCAGCGTCACGGAGTCGAAAAATCCCGTCGTTCGG
Organism: Rhodococcus sp. 15-649-2-2; assembly: GCF_002258645.1. Taxonomy (NCBI): domain Bacteria; kingdom Bacillati; phylum Actinomycetota; class Actinomycetes; order Mycobacteriales; family Nocardiaceae; genus Rhodococcus; species Rhodococcus sp. 15-649-2-2. The sequence goes on from NZ_NPFM01000021.1 coordinate 202,476, forward strand.
CCCGAGGGATTCGACCTCGCGCAGTGGTGGAACGCGTCGATGGCGGAGTTCGATCGGTCGCTGCTGACGTACGCATGTCGTGTGCGTCTGTCCGACTCCACAATTCGCGCTCTGCCCCGGGTGATCGGTGCCACGGCGATGCCGGCGACTGCGCCGCCCGACGACGACGGCTGGACCACCGTGGACCTGATGCTCGAGAGCGAGGAAGTGGCGCTCGGACAACTGATCGCGCTCGGTGGGGGAGTCCGGGTGCTCGAGCCGACCTCTCTGCGTATATCTCTGCGCGACCTCGCGTCGAACATCGCACTCGACAACGGTTGAGCTACACCCAGAATCGCATCAGGTAGTTGCCGTTACCGGCGAAGAACTCGGGAACACCGGACAGCCCGAACAGGGTGTAGATCGCTCCGAAGAATGCAGAGTTGACTGCGGGCACGAACAGCAAGGCCACGAGTACGAGCAGACCGTACGTCTTGAACTGCGCCAGCGATGCCCGCGTGGCGGGTGAGAGCGAGGGCTCCAGCGCGGCGTATCCGTCGAGTCCCGGTACCGGAATCAGGTTGAGGATGGTGGCCATGATCTGCAGGAACGCCAGGAAGCTGAGCCCGTACCAGAACGCGGGGTGAGTACCGTCCGTGCCGAACAGTCTGATGACGACCAGAAGTGCTACGGCGACAACGGCATTGGCGAACGGACCGGCCAGGGCGATGCGCCGTTGCGTCGACGCCGAGAACTGGCCGGTGCGCAGGTACACGGCGCCGCCCGGTAGTCCGATTCCGCCGATCGCGATGAACACCACCGGCAGGATGATCGAGAGCAACGGGTGGGTGTACTTCAGCGGGTTGAGCGTCAGATAGCCGCGGAGCTCGACTTCGCGGTCGCCGGCGCGAAATGCGGTGAAGGCGTGGCCGAACTCGTGCAGGCAGACCGAGGCGATCCAGCCGGCGAGGACCAGAACGAATACCCCCAGCCGCGCCGTGAACGACGTGACGTCCTCGGCCGTCCAGGCCAGCGCGCCGCCCACTCCTGCGACAGCCAGAACGGCGACGAACACCGGGCTCGGCAGAACGGGACTGCGCCGCAGCGGAACGGTCATCGGATCAGTGGGACGGTCATCGGACCAGCAACCACTCCTGATCGTGGCGGTAGAACGTGGATCTCTTCACCGTTCTGTCGCCGGCGATGCCGTCGCGCAGCAGTTGAGCTGCGGGGGAGCCGAGTTGCATCGCCCGCCCGCTCACCCAGCGGCGGGGCAGCAGACGTCGACGGCCGATGACTCGCGCGCGCAGGCCCGGCAGCTCCGGGGTGGGTGCCACCTCGACGCCGGGTACGACGCCGGAGAACAGGCGAGTGTCGTCGACGTACGCCTCGCCCTCGAGTTCTGCTCCGTCGGCACCGCCGAGGAGCGCCCGACCGACGACGGCTTTGCCTGCGTCGTCGCGAATCAGGGGTGTGCTCGACGCCGTCCCCGTGAGCGCCACTTTGGCGGCGCGCGATCCGGTACCGAGCTTGTAGATGTGGGCTGCGTTGGTCGCGGTCTCCGGTACGAAGGCGACTTCGACGTGCAAGCGGTCGGTACGCATCAGTCGGGTCAGTACTGCGGCCAGGGAGGCGTCGTCGCCCAGGACGATGATGCGGGGTGCAGGAGCGGATTCGATGTCGGCGAAGAGAGCGCTGCAGTCGTCGTCGGTCGGTACGGCATCGGCGCTACGCAGCGGGACGTCGGTCAGCGCGATCGGCAGCAGCGGACTTCCGCAGTGCAGAACGAACGGTGTCACGGCGCTCCTCGGTCTTCGGTCGAACCTCGTCACGACCATAGTGCCCTCGTTTCGGTTCCACCGTAGCGGCATGCGGGCCAGCTCACCGGCTCGGCTAGACTGTTCTCCCGGCCACTGTCGCGCCTGCGACAAATGGTGACTGCTGCATTCGTTCGAGCAAATCTGCAGCACGTCCTCGCACGAAAGCAACGTAGGAGAGCACATGCCGGCGATAGTCCTGATCGGCGCCCAGTGGGGCGACGAGGGCAAAGGCAAAGCCACCGACCTTTTCGGCGAACGCCTCCAGTGGGTCGTTCGTTACCAGGGCGGAAACAACGCCGGGCACACCGTTGTGCTTCCGAACGGCGACAAGTTCGCGCTACATCTGATCCCGTCGGGAATCCTCACGCCGGGCGTGAAGAACGTCATCGGCAACGGCGTCGTCGTCGATCCCGGTGTGTTGCTGACCGAGCTCGACGGGCTGGAAAAGCGCGACGTCGACACCTCGAACCTGCTGCTCAGCGCCGATGCGCACCTGATCATGCCGTACCACGTGGCCATCGACAAGGTGACCGAGCGTTTCCTCGGTGCCAAGAAGATCGGTACCACCGGACGCGGTATCGGGCCCTGCTACCAGGACAAGATCGCCCGCGTCGGAGTCCGAGCGGCCGATGTGCTCGACGAGAAAATTCTGACCCAGAAGGTCGAGGCCGCACTCGAATTCAAGAACCAGGTGCTCTCGAAGATCTACAACCGGCGGGCGTTGGATTCACAGCAGGTTGTCGACGAGGTGCTCGAGCAGGCAGAGGGCTTCAAGCACCGCATCACCGACACCAGGCTGCAGCTGAACCTGGCGCTCGAGCGCGGCGAGACCATTTTGCTCGAAGGATCGCAGGGCACGCTTCTCGACGTCGATCACGGCACATATCCCTACGTGACGTCCTCGAATCCGACGGCGGGAGGCGCATCGGTCGGCTCCGGCATCGGCCCCAACAAGATCGGGACCGTGCTCGGCATCCTGAAGGCCTACACGACGCGTGTCGGCTCGGGCCCGTTCCCGACGGAGCTGTTCGACAACCACGGCGAGTACCTGGCCAAGCAGGGCGGCGAGGTGGGCGTCACCACCGGTCGCGCCAGGCGCACCGGTTGGTTCGATGCCGTCATCGCGCGATACGCCACCCGCGTCAACGGCATCACGGACTACTTCCTGACCAAGCTGGACGTGCTGTCCAGCTTGGACACCGTGCCGATCTGCGTTGCCTACGACGTGGACGGTGTGCGGCACGACGAAATGCCGATGACTCAGACCGGCTTCCATCACGCGAAGCCGATCTACGAAGAGATGCCCGGTTGGTGGGAAGACATCTCCGGTGCCCGCACATTCGAGGAACTGCCGATCAATGCGCAGAACTACGTCCTGCGTCTCGAAGAGCTGTCGGGTGCGTACATGTCGTGCATCGGTGTCGGACCGGGTCGCGACGAAACCATCGTTCGCCGGGACATCCTGCGGTAGGTATTTCGATCGAGACCGAAGCCCCGAGGCATTGAGCCTCGGGGCTTTTTCGTGCGCTCCGGACGACGCACCCACGCTGATCTCCGCGGCTCTACGAAAACAGCGGGCAGTGTTGGGAAATTGCGTCAAGTGATGACGCATCCGCTGTTGAGTGCGGTCTCACCAGCAGCGTCGTCCAGCGGAGCAGGCAATCTTACGTTCTCTGATGCTTTACAACAAAGAATAATGTGTAAACGTAGAGTTCGAAATAACCGACCAAAAAGTCTTCTGGACTTTTACCTTCACTTGGGTAACGGGCCACGTAGTCGTGGCGAAACAATGAGCATCGCACCAGTTGCGGAGGCCTCTTCGGATGGCCGACGACCCGACCGGGTCACCCCCCTCGGCCTTGCAAGGCCACCGAAGAAAGTAGAACGAATGAACAAGGCAACCAAAGGCGCCATAGCCGCGGGGGCGGCAGCTGTACTGCTGCTCGGCGGTTTGGGATCCTATGCATTGTGGCAGGACGAGCGAACCATCGCGGGCGGCGAGATCAACTCCGGTGAACTACAATTCGTGTCGAACGCGCCGGGTGCGTGGACCGAAACCACATCCGGAACTGCCATTGGGTCAGATCCGTCCGGCTTCCTGATCGTCCCGGGCGACATCCTGACATACAGCAGCTCGTACACCATCGAGTCTGCCGGCCCGAATATTCGGGCAACGTTGACGGCCGATTTCGACGAGGTCTTCGCGGATGACACGAGCGATCTGGCGGCGGCGCTCGACCCTGAAATAACCGTAACGGGGGCGGGTGGAACGGTCACGTCCGGTCAGATTGTGCCGCTGACCCTGACAGCTGGCAGCCAGGTTGTAAACGTCACGGTGAAGTTGACCTTCGACGCGGATACCACAGACTTGATCGCACAGAACGAGAGCGTCGACCTCAACGCCATGACCCTCACGCTCGACCAGGTTCGTCCCTGATCTGTTGCAGTGACGAACAAGTACGGCCGGTATTGGGCATTGGCAGCCGCGTCCGTCGCCGTGGTGGTCTTCGGATCAGCACAGGCGACGGGCGCGCTGTGGCGTGACCAGCAGACCATCGCCGGCGGGACCATCAATTCCGGCACCCTGGATATCAAAGTCGGTCAAAACGGAGCAGAAGTGAACGATTACGTGCTCGCTGCGCTCGGTTCGGCGAACCTGGGTCCCAACGGCTTCTCCCAAGCTCCACTGTCGATTCGCAACGCCGGTAACGTGCCGTTCAACTTTCGGCTGCAAGGGACCACATCGACCGGAACGGTTCCTCTCGCCCTGACCGTCACAACTGTTGTCGCCGAATCGAACTGCCCGGCTACGGGTGCGCCGACAGGGCCCGCGACGGTCCTCTACACCGGAAACGCCGCTGGAGCTCAAACTTCTGCCACCGGGCCCCTGGCTGCAGGTGCGCGTGAGCTGTGGTGTTTTCGTCTCGCTGCCGGTGTCACCCCGCCGCAGAGTGCGTCGTCGACGGTGACGTTTTCGTTCAGGGCTGATCAGACATGAACGCCGACGACGATACAGATGTGATCGACACTGTGGCAGCCGTTTCCGATGGCGAACGGACTGGCCTCCAGTGGTGGGTGAGCCGGATCGTGTCGTATACGCTGCTGGTGGCAATGTTGTTCGTTCTCGCTGTGACCGTTGTGATTCCGAGGGTCACCGGTTCGACGCCCTACACGATTCTCACCAGTTCGATGAAACCGACGTACCCGCCCGGAAGTCTGGTCGTGGTCAAGCCGGTCGATGCAGTCGAGCTTGCAGTCGGGACGGCCGTCACCTACCAGATCCGTTCCGGGGAGCCCGATGTGGTGACGCACCGCATCGTGGCGACTCGGCAGAGTGGCGCGGGGGAGCTGACGTTCATCACTCGCGGCGACAACAACGGTTCCGACGACGAGAATCCTGTGCAGCTCGGGCAGATTCGCGGAAAAGTCTGGTACTCGGTCCCATACATGGGATATGTCAACAACTGGCTCAACGGTGAACAGCGAAAGATCACAGTGACTGTCATCGTCATCGGATTGGCCGGGTATGCACTGTTCATGTTCGCCGGTGCCGCCGTCGATCATCGAAAGAAGCGGAAGGAGTCCACGCCGCCATGACGAACAATGCGGCTGTGGTGACCGCCGCTGGAGGTGCACTGCTCGCGATCGTCGTGCTGATCGGGGCCGGAACTGCGCGTCCGGTTCAGTCCGTAAGCTACAGCACCGACGGTCGGCTGTGGCTGCAGAGCTTGGCCGAGCCTCTGTTGGACAAGGACATCCGGTGGGTTCCGGGTGACAGCCGGACATCGGAGTTTCACATTCACAACGGCACCGACAGAGACGGCCGACTTCAGGTGATCGTGAACAGCGATAATTCGGCTTTCGTTCGCGCACTGAGCGTGTCCATTGCCGGCGGGTCATTCGGTGCCTGCGCGCCGGTGGAGGTGCCCGCCGGTGAGAAGAAGCGAATCGACGCAACGGTCACCATGTCCGATGTGGCCGGAAACGATACTCGAAACTCCTCTGCCGAAGTGGATCTCGTTCTGCAGTGGAGCGACAACACCAGCTCTGTGTGTCCGGAATTCGCGGGCCGAGAACTCGAACAGGAAGGGGCGCAGCCCTGATGGCGCGTCATGAAGACGCCGTCGGATTCGCGACGGTTCTCCGCCGGATCGGTACTGCGCTGATCAGTGCCCGCGCCCGGGCCATCATGTCGATCGGTATAGTTCTCGGCCTCGGAGCGGTGGGAACGCTTGCAGCATGGTCGGATACGGCAACGGCGACGTCAGGCACCTTCACGACCGGCAGGCTCGATATCAAGGTCGGCAACCCCGCCGTGGACAACGATCCGACTGCGTTCTCGACGACCCTGGCCAATCCCGCAATTTTTCCCGGCGATACCGTCGCGGCCGGACTGCTCGTGTCCAATGCGGCCGGGTCCGTAGCCAACACGTACACGATCTCAGTGGTGGCCAGTAACGCCGCTCTGGGAAACAGGCTCAACTCTTCGGTGCACACCGGTCTCCCATCCGGCGCGGCGTGCGCGGGTCCGACAATCAGTACAGTCACCGGCCTGGAAACCTCGAAGCCGTTTCCAGCTCTGAGTCGGCCTCTCGTCGTGAACGGATCCGATCAGCTGTGTATCAGCGTGACGATGACAGCGGGGGCTCAGCCGAGCCCCGCGCTGTCCGGCACCGTCACTTACACAATCACCGCGACGTCGAGCTAGATCATGTCCGACGCCCACACCGCCCCCAGCACCCGCGTGCGATCCGGCCCGCGTCTGCTTCGCGAGATCGCGCTGACCGCAGGCGCTGTCGCCGGGCTCGTCTGTGTGCTGTTCGCGCTCGCAGCCGTGTTCTTCGGTATCACCCCGTTGGTCTTTCGGTCCGGGTCGATGGCCCCCGCGATCGATACCGGCGCATTGGCTTTGAGCAAGTCGACCGCGGCCGCGGACATCGAGGTCGGCGACATCGTGAAGGTGACGAACGCGTCGGGTACCGGAATCACCCACCGCGTCGTGCAGATCGGGGCGGTCGGAACCGATAGCGCACAGCTGTTCCTTCAGGGTGACGCGAACGCTGAGCCCGATGCCGAGAGCTATGTGGTGTCCGAGGCCGATCGTGTGTTTTTCAGCGTCGGGAAGCTCGGTTACGCGGTCACCTGGCTCAGTGGCCCGGTCGCAGTGTTCATCGGCGGCATCGCTGTCGGCGCACTTCTCATGACCGCGTTCGGATTTCGTAGGTACACCCAGGAGTCTCCTGCGCAGCCCGACGACGACGATCGACGTCAGGAACGGTCCAGTGGGCGGCACAGCGCCCAGGGACGCGGGACGCCCACCCTCGGTGTGGTGCTCGCGCTTGCGGCCATCTCGGCGGTTGGCATCAGTGCCTCGAACACTCCGACAACCCTTGCGGCTGGACAAGATACGGCGACGGCCCTAAGTGGCACCATCACCACGGCGTTGCCGATTCCGGTACCGCAATCGATATTGTGTACCAACCGTGCTGGAATTGCTGGACTCCTCGGAAATTATGTGACTCTGTCCTGGACGTCCGCGGGAGCGGGATTCACCTACAAGTGGACCATCCGTCAAGCCGGTCAAACGGATGTCACAGGCAACGTCTCGGTGAACTCGGTCGACCTTCAGAACGGACTTCTGCTCGGTGGCACCCGGACCGGTACCTGGATCTTTTCGGTCCAGACCGTATCCGGTGCTCGATCATCTACTGCTAGCGCTACCCAGAATGTGATTATGAACGGGGGACTGCTGCCCAGCTCTCGTTGTGAGACGCCAGGCACCGCCGCCCGCAGCGCCCCGCGAGCGATCGTTCCCGAAGCCACAACGCCGTCCCCTACAGTGACGTCCCCGCTCGTTCCGGAGTCGACACTCGTACCGGTCCCGACAACAACGGATCCTTCGCTGACCGATGAGGCTCCGGCTCCGCCGCCAGTCGAGGTTCCGTCGACCACGTCGACAACGACGACCACGACAGTTCCGCCGATCACGACGACAACCACAGTTCCCGCACCACCACCACCGACCACCACGACGGCACCCGCAGCTCTTGCGTCTCCGCAGACTTCGCCTTCGGGTGCGTCGACTGCCCGGGTCGTAGATGTCGACGGCGCTCCGACGCTGCAGATCGTCGACTCCGCCGGCACCGTTCAGTACAGCGCTCCCGCCACGTCCAGTGAGGCCTACGGCTACGGCGTGCAATGGTCGACGGGAGATCAGCTGTGGATACTCGGCCCCGTTCAGCTGGTTCGTCTCGACAGCACCGGCGGTTCATGGTCCCGGACGCTGATCGATCCGACGGCCACCGATCAGATTCCACCGGACATTCTTGCGCTGTTGAACTAGTTATTCATACATATATGTCCGAATCGAACTGCGCATCTGCTCAACGGAGTGGATAATTGCCGTCAGGTAAAGCGACGGAAGGTCGGGCGATGACTGAGAATTACAATGGATTGGAAGTTTTCAGCTACCAATTCGATCGCTTCGCTTACGAACACCCGTGGATCGGCGCGCAGACCGGTGAATTCATGCTCGGGCCCGAAGGCGGGGGAATGCTCGATTTCACGCACGCCACCGTGTTCGCGCTACCCGAAGGTGGCGCGCACGAGGTGCACGGTCCCATCCTGGACTGGTACCTGGGACATGGGGGACCCTATGGCGCACTTGGCTATCCGATCAGCAACGAGCGCCCGACACCCACCGGTTCAGGTAGATACAACCTTTTTCAGCGTGGAGCCATCGGCTGGTTGCCGGAAGTGGGTGCGTTCACCATCGGTGGTCGATCGGATGAATCGGACGTCAGCCCCGGGCCGGACGCTGTATTGGTATCGGCAGTCGACGGCCCTCTTTCTTCGCTGGAAGTTTCTGCCTGAAAACTATTCCTCTTCCCTGTTTCACGCCTCTTATCCGATCGTGGAGTCCGAATTACGACCGCGGTAATTCAGAACAATGTCGGCTCGTCGAACCCCGGTACTCCCTCGATGCCGAGAATTCGTTGTTTGGTGTTCGCTCCGCCCGGTGCCGAGAAGCCTCCGACTTCCGTGCCCGCGCCGAGTACTCGATGGCACGGAACGATGATCGGCACGGGATTGCGGCCGAGTGCTCCGCCTACCGCTTGGGCCGCACCGGGATGGCCGAGTCGGCGGGCTATGTCGCCGTAGGTGAGGGTCGAGCCCCGGGGAATTTCGCTGCACACGGTGTATACCGTGGCGTCGAACTCGGAGACGTCGAGAACCAGCGGAATCGGCCTCATATCGACGTTACGTCCGCCCAGCAGGCCGACAATACGGTCGATCGCATCGGCGGCGAGTGCATCTACCTGCCCGTGCGCCGCGCCGAAGCCGGCCAGGTAATCCTCCATTGCCTCGTCCGACGGTTCGGGCAACGCAACGGCGACTACTCCGTCCTCGGTCCACGCGATACCGCAGCGTCCGATGGCGGTGTCGAAGAGCGTGCTGCTCGGCATGGATCCAGTATCCACCCGTTGCCTTGGAGCAGTCCAGTTGATCGGTGAATGGACTTGAATGTTCGATACCAGTGCGCGAATACTGGGGAGCATGGCCTCGAGAGTTCTCAATGCAACGTCACTGGCCCGCGATCTCGGTAGCTGGCGCGCCGACGCCTCCGCAGATGGATCCGGCAAGCGCAAGGCCTCGCGTCCGACGTATCGCGCGTTGGCAGACGGCGTGCGTCTGCTGATTCACGACGGCCGGATTCCGCTCGGCGTAGGGCTGCCGAGCGAGCGCGATCTGTCGGCGGCACTCGATCTGAGTCGCACGACGATCACCTCCTCGTATTCGGTGTTGCGCGACGAGGGATACCTGATCAGTAAACAGGGCTCGCGCAGTACGGTCGCGTTGCCTTCCGCGCCGACGCCCAATGGCATGTTGATCCAGTCGACGTCGCCGTCGGGTCCGGTGGTGGACATGTCGCACGCGGCGATGTCGGCCGCGGACGGCACCATGACGGCCGCGTACGAGTCTGCGCTGCAGGCACTTCCGGCGTACCTGCCGACGCACGGTATGGAGCCCATCGGTCTCGCGGTGCTGCGGGAGGCCATCGCACAGCGCTTCGTCGAACGTGGACTGCCGACAACCGCGGACCAGATCATGGTCACCTCCGGTGCGCAGCAGGCAGTTCGGCTTCTGCTGGGCACACTCACCTCGCCCGGCGATCGCGTGCTGATCGATCACCCCACGTATCCCAACGCGCTCGAGGCCATCAGGCGCGTCGGCGCGCGGCCCGTGCCGGTGCCGGTGCGCCCCGCGGACGGCGATTGGGATCTCGACGGAATCCGCAGCGCGGCGAGACAAACAGCAGCCAAGGTGGCGTATCTGATTCCGGACTTCCACAACCCGACCGGGCAGGTGCTCAGTGCCGAGGGGAGGGCCGAACTCGCGCGCATCACCCGTGACACCCGAATGACGCTCATCGTCGACGAGACCATGGTCGACCTGTGGCTCGACGCGCCGCCGCCGCCACCGGTCGCATCGTTCGGGCGGGTCTCCGGATCCGATATCGTCACGATCGGTTCGGCGTCCAAGTCGTTCTGGGGTGGCCTGCGCATCGGGTGGATCAGGGCACACCCGTCGCTGGTCTCTCAGCTCGCGGGTTCGCGGGCAGCACACGACCTTGGTACGTCGATCATGGACCAGTTGGCGTCGTCGTTTCTGCTCCAGGACGCGGAACCGGCCCTGGATCTGCGTCGATCCCAACTGCGTGAGCGTCGGGACATTCTCGAAGATGCTCTGGCCGAACATGTTCCGGACTGGCGCTATCGCCGTTCCGAGGGCGGCATGTCGCTGTGGTTGCAGCTGCCCGCTCCGGTATCGAGTGCATTGGCCGCCACGGCTCCCGCATTCGGAGCGGTGCTGGCCGCGGGGCCGCGATTCGGCGTGGAGGGTGCTTTCGAGCGCTACCTCAGGCTGCCGTACACCCGTGAGCCGCAAGAACTTCGGGCTGCGGTGATGGCCACGGCTGCTGCGTACCGAGCCCTTGCCCCCAGCTCCGAATCGGAACAGCCGGCACTGGTGTTCTGAGCGGCTGTGTGCTGACGGCGAACTCGAAGTTACGGACGGAAATCAGCCGAAAATTGTCCACAACTTCGAGTTCGGCACACGTCAGCTCCAGACCGACGCGATGTCGGTTGCGGTGGACGGCGGTGGCGTCGGGACTCCGTTTTCGGTGCGCGAGAACCGCGGTGCCGGACGGTGCTGCGTGACGCCGCCGACGTCGATGAGCGAGTCTCGATCTTTCATGTGCGGGTGGTTCGGGGCCTCGGCGAAGGTGAGGACCGGCGACACGCACGCGTCGGTGCCGTCGAAGATCGTGGCCCATTCGTCGCGGGTCTTGGTCAGGAATGTCGAGGTGAATTTCTCGCGTAATTCCGGCCAGCGCGACTTGTCCATCTGCGACGGTAGGTCCGCATCGGAGAGGCCGAGTCCGGTGAGCAGCTGGGCGTAGAACTGTGGCTCGAGCGAGCCGACTGCCATGTACTGGCCGTCGGAGGTCTCGTAGGTGTCGTAGAACGGTGCGCCGGTATCGAGAAGGTTGGTGCCACGGTCGTCGCTCCACGCTCCGACGCCACGCCACGACCAGATCATGTGCGAGAGAGCGGCGGTGCCGTCGACCATGGCCGCGTCCACCACCTGGCCCTGCCCGGAGTTCTGTCGCTCGTAGAGCGCCGCCATGATGCCGAAGACGAGGAACATCGAGCCGCCACCGAAATCGCCGACCATGTTCAGCGGCGGCACCGGGCGCTCGCCCGCACGGCCGATGGCGTTGAGCACCCCGGTGACCGAGATGTAGTTGATGTCGTGGCCCGCGGTCTGGGCCCAGGGGCCTTCCTGGCCCCAGCCGGTCATGCGGCCGTAGACCAGGCGCGGGTTGCGGGCAAGGGCGTCGTCGGGTCCGAGGCCGAGTCGCTCGGTGACACCGGGGCGGAATCCCTCGATCAGCACGTCGGCGCGCTCGACGAGGCCGAGAACCTTCTCGATGTCGGCGGGGTCCTTGAGGTTCGCCTCGACGATGGTGCGGCTGCGCAGCTGGTGGTCGTGGGGAGAGATCTGTCCGGCGCGTTGCACGCGCACGACGTCTGCGCCGAGGTCTGCCAGCAGCAGTGCCGCGTGCGGGCCGGGCCCGATTCCTGCGAGTTCGACGACGCGGAGCCCTGCGAGCGGTCCACCAGTGTTCGACACGTTGATTGCCTCGTTCCGACGTTGTGCGCTGCGATTGTGCATGGAGACTAACTTGTACTAGGTCGTCCAAGTAATGTGGGTGTGGATAATAGGGCTGTGACTGCCCCAGATCCCGTCCGCATCGGTACTCCACTGACTCCCGGCGCGACCCGGGTCATGCTGCTCGGCTCAGGTGAGCTGGGCAAAGAAGTCATCATCGCGTTCCAACGCCTCGGTGTCGAGGTGATCGCCGTCGATCGCTACGACAATGCTCCCGGCCATCAGGTGGCCCACCACGCATTCACCATCGATATGAGCGACCCGGAAGAGCTTCTGGCACTGATCGATTCGCAGCAGCCCGACTTCGTGGTCCCGGAGATCGAGGCCATTGCCACCGACGCCCTCGCCGAGGTGGAAGCCCGAGGCCGAAGCGTGGTGATTCCCACGGCTCGGGCGACGCAGTTGACGATGAACCGCGAGGGCATCAGGCGATTGGCAGCCGAGGAACTCGGGCTACCGACCTCGCCCTACGCTTTCGCCGATTCGCTGGACGACGTTCGTCAAGCATTGTCCACCATAGGTTTTCCGGCCGTCATCAAGCCGGTCATGTCGTCGTCGGGCAAGGGTCAGTCCGTTGTTCGCAGCGACGCCGATGTCGTGGCGGCCTGGGAGTACGCCCTGAAGGGTGGTCGCGTCGACCTCGGCCGCGTCATCGTCGAGGGATTCGTCGACTTCGATTACGAGATAACACTTCTCACCGTGCGAGCCGTCGACGGAACCTTCTTCTGCGAGCCTGTCGGCCACCTGCAGGAATCCGGCGACTACATCGAATCCTGGCAGCCGCAGCCGATGTCCGACGCGGCCCTCGCCGGTGCCCGCGACGTCGCCGAGCGCATCACGACGGCGCTCGGTGGGCGCGGGCTGTTCGGTGTCGAGTTGTTCGTTCAGGGCGACACCGTGTACTTCTCCGAGGTCAGCCCCAGGCCGCACGATACGGGTCTGGTAACGCTTCGGACGCAACGGTTCTCGGAGTTCGAGCTGCATGCCCGCGCCGTGCTCGGTTTGCCGATCGACACGACGCTGCTCTCGCCCGGCGCGTCGGCCGTGATCTACGGCGGTGTCGATGCGGACGGCATTTCCTTCGAAGGCGTCGCCGATGCGTTGGCGGTTCCCGAGACCGACCTGCGCCTGTTCGGTAAGCCGACGAGTTTCGTCCGGCGCCGGATGGGTGTCGCGGTGTCGACCGCGTCGGACATCGAGACGGCGCGGAGCCGGGCCCGCGAGGCGGCAGGCAAGGTTCGTCCTGTCGTCTGACCCGGCACAGGGCACACTGAGCTCATGAGCACGCTCGGAGAGGTCCTGGTCGGCCTGGTGATTCTGGTCGGCCTCGTCGGCATCGTCGTCCCGATTCTGCCCGGCACCATCTTGATCTTCGCGGCGGTCGCGGTGTGGGCGTGGCTCACCGGCGGAGCAGCCGCGTGGACGGTGTTCGCGATCGTGACGATATTGCTGGTGCTGAGCGGCGTCGTGAAATACACCTGGCCGGGCCGTCGCATGCGGGAGGCGGGCGTGCCGATGCGGTCGTTGATGGTCGGCGGCCTACTCGGCATCGTCGGATTTTTCGTCATCCCCGTCGTCGGGCTCTTCATCGGTTTCATCGCAGGCGTCTACGTGGCCGAAGTGCCCAGGCACCGAAACCATTCCGAGGCCTGGCGATCGACGGTGCACGCCACCAAGGCCGCGGGGTTGTCGATCCTGGTGGAACTGTTCGGCGCGCTGCTCGCCTCAGCGGTGTGGCTCGGGGGAGCAGTACTCGTCTGAGGGCCTAGGGGACCCGATACCAAGCCCGGGCATTACCGTCGAGCACGGCGGGTAGGTCGCCGCCGACAGCATGGGTGATGATGTCGATGTCGTTCTCCGAGAACGGGCGTGGGGCACGGGTGCCCGGCAGATCGGTGCCGAACATCAACGCCGCGGGGTTGACTCGATGGATCTGCTGGAGTGTGTCGGCGATGTCGAGATCCACTCGGCCGAATCCCGTTGCCTTGACGCGTACTCCGCGGTCGACGAGATTCAAAAGGTACGGCAGACCCTGGGTCGACAGCCCCAGGTGGTCGATGCTCACGGCCGGTAGCTTCGCGAGAATGGGTTCGAGCGAGAGCAGCAGGGACGCGTCGACGTACAGCTCGGCGTGCCATCCGACCAGTTCGTGCACACGACGTGCCTGGGTGGTGAGCATCTCGACATCCGTCTCGCCGCGTTTGAGGTTGAACCGCATACCGCGCACGCCCGCCTCGTCGAGCGCGACGATGTCCTCGTCGGAGCAGTCCGGATCGATCTGGGTGACGCCCACCCAGCCGCGCCCGAGGGTCTCCAGAGCGGCCAGCAGGTAGCTCTGGTCGGTGCCCTGAAACGATCCCGAGATCACCGCACCGCCGGTGATGCCGAGCCCGTCCACGTCGTACAGATAATTCGAGACGGTGTATGGATCGGGCAAGAATCCGTGGTTCTCGATCAGCGGAAAACGGGGGTCGATGATGTGCAAGTGGGCGTCGAACACGGGTCTCAGCATGCCAGCTCGCTGATTCGCCGTCGCGGCCCGGTGTCGCGGTGTTTGAATGCGAAACATGAAACCGGAGACCACTGTCGTTCTCGACGGCTACACCTATTTCGAATGTCCGCGCTGGCACGAAGGGAGGATCTGGGTATCGGACTTCTATTCGCATCGCGTCGTCTCTGCCCTCGAGGACGGATCCGACGTGCGAGTCGAAGCCGAGGTGCCCAATCAGCCGTCTGGCCTGGGGTGGTTGCCCGACGGCCGGTTGCTGATCGTGTCGATGCGCGACTACAAACTGCTGCTGCGCGAGCACGACGGTTCGCTGACCGTCCACGCCGACCTGTCGACGTACGTGACGGCGAACCTCAACGACATGCTCGTGGACGCCCAGGGGCGCGCCTACATCGGGAATTTCGGGTTCGATCTGATGAACTTCGCTCCCGTCGAGACGGCCGATCTGATTCGCGTCGACCCGGACGGTTCTGCACACGTCGTGGCATCGGATCTGTACTTCCCCAACGGGATGGCGTTCACGGGTTCGGGTGAACTGCTGGTCGACGAGACGGTCGGTAACCGGGTCAGTGCGTTCGACATCGCCGAGGACGGTTCACTGGGGGAGCGGCGTGATTGGGCGACGTTCGGTGAGCTGCCGTCGTCGACGGACATGGCGACGGCTCTGGGCGAGGTGAAAGTAGCTGCCGACGGATGTTGCATCGACACCGACGGCACGATGTGGATCGCCGATGCGTTGGGTCAGCGGGTGCTGCACGTCGCGCAGGGTGGAGAGGTACTCGATCAGCTCGATTTCGATCTCGGAGTATTCGCCTGCGGACTCGGCGGATCCGACGGCCGCACGCTGTTCGTCTGCGCTGCACCGGATTTCAACGAGCATCAGCGCAAGATCGAGACCGAGGGAAAGCTGCTGGCGGTTCGGGTGTAGAGCGCTTCGCGCAGTGGTGTGGTCATGTGCCGCAGAGGGCACACGGGAGTGGAGCCTGCGGAACGACCCGCAGGCGCAACCACACCACTGCCGCAGGCACTCAGGCCTTGTCGGGCTCGGAGGCCTTCAGCATGTCCTCACGCTCGACGACCTTCACGCGCTCGCGGCCCTCGGGCTCACCGAGTGAACGCTCGTGGGCGTCGAGGCGGTACCAGCCGTCCCAGGTGGTGAAGGGCACCTGCTTGCCTTCGAGGAACGACGTGACGGCATCGAGATCCGGCTCGGCCGCACCGGCGAAGTTCGGCGCATCCTCGAGCAGGTTCGCGACGGTTTCGTTGGCGTCGCCCTTGGTGTGACCGATGAGGCCGACGGGTCCGCGCTTGATCCAGCCAGTGACGTACGTGGCGGGGACGGGAGTGGTGGAGTGCGGTGACTCGACGACGCGTCCGGCCTCGTTGGGGATGGTGCCTGCCTGCTCGTCGAACGGGAGCTGGCTGATGTTCTGGCTGAGGTAGCCGACGGCGCGGTAGACGGCTTGAACGTCCCAGTCGTTGTACTTGCCGGTGCCCTTGACGTTGCCGGTGCCGTCGAGCTCGGTGCGTTCGGTACGCAGTCCGACGACCTTGCCGTCCTCGCCGAGTACCTCGCTGGGCGATTCGAAGAAGTGCAGGAACAGCTTGTGCGGGCGGTTGCCGACGTCGCGGATGGCCCAGTCCTGCAGGGTGTTGGCGACCATGTCGACCTGCTTGGAGTTGCGGCGGGCCTGCTCGGAGCCTTCGTCGTAGTCGATGTCCTCGGGGGCGACGATGACCTCGATGTTCGGCGAGTGGTCGAGCTCGCGCAGCTCCAACGGGGTGAACTTGGCCTGAGCCGGTCCGCGACGTCCGAAGACATGCACCTCGATGGCTTTGTTGGCCTTGAGACCTTCGTAGACGTTGGCCGGGATCTCGGTGGGGAGCAGTTCGTCGCCGGTCTTGGCGAGGACGCGTGCGACGTCGAGGGCGACGTTTCCGACGCCGAGAACGGCGACCTTCTCGGCCTCGAGCGGCCAGGTGCGTGGGACGTCCGGGTGGCCGTCGTACCAGGAGACGAAGTCCGCGGCACCGTAGCTGCCGTCGAGGTCGATGCCGGGGATGTTCAGTGCGCGGTCTGCGTTGGCACCGGTGGAGAAGATGACGGCGTCGTAGAAGCGACGCAGGTCGTCGAGGTTGATGTCGGTGCCGTAGTCGATGTTGCCGAGCAGGCGGACCTGTGGCTTGTCGAGCACCTTGTGCAGGGCGGTGATGATGCCCTTGATGCGCGGGTGGTCGGGGGCCACGCCGTAGCGAATGAGCCCGAACGGTGCAGGCATCCGCTCGAAGAGATCGATGCTCACGCCCGGTCCGCTGACATTGTGGTCGGACTTCATGAGCGCGTCGGCGGCATAGATGCCGGCCGGTCCGGCACCGACGATGGCGACGCGGAGTGGACGAGTCTGATCAGTCATGTGCAGCGAGCTACCTTCTTCGAGGGAAGTGCGGACACCCCAGCATAAATTAAGCATCACCTGAGCTGGGGCAGTGGGCAACTTGCCGTATTTCCCGGTTTCCGGTAGGAATTGACCCGTGGAGACGACATACCTGGTCCGACGGTTCACCGTCGACTTCTGTCGTACCTGCACCAACATGTGTTGTCGGTGACCTGACCCGACGCCCTTCCCCTCCTTCCGGACGAGATCCGCTGGGACGGGATCCCTCTTTCGACGGCAGCGCTGCCTGAATCAGCCCTTTCGCCGTGCACAGATTCGAGGACACATGACCACTCTGGAACAGACCGCCACCCTCACGCTCGACAAGCTCGGCCCGTCGTTCGGGGCCGAGGTCATCGGCCTCGACGTCGCATCGGCGTCCGATGCGCAGATCCACGCCGTGCGCCGAGCCCTCGTCGAATACAAGGTTCTGGTGCTGCGCGGGCAAACGCTGGACGACGCGGCACACGTCGAATTCGGCCGCCGTCTCGGTGACCTCACTGCCGGTCACCCGGTTCACGACAGTGGCCACGTCGCCCCCGAGGTGTACGCGCTCGACAGTCAGGACAACGGGTTCGCCGACGTCTGGCACACCGACGTCACCTTCATGGAACGTCCGCCGATGGGGTCGATCCTGCGCCCCGTCGTCCTGCCCCCACACGGCGGCGACACCAACTGGGCCGACAGCCAGCTCGCCTACGAGTCCCTCTCCTCGCCGGTACGCCGAATGATCGACGGGCTCACCGCGATTCACGACGGTAACCGCGAATTCGGCTACTACCTCGCGCAGAAGCGCGGCGGTAAGGGCAACGTGTGGGACGGCAAGGAAGTCACCGCGCTGGTCCCCGTCGAACATCCCGTCGTGCGGGTGCATCCGGAAACGGGCCGCAAGGGGCTGTTCGTCAATCCTGGTTTCACCTCCCACATCGTGGGCGTGTCGGAGGCGGAGAGCCGCGGGATTCTGGACCTGCTCTACGCGCACCTCACCAAGCCCGAGCACATCGTGCGACACCGCTGGCGTCTCGGTGATCTGGTGCTGTGGGACAACCGGAGCACCTCGCACTACGCCAACCGCGACTACGGCACCGAGCACCGCAAGATGCACCGCATCACGTTGCGCGGAGACATTCCCGTCGGACCCCGGTAGTTCCGGGCCCGTTGGATCGAGGAAGATTGCCTACATGGCGTCGTGGAGTGAACGTAGGCAGCAGTGGGTCGACAGTCGTGAGGAAGCGCGCAACAACGCGTCCGAAGCGGCCGCAGACTCCGGTGAGCAGCGTCCGCCCAACGCGTGGCCGTTCATCATCGCCGCGGGCATCGTCGTCGTTCTGCTCGTCGGTATCTTCGCGGCGTCGAAGTTCGCGCCCGCCGAGAACAACGTGACGCAGGCGCAGCTGCTCACCGACGCCGTCGACGGATTCCTCGAAGCACAGAACACCGGCGATGCGGATCTGTTGCGCGAGAACACCTGCTTCGACCAGGTTGCGCTCCTCGTTCCCGGCGACGACGCGCAGTACCGAACCGATCGAGCAGGCGAGGTCGAGCGCAACGGCGAGACGTCGATCGACGGGGTGCCGTCGGAGTACGAGGTCAACGGCGACCGCGGCAGGGTGACCGTCCCGCTGAAGGAAGAGAAATCCGGAGTGCAGACCGACGACGAGTGGAAATTCGTCCGCGTCGACGACAAGTGGCTGGTCTGCAATGTCTGATCTCGGTATGTGTGATGTATTGGCAAGTGACGGAAGGCTGATCCAGTGACCTACGCAGGTGACATAACCCCGGAAGCGGCGTGGGAGTTGTTGCAGAGCAACCCCGAGGCTGTGCTCGTGGACGTTCGGACGCGCGCCGAGTGGCAGTACGTCGGTGTTCCGGACACCTCCGGTATCGACCGTCCGACGCACCTGATCGAGTGGGTCAGCTACCCCGACGGTGCGCGCAACACCGATTTTGTCGAAGACCTGAAAGCCGCAGGCGTGGACGGCGATCGGCCGGTGGTCTTCCTGTGCCGCTCCGGTCAGCGGTCCATCGGTGCCGCGGAAGCCGCGACGGCAGCGGGCATCGGTCCGTCCTACAACGTGCTCGACGGTTTCGAGGGTGCCACCGACGCCGACGGCCACCGCGGAGCCACGGGTTGGCGTGCGGTCGGGTTGCCCTGGAGGCAGTCGTGAGCGGGAATCCAGGCGGCGGGCAGGAGCGCAGCGACAAGGGGATTCCCAAAGGTGGCGGATTCGACAAGCCCTTGCCCGAGGGTGTGGGTCAGGGAACGCTGGGAGTTCGCGGCGGCCTGATGCGATCCGGGTTCGACGAGAACGCCGAAGCGCTGTATCTCTCTTCGGGTTTCGTGTACGAGAGTGCCGGCGCGGCCGAGCAGGCCTTCACCGGCGACATCGATCACTTCGTGTACTCGCGGTACGGCAACCCGACAGTGAAGATGTTCGAGGAGCGACTGCGGTTGATCGAGGGTGCCGAGGCATGCTTCGGGACGTCCAGCGGCATGTCCGCGGTGTTCACCGCGCTCGGTGCGCTGCTGAAGGCCGGCGACCGATTGGTCGCTGCGCGTAGCCTTTTCGGGTCGTGCTTCGTGGTGTGCAACGAGATTCTGCCGCGCTGGGGCGTCGAGACCGTCTTCGTCGACGGCGAAGACCTCGAGCAGTGGGAGCAGGCGCTGTCGGTGCCGACGACGGCGGTGTTCTTCGAGACCCCGTCCAACCCGATGCAGTCGTTGGTCGATGTCAGGCGCGTCTCCGAGCTGGCGCATGCTGCCGGCGCAACGGTGGTGTTGGACAACGTGTTCGCGACGCCCCTGCTGCAGCGCAGCCTCGAACTCGGGGCCGACGTGGTCGTGTACTCGGGCACCAAACACATCGACGGCCAGGGCCGGGTACTCGGCGGTGCGATCCTGGGCTCGAAGGAATACATCGAAGGCCCGGTGCAGACTCTGATGCGGCACACCGGCCCTGCACTGAGCCCGTTCAACGCCTGGACCCTGCTCAAGGGGCTCGAGACGATGCCGGTGCGGGTGCGGCATTCGGTGAACTCCGCGCTGCAGATTGCCGAGTTCCTCGAAGCTCACCCTGCGGTGCGCTGGGTGAAATATCCTTTCCTGCAATCACATCCGCAGTACGAGCTGGCGAAGTCGCAGATGTCGGGCGGCGGAACCGTCGTGACCTTCGAGCTCGAAGCACCTGAGGGTGAAGGCAAGAAGCGCGCCTTCGAGGTGCTCGACGCGTTGCGTATCGTCGACATCTCCAACAATCTCGGCGACTCGAAGACACTGATCACCCATCCGGCCACCACCACGCACCGCGCGATGGGGCCGGAAGGTCGTGCGGCAGTGGGCATCACCGACGGCGTCGTGCGCATCTCGATCGGCCTCGAAGACACCGAGGACCTGATCGGAGACCTGGACCAGGCGCTGAAGTAGCTGGGTCAGAGTGTCACCGGTACCGGCTTGTCGATGAGGGAGTAGTGCGCGGCATCGCCGGCGACCACTCGGCTCTTCTCTCCGTTGGGGTGTACCGGCACGTCGCCCGCCAGGGTGATGCGTTCGAGGCGGCGGTACTGATCGTCCCAGTCTGCGACGGCGTAGTGCTGGGTGGCGCGGTTGTCCCAGATGGCGACGTCGCCGAGGCTCCAGGTCCAGCGAACAGTGTTCTCCAGCTTGGTCACTCGATTCTGTAGGAGATCGAACAGCGTCTGCGACTCTTTGGTCGACAACCCGATGAAGTTCTTCACGAAGTGGCCCAGAACCAGGGTCTTCTCACCGGTCTCGGGGTGTACTCGCACCACCGGATGCTCGGTCTCGAAGTAGGTGGACTGGAATTCCTTCCGGTACTCCTCGGTCTTCGAGTTCTGAATTTTCTCTGCCGCTGTCGCCGCATAGTCGTAGGTGTTCGAGTGGGTGGCCCAGAGGTTGTCGACCAACGCCTTCAACGAATCCGGCAGCTGCGCGTAGGCGGCAGTCTGTGACGCCCACGTGGTGTTCCCGCCGTACTCCGGGAGGCTGACCGCACGCAGGATCGAGGCCTTCGGGATGCGGTCGACGAAGGTCACATCCGAGTGCCAGCTGTTGGCCTTGCCGTAATCGGAGTCGATGGACAGCGTTCTGGTGCCGCGAGAAGTGACCGTGGGGTGCGGAGTGGTCGGCGATCCGAGTAGCTCCGCGAACGCATACTGGCTTTCGTCGTCGAGGTGGTGCTGGCCGCTGAAGAAGATCACCTTGTGTTCGAGCAGAGCGCGCCGAACGAACTCGACGGTGTTCGCATCCAGGTCGCCACCGAGTCGTACTCCCTCGATGCGGGCACCGAGATTGCCGCCGATCTTGATCGCACGCAGAGCTGTGTCATTCTCGACAAGAGTGTCCACCGACATGTCGGTACCTTTCGCTGGTTGAAGAACTGCCCGAATTGCGCCGGTGCAGTGTGGAATTCAACAAGCTGACCATTGTCGATCGTCGATGTACACAGTTCGATTCACCGTGATCTCAACGCGACGGGCGATCGGTAGCGGTGTACGGAGCGACGTCAGTGCTCGAAAACGCTGAGTACCGTGCGGAACTTGGCCGTGGTTTCGTTCAGTTCGGCGTCGGGGTCGGAATCTGCGACGATGCCGCCGCCCGCTGTGGCCGTTCCAGAAAGTCCGTCCGCAGCGAGTTCGATGCAGCGGATCGTGACCATCCACTCGCCGTCGCCGCTGCCGTCGGTCCACCCGACGGCTCCGGCGTAGAAGCCGCGGGAGCCCTCGACGTCTGCGATCGCAGCCATGGCCGCGGCTCGGGGTACGCCCGCGACGGCAGCGGTGGGATGTAGCGCCAGCGCGAGGTCGAGCGCCGAGGTCGCGGGATCGGCCAAGGTGCCGACGATGGGTGTCGACAGGTGCCACAGCTGCGGAGTGCTGCTGAGTTGAGGTGACTCGGGCACATCGAGCGTCTCGCAGTACGGCTCCAACGCAGCACGGATCTCGTCGACGACAAATCGGTGCTCGGCCTGATCCTTGGCGCTGGCCGCCAACGCTGTGGAGATGCGCGCTTCTTCGTCTGGATCGGTGGAACGCGCAGCCGTGCCGGCAAACGGATGGCAGGTGACGACGTTGCCGCGCTTGCGAACCAACAGTTCCGGGCTCGCGCCGATGATGTGCCTGCCGGTCTTACCTGCGGGCGACAGATCCGCCAGAAAGCCGTTGCCCATCGGATCTCGGGTGACCAGCGCGCTCAACACGGAGGCGGGATCGATCTGTGCATCTGCGGTCACTTCGATGGCCCGAGCGAGCACGATCTTCTCGGCCACACCGGCTTTCAGCTGCTCGACGACATCGCGTACTCGCTGCACATGGACGTCAGGATCGGGAATCTGGCGCGCGACGGTCACCGCCGGTAACGGCGGTTGAGCATCGACCGTCGACCAAGGCCCGTCGAGTCGGTAGAACTCCTCCGGCTCGATGAGGGCGGTGGCGTCGGACATGTCGAAAGGAATTGCGCCGACGACGTTTCGGCCCTCCCGCACCGCGGCCACCGCGTCGGCGACATCGGGAAAAGCGTGCCGGACGCCAAGTCCGACGACGTGGTGATCCTGCCGGGACAGGACGAATTCGAGTGTCATCAGAACGGGTTCTGAGTGCGGCCCACCAGGTCTGCGACGGAATCGAGGACCTTGGTCGGTCGGTACGGATACTGCTCGACGGACTGGACCGTCGAGATTCCGGTGAGAACCAGGATGGTCTGCAGTCCGGCTTCGAGACCGGAGAGCACGTCGGTGTCCATCCGGTCGCCGATCATCAGTGTGTTCTCGGAATGGCCGCCGATCGCACGCAGAGCCGACCGCATCATCAACGCGTTGGGCTTGCCCACGTAGTAGGGCTCTTTGCCGGTGGCCTTGGTGATGAGCGCGGCGACCGAACCGGTCGCCGGCAGCGAGCCCTCACGGGACGGGCCGGTGGCGTCGGGGTTGGTGGCGATGAAGCGCGAACCCTTCTCGACGAGACGAATGGCGGTGGTGATGGCCTCGAACGAGTACGTCCGGGTCTCGCCGAGTACCACGTAATCCGGGCTCGAGTCGGTGAGGGTGTAGCCGATGTCGTGCAGGGCCGTGGTCAGGCCCGACTCGCCGACGACGTACGCGCTGCCGCCGGGACGCTGATTGCCGAGGAACGTCGCGGTGGCCAGAGCGGAGGTCCAGATCGACTTCTCCGGAATGTCCAGACCGGTGAATGCGAGACGTGCGCGCAGGTCACGGGGGGTACGAATCGAATTGTTGGTCAGCACGATGAACGGGATCTCGTTGGCCTGCAGCTCGGCGAGGAACGTGTCGGCACCGGGAATCAGGTGATCCTCGTGCACGAGAACACCGTCCATGTCCATCAGATACGTCCACTGCTGGGGCTTCTCGGTTTCGCTCACCCCTCCATTGTGAACTACCGGGTCGAGCCGCAAGGTCGACTGCCGAACTATCGGGTCGTTCCGCCGGCTTGACTCCTGCTACTAGCTCGCCTGCCGTTCGTCGGCACGTCGGGAGCTGGCTCGGTGCTGTTGTCGCTCGCGGGCAGTCGTTCCGCCCCACACTCCGAACGGTTCGTTGGCTGCCAGCGCGAACCGTTTGCATGCGTCGAGCACTCCGCAGCCGGCGCACACCTGCTTGGCGCGATCCTCGCGTTGGCGACGCGCCGTTCGCCCCTCACCCGACGGGGAGAAGAAGATCTCCGAGTCCTGACCTCGGCACAGTGCGTCGATCTGCCAGTCCCAGGATTCGGTGGTGGAGGAGATTCTGCGTTCGATCATGGCGATTGCGGTGTTCTTCGACGTGGCAGAGCTGTTCGGCATCGTGGCGACCCATTCCTTTCGTCGACGCTGCGCGAGACCCAGCCCGCACAGAACGATTCGCTACCGACAAGGCTCGCCGCGTCGGGGGCGCGACGCAATGGTTGAAATCAGGCTGATTCGAGGGGCTGTACTCGGTGCGCTGCCGACGTCTGCGCGGTGTTCCGGCATGTGTCTTCGTGGCATGGTGGCGGTATGACTCGGCCGCTCAGGTTTTCCGCATTCGTCATGAACACCACGTCTCATATCGTGCACGGTGCGTGGCGCAGTCCGGAAGCAGAGCAGACGAATTTCGCGTCCCTCGAACACTGGGTCTCGCTGGCCCGACTGCTCGAGCAGGGGAAGTTCGACTTCATCTTCTTCGCGGACGTCGTCGGCCTGTACAACGACCACCGAGGCTCGTCGCGCAAGTTCGTCGAGTCCGGATTGCAGATCCCGAGCCACGATCCATCCGTAGTTGCGTCGGCGATCGCCTGTGCGACAGAACATCTGGGCATTGCGATCACGTCGTCGATCCTGCAGGAGCATCCCTTCAACTTCGCTCGCAAGATGTCCACCCTCGATCACGCGTCGCAGGGTCGGATTGCCTGGAACATCGTGACGAGTATGTCGGCCAACGCGTGGCGCAACTTCGGCTTCGGTGATCTGGCCTTGCACGAGGACCGATACGCCTGGGCGGACGAGTACGTCGAGGTGGTCTACAAGCTCTGGGAAGGTTCCTGGGACGACGGAGCTCTGCTGCAGGACAAGGAGACCGGGGTGCACGCGGACTTCTCCGAAGTGCACACGATCGATCACGTGGGCAAGCGCTACCGCGTCGAAGGGCCGCATCTGTCTGCGCCGTCGCCGCAGCGCACGCCGGTGCTGTTTCAGGCAGGTTCCTCGCCGACGGGTCGACGCTTCGCGGCCCGAAATGCCGAAGCGCAGTTCATCGCGTCCCCGTCACCCGAAGCCGCCCATGCGCTGATTGCCGACACGCGACGGCTGGTGGTCGACAATGGCAGAGCAGCACACGATCTCGAGTTCTATCAGGGGCTGTCGTTCGTCATCGGGAGCACCGATGACGAAGCGCGGCGGAAGGAAGCGGAGCTGGACGAGTTCGTCGACGACGAGGCGATGATCGCGCATGCCGCCGGCGGAATCGGCATCGATCTCGGCTTCTACGATCTGGACACCCCGATCGGCGAAGTGCAGGGGGAGGGGTCGCAGAGCACGTTGGCGTGGCTTCGCGAAGCGATCACCGACCGAGAACCCACCGTTCGCGATCTCGCGCACATGCGGACTCGGAGCGGCCGTGTAGTGGGAACGCCCGAGTCCATCGCCGATCGTCTCGAACAGTGGCGCGACGCCGGTGTCGACGGGATCAACGTCATCAACTCCACCCTTCCCGGAAGTTACGTCGAGTTCGTGGACCACGTACTGCCGGTCCTGCAGCAGCGGGGGTTGGCCAAGCGTGAATACGAGGCCGGCACCGTCAGGCGCAAGCTGACCGGTCTCGATCGCCTGCCCGACGCGCATCCCGCCGCCCGCTTTCGGGGAGCATTCGGCCGATCGCTCTGACGGCAAGGGTTGAAATCATCGTGATTTCAACCCGAAGTGACACTCGCACTTGACTTTTCAATCCGACGTTCTATACATTCCTGTCACCATCCAGAGCGACCGAGAGACCTTGGCTCGATGACGTCGCAGCAACCCCCTTCCTCGCCGAAGGTGTGGGTGCTACCGCCAGGACCGATGGAGGCACTGCTGATGAGCACCTGTACCTGTACGCACGTTTGACGATTCGCGTACTCACAGCTCGAATTCCTCGAAAGGCAACACAGCGATGATCGCTGCCCATCCGGCCCGGCGGTTCCGGTGACTCAACTACAAGCTCGACCGGCGGCCTCGAACCCAGGTGATGACGCACAGGTCCCCGACGAGCAACTCGTGCTGGCCAGAAAATGGCATCCATGGCGTTGGGTGATCAGCATCGCCACCCTGGTCGTGGTTGCCCAGTTCCTGCACGGCTTCGCTACCAATCCGGGTTGGGACTGGGGCACGTTCGCCCAGTACTTCACCGCGCAATCGGTGCTCTCGGCCCTGTGGCTCACCATCCAGCTCACGTTCTGGGGCACCCTGATCGGCTTCGCGCTCGGTATCGCTTTGGCGGTCGCGAGATTGTCGAACAACCCTGTCCTACAGGTGATTGCGTGGTTCTACATCTGGGCGTTCCGATCCATTCCTCTGATCGTGCAGCTGCTGTTCTGGTTCAACATCGCGTATCTCTACCAAACCCTGTCGGTGGGAATTCCGTTCGGACCCAGCTTCTTCGAGTTCGACGTCAACAACGTCATCAGCGGGTCGACGGCTGCGATCGTCGGACTCGCTCTGCATCAGGCTGCATACTCCGCCGAGATCGTCCGCGCCGGTATCATTTCGGTAGACCAGGGGCAGCTGGAAGCATCTGCAGCACTGGGCATTCCGAAAAGACGAGAGTTCGTCAAGATCATTCTTCCGCAGGCGATGCGAGGCATTCTCCCCAACGCTGCCAACGAGGTGATCAGCCTGTTCAAGGGCACCTCGATCGTCTCCGTCATGGCCATCGCCGAGCTGTTCTACCAGGTCCAGGTCATCTACGGCCGAAGCGGCCGAGTGGTACCGCTGCTCATGGTGGCCACCGTCTGGTACATCATTCTCACCTCGATTCTGTCGGCGGTGCAGTACTACGTGGAGCGGCACTACGCCAAGGGTGCTGTCCGCAACATCGAGCTGACGCCGATCCAGAAGCTACGGAAGCAGCTGGCCGAGATCACTCTCGCACCGCGAGGAGCGACACGATGACCACACTCGATGCCACGACGACCGCGAAGACCTATGCCGTCGAGGTGCGCGGCGTACACAAGTCCTACGGTGCCCTCGAAGTGCTCAGAGGCGTCGACCTCGTCGTCCGGCCCGGGGAGGTCACCGCCGTCATCGGCCCGTCCGGATCGGGTAAATCGACCCTGCTGCGCATCATCAATCACCTCGAGAAAGTCGACCAGGGCACCGTGCGGGTGGACGGCGATCTGGTCGGCTACGAACGCAAGGGTGCCAAGCTGCACGAGCTGAGCAACCGTGAGATTCTGCGTCAGCGTTCGCAGATCGGGTTCGTATTCCAGAACTTCAACCTCTTCCCGCACCTGACCGTGCTCGAGAACGTCGTCGAGGCTCCCATCTCGGCGCAGAAGCGTAAGCGCGTCGACGTCGAGCCCGAGGCGCTTGCGCTGCTCGAGCGGGTCGGTGTCGGCGCGAAAGCGCACGACTACCCGCGTCGGCTTTCCGGGGGCCAGCAGCAGCGAGTGGCCATCGCGAGGGCACTGGCGCTGCGCCCCAAAGTGATTCTGTTCGACGAGCCCACCTCGGCGCTCGATCCGGAGCTCGTCGGCGAGGTACTGGAAGTCATCCGCGGACTTGCCCGCGATGGTGCCACGCTGGTGATCGTCACCCACGAAGTCGCCTTCGCCCGCGACATCGCCGACACCATTGTATTCATGGACGCCGGCGTCATCGTCGAACAGGGAACTCCTGCAGCGCTTCTCGATTCACCGCAGCACGAGCGGACCAGAGCTTTCCTCTCCCACGTTCTGTAAACCACCTCACTTCAGCGAAAGACGGACAACACTCATGTCGAAACCATCACGCAGGCTGACGGTCATGGCCGCAGCACTGGCCATCGTGGCGCTCACCGCGACCGCCTGCAGCGAACCCGAGGCCGAGTCACAGGTCGTCACCGAGGACGGGCAAAGCTTCGACCTCACACCCGAGCAGACCGAAAGAGTCCGAGTCGACAAGGTCGACGAGATCGCCGCAAAAGTGCCACAGGCCATTCGAGATCGAGGCACGCTGATCGTCACCGGCGCGGGCGGAACTGCGCCGCCGCTGCGCTTCTACGCCACCGACGACACCACCATCGTCGGATCCGAAGTCGACTTCTCCTACCTCGTCGGAGATATTCTCGGGCTGGACGTCGATCTGCAGGTTGCCGATTGGTCGCAGAACTTCGTCAAGATCGACTCCGGTGAGAACGACGTGTTCATCTCCAACGTCACGGTCACCGAGGAGCGAAAAGACAAGTACGACTTCGCCACCTACCGGCTCGACAATCTTGCGTTCGAGACCCAGAAGGACACCGACTGGAAGGTGGAGAAGCGTCAGGACATCGCCGGCAAGAAGATCGGCGTCGGGTCCGGCACCAACCAGGAACAGCTGTTGGTGGACTGGAACGAGGCGAACGTGGCCGAGGGTCTCGCGCCGGCTGAGCTGGCCTACTACCAGAACACCTCCGACTACTACTTGGCATTGGGATCCAAGCGCATCGACGGTTATCTCGGGCCGAACCCCTCTGCCGTCTACCACGCCGCGACCAGTGGCGAATCGAAGGTTGTCGGCACCTTCTCTGGGGCCGGTGACGCGCTGCAGGGTGAGATCGCGGTGCTGACCAAGAAGGACAACGGTCTCATCGAGGCCGTCCGCGAGGCGCTCCAACATGCCATCGACGACGGCAGCTACCAGAAGGTGATCGATCGCTGGGGTCTGCAGTCCGAGGCTGTGTCCGAGTCGGTCATCAACCCGCCCGGGCTGCCCCGCAAGCCCGCAGCGTAGGCAGACGGTGAAAGTGGTAGTCGTCGGTGGCGGCATCATCGGAGCGTCGTCGGCGTGGCAGATTGCGCGACGCGGTCATGACGTCACCCTGCTCGAGCAGTTCGGGCCGGGGCACAAGAACGGTGCCTCGCACGGCAGCTCGCGAATTTTTCGGCACGCATATGCCGACGACTACTACGTGGCACTGGCCGCCCGGGCACACGGACTTTGGCGTGAGCTCGAAACCGCTACCGACTCAGAATTGTTGGACATCACGGGAGCCGTCGATCATGGAGATCCGAGCACGGTGAATCCGAGGATCGGCGCACTCGAGCGGGCGGGTCTGGAGTTCGAAGTGTTGGAACCCATTGCTGCGCAGCGGCGGTGGCCCGGTCTACGATTCGACACCACAGTGCTGTTCCATGCTGCGGCCGGGCGACTTCACGCCGATCACAGCGTCGCCGCAGCTGTAGCGGCAGCTCGCTCACGCGGTGCGACGGTCGAATACGAGACGCCCGTGCGTGAGATCTCCGGCTCCGACGTGGTGACGGATACCCACACCTACGGTGCGGACGTGGTCGTTCTCGCGGCGGGAGCATGGACGGCCGAGTTCGCGCCGTACGGTGCCACTCCGCCGTTGGTCACCACGCAGGAGCAGCCGGCGCATTTCGCGCCGTTGCTTTCCGACGAATTGTGGCCGAGCTTCATCCACCACCCCGGTGCACTTCTCGATACTGCCGGCATCTACGGGTTGTCGTCGCCCGACGGCATCAAGATCGGCGAGCATGCCACCGGACCGGTCGTCGATCCGCACACCCGCGACTTCGTGGCCGATCCCGCGGGAGTCGATCGCCTGATCGAGTACGCACGGACGTGGCTTCCTGGAGTGAACGCCGATACGGCCGACCCGCTGACGTGTCTGTACACCAGTACTCCCGATTCCAACTTCGCTATCGGGCGCAGTGGCAACACCGTTGTCGCTGCGGGATTCTCGGGCCACGGATTCAAGTTCGCCCCTGCGGTCGGGGAATTGGTCGCAGATCTGGTCGACGGATAATCGAGACAGGAAGCTCATGAGCGCAACGTTCGATCTGAACACTCGCACTGGCGACACCGGTCCAGTTCGGCTGAACTTCGTCGAAGTCGATCAGAACGATCCACTTGCGACGCCTCTGCTGCAAGAGCTGGCGGCCGAGTATGCGTCCAGGTACGGCCGCAGTCCCGGCGTTCAATATCAAGAACTGAAGTCCTATCCCGCTCAGGAATTCGCCCCTCCGGGCGGTGTGCTGGTGATGGCGTTGGACGACGGTGTTCCGGTTGCCGGCGGCGCGTACCGGCAGTACGACTCGACTACCGCCGAGCTCAAGCGAATCTGGACCTCGAAAGCGCACCGCGGTAGGGGATTCGGAAAACTCGTTGTGGCCGAGTTGGAACGCAGCGCACGCGATCGTGGATATCGCCGGGTGTATCTGACAACCGGCTGGAATCAGCCTGAAGCAGTTGCCCTGTACCTGGCAGCCGGATACACCCCATTGTTCGACCGGAGCTTGCCGCCCAAGACTGTCGGATCACATCCCTTCGAGAAGAGTCTCGAATGAATCCGCGGCAGTGAGTTCCCGGCTTACTCCGTAGGTGGGTGCGGCACAGCCGAGGAGCGTTTCGGTGCCGGTCAGCCGGCCGCGGTGGTGTTGTGTTCGAGCGCCGCGGCGATCCAGAATTCCAGCGCTGTTTCGCCCGTCAGTGCGTTCGCATCGACGGTGATCCACCCTGCGCCCATCGACCGACCTTGGCCCATCACGGCATGGTCTGTTCCGTCGCGCTCGAGGTATTCGGGTTCGCGAACTCCGTCCACCCGAACCAGCAGAGCACGATTCCCGGTGCCGACGCACACCACCATCTTGTCTCGCACCATGAAGGCCAGACCGCCGAACATTTTCTGCTCGCGCAGACTTTCCTGATCGGAGAGGATGTCGCGAACGCGGTCTGCAAGTAGCTCGTCGTACGCCATGTGCTTGCGCCCCTTCGATGGTCGTTGCCCTTATCGAAGACCTGATCGGTAGTGGGCGCAAGAGTAGATCACTCGCCGTGTGGCATGCCCTTGGCTTCAGCGAATGTCTGTGCAGCAAGCAGAGCTGTGCCGTGATGCTGGTGTAGGTCGTCATGCGGGTTGTCGTGGTTCCTCGTCTCCGGTGTCGCCAGTGTCGTCGTGGTGTTCGGGTGGGTAGAGGACTTCTTCTGGGTGGTGTGCGTGGTTGATCAGCCCACGGCGCTTGGGGTCCATTCCGGTGGGTGGGTGCCAGAGGGTGCGGCCTGGGTAGCGATGTCCTGCTCCGGTTTTGGTGGTCGCCCATTTTCCTGGTCCGGTGCCGACGAGGGCGTGGTGCATGTCGCAACCGAAGGTGAGGGAGTCGATGTCGGTGTAGCCGCCCTCGACCCAGTCGTCGAGGTGGTGGGCTTGGCACCAGGTCGCGGGGCGGGTACAGGAGGGGAAGCTGCAGCCCCGGTCTCGGGCGATGAGCACGATGCGTTGGTCTGCGGAGGCGATGCGTTTGGATCGGCCGAGGTAGAGGGCACGTCCGTAGTCGTCGAAGATGGTCAGGTAGTGGTGGGCGTGGGACGCCATACGGATCGCATCGCGGATGGAGACGCGCGATCCGGTGCCGGTCATCGCGTAGCCGCAGCCGGCGTCGAGGTCTTTGAGGGTCATGGTGACGATGGCGGTGACGGGCAGGCCGCGGTGGGTGCCGAGAGTCCCGGAGGCGAGTGTGTGCCGGAGGGCCAGTTTCAGGGCGTCGTGACGGCGTTCGTTCTGGGTGCGTCGATCCCGCGCGGCAGCAGCATCCCGCGCGGCGGCAGCATCCCGCTCTGCGGCAGCATCCCGCGTAGCGGTGTCCGGACCTGCATCGTCGCCGCCGGTGTCCGATCCCAAGGCGTTGTCTGCATCGGTTGCGTCGTCTGAGTCAGCAGGGTCGTCGGGTGCCGCGGTGTCATTGGGTGCAGATGTGCCGTCGTGCGTTGTCCCACAACGATATTCGGGATATTCATCACATTCGTCGTCGCACTCGTCGTCGCCGTCGTAGTTCTTCTCATCCCACAGGCCTGCATCGCTGGAGTCTGCTTCGTGGGTGGTCGGCTCGGGCTTCGGCGCTGTAACACTGCCGTTCTCGTCGTCGTGGACGACCGATGTCGGGTCGGCCGGGTTGTTGAGTCCCGGCTTCGCGGCTTTGGAGAACAAAGCCTCGAGATAGGCGCGTAGTTCGGGGTCGACGCAGAAGTTGCCTTCCGACATCCCGTCGGCACCCTGCTCACCGAGGTAGAAGAACGCATCGCGTCGTTTGCGTGGCTTGGGCTTCCCGTCCTCGTCCTCGTCCTCGTCGTAGTCGCCGTCGGGGTTGAGGATCGAGTCCAGGTGCGCCACCAATGGTGCGAAGTCGTCGGGGAGTCTGGTCGAGGCGTAGCCCACCAATTGCTGTTCTGCGAGATCACGGGTCTGCGGGTCGACACTGGCCGGCAAGTGCTTGAAGAATTCGCGGATCATCTGCACATGCTTGGCATCGAGCAACCCCGCCCGTAGTGCTGCCGCGGTGTGCGGCAACAACGGAGGGAGGACTTCCCCGGACAGTGCGGTGCGATCGCCCAACTCCGCAGCCAGACGCACCCGTGCACCGGCTGCTCGTGGGGTGATCCGCAGCATCCACGCCACCGACGACGGCACCGACCCCGGATACACCTCGAGGCCGTGTTGAGCGATCAACTCGTTGAGCCAGGTGTACGAGTACGCGGTGACCGATCGGGTGAGTGTTTCCATGCGTTGGATCACCGCACGCCGGTCGGCGTTGGTCCACGACACCGACCCCTGTTCGGCCAATTCGGCGACCGCGGACTCGACGCGGTCCACCAACACCGACAACTCGGGATCGGACACGACAGGGGCGGGCGGCACCGTCTCGATGCCGTCCACCCCTGATCCGCCGTCCCCCGAAAGCATGAACAGAATCTATCGCGACCCACCGACAAGTATTCGAACACACGTTCCCGGTCGTATTTGTCCGTCGAAACCGGCGGAGCATCGCACTATGTGGGGGATTACACATCGATCGAAAGTGTGACGTTGTCGATCTCGCGTAACGAGGGGTCGCGTAGATGCTGGTGGCGGGGTTCAATATCCCCCAAGGCGGACGTAACGACCTCAGCAGCGTTGCTTGTTTCGGTGACGAAAGCCGCTGCTTGTCAGTACCTCCGAACTCGACTGTCGGGTCGGTGTCCAATGTTGTGTGTTGACCCAGTGGGGACGATCGACATGAACGACGCATTTCGTTTCGCCGCTTCGTGCAGTTCACCGAAGGAACTGATCACTCGACTTCAGTTCGGTACGACGGACCTGTGGCCAGAGGACGTCGCCCTTCCGACCCGTTGGCGCTACATGGCCGATCTGATCGATTCCGATCGAGGCATGCTCGTCGAACTCGACGGTGCACTGTCGCGACCGGTTGTGGACGCGCTCGTTGCGACGGCGGAATTGTGCAGGCAATCGGCCACCGAGTCTGTGCCCGCGGCCGACTGGGAGTATCTCCGGCGGGCGTTGGGATGGCTCGAGCGCGGTAGTTCCGGTGTCGATCGCGCTCTCATCGCCGTGGGCGACGAGTTGGCACTCATGGGCCTCGACGGGGTGGAACAGGATTTCTCGGTTGCGACCTGGCTGTGCATGGACGTGCTGGATCGGTTTGC
Source organism: Rhodococcus sp. 15-649-2-2 (assembly GCF_002258645.1). Taxonomy (NCBI): domain Bacteria; kingdom Bacillati; phylum Actinomycetota; class Actinomycetes; order Mycobacteriales; family Nocardiaceae; genus Rhodococcus; species Rhodococcus sp. 15-649-2-2. Next base: position 235,596 of record NZ_NPFM01000021.1, read on the forward strand.
CTCGGCCGACGAAACGGTCGGGTATTGGGTGCATCGTGTGAACGCTCGGGTGTCGAATATGGCTGAGCAGCAGCTTGATTCGGTCCCAATCGAAAGCGAGAACGCTGAGCTGACAGTGGCCGTCTGATTGGTAGGATTGGTCCTGTCCGGACTCTTCGAGGCTTCAGTCGGTGTGGGATTTCTACCCCAGTTGGCAAGTGCGCCGACCCTCTCGTAGTATCGGACACGTAGGACCATCCAGAGCGACCGAGAGACCTGGCTCTATGACGTCGCAGCAACCCCCCGCTTGTCGGGTGAGGGTGCTACCGCCGGGACCGATGGAGGAATACACGTGAACACTCGAGTCGCCTCAGGTTTCGTCGACGGATGCCGTCGGATTCATGTCGATCTGTGCCGTCTGAACGGTTCGACCTGTCTTAGCTGACATTTCGGCACCGCACTTTTCGACACCACACCTCATCATCTGCACGAACTCCTTCCTGGGCGCACCTGGCTCGGACGCGGGAGCTCTCGTGCGATCGACCAGATACCGGAGACACCCACGTGTCCACTCGCCCTGTTCTTCTGGTGGCCGGAGTAATCGCCGCCACCGCCACACTGCTCGCCGGGTGCGCAGGTAGCGCCACCACCTCGGCCGCCGACGCGGGCCCACCGCAGTCCGGAGGGACGCTGCGTTACGGCCTGTCCGGGGCTCCTACCTGCTCCGACCCGGCTCAGGCGGGTACAAATCAAACCATCTACGTCACCCGGCAGGTGATCGATTCGCTTACCGACCAGAACCCTGAAACCGGAGAAGTCGAGCCATGGTTGGCCGAGAGTTGGGAGGTCGGTGCCGACGCGAAATCCTTCACCTTCCAGCTGAAGGACGGTGTGACGTTCAGTGACGGCACCCCGCTCGACGCCACCGCCGTCAAGGACAATTTCGACGCCATCACCGGCACCCTCGGTGCCGCCAAGGCACCGCTGGCTGCGAGTTACCTGACCGGATATCAAGGTGCCACGGTCGTCGACCCGCTCACCATCCGCATCGACTTCTCGGCACCCAATGCGCAGTTCCTGCAAGCGAGTTCGACGCCTCAGCTCGGCATCCAGGCCGTCGCCACCTCGGCGCAGTCGGCGGAGTCGCGGTGCTTGGGTACCAACATCGGATCGGGACCGTTCACCTATGCGGACTACCAGCAGGACCGTTCCGTCACGTTGGCCAAGCGAAGCGGATACGACTGGGGCTCTGCGGTATTCGGTCACGAGGGCGAGGCATACCTGGACCGTATCGAGTTCACCATCGTGCCCGAATCGGGTGTACGTACCGGCAGTCTTTCCTCTGACCAGCTCGACGCCGTCAGCGACGCGCTACCGCAGGACGCTCCGCAGATCGAGGCGACCGGTGGCCGGATTCTGACGGCATCCAACCCGGGCGTTCCGTTCGGCATTCAGCCCAACGTCACTCGCGGTGCGCTACAGGACCCCGCCGTCCGGACGGCCCTTGTACCGGCGATCAACCGTCAGGAACTCGTCGACACGGTCCTCGGACCCGACTTCCGAACGGCGACAAGTACGTTGGCCAGTGCCACCCCGGGTTACGTCGAACTCGCCGATGTCACCTACGATCCAGAGAAGTCGAAGTCGTTGCTCGACGCGGCCGGATGGGTTCCAGGTGGAGACGGCATCCGTGAAAAGGACGGGCAGAAGCTGAGTTTCAAGGTCATGTACTCGGCGGTGTTCGCCGGCAACCAGGCGATTCTGGAACTGACCCAACAGCAGCTGCGGGCCGTGGGTGTCGACCTACAGCTCGAACTGGTCTCCACTTCGGAGGCGACGGCACGGCAAGGCACAAAGGACTACGACGCGACGTACTACAACAGCACCCGCGCCGACGGCGACATTCTGCGCACCTCGTTTGCCGTGGACGGACGGAACTTGAACGCGCGCGGCCCGATTCCGGATCTGGATGCATCGTTGACGGAGCAGCTCTCGACCACCGACGTGGCGGCCCGCAACGAGATCCTCGCAAGCGCGCAGCAGCAGGTGCTCGACAACGGACTGTGGATTCCCACGATCGAACTCTCGCAGGCAGTCGGCGCGGCGTCGAAAGTACAGGATCTGAAGTTCGAGGCCTCCGCTCGCCTGCAGTTCTTCGACACTTGGCTGAGCGGGCAGTAGAGCCATGACCCGCTACATCGGACAGCGAGTACTGCAGGCACTGGCAGTGCTGTGGGCTGCGTTCACCATCTCGTTCATCGTGCTCTTCCTCCTTCCCTCGGACCCGGTCAGTCTTGCCGTGGACTCGGCCGGCTCGGGCACCCCGGCAGATGCTGCGGCGATCGCTGAACTGCAGGCTCGTTACGGTCTCGATCAGCCGGTGCTGGTGCAGTACTGGCACTCGCTGGTCGGGGCCGTGCAGGGTGATTTCGGATTGTCCATCGCCACCGGCCAGCCGGTGACGACGGCCATTCTCGACGCGGTGCCCAGCACACTCGGCTTGGCGGGGACGGCCCTGGTGCTGGCCGTCGTATTCGGATCAGCGGTGGCTTACGCAGCCACGTACACCCAGATCGTCTGGCTGAAGAACCTGCTGCTCGCGCTCCCACCGCTCGGGGTGGCGGTGCCGACGTTCTGGGTAGGACTACTGCTGCTGCAACTGTTCTCGTTCCGACTGCGCTGGTTCCCGGCGTTCGGTGACGACGGGGCAGCGTCGTTGGTGCTGCCTGCGGTGACACTGGCACTGCCGACCGGTGCTGTCATCGCTCAGGTCCTGGCTACCAGCATGGCCACCACGTGGAAGCAGCCGTTCGTGGATGTGGCTCGCGCCAAGGGGGTCTCACGCCTTCGGGTGCAGACGCGACACGTTCTGCGACTGTCGTCGATCCCCGCCTTCACGATTGCCGGGGTCTTGGTGGGCACCCTGCTGGCCGGATCGGTGGTGGTCGAGACGGTGTTCTCGCGCGCCGGAGTCGGACGGCTTACCCAGACATCGGTGCTGGCCCAGGACATTCCGGTGGTGCAGGGCATCGTCGTTCTGACCTCGCTGGTCTTCGTCCTGGTCAATCTCGTAGTCGACCTGCTCTATCCGCTGATCGATCCGCGCATCGTGCGCGAATACCGGCCCGTGCAGGCCAGTGCAGAACCGGAGAAAGCTCATGTCTGACATCCTGATTCGCGAGACCGCCGTCCATTCGGCAGTTCCCCCGGTAGTCGAAGAAGCACCGGCACCCGCGCGGCGCAGGGGTCCGCGAGACGTGCTGAAGCACATCTGGCTCGGTGCCTCCGTGGTCGTGCTGTTGCTGGCTCTCGGGTTCGCGCTGTTCCCGACCGTCTTCGCCAGCGGCGATCCGCTGGTGGGTACACCGGCCGACAAGCTGCAGGCACCTAGCGCGGCGCACTGGTTCGGCACCGACAACATCGGCCGTGACGTCTTCACCCGAGTGGTCCACGGTTCCGGATTGTCGCTGACGGCAACGCTGTTGGCAGTCGGCATCGCCCTGGTGGTCGGCTCGATCATCGGTCTGGTCTCGGGGGCCGTCGGCGGAGTAGTTGACGCCGTGCTGATGCGCATTGTCGATGTGCTGCTGTCGATTCCGACGCTGTTGCTCTCGCTGGCGCTGGTGACCGCTCTGGGCTTCGGCACCGTCAACGTTGCTATCGCCGTCGGAGTCACGCTGATTGCCAATTTCGCCAGAGTGATGCGCTCGGAGGTGCTGCGGGTGCGCAGATCACTGTACGTCGAAGCGGCCTACGCCTCGGGTGTGCGGTGGTTCGATGTCTTCCGCAGGCACATCCTCAGAAACTCGTACGGCCCCGTGATCGCGCTCGCTGCAGTCGAATTCGGTATGGCAGTTCTCGCGGTATCGGCGCTGAGCTTCCTCGGCTTCGGCGCTGCTCCGCCCACCCCGGAGTGGGGATCGCTGATTTCCGAGGGCCGCAACTTCCTGGCCACCGCCTGGTGGATGACCACACTGCCGGGATTGGTGATCGTGGCCGTCGTCGTGTCCGCGCACCGCGTAGGGCACGCGCTCGAGAGGCGATCACAATGAGCCCCATTCTCGAAGTAGAGAATCTGCACGTCAATTACGGTGAGACGACCGCCGTCTCCGGCATCGGGTTCACCGTCGACCGCGGTGAAGTGGTGGCCGTGGTCGGCGAATCGGGCTCCGGAAAGTCGACGACTGCCCACGCCCTCATCGGTCTGCTCTCGGGTTCCGGCCGCATCGTGGGCGGATCGGTGACGTTCGACGGGCAGCGGCTCGACACAGCCTCGGACAAGACGTTGAACCGGTTGCGCGGCCGTCATATCGGGCTCGTCCCGCAGGATCCGACCACCTCGCTGAACCCGGTGGTTCGCGTCGGCGACCAGGTTGCCGAGGTGCTGCGGGTGCACGGTCTCGCAGATCGCCGGTCCGCGAAGGTCGAGGCAATTCGCATCCTCACCGAAGCGGGTCTGGACAACCCCGAGGTGCGGGCGCGGCAGTATCCGCAGGACCTGTCCGGTGGGCAGCGTCAGCGCGTACTGATCGGAATCGCTCTCGCGTGCCGCCCGGAACTGGTGATCGCCGACGAGCCGACCAGCGCCCTGGACGTCACCGTGCAGCGACGCATCCTCGATCATCTCGACGCCAGGATCGCCGAGACCGGTGCCGCTGTCCTGCTGATCACTCATGACTTGGGCGTGGCTGCGGACAGAGCCGATCGCCTGATTGTCATGAGCGCGGGTCGGATTGTCGAAACCGGCCCCACCGCAGAGGTACTGGCGAACCCGACGCACGCGTACACACGTCAACTGTTGGCCGCTGCGCCGTCGCTGAATACGACCGTACGACCCGCGCGCACCACGGCAGTCGATCCGATCCTGACGGTCGGCGACGTCTCGAAGCGGTTCACCATAGGCCGAGGCGTCCACCTCGATGCGGTCAAGGGAGCCACGTTGACCGTCGAACGTGGGCGGACGGTCTCGCTCGTCGGCGAGTCCGGGTCCGGCAAGTCCACGTTGGCGCGCATCGCGATCGGCCTGGAGACCGCGTCGTCGGGATCGGTCACGTTCGACGGTGTGGACGTCACCGGTCTGCGCGGTAAGGCCAGGCGTGAACTGCGACGGCGTGTTCAGATCGTCTATCAGAACCCGTACGCGTCACTGAACCCAAAGCTGCGCGTCGGCGAGATCGTGCGAGAACCGTTGGACGCGTTCAAGGTCGGTTCCTCGCGTGAGCGTTCCGAGCGTGCCCGGACGTTGCTGGATCAGGTGGCACTCACCAGCGACTACCTGGCCCGCCGGCCTGCCGAGCTGTCGGGTGGGCAGCGCCAGCGCGTCGCCATCGCCAGAGCGTTGGCTCTCGCGCCGGAACTGGTGGTGCTCGACGAGCCGGTCTCGGCCCTCGACGTATCGGTGCAAGCACAGATCCTGACATTGCTCGACGATCTGCAGTCCGAGCTGGGCCTGAGCTACCTCTTCATCTCGCACGATCTGGCCGTGGTTCGTCAGATCAGCGACACCGTGGCCGTCATGCAATCCGGCGTCATCGTGGAATACGGCGACACCGCAGCACTGTTCGACAATCCACAGCAGGATTACACCCGCGAGCTACTCGGGGCCATTCCCGGAAGCGCGCGCGAGAAAGCGAGTACCAGTGTCTGACAAGCTGTTCCTGACCGCGATAGAGCTGAAAGGCACCGGCGCACATCCGCAGGCCTGGCGTCGCCCTGACTCTCGCGCCGAAGAGGTGTTCACAGCAGGGTTCTGGATCGACCAGTTCCAGACTGCAGACCGAGCGGGTATCGATCTCGCGTTCCTGGGCGATTCGTTCGCCAGTCGGACGCTCGAGGCCGCAGCCATCGCGGCACGGGCAGCCGCCGTCACCGAGAAGATCGGGCTGGTGCCCACGATCACCGTCACGCACACCGAGCCGTTCCACATCTCGAAGCAGATCGCGAGCCTCGATTTCGCTTCCCACGGCCGGGCCGGATGGCAGGTCGAGGTGAGTCCGGGTGCCGAGCAGGCAGCGCTGTTCGGTCGGAAAGCGGAGCAGGACAACGGCAGCCTGTGGCGCGAGGCGGACGAGGCAATCGAGGTCGTCACCAGGCTCTGGGACAGCTGGGAGGACGACGCGGAGATCCGTGATGTCGAGTCGGGGCGGTTCATCGACCGAGACAAGCTGCACTACATCGACTTCGAGGGTGAGAACTTCTCGGTCAAGGGTCCGTCGATCACTCCGAGGTCTCCTCAAGGACAGTCGCTGGTCGTGATTCGCGGTGACTCCACGGAGTCCGTGTCGGTGGCCGCTGCGCGTGCCGACATCGTCCGAATCGTCGCCGACTCGGTCGAGGATGCGGCAACGACCGCCGCCCGCGTTCGACGGGCGGTCGTTGCCGAAGGCCGTGACCCGGCCGAGGTGTTCGTCCTGTTGGACGTGGAGACCTTGGTATCCGACTCTGCCGCTGAGGAACTCGCTCAGCTCGACAACTGGGCGGGGCACGTCAGAGCCGCTGAGAGCGTGTCGCATGTCGGCGACCTAGCAGGCTTGCATCTCCTGCTCGGTTCCATCGAAGCGGCCGGGCTGGACGGGGTCACCCTGGTACCGCTCGCCCTGCCGTCTGGAGTGGCGGCACTACCGGCCACCGACACCCGCAGCGGATCGACTCTGCGCGAGCGTCTCGGCCTGACTCGCCCCGTCAATCGCTATGCACTCGAAGGGAAGAGCCTGTGACGAAGAAGCAGATACATCTGGGTGCCCATTTCCCCGGCGTCAACAACACCACCGTCTGGGCCGATCCGGAATCGAAGAGCCAGATCGAGTTCGATTCGTTCGTACACCTCGCCGAATCGGCCGAACGCGGTCTGTTCGACTTCTTCTTCCTCGCCGAGGGACTGCGACTTCGGGAGCATCGCAACCGGATTCACGATCTCGACGTGGTCGGTCGACCGGATACGCTCACCGTCCTCAATGCGCTTGCGTCGGTGACGACCAAGCTGGGACTTGCCGGGACGATCAACACCACGTTCAACGAACCGTTCGAGCTCGCCAAACAATTCTCGTCGCTGGATCACCTGTCCGACGGTAGGTCGGCATGGAACATGGTGACGTCCTCGGACGCGTTCACCGGCGAGAATTTTCGGCGGGGCGGCTATCTCGATCGTGCCGACCGTTACGTGCGGGCCAACGAGATCATCGACGTCGCGCGAAAGTTCTGGGATTCTTGGCAGTCCGACGCGCTAGTCGTCGATCGTGAGCGGGGAATCTTCGGTCGCGAGTCCGGGATCCGAACCGTGCGGCATACCGGGCCACAGTTCGAGGTCGAGGGCCGCTTCACACTTCCGCGCAGTCCGCAGGGGCATCCGGTTCTGCTGCAGGCGGGCGATTCCGACGAGGGCCGAGAGTTCGGTGCGGCCAAGGCCGACGCCATCTTCACCATCCACGGCACGCTCGAGGACGGACAGAAGTTCTACTCCGACGTCAAGGGTCGGCTCGCCAAGTACGGCCGCGAGCACGACGACCTGAAGGTGCTGCCCGCGGCGACGTTCGTGCTCGGAGATTCTGCGCAGGACGCGGTCGACAAGGCGGACCACATCCGGCATCAGCAGGTCAGCGGTAAGACAGCTATTTCGTTCCTCGAACAGGTGTGGGGACAGGACTTGTCCGCGTACGACCCGGACGGGCCGTTGCCGGATATCGAACCCAGCGGCGATGTGTCCATCAGCCGTGGCCGTGCGCGACACGGCGACCCCAGAACCATTGCCCAGCAGTACCGCGAGCGCGCCGAAGCAGACAACCTGAGCATTCGTGAACTGATCATCGCGATGACGACGCGGCAGCAGTTCGTCGGAACCCCAGCACAAGTGGCCGAGGAAATCGACAGCTACGTGCAGAACAACGCGAGCGACGGCTTCATTCTCGTCCCGCATATCACCCCAGCCGGCCTCGATGAATTCGTCGACAAGGTGATTCCGGAACTTCAGGACCGCGGCAGCTTCCGCACCGAATATGCCGGAACCACCTTGCGTGACCATCTCGGTCTGCGGCACCCGTACGAACAGCGTGAAGGAGTGCGAGCATCATGAGCGATTTCGAGCAGGACTGGACGCAATGGCATGCCGACCGAGAGGCGTCCTACGGTGATCCTCTGGGTTGGGTGTCGTTGACCGGTTTGTATTGGCTGACGGATGAATTCGAGTCCGTCGCGGACCTTCCCGGCCGTTGGAAGGCCGATGCCGATTCGGTGACTGTCGAGGGGTTCGACGGTGTGACGACGCTGAATCCGGTGGAGGGTGCACCGGGCATCCTGGTCGAGGACGGAGATCGACGGATCGAGGTGATCCGTCGGACCGGTTCGGTCGCGCTGCGGGTACACGACCCGGATGCGCAGACCCTGCAGTCCTACAGCGGTATCCCGATCTACGAGCCGAGCGAGAAGTTCGTTGCCACCGGGACGTTCACGCCGTACGACTCACCGGTCACCGTCACGACCGGAGCAGTGGTGGAAGGACTCGAACACCATCACTCGGCCGTGGGCACTCTCGACTTCGAGTTGGCCGGTACCGCTGCGCAACTGATTGCGTTCGGCGGCATCGGCAACGGTCTGAAGGTGCTGTTCACCGATGCCACGAGCGGGGTGACCACCTATCCGGCTGCGCGGATCCTAGCAGTGCCCGCTCCGGTAGACGGAACCGTCGTTCTCGATTTCAACCGGGCATCGAATCTTCCGTGTGCGTTCACCGACTACGCGACGTGCCCCGTCGCGCCGGCCGAGAACAGACTGACCGTCGCCGTCGAGGCAGGGGAGAAGAACCCGAGATGACGCGAGTTCCGTTGTCCGTTCTCGATCTGTCCCCGATCAGCGAGGGGTCGACCGTCCAGCAAGCGCTTCGTAACACCCTGGATCTGGCGCGCCAGACCGAAGAGTGGGGGTACGAGCGCTATTGGGTGGCCGAGCACCACTTCGTGGCGGCGGCCAGTTCTTCACCCGCAGTGTTGATCGGTCTGATTGCCGCTGCCACCAACCGGATTCGTGTCGGATCGGCAGCGGTCCAGCTGGGTTTCACTACAGCTGCTGCCGTCGTCGAATCCTTCGGCACGGTCGACGCCCTGTATCCGGGACGCATCGATCTGGGTGTCGGTAGGTCCGGGCAGCGCAGAGCAGCAGCCCTGGCCGGTGCGCAGCAGGCTGCGCCCGAGCGCGCGGTGTCTTCGGAGCCCGGCGGACTGTTCCCAGTTGCCCCGGCTTCGGCGGCACCACGGAAGACCCCGCTGCTGGCTGCGTCTCTGGCTGCGCTGCAGCAGCCGCACGCTCAGTCCCCGGATTTCGTCGATCAACTCGACGACCTTGCTGCGCTGCTTGCCGGTACTTACGAGCGCGACGGGGTGCCGTTGACGGCACGCCCGGGTGTCGGGGCCGACGTGGCGCTCTGGCTGTTCGGCAGCAGCGCTGGGCCGACTGCCCGTGAGGCCGGTGCCCGCGGTTTGCCGTTCGCAGCGAGCTACCACTTCAGCCCGGGGACGACTCTCGAGGCGATCGACGAGTATCGCCGTGCTTTCGTGCCATCGGCTCGGCTGTCCTCGCCGTACGTGGCGGTGTCGGCCGATGTGGTTGTTGCAGAAACGGATTCGCAGGCGCGAGAGCTGGCAGCGTCTTTCCCGCACTGGGTACACAGCATTCGCAGCGGTCATGGCGCGATTGAGTATCCGGATCCGAAGAACGTGGCACCGCTGACCGGCGAGCAATACGAGCTCGTCGCTGATCGAGTGGACACCCAGATCGTCGGATCCGCGGCAACGGCATCGGAGAAGTTGGAGGCGCTGCAGGAAGCAACCGGCGCGGACGAAGTGGTGATCACCTCGGCCACGCACGACCACGCGGACCGGCTGCGCTCGTACGAATTGCTCGGTAAAGAATGGGGACTGCCGCGCCTGCGGGTCTGAGCGGAACATTTGCGTCGTGGTGACCGTTGTACCGCGCATGACACGAGTTGCAGTTGCAGCGTCCTACGGTGGACCGGACGCCATCGAGATCGTCGAACGAGAGCTGCCCGAACCGTCCGAAGGCGAGGTTCTGATCGAGGTCAAGGCGATCGGCGTCAACCCCTTCGACTACAAGAGTTACAGCGGTGCATTCGGCACAGACGAATCCAAGCTCCCGATTGCGCTGGGCAGCGAGGCGTCGGGCATCGTGGTGGCGGTCGGCGGAGTCGTCGAGGGCCCGAGCGGGCCTATCGCCGTCGGCGACGCGGTTGTCGTGTCGGGCCAGAACGGTACCTACGCCGAGCGGATTCTGGTTCCCGCGCGGTTCGTGTTCCCGAAGCCGGAAGCACTGGACTGGAACGTTGCTGCGGGTGTACTCGCCGTGGCCGGAACTGCGTACGACGCACTGGAATCCGTCGGTGTCAAGAGCGGAGACACTGTTCTCGTGCACGGAGCGGCAGGCGGTGTCGGGTCCGTGGTGGCCCAGCTCGCTGTCGAGCGCGGTGCCACCGTCGTCGGCACTGCGCGCCGACAGAACCACGATGCACTCCGGGCGTACGGTGCCGAGCCCGTCGAATACGGCGACGGGCTGATCGACCGTGTACGGGCAGCCGCACCGAATGGGGTGGACGCGGCAATCGACACGGTGGGCACCGACGAGGCCGTCGACGTATCGCTCGAATTACTCACGGACAGATCGAGATTGGTCAGCACGGCAGCTTTCGGCCGGGCGTCGGCAGACGGGTTCCTCACCGTTGGTGGGCCGGCGAGCATGGAGCGTCGACGCCTCGCGTCACCGGTGCTGCTGGAGCAGGCAGGTGCAGGTGTGTTCGAGGTGACGGTCGCGAAGACCTTCCCGCTCGCCGACGCCGCGACGGCGCATGCTGAACTGCAATCCACGCACCCGCGCGGAAAGTTCGTCCTGGTTCCATGACGAAAGGGCTTGACGTAGTGGGTCTCACGAGTGCCCGCTGGGTCTGATGAACTCCTCGGTCACCCGGTGCGCGATGCCGTCGGGGTAGGGGCCCGGGAGGATGAGAACGACGTGATCAAATCCCGCGGCTACGGCGTCACCGATGTCGTTTCTCGTCTTCTCGGGTTCCTCGAACGACACCCCGAGAGCGACCGATCGGGTGATCGTCGCTGGATCGCGCCCGATCTCGGCACAGAACCGGTCGAGTAGTCTCGCTCGGTCCATTGCGTCGTCGAGGTCCCCGCCGGGGATGTTCCACGTGTCGGCGTGCGCGGCGACGAGACGCAGCACACCTGCTGCTCGGCCGCCGATCACGATCGGTGGGCCGGGTCGCTGAACAGGTTTCGGGTTCTGGAAGGCCCCGACGAGGTCGACGTGGGTACCGTGAAAGTCGAAGGGTTCGTCCTCGGTCCAGAGCCTGCGAATCACGGTGAGCGATTCACCGAGTCGCGCCACCGCTTCCGCGGCGCCGCTGTACGGCAGACCGTTGCCGTCGTACTCCCGTCTCGCCATGGGCACGCTCGGCCGTGACCCGGCACCGATGCCGAAGTCCAGCCGACCATTCGACACCACATCGACCGTAGCGGCGATCTTTGCGAGGATCGCCGGCGGACGAATGCGGTTGCTGGTGACCATGATTCCGAGTCTCAACCGCTCGGTCTGGGCGGCCATCGCGGCCAGCATGGTCCAGCCGTCGAAGATCGGGCCGTCGAGATCTCCGCCGATGGGCATGAGGTGATCGAACAGCCACGCATGCTCGATCTCCGGAATATCGTCTGCCTCGCGCCACACCCGGCGCAGGTCTACGTAGGAGACATTCTGCGGAGGGGTCATGATCCCGAAACTGGCCATGTCAGCGTCTCCGCAGTGACGCGTCTAGCAGGGCGGGTGGGGTGTCGAACTTGTCGCCGGGAGCGAGATCGACACCGGGCGCCACGATCTCGTCGAGCCTATCGAGGATATCGCCGGTCAGGATGGTGTCTGCAGCAGCGAGTTGCGAGTGTAGATGGGCGACAGTACGCGGCCCGACGATTGCACTGGTGACTCCCGGATGTGCCGTCACGAAACCGAGAGCGAGTTGGATCAACGTCAGCCCGGCATCGTCGGCGACAGCGACAAGTTTCTCCATAGCGTCGAGTTTGGCCTGTCCGGTGGGAGTGTCGGTACCGAAGCGTTCGGGCATCATCATGGCGCGTTGGGAGGTCGCGGCCTGCCCGGCCCGGATGGCACCGGAGAGGAATCCGCCCGCCAGGGGGCTCCACGCGAGCACTCCCATTCCGTATTCCTGGGCGACAGGAAGGACATGAGATTCGATGCCGCGCTGCAGGATCGAGTACGGCGGCTGCTCGGTGACGAACCGTGCGAGATGGTGTTCCTTCGCGGCCCATTGCGCCTGCACTGTTCGGTAAGCCGGATAGGTGGAGGAGCCGAAGTAGCGGATCTTCCCGGCTCGCTGCAGATCCGTCAGGGCGGAGAGGGTTTCCTCGTCGCTCGTCGTGGGATCCCAGCGGTGTATCTGGTAGAGGTCGACGTGATCGGTGTCGAGTCGGCGCAGGCTGTTCTCGAGTTCGGCGACGATCCAGCGGCGGGAGCTGCCCTGATGATTTCGTTCGTCGCCCATCGGGTTGAACACTTTGGTGGCCAGCACGACGTTCTCCCGCCGACCTGCGATCGCCCTGCCGACCATCTCCTCGGACTGCCCCTGGCTGTACATGTCCGCGGTGTCGATGAGGTTGATGCCGCCCTCGAGTGCGGCATCGACGATTGCGGTGGCCTCGTCCTGCGTAGTGCGCCCGATGGCTCCGAAGTTCATCGCGCCGAGCGAGAGCGTGCTGACCTGGACGCCGGTTCGTCCCAGTGTGCGGTACTGCATGGTGATCTCCTCTTGGCCACTGTGGGGCTACTGTGTGGGTAAGCGGAACGATGTTCCGTAAGCCAACATACGGAACATTGTTCCGTTTGTCGATGCATGGAGGGACAGTGACCGAGGCCGAAGCCGAGCAGCCCAGGAAACGAGCGGATGCGAGGCGGAACGAAGCGACGTTGCTCGACGCGGCTGCAACTGCGTTCGTCGACTCGGGAGTAGAGGTACCGGTGCGCGAGATTGCCCGGAGGGCCGGCGTCGGCGTGGGCACCATCTACCGGCACTTCCCGACGCGTGGTGACCTCGTCGTTAACGTCTTCCGGCATCAGGTGGAGGCGTGTGTCGTCGCGGGTCAGGAGCTCCTCGCCGGCCGCGAATCACCGCACGCCGCGTTGCTGCTGTGGATCGACCGATTCGTCGACTTCCTGGCCACCAAACATGGTCTGGCCGAGGCAATGCAGTCGGACAGCGCCGGATTCGAAACTTTGCACAGCTACTTCCTGGATCGGCTGATCCCCGTGTGCGAGTCACTGCTCGACGCCGCTGCGGACTCGGGGGAGATTGCACCGGGGCAGACCGCCCTGGAGCTGATGCGCGCGGTCGGCAACCTCTGTATCGGTGCACAGGATTCTCGCTACGACCCACGAAAAATGGCGCGGGTCTTGGTAGCGGGACTGCGTATCACGACGGAACCTGACCGGATCGGTTGACGGACGGTCACTTTCGCTGGGATCGGATAGCGTGGGCGCATGAACTCGGCCACGGACTACCTGGTGAAGCGCTACCTCGACGCCCTGCATCGCGCCGACCTCGATGCGATCGTGAGTCTGTTCGCGCCCGGTGCCGTCGTGCATTCGCCGTTGTACGGTCCCACGCCAGCACCCGACTTCTATCGGGCATTGTTCATCGATACCTCAAGCGCCGAGCTGACGTCGAAGGGCGTGGCCGAGGGACGCACCTCGGCAGGAACGCGGCTCGTCACCTTCTGGTTCCATTTCGACTGGCGGTTACCCTCCGGGGTGGCTGCCCCGACGATGGCCGCATCACAACACTGTCGATCGTGTACGACACCGTTGACGTGCGACCAGCTTTCGAGCGGGAGACCGGATCTTCCTGGAGGTCGACGGAACAGGATCGGTAGCGCCAGCCTTTCGAATCAGCGTGATTGCAACGGGTGCACTATCTGAGCGGCGAGCCTAGCGTCGCGTCCATGACCTGGCTCAGAACACGACTGACGGCGATCATCGATCGCCTGGGATCGCAGCCTGCCTGCACCCACGCTGCCGTCGACTTCGGAATCCGCGGGTGATGATGCACCCGCAATGTAAGCGTCGAACTGAAGTAGACGCTCACTGCATGTCCGTACGCAGGCACGATCAGCCGTAGTAGGAATCCCACCACGTCAGCACTCGGGTTCCGATCAGTGTCAGCCACTTCGAGCGTTCACCCTCTGGTACGTCGGTCGCGAACCACGCCTCACCTGGATGAGGGTGACCCTGCAACCACGTTCCATCGTTCTGGCGGGCGGCTCTGATGATTCCTATCGCCTCCTCCATGCGGGGATCCGGCGCTGTCCCATCGAGCAGGGAAGCCTGCCGAAAGTAGTCGGCGGCACTGAGGGCGTTGTACGTCCAACGGGATGGGTAGAAGAATTGATCCACCCATGGCCCGACTTTCTCAGCCGTGGACAACGTGTACAGGAGCTTTCGCGTCAGCAAGTACTTTTCACCGGCGCGCCGGGCAGCTCGAGTTTCGTCCGTGCCGCCGAGGGCTGTGTCGTACTCCAGCAATCCTTTCAACGAGTTCAGTGTCGAGTGAAATGACGAGCGGGTCGATCCCTCGACCCACTCGCAGTTCCAACCACCGTCCGGCAGTTGGTGTTCGAGAAACCACTGAGCGATGCCCTCGACGTCTGCACCCAGCCACACCCCGTTGGCGACCGTCCACGCGTTGATGCAGCAGTCCACCTCGCCGCCCCAGTACGGCAGGTTGTCGTACTCCCACCGACTGTTCCTGTCGAGCAACTCGACCGTGCGGCGCGCTCGCAGGACCGCGGGGTCGAGACCCCACTCGCGCAGCGAATTCAGCGACCACGTGGTGGCAGTCCAGGGTTGCCCCGGAGCCGCGGAACTATCGAAATTCGCAGGGAAGAATGCGCCGCCGGCCCATTGCCCGTCCGGATCCTGCAGCGCAAGAAGCCTTGCACCGAAACCTTCGGTGGCAACTCGGGCGCGAGTTGCTTCCCAAACTTCGGACGGCTCGTCCAAGAGATCGCGCTCCACCTGCCAACGCAGCGCTGGGTCCGAGTCGACAAGCCAGTTGCGCAGGAAATCGGCGACCATGATCAGGCAGCCTATCGTCGTTCGGCCATTCGTCCTGAGTGTTCACATCTGTATTCCTCGGTTTGCCTCATGCTGATTCGAACCCTTCATTCTCGAGCGCATCTGCGGCAACGTGGGCTGTTGCGCAGATATCGATGCATGCCCCGGAGAAAGCAGGATCACGATGAGTTCGGAGTTGATCAGCCTCAGCGAAGCCGTGGCGGGCGAGGCCACGTTGGTGGATGTGCGAAGCGCGCCATCGAGGGTCGAATTCGGCACGGTGGCAGGTGCGATCGTGGTCGACAATGGCTGACACCTTGTACTTTGCCCTCGAACTCGACGGCTACGACGAGTCACCCGAGCGGCTTCGCCGCAACGTCGCGGAGGCCGAACGCGCAGGTTTCACGTTCGTCACCTTCGGTGATTCTCTGGTCTCGGCCCGGAATCGACTCGATGCAGGCACGCGCGCTGCGTTCGTCGCCTCGACCACGTCGACCATCGGGCTGGCTCCCACCGTCCACACAGTCACTACCGAACCGTTCTTTCTCGCAACACAACTCGCCAGTCTCGACCATGCATCCCACGGCCGAGGAGCCTGGGTGATCGGCGCAGACAATTCGCCGGCCGCTCATGCAGCAGTGGGATCGGAGGTGCGGTCGAGCGTGACCGCCGAGATCCGTGACGTCATCGACGTGTCTCGGCGGCTGTGGGATTCGTGGGAGGACGACGCGGTTATCCGTGACGCGACGACCGGTCGATATCTCGACCCAGCCAAGGTGCATCACGTGCGGTTCGAGGGCGAGTTCTTCGATGTCGTCGGGCCCTTGATCACTCCACGTTCGCCGCAGGGTCAGGTGGTCGTCATCGGAGATGTAGATCTGGGCGTCACCGATCTGCTGGATGTGGCGTTGGTGCGCGGCGACGATGTGGCGGATCGGGCGGCAGCGGCGCGCGCCGATGGAGCAGCCCTGGTGTTCGCCGACATCGACGATCTGTCCGACGCCCAATCGCTGGCCGGCGTGGTCGACGGCATCCGGTTACATCTCGGGACTGACGCCGTGAAAGACCTTGCCGTCCCGGCACATCTGCTTCGCAGGCCGACCCCTGGACTCTCGCTGCGCGAGAATTTGGGACTGGCGCGTCCGGTCAGCCGCTACGCCGCTTCGGCTCGGAAATAGGGAGAAGAATCATCGTGAGCACCAACGACCAGCACCCGGACACCGGCGCACCGTTCGACCCGAATGCACAGATTCATCTGGGCGTGTTCTATCCGGGAATCGGTGCCCAGACGGTCTGGGAGGATCCGAAGGCACCCGATCAGGTTGCGACGGACACCTTCGTCGAGGTGGCAACCAAGCTCGAACGCGGTCTGTTCGATGCATTCTTCCTCGGCGACGGTCAGCGGGTTCGGGAGAACCGCGGTGCGATCCTCTCCACCGACATCGCCGGCAGGCCGGACGCGATCACACAGCTCGCTGCGTTGGCGTCGGTGACCGAGCGCATCGGACTGGTCGCCACGCAGAACACCACCTACAGCATCCCCGTCGAGCTCGCGCGGCGGTTGGCGAGCCTCGACGTCCTGTCCGACGGGCGCGCCGGATGGAACATCGTCACCACCGACAACGCATGGACGGGTGAGAATTTCCGTCGCGGAGGTTGGCTGGACCACGAACGACGCTACGAGCGGGCAACCCAGGTAGTCGAACTGGCGAAACAGTATTGGGCGGGTTCGGATATCGACGCAGATACCGATCTGCTGAAAGCCCATGCAGCACCTAATGTTCGGTCCAGTTCGCAGGGCAGGCCCGTGCTCTTTCAGGCCGGGGATTCTTCGGGTGGACGCGATCTGGCAGCGAGGCACGCCGACGTCGTTTTCTCGGCCAACAACGCCTACGACGCGGCGGTGGCGTACGCGCGAGATCTCCGCGCACGAACGGCTGCGTACGGTCGCGCCGCCGATGCGGTCAAGATTCTGCCGGGTGTCACCGTGGTACTCGGTGACACCGAGGCGGAGGCGGAGGAGAAGGTTCGCTGGCTACGGTCCAACGCCTACAACGGAGTTCGCGCCATCGCGTTCCTCGAGCACTATTGGGGTAAGGATCTCTCGAGCTACGACCCGGAAGGTCCGCTGCCCGACATCGAACCGGTAGAGGACGAGCTCGATCCGTCCCGTGGCACCCTCGCGGTCGACGCGCGGACCGGCAAGCTCGATCAGATTGCCCAGTGGCGCGCGTTGTCCGAGGAGAAGGGCCTGTCGATCCGCGAACTGGTACTCGAGATCTCGCCTGCGTCTCGGTTCCATTCCGGCACGCCTGCGGCTTTGGCTGATCGATGGGCCGATCTGGTGCGGCACCGGGTGGTCGACGGATTCAACATCAACCCCTATCACTTGGCTGATGCCATCGACGACCTCGTGGACAAACTGGTCCCTGCCCTACAAGAGCGCGGGGTGTATCGAACCGAGTACACGAGCACCACGCTGCGCGGGCACCTCGGTCTCGACGAGGAGACCGCGTCGGAGCGGGAGCAGGCCTCGTAGGGCGCTTCGGAGCGCCCTACGAATCGGGCCGAGGGACGAGCTCGGTCAGCTCAACTCTGCGCGCGACCATTCGTTCACGAACTCCAGGCCACTGCGCACGAAGAGCTGGGTCACCGGGCAACGGCGAGCGACCTCGGAGACGAACCTGTCGAAGGTCTCCTGGTCGGCGTCGGTCTGTACCGTCGCCTCGACCTTCACGGCCTCGAAGTTCGCATTTCCTTCGTCACCGTTCACGAGCACTGCGGTGTCGAGGTCGCCTTGGATGCGGAACGTGAACTCGCCGAGTGTGATTCCCAGATCCTTGGCGACGAGGGCGGCCGTCACCTGGTTGCACGAGGTCAACGCACCGAGCGCGTAGAACAACGGGCTGGGTGCCTCGTCCTTACCGCCGAATGCGGGATAGGCATCGGTGTCGAATTGGTGGCCTGCATCGCCCTCGGCGACGAGGTGCTGGGCGACCCCGGTGCCGCTGGCATTGATCACGAAGGGAACGACGGACGTTCGAATAGAGCTGGTTGTCATGAATTCCGACGATGGCCCTCCGACGACCGAAGCGGAACGGTTCGGCTCACAGTGATTCGAACTCGGCACGAGCACGGGCTGTCCGGGACGCGCGCCGACGATGGAAGCTAACGATCAGGTCTCGACTCGAGTGGGGTACTGCTCTGCACGATCTACGATGTCCTCATGACTGCCGATCCGACCACGCCCGCACCGTCGACCAGCTCGGCGAACTGGAAGAGGCGGGGCATCCTCGTCGGAGCCGGCATCGTCCTGTTGTTGATTGCGTACTTCATCCTGGCGGCGTTTCTTCCGCGCTGGTGGAGTCTTCGGGTCGAAGAACTGGCCGACCGTACGTTCACCAAGGGCATTCTGTGGGGCCTGTTGTTCGGCATCGTCTGCACGTTTGCACCGCTGGTGTTCTTCTGGAGCGCCTGGACGGTCCGCAAGGGTAGGGCGGGTAAGCAGCTTGCCATCGGCTCGGTGATCCTCGCTGTCGTCACTGCGATTCCGAACCTGTTGACCCTCACCATCGTCCTCGGTACCAGCAATGCCGCCCATGCCGGTGAACGCACCCTCGACACCAGCGCGCCGGGTTTCCGCGGCGCAACGGCACTCGGTGCAGTGATCGCCGTGGTTCTGGTTGCACTGCTCGTGTTCGTAGTGGTCCGTCGAAACCGTCGACGCAGAACTGCTGCTCTGCCGCAGTAACTTTCAGGCGCTGCGCAATATCGTCGGTTGGGTGACTACGCGGATTCCCGGTTCCGGGTCGAAGCGGTACCCGGTTCCTCTGACCGTGGTGATCAGTCGACCGAATTGGCCTAATTTGGTGCGCACCCTCGACAGGTGGACGTCGACGCTGCGTCCGCCGTCGGATGTGTTGAGCTCGGATCTCGCAACGACGACCCGTGGATGCTGAGCCAGATACGCGAAGATCTCGAACTCGGTGTGACTGAGCCGAATGCTTTTTCCGCCGAGGATCACGTCTCGGGCAGGGATGTCGATGACCAGGGGAGCGTTCAGATCGTTGACCCGAACATCGAATCGCGTCAGGATCTTCGCATGCGGCGCATAGCTTTTGGTGGCACTGCGAAGCGCATCGGCGAGTGCGTGCAACTGCGGTCGGGTCAATCCCTGCAGGGACGATGTGCCGGAATCGGAGATGTGGACAACGACGGTGGCTTCGGTGGTCATGCTGGAGAGCTCCTGAGACAAGGGTGTGCTGCGGATACCGGGCAGTTGGTCAGCGTGGGCAGCGACAGTTCTTGTTCACCGTCACAGAGTGATCGACGGCGGGCTCGTGCGCCAGAGATGCGCTCACCGTGATCGCAATTGTTGACCCCATGACCGTCGACGTGTTGCGATCGGGCGTGACCGATGTATGCCGATCCCGCGCCGCCCTGTTCACCCGAGCCGTCGACTGGGATCACCCCGACGCCGAAACCCTGCGCGCGGCGATGGCCGCCGAGGTTGGTCCCCGCTACGCAGACCGGGCCGCTCTGATGTCGAAGACCCAGGCCAACGCCGTCGACGAGAGCACTGTGCACCGGACGTTCGTCGTGTATCGCCGTGAAGCGGAGGGGGATGAGCATGCCGTCGGGCATGCAGCGCTGCGTTGGAACGGGGCGGACCTCGAGCTCAAGCGCATGTTCGTGCACCCCGACCATCGCGGCACGGGAGTATCGGCTGCCCTGCTGGAGGCGTCGGAGAATGCCGCCCGCGACCAAGGGCTGCCGCGGCTGATATTGCAGACGGGAGACCGTCAGCCCGACGCGGTTCGACTGTACGAGAAGAGCGGTTACACCCGAATCCCGGTGTTTCCTCCCTACGAGGTCCTGCCGTTCTCGAACACCTTCGAGAAGCGCCTGTAGTCAGACCCGCAAGGTCATGATTTCGGCACCGTCGTCGGTGATGACCACCGTGTGCTCGCTGTGCGCAGTACGGCATCCCGTCGTACTGCGCAGGGTCCAGCCGTCGTCGTCGGTGATGAGCTCGTCGGTGTCTTCCATGATCCACGGCTCGAGTGCCAACATCAGGCCGGGACGAAGTCCGTAGCCGCGGCCCGGCCGCCCGTTGTTGGACACATGTGGGTCCTGATGCATGGTGGACCCGATGCCGTGACCGCCGAACTGCATGTTGATCGGGTAGCCCGCCTCGCCGAGGACGGTGCCGATGGCATGCGAGATGTCGCCGATCTTGTTTCCCGGACGTGCCGCTGCGATCCCCGCAGCCAGAGCCCGTTCGGTGGCGTCGATCATGGCGGTGTCTTCTTTTCGGGGCTCGCCGATTGCGAAGCTGATGGCAGAGTCCGCTGCGACGCCGTCGAGGACCACAGCGAGATCGAGAGTCAGCAGATCGCCGTCAGTCAATGCGTAGTCGTGTGGAAGGCCATGCAGCACAGCATCATTGACGGAGGTGCAGATGTAGTGACCGAACGGGCCGCGACCGAAGGACGGCGCGTAGTCGACGTAGCAGGACGTTGCCCCGGCTCCGAGGATGATGTCTTTGGTCCACTCGTCGATCTCGAGCAGGTTGGTGCCGACGGTGGCACGCTCGCGGACGGTCTCGAGGATTTCGGCGACCAGAGCGCCGGATTTGCGTGCGAGGGGGATCTTGCTGGGTGGGAGAATCTCGATCATGTGATGCCTTTCGTCGTGTGACGAATAACTATACCGGTATAAGTATTGGTGTCGACATTGACGGTGCGTTGACCGTCGACCGTTCGTGCGACTCTATTTGCTGTGTCTGCTCATCCTCTCGACGACCCCGTCCGCAATTCCCTCGACGGCGCACTCTCGCGCTTTGCGGTCCGGCGCGGACGGGTCGTGCGGGCGGATCCCGAAGTGTCTCCGTTCCTGGTGCACCCTGACGTGCTCGATCCGCAGGACTGGGACGACATCGCGGCCTTGTTCGGCCCCCGAACCGTGGTGGCGCTGAACGGACCGGAACGCGCACTGCCCGAGGGGTGGTCGCATGTGGAGACCTTCGGTTTGGTGCAACTCGTGGGCACGCACCTCGAGACGAGGCCCTTCGCTGACGCCGTCGCGCTCACGGCAGCAGACGTCCCCGAGATGCTCGAATTGGTTCGCCGCACCGAGCCCGGACCGTTCCTGCCCCGGACCATCGAACTCGGCACGTACCTCGGAGTCCGACGCGGAGGGGCGTTGATCGCGATGGCCGGTGAGCGCATGCACCCTCCGGGGTGGACGGAAATCAGCGCGGTGTGCACCGACCCGGCATTCCGAGGGCAGGGTCTGGCCACGGACCTGGTGCGCGCGATCGGTCACGGTATCCGCGCCCGCGGTGAGGAGCCGTTCCTGCATGCATCGGCCGCGAACGTGCGCGCCATCGACCTCTACCTGTCCATCGGATTCGAGTTGCGTCGTACCTCCCACCTCACGTTGGTCCGTACGCCCGCACCGAACGCGGGGCATGCCGACTGACGAGTGCGATGGTCGGTCGGTGGCTTCCGCTGGACGTGATGCGTCCCAGGAAGGACACTGCAGTGGTGCTGACTATCCGCCGCATCTCGCCGGTTTTCACCCCCGACGATCCTGAACTGGTTGCCCATCTGATTCGCGAGCGCATGACCGCACGCGCGTGACGCGCCCCGACGAGCGGTTCACGCTCGCCAGTGAGCGCACCTTTCTCGCGTGGCTGCGGACCTCACTCGGGCTCCTGGCCGGCGGTATCGCGATCGTCCATCTGGTTCCCGATTTCAGTACCGGATGGGTGCGGACGGCACTCGGTCTGATTCTGATCGGACTCGCCGCCGCGGCACCGGTCATCGGCCTGCGGCGGTGGATGCGGGTGCGCGCTGCCCTGGAACGCGGTGCACCGATGCCGGAGTCCCGGGACCTGTGGATCTTCGCGATCGGTATCGGTGCGGTGGCCGTATTGGCTGCAGTGGTCACCGTTCTGGGGATCCAGTAGTACTCAGCCGACCACCGCGGGTGCACAATCGAAGAACTAGGACGACCAACGACAGGAGTTCGGCGTGGCGCAGGGTCTCAAACTCGGTTACAAGGCATCGGCGGAGCAGTTCGGGCCGCGTGAGTTGGTCGAGCTCGGTGTTCTCGCCGAGCAGCACGGAATGGACTCCGCGACGGTCAGCGACCATTTCCAGCCGTGGCGGCACGAGGGCGGGCATGCGCCGTTCTCGCTCGCGTGGATGACTGCCGTCGGTGAGCGGACGAACACGATCCAGCTCGGTACCTCGGTGCTCACCCCGACGTTCCGCTACAACCCGTCGGTCATCGCCCAGGCATTCGCGACGATGGGCTGCCTGTACCCAGAGCGCATCATGCTGGGTGTCGGTACCGGCGAGGCGCTCAACGAGATCGCTACCGGATTCACCGGGGAATGGCCGGAGTTCAAGGAACGATTCGCGCGCCTGCGTGAGTCCGTGCGCTTGATGCGCGAGCTGTGGCTCGGTGACCGTGTCGATTTCGAGGGCGAGTACTACACCACCAAGGGTGCGTCGATCTACGACGTCCCCGAGGGCGGCATCCCGGTGTACATCGCGGCCGGCGGACCCGTCGTGGCGCGGTATGCAGGACGCGCGGGCGATGGTTTCATCTGCACCTCGGGCAAGGGCATGGAGCTCTACACCGACAAGCTGCTTCCGGCTGTGGAAGAGGGTGCGGGTAAGGCCGAGCGCGACGCCGGTGAGATCGACAAGATGATCGAGATCAAGATCAGCTACGACACCGATCCCGAACTGGCACTGGAGAATTGCCGCTTCTGGGCCCCGCTGTCGCTGACGCCCGAGCAGAAGCATTCGATCGACGATCCGATCGAGATGGAGAAGGCCGCCGACGAGCTGCCGATCGAGCAGGTCGCCAAGCGCTGGATCGTGGCATCGGATCCGGACGAGGCCGTGGAGAAGGTCAAGCAGTACACCGACGCGGGCCTGAACCACCTGGTGTTCCATGCCCCCGGTCACGATCAGAAGCGGTTCCTCGAACTCTTCGAGAAGGACCTCGCGCCGCGCCTGCGGAAGCTCGGTTAGTTACGACGAACCACCGAGATCGGCCGCGAGTGCGAACAATCGCATGTCGCGGTCGGTCCTGGTTTCGTACTCGCCGTACACCTCGACCATCGCGTCGAACTGTCGGTAGATGCGGGCCTTCTCGTCGCCGGTGATGCGGGTGGCCGTCACCGGAATCTTCTTGCCGCCGATGGCCACCACGGCCTTCGGATCGGCGAGGAGGTTGGACGTCCATGCCGGGTGATGTTGCTGACCGAAATTGGAGCCCACGACGAAGATCTTGTCGCCTTCGCGGTAGTAGAGCAGCGGGCTCGTCCTCGGCTTGCCGGATTTGCGGCCGGTGGTGGTCAGCAACACCACCGGTGCCGCGATAGGGCCGAGGACGGTGAACCGGCCATCGGATTTGGTCAACAACCAGCGGTCGACGCCCGCGAGGTTCCTGATCACCCACGAACCGGGCTTGGTCGACGCGAACTTGACGGCGGGCTTGCGGATGAACGAGGTCTCGCTGCCCCAGCGCACGTCCGGGAACGGTGAATCGGCCATGGTTCATAGGACAGCCCGACCGCGCCCGGTGTCAACACCCCACCCACTGGGCAGGAGTGGAGCCTGCGGAACGACCCGCACTAAGCTGGCGGGCATGGCTGAGCCCAGCGGCACCGACGCGTCGGACATGTATCCCTCGAGCATCTACATCGCGTCACCGGAAGGCGACTCCGGCAAGTCCACCATTGCGTTGGGTGTGCTGCAGATGCTTGCTGCTACCGCAGCGAGGGTCGGAGTGTTTCGGCCCATCGCGCGCTCCACGGACGAGCCCGATTACATTCTGGAACTTCTCGTCGAGCACACCACCGCAGATCTGACGTACGAGCAGTCGCTCGGCGTCACGTACGAGCAGGTGCACACCGACCAGGATGGCGCGCTCAGCGAGATCGTCAATCGCTATCACGAGGTTGCTGCTCAGTGCGACGCCGTGGTGATCGTGGGCAGCGACTACACCGATGTCGGCAGCCCGAGTGAGCTCGGCTTCAACGCCCGGATCGCCGTCAATCTCGGTGCCCCGGTGCTGCTCGCACTGCGTGGATCGGATCGCACACCCGACGAGATCGCGCAGTTGGCTGCTCTGTGCCAGGCCGAACTACGCCAACATCACGCTCATCTGGCCGCCATCGTGGCAAACCGCTGTGCCCCCGACGATCTCGATGCGGTCACCGATGCGTTGGCGTCGGTCGGGGTGCCTGCGTGGAGCTTGCCGGAGATCCCCCTCCTCGTGGCCCCGACCATGGCCGAGCTGCTCGACGCCGTCGACGGCACCCTCTACAGTGGTGACTCGTCGCTGCTGCAGCGAGAAGCGTTGCGGGTCATGGTCGGTGGCATGACAGCCGAGCACATCCTCGAACGCCTCACCGAAGGTGTGGTCGTCATCGCGCCTGCGGACCGATCGGACGTACTGCTCGCACTGGTGAATGCCCATGAGGCCGAGGGCTTTCCGTCGCTGGCCGGCATCATCATGAACGGCGGCATCGAGCCCCATCCGGCCATCGCGCGTCTGGTGGCGGGACTCGGCCCCCGGCTGCCGATCCTCACCACCGATCTCGGCACGTTCGATACCGCCTCTGCCGCGGCGCAGACCCGCGGCCGTGTCGCGGTGGGATCGCAGCGCAAGGTCGACACCGCGCTGGGGTTGATGGAACAGCGAGTGGACGCGAAAACCCTTCTGGGACGGCTCGACATCGCCATCCCGACCATCACGACTCCGCAGATGTTCGAGTACCAGCTGATCCACCGGGCCCGTGCCGACCGCAAGCACATCGTCCTGCCCGAGGGCGGCGACGATCGCATCCTTCGGGCTGCCGGCCGACTGCTGCAGCGTCAGGTTGCGGACCTCACGATCCTCGGCGAGGAAGGTCCTGTTCGCCGACGCGCGTCGGAACTGGGTGTCGACCTCGACAAAGCCACTGTGCTCGATCCCAACAACTGCGAGTACACCGAGGACTTCGCGGCCGAATACACCGAACTGCGCAAGCACAAGGGCATGACGATCGAGCGCGCTCGCGAGATCATGGCCGACATCTCTTACTTCGGAACGATGATGGTGCACAAGGGAATCGCCGACGGCATGGTCTCGGGCGCGGCGCACACCACCGCGCACACCATCAAGCCGTCCTTCGAGATCATCAAGACAACCGAGGGAGTGTCGACGGTGTCGTCGATCTTCCTGATGTGCCTGTCCGATCGCGTACTCGCCTACGGTGACTGCGCCGTCGTGCCGGACCCGACAGCCGAGCAGCTCGCAGACATCGCCGTGTCCTCGGCGCAGACGGCGGCCCAGTTCGGCATCGAACCGCGGGTGGCCATGCTGTCCTACTCCACCGGAGAATCCGGTTCCGGCGCCGATGTGGACAAGGTTCGACAGGCCACTGCGATTGTGCGCGAACGGAATCCGGAACTACTCGTGGAAGGTCCGATCCAGTACGACGCGGCCATCGAGCCGTCCGTCGCCGCGTCGAAGCTGCCCGACTCCGAGGTGGCCGGCCGCGCGACGGTGTTCATCTTCCCGGATCTCAACACCGGTAACAACACCTACAAGGCCGTCCAGCGCAGCGCCGGTGCCGTTGCCGTCGGACCGGTTCTGCAGGGCCTGCGCAAACCCGTCAACGATCTGTCCCGCGGCGCACTCGTCGAGGACATCGTCAATACCGTTGCCATCACGGCTATTCAGGCACAGGGCATTGCCGACGCAGCCAAGGAGAACAGCGAATCGTGAGCATCCTCGTCGTCAACTCCGGGTCGTCGTCGGTCAAGTTCCAATTGGTCGACCCCGGCACCGGCGAGTCCGTGGCCAGCGGGCTCGTCGAGCGCATCGGTGAATCCGACGGCCGCGTCGAACTCGACCATCGTGGCGAGAGCGTCGAGCGTACCCAGCACATCGAGGATCACGGTGTCGGTCTGGCACTGGCGTTCGAGATGCTCGCCGACGCCGGGATCGAACTGGGCTCCGACGTCACCGCCGTCGGGCACCGCGTCGTCCACGGCGGTACGGTGTTCTACCGTCCGACGATCATCGACGACGCCGTCGTGCAGCAGATATCCGATCTCAGTAGCCTTGCACCGCTGCACAATCCGCCGAACGTACTCGGCATCGAGGTCGCCAGGAAGCAGCTGCCGAACGTCCCGCATGTGGCGGTGTTCGACACGGCCTTCTTTCATTCACTGCCCGACGCGGCCGCTACCTACGCCATCGACGCGAGCGTCGCCGCCGAGCACGACATCAGGCGCTACGGCTTTCACGGCACCTCGCACCACTACGTCTCGGACCAGGTGGCGCAGTTCTTGGGACGCGATCTCGCAGACCTGAACCAGATCGTCCTGCATCTGGGCAATGGAGCCTCGGCCTCCGCGGTCTCCGGTGGCAAGGCAGTCGACACCTCGATGGGCCTGACCCCGCTCGAAGGACTCGTCATGGGGACTCGCAGCGGCGACATCGACCCCGGCGTCATCATGCATCTGCGCCGCAGCGCAGGCATGAGCGTCGACGACATCGATGCCTTGTTGAACCGGCGATCCGGACTGATCGGACTGTCCGGCGTCAACGACTTCAGGCAACTGCAGCAACGGATCGACGACGGCGACGCCTCCGCGCGGCTGGCGTACGACGTCTACATCCATCGCCTGCGCAAATACATCGGCGCGTACATGCTCGGACTCGGCCGGCTCGACGTCGTCACGTTCACCGCCGGTGTCGGCGAGAACGCGGCCGCCGTGCGTGCCGACGCCCTGGCGAACCTCGAGGGATTCGGCATCGAGATCGACCCGGAGCGTAATACGGTGCGCAGCAGGCAGGCTCGCGTCATCTCGACCGATTCGTCGACCGTGACCGTGTTGGTGGTGCCGACCAACGAGGAACTGGCGATCGCTCGGGCGACGGACAATCTGGTTCGTGACGGCGACTAGAACAGTGAACGTGGCCGGATAGCGTTCGCCAGGTCCACCAGTGAGAAGCGATGCGCGCGATCGGTGGCGTTGCGGGCCAACGCCCGCAGCCCCTTCTCGGTGCCACGCCGCAATCCGTCCTCGGTGAACGGGACGCTGAGAATCGGCTCCCGTTCGGCCGTGGCGGCGTGGCCGGAGACGATCCAGTCCAGGGCCATCGCGAGCACCAGCGTCCGCATCTGTAGTGCCCGGCTCTCCGCCTTGGGTAGCAACGCAACTCGGCGTGCGGCGGAACGGAAGTCGGCTTCGGACAGTTCGGCTCGCGAGCGGTCCATCAGCAGCGTCAGCACACTGGTCATGCGCGCCATAGAGTAGTGCCGTGAACTGATCGGTACCTGGTCGAGAGCGGCGATGGCCCCGGTCTGATCACCGCGCCGCTGCAACTGCCGGGCCAAGCCGAACGCCGAGCTCACGATGCCGCGGTTGGTACGCCACACAGCTCGGTAGAGGCCCTCGGCTCGGGCTCGCCACTTCTCGGCTTCGTCGGCTTTGCCCGCGGCGACATGACCGAGCAATTCCGAGGTGGCACCGAGAGCGAGCTTGGGGGCCAGCTCTCCGGGCATCGCTCCGAGCACGTTGTCGAAACTCGTGAACGCAGAATCGTATTCGTGATGCAGCAGCGCGATCAGGCCTGCGTACCACTGCACCCGCCACGGATCGGCGGCGTCGTCCTCGGACTGCACCTTGGCCAGAATCTCGGTGGCCTCGACGACGTTCCCCAGATCCAGATTGGCTTTGACCTCGGCGAGGGTGATCTCGACCCCCAGGTCGACAGGAGACGAGGAAGTCGTGGAGTCCTTGGGCTTGTCCGCGCCTGCAGTGATGCGTTCGATGCCGTTGCGTTTGGCGTGCTGCAGCGAGTCCAGGGTCTGGCGAGGTTCGACGTGTACGGCCGCCGCGAGCAAGGGCGCGCTCGGATCGTTGGGGTCCACCAGTGGAACGGGTAGCGCCGCAACAACTTCGGCTGCGGTCATGCGTTCGTGGCGTACCGTACCGTCCACGTAGGTGTCGGTCCGGCCCACCGACTGCTCGGTTCCGAAGGTGGTACGGGGCGGGCTGAACACCGTGGACAGGCCGGGGCGCTCGACGCCCGTTCGGATGGCCAGAATCTCGCGTAGCACCCCGGTCGCCTGCCCGGCGAATTCGTCCGCTGATCGAAACCGTCGAGCGGGGTTCTCGTGCGTCGCGCGCAGTAGCAGTCGGTGCAATGACGGAAATTGCTGCAGCACTTCGGAATCTTCGACCGACGGCAGGCCGTCGAGATATTTACCGTTCTTCGAGGGCATGTCCAGCGTCAATACCGCGAGCGTGCGGCCCACCGTGAAGATGTCCGACGCCACCGTCGGTCCCGTCTTGACGATCTCCGGTGCCTGGTAGCCCACCGTGCCGTACAGGTAGCCGTAGTCCTCGATACCCGCGACCGCGCCGAGGTCGATGAGTTTGATCTGGTCGTCGGAGACCATGATGTTCTCGGGTTTGAGGTCGTTGTAGACCAGGCCGATCGAATGCAGGTAGCCCAGTGCCGGAAGCACTTCCAGGACGTAGGCTAGTGCCTGCTCGACGGGCATCCTTCCGCCGTCGCACGTACCGAGGATGTCGCGCAACGACCGACCACCGACGTACTCCATGACGATGAAGCCGACGGTCGACCCGTCGCTGCGGGGTTGCTCGACGAA
The DNA here is from genome assembly GCF_002258645.1 of Rhodococcus sp. 15-649-2-2. Taxonomy (NCBI): domain Bacteria; kingdom Bacillati; phylum Actinomycetota; class Actinomycetes; order Mycobacteriales; family Nocardiaceae; genus Rhodococcus; species Rhodococcus sp. 15-649-2-2. Next base: position 264,397 of record NZ_NPFM01000021.1, read on the forward strand.
GTTGTAGATCTTGACGACGCCGGGATGCGCTACCTCGGCCAAGAATTGACGCTCTGCGACCGCGACCGCGTGGGCTTCCTCGTCGCCGAAGTGCAGTAGTCCCTTGAGTACCACCCAGCGGTCGCTGACGTTGCGGTCGATGGCGAGATAGATCCAACCGAGTCCGCCGTGCGCGATACAGCCCTGCACGTCGTACTGGCCGACCACTCGATCGCCCGGCTCGAGCAGGGGCGTGAAGTCGAATGTCGTGCCGCAGTGCGGACACACGCCCTTGGCGATGTCGGGCTCGCCCGGCTCGCTGCGGCCGACCTTGGCGTTGCACTTCCAGCAGAACCGCTTGTGCTGCGGCACCGTCGGATCCGACATCACCGCAGTTTCGGGATCGACCGGCTCCACCCGGGGTACGTCGACCAGCCCGCCCCCGAGTCGACGTCGAAGGCCGGTGCTGCGCGATCGACCTGATCTGGACCTACCCGTCCTGGAACGGGTGGATGCCGCCCGTGTTGCAGCCGACTTCGCTGTTCCGCGTTCGGTCGAGCCGGCGTCAGGAGAAACGGGGCCCGGCGTCCGTGCGGTCCGATCGTCGATCGGTGCCCGTGACACGGCTGGGCGTCTCGACACTGCTTGGGTGCGTTCGATTCCGTCGGTTCCCGACTCGGCCCGAAAGACTGCCTGCGTCTTGTCCGCTGGGGCAGTAGCTTGCTGTTCGTCGTCGTCCATGATGCCTCTAGTCGCTGTACGACGCGGTAGGCGGGCCGGGGGAGGGGCCGAGGACCGTCAGCCATCGGTTGTAGATGCGATTCCAGGTTCCGTCGGCGCGAATGCGCGCCAGCGTTCCGTTGACGAACCGCACCAGATCCTCGTTGTCTCGGTTGATCCCCACCCCGTACGGCTCCGGGCTCAGGCTGTCGCCGACGATCTCGAGGTAGGGATCCTGCGCAGCCAGACCGGCGAGAATGGCGTCATCGGTGCTGATCGCGTCGACCTGTCGTTGTTGCAGCACCACAAGGCAATCCGACCACATCGGCACAGTGACCACGGTTGCTGCAGGTTGCACTCGCTGCAGTCGTCGCAGTGAGGTGGTGCCCTCGACGGCGCACACGCGCTTGCCCGCCAGGTCGCCGACGCCGCGGATACCCGAACCCTGCACCACCAGAATCCGGTGCTGCGCCTGGAAATACACGGTGGAGAACTGGACGTCCTTGCGTCGAGCGCACGTGATGGTCATGGTCTTCACCACGATGTCCACCGAGGAATCCTGCAGGGCCTCCAGCCGTTGTGCCGAGGTCAGAATGCGAAAGTCCAACCTGTTCGGATCGCCGAAGAGGTCCCGCGAGATTTCCCGCGCGATATCGACGTCGAACCCGACCAGCTGCCCGCTCATCGGATCACGGAAGCTGAAAAGGTTGCTGCCCGTGTCGAGTCCGACTACCAGGCGGCCCTTTGCGCGTAGTGCGTCGATGGTCGGTTGCGGTACCGGCGGTGCATCCGTGCCGGTCGTGAGTGGGCGCAGGCTGGCGGTGGGGCGGGCGCACTCGTCGTCGGCCGGGGTCTCGGTCGGCCGAGCGGCCACGGATGCGCCGTCCGGTAGCGGCGGTTCGGAGAACGTCGTATCGACTTGTGGCGCAAAGCTTTCCGGCGGAGTGCAGCCGACCAGCAGTGCGGTGGTCACGAGGCCGACGGCGAGCAGACGTTTCACAGGTACTCACGCAGCCTCGGGAACAGGCCGACACCGAACGCCACCGAGGCGACGACGGTGAGCACGTACGCGCCGTTGGACAAGCCGGACAACACACCGACCGAGCGGTCGATGTTGGACCGTAGTTCGGCTCGCGCGTTCTCTATGCCGTCGACCAGAACACTGTCCAGTGCAGTGAAGGCGGCGGCCGAATCGGATTCCGAGGTTCCGGTGGCGATGGCGACCGCGCCGTTGAAGTCGCCGACTTCGAGCGCGGAATCGATGCGCGCATGCGAGCCGGACCATGTGTTCAGCGCGTCGATCACCGCGGTATCACCCTGGAACATCTCCGACATTCGAGAGACGTTGGCGTCGAACGATTGTCCGTAATCCTGACTGCCGCCGCGGCGTGCGAGATCGAGGGTCTCGTCCGCTCTGGCCTGTTGCGCCATGATGAAACCCGTCGTGTACGACTTCAGCGGCGCGACACCGCGATCGAGCGCGCGGTCGGTAGCGATCGAGGAGATCAGTCCTACCACCAACATCCAGCCGAGCAGGCCGACGACAGCGGCTGTGGCACCGAGGAATCCGACGTTCAACGTTCGACGCGTCGTTCGCGAGAGGTACCACTGCGCCAGGCCGGTCATCATCAGCAGGAACACCACCGACCCGATCGCGAAGAACGGCGGGCTGGTGAACCGTTCCTGATCGGCCGACACCCGTGATGCCTGCTCGGTGTACAACTTCTCGGCCAGCGGCAGCAGACTTGTCTGCATCATCGTCGAGGCCTCACCGAGATATGCCGCCCCCACCGGGTTCCCGCTCCGGTTGTTGGCCCTGGCCGTCTCGACCAGACCGCTGTACACCGGCAGTCCGGCGGCGATCTGCGTCAGCACGGCACTGGTGGCCTCGTCGTTCTCGGTCACTCCGGCCGACGCTGCGATCAGTTCGGACGACGCCTCGCCGAGTGCCTGCGAGTAGCGTTCGCGTACCTCGGCCGGTTCGAGACCGCCGGCGATGAATGCGGTTGCGGCAGCGGAATCGGCCACCGACAGTGCCCCGTACAGATTCTGCGCCGAGTTCGCGAACGGTTCGGTCCGCACCAGCAGCGTGCCCAAGGTGTCCACCCGCTCGGTGACAGCCGTGGACGCCAGATTTCCGACCGTCAACGCCAACACCACCAGCGCGGTTCCCATCGCGACCAACCGCGCAGGCGTCGAACGCATCGTGTAGCGAACCGGTGGCTTGCCGGCAACGGTACCGACGGGAGTGGCCGTTGTCGGAGGCACGGCAGCGGAGGGGGTAATGCCGGCCGCGATCACGTCACCGAGCATATAAGCAGGCGGACCGTACTGCAGCCACTACAGCACAGTCACTACAGGCGGACGATTCCCCTAGGGTGGTGAGCATGCGAGGTGACGGGGACGGGTGGGTGATCGGTGCCGACGGTTCTCGGCACTGGGGAAAGCACGGGGCCGCCGGACTGTTGCTCCGCGCACCGTCGAACACCGGAGAACCACTCGTACTGCTGCAGCACCGCGCACTGTGGAGCCACCAGGGCGGAACGTGGGCGCTGCCCGGCGGGGCCCGTGACTCTCACGAGAGCACCGAGCACGCGGCCGTACGCGAGGCTCACGAGGAAGCCGGTATCGCTGCCGAACAGCTGTGCGTGCGGAGCGAACGGGTCACTGCGAGTGTCGCGAGCGGCTGGTCGTACACCACCGTCGTTGCCGATACCGATCATCCACTGACCACCGTGCCCAACGGTGAGAGCACCGAACTGCGCTGGGTACCGGAATCGATCGTCGCCGACCTCCCGTTGCACCCGGGGTTCGCATCGAGCTGGTCGGCGCTGCGCACCGTGCCGCTGCGGGTACTGCTGGACACCGCCAACGTGCTCGGCTCACGACCGAACGGCTGGTGGAAGGACCGCGCCGGATCGACCGGCGCACTGCTCACCTCGCTCGCCGAGACGTTGCCACGCACCGTCGAACTGCCCGGCGGCCAATACGGGTGGCTCACCAGAATCGAGGCCGTCCTCGAAGGCGAGGCCCGCGACGCGGTGGTGAACGACCCGCGCACCAGGACGATTCTCGCGAACGCCAGCGGCGACGACACCTTGGCCGATCAGGCCCGTCTCGACGGGGATCTGACGGCGCTGGTCACCGCCGACCGCGGATTGCGCGACCGGCTGCCCGACTCGGTGCAGGTGTTGACGCCGTCGACCGTCCTCGGCTGGTTGTAGAGAACCTGGCGTTCGACCGCGGTCGGTTCTGCTCACATGCAGCACACCGGGTACGTCCGTACGGTCGAAGAGGTGCGCAAGAAGTGGCGGTGGCTGGCGGTGGTGCTCGGCATCGCCGTGCTTGTCGCCACCCCCTCGTTGATAGCGCGTTGGCCCGTCGAGGCGTCGAACATCACCGCGGCCGAATTGCTCTCCCGAGTCCAGTCCTCCACCGCGACGCCGTACTCGGGCTACGCCCAGGCGGTCGGCGGTGTCACTCTGCCGGTGACCGACGGACTCGGCGGCCTTCCGGATCTACTGGGCGACACCACGACCCTGCGCGCCTGGTATCGCGGCCCGGACAGCTGGCGCGTCGACACCGTGCGCCTCGCCGGGGAGCGTGGCCTCTACCGGAGCCCGGCTCGGCTGTGGAGTTGGGACTACGAACAGAACACGGCAGTGGTGACACCGGTACCCGAGCCGAGCCTGCGCCTGCCTCGTGAAGCCGACCTGCTGCCCCCGGAGCTCGGGCAGCGGTTGCTCAGCGAAGCGAACGCCGATGAGGTCACCCGGCTGCCGGATCGTCGGATCGCCGGCCGGGACGCCCCTGGCCTCCGACTGATCCCCAGCGAGCCGCAGAGCACCGTCACCGAGGTAGACGTGTGGGTCGATCCCGACAGCGGTCTTCCGCTGCAGGTCGACGTGCTGGGCGACGGGGCCACTCGCCCTATCGTCAGCACCGCGTTCCTCGACTTCTCCTCCGCGACCCCGGACGCCGACACCGTCCGCTTCGTCCCGCCGCCAGGAACCGATGTGCAGCAGCAGGACGGTCTCGACATCGCTTCGTTTGCCGACGGGATCGACGCCGCCGGTCTTCCGTCGACGCTGTCCGGACTCGACCTGATGGACCGCGGCGGCCAGGGTGCGGTGGGAATCTACGGCCGCGGGGTGACCGAGTTGATCGCCGCTCCGCTGCCGCGTCGCGCCGCGCGCGGGCTCATCGACCAGCTGCGGGAAGCCCCTGGCGCAGTCGTCACCGGCAACAGCGTCGCGCTGTCGATCGGGCCGCTCAACGTCCTGATCACCGAGCCCACCGCCGACCGGCGTCGCTACCTGCTGTCCGGCACCGTCACCGCAGAAACCCTGGCCACCGCCGCCCTGCAGCTCGAAGGAGCAGCCACATGATCCGCACGACCGGCCTCACCAAGAGCTACGGATCGGTGCGAGCAGTCGACGGCGTCGACCTCGATGTGCGTGCCGGCGACATCTACGGCTTCGTCGGTGCCAACGGCTCCGGCAAGACGACGACCGTGCGGATGCTGCTCGGCCTGGTCCTGGCCACCTCCGGGCAGATGCAGGTGCTCGGCGAGGAGATGCCGCGGCGACGCAGGAGCGTGCTGCCGCGGGTGGGTGCGCTGATCGAGAACCCCGCCGCCTACCCCAATCTCTCGGGACGCCGGAACCTCACGCTGCTCGACGCGGCCGGGCCGGGTGGTGCCCGGCGCACCCGGACCGCCCGTGTCGGCGAGGCCCTCGAACAGGTGGGCCTCGCCGGGGTGGGACGCAGACCGGTCAAGCAGTACTCGCTCGGCATGCGGCAGCGCCTCGGCTTGGCCGCGGCACTCATGCGCACCCCCGAGCTGCTGATACTCGACGAGCCGACCAACGGTCTCGACCCACAGGGAATCCTGGAGATTCGAGAGTTGCTCCTCGGCCTGCACGCGAAGGGCACCACAGTGTTCCTCTCCAGCCACCTGCTGGCCGAGGTGGAGCAACTGTGCGATCGAGTGAGAGTGCTCGATCGGGGTCGCCTCGTTCTGCAGGATCAGCTCTCCGCGTTCCAACAGCCCACCGGCCGAGTGCTCGTGGGCACCCCGGACCCGGCCGAGGCCGTCGCCGTGCTCGCCGGAGTCCAGCACGCCACCGTGCTCCACCGTGAAGGGCAGCAGCTCGTGATCGAACACCCCGACTCGGCCCTGCTCAATCGACTGCTCGTCGAAGGTGGGGTCCGAGTGAGCGAGCTGACGACGCAGCAGATGAGTCTGGAGCAGTCCGTGCTGGCTGCCACCGGCGCCAGCGCCGACCGAGTCGACGGTCCTGTCCGCTCAACCCGGACGGAGGTGACCGCATGATCGGCGTCGAGCTGCGCGCGATGCTGAGTCGACCCCGCACCTGGGTCGTCATCCTCCTGCTGAACCTGCTGCCCACCATCGTCGCGGGCCTGTTGGCACTCACCGACATCGGTCCGCGGCCCGGCGAAGGCCCTGCCTTCCTGTCGGCGGTGACCACCAACGGCCAGCTCTTCCCGCTCGCCGCGCTCGCCATCGTGCTGCCGCTGTTCCTGCCCGTCGCGGTGTCGGTCATCGCCGGCGACGCCGTCGCGGGCGAGGCCCAGGCCGGCACCCTGCGCTACCTGCTGGCCCGCCCGGTGGGAAGGACCCGACTACTGGTGGCAAAGCTGATCTCGGTGGCCGCCTTCGTGTTGCTGGCCGTGGTCATCGTGGCCGCCGTCGCGTATTTCGTCGGTACGACGCTGTTCGACACCACGTCGTTGGCCGGCGTTTCCAGCGTGTCCGGCACGGTGCTGACCGATCAACAGGTCGCCGTGCGCACCGTCATCGCCGTGCTCTACGTGACGCTGTCCATGCTCGGAGTCGCTGCCATGGGGTTGTTTCTCTCGACCCTGACCGACTCCCCGCTCGCCGCGACGTTGGGCGCGTTGGCCTTCCTCATCGCCAGCTCGTTGCTGCTGACACTGGACGCGGCCGACGCCATCGCGCCGTACCTGCCGACGCGATACTGGCTGGCTTTCGTCGACCTGTTCCGCGATCCGGTGCCGACGCGGGACCTGGTGCGCGGCGTCGGGTTGCAGGGTGTCTACGTCGTGGTGCTCCTGGGTGCGGCGTGGGCGAACTTCACGACCAAGGACATCACTAGCTGAGACGGCTGCAATCAGCTGCGCCGAGCTGGGTGGTGGAGCTGCCCTCCAACTGGGCCGAGACCATCGCCGCGACGAGAGGATCGCGGGGCAGGTTCCCGTGATCGACGGTGGAGTCGGCACACACGCTCTGGACGGGGATGTCGATCGCCCCGTCGAGTTCGGCCGAGGTAGGCGGGGTCACCACCTGATCCACGTCGGTCCAGATCGACACCCACTGCGGCCCCTCCGGGGTCTCGTCGCCGGAGTTCAGGGCGGCCAACACGGAGCTGTCCGGGGCGAGCTGCTGACAGGCCGTCGGGCATCGATCGGGCAGGACCTGGGCCGCCAGCCCCGCCACCTGGGTGCCGTGGTGCGGGGAGCCGAGGGTCACGATGCGCCGGGCCTGCTCGGCGCCGCCCAGGTCGGCGGCCCAGATCCGGGCCACCACGCCGCCTGCGGAATACCCGACGACGTCGACCGACGTCGCTCCCGTCCGAGTCAGAGCTGCGTCGGCAGCGTCACGCAAGGTGCCCGCCTGGGCGGTCAGATCGCCGACGCCACCGTCCGGCAGGGCCACCACGGTGGCGTCGCGACCGTCTTCTCGCAGCGCGGACGCGAGCACATCGAGCGCATCGGTGGAACCGCCGAAACCGGGGACCAGCAGCACCGGGCCGGGCACCGCCTGGTCGACGCTCGCGACGGGGTCATCGGTACGGAGCGACGATGCAACAATCGCGGCGACCACGACGACCCCGACTGCAACCAGGACGAGGAGAGCGAGGACGAACCGGCGACGGGCCGGGGCGAGGGAGGAGAACACTCCGTCCAGTGTGCCCCGGCTAGGCCTGCAGAGCCTGGACCAGCGCGCGAGCGGCTGCCTGTGGGTCCCGGGCCTCGGTGATGGCGCGGACCACCACGATGCGGTCGGCACCGGCTGCCCTGACCTGATCCACGTTGGTGGCATCGACGCCGCCGATGGCGAACCACGGCCGCTCCGGCAGCGCGTCCGCGGTGGCCCGCAGAGTCTCGAGCCCGGCGGCCGATCTGTTGGGCTTGGTGGGCGTGGGCCAGACCGGCCCGACGGCGAAGTAGTCGACGCCGTCCTCGATCGCAGCGAGCGAGGACTGGGCCCGGTTCTGCGTCGAGCGGCCGATCACCACGTCCGGACCGAGGATCTGGCGGGCGTAGTGCACCGGCAGATCGCCCTGACCGAGATGCAGCACGTCCGCGCCGGAGGCCAGCGCCAGGTCCGCGCGGTCGTTGACCGCCAGCAGTGCACCGTGCCGCTTGGTCGCGCCGAGCAGAATCGCCAGTGCAGCCAGCTCGTCCTTGGCCTCGAGCGGCCCGAACTGGCGCTCACCGGCGGAGTTCTTGTCGCGCAGCTGAATGATGTCGACGCCACCGGACAACGCGGCCTCGGCGAACTGCGCGAGATCGCCCTTGTCGCGCCTGGCATCGGTACACAGGTACAGGCGAGCGGACGCAAGACGCTCACGGGGAGTCTGATTGCGGGCGGTCTGAGATGGATGCACAAAGCGAACTGTATTCTCATGGTGGCCGCCACCGACGACGGAGTGGCCGAGATATCGCGGGAGTCCCGAGGATCGTGGGGCTGAGAGTGGGTTCGCCGCCCTTACCGTCAATACCTGAACCCGATCATGCGGGCGCAGGGAGTGAGGACGTGAATCGCGTGCACATCGTCGTTATCGGCGGAGGCGTCATCGGGCTGTCGACGGCGCTGCGCCTGAGCCAGGACGGTCACCGAGTGGTCGTGCACGATCCTGCTCTGGGCAAGGGCGCGTCCTGGGTGGCCGGCGGCATGCTGGCCCCGCTGTCCGAGGGGTGGCCGGGCGAACACGAACTCCTGCACCTGGGTGCTGCCTCGCTGGCGCGGTGGCCGGACTTCGCCGAGCGCCTGCCCGGCCCGTCGGTGTTCTCCGCGTCCGGATCGGTGACGGTTGCCCTCGACTCCGCCGATGCCGCCGATCTGCGGACCGTTGCCGAGTGGGTGGGCGAGCAAGGACACGAATTGGAGATTCTCGGCCGCGCACAGCTGCGTGAGCTCGAACCTGCTCTGGCACAGAACATTCGGCTCGGCCTGCTGGCACCGACCGAGCTGTCCGTCGACAATCGAGCGCTGGTTGCCGCGCTCGAGCAGGGATGCCTGGATGCGGGAGTGGAGTTCGTGACCGCCCCGGTGGAGACCATCCCCGACGTCGATCAGGTGGTTCTGGCCGCCGGGGCACAGTCGGCCGCGCTGTGGCCCACGCTGCCCGTCCGGCCGGTGAAGGGCGAAATCCTGCGGCTGCGTCGTCGACCGAGCGCCGCGCCCCCGCCGCACCGCACAATTCGCGGAACCGTACACGGCAGACCGATCTACCTGGTGCCACGCGGGGACGGATTGGTCGTCGGCGCAACACAATACGAATCCGGGCAGGACACGCAGGTCACCGTCGCCGGGGTACGCGACCTGATAGCCGACGCCGAACGGCTCATGCCGAGCATCGGCGAATACGAGCTGTACGAAACAGCTGCCGGACTGCGGCCCATGAGCCCGGACGGACTACCCATCATCGGCAGGCTGTCTCCCCAGGTGATCGTCGCCACGGGCCACGGCCGCAACGGGATCCTGCTCGCCCCCATCACCGCCGACGCGGTAGCCACACTGATTGCCGGCGAAGTGCTGCCCGAGGCGAAAGCGGCCGACCCCGAACGTTTCTCGCACATTCACAGCCCGCAGATCGAAAGGACACCATGACACAGGTTGCCATCGGCATCACCGTCAACGGCGAGGATCACCTGCTCACCGAGGACATGACCATGACTCGACTCCTCGACAAGCTCGGAATGCCGGAGAAGGGTATCGCTGTTGCCGTCGACGGAGCCGTGCTGCCCAAGAGTCGGTGGGACACCACCGACGTCCAAAAGGGTTGGACCATCGACGTTCTTACGGCGGTTCAGGGTGGTTGATCAACTGGTCATCGCCGATCGCACTTTCAGCTCTCGGCTCATCACCGGCACCGGGGGAGCGGCCAATCTCGCGGTACTCGAAGAGGCCCTCGTCGCGTCCGGAACCGAACTGACCACTGTTGCGATGCGCCGCGTCGACGCCGCGGGTGGGACGGGAGTGCTGGATCTGCTGCGCCGGTTGAACATCGCGCCGCTGCCGAACACCGCAGGGTGCCGAGGATCGGCCGAGGCAGTGCTCACCGCGCAGCTGGGCCGTGAGGCGCTCGAGACCGACTGGGTGAAACTCGAAGTGATCGCCGACGAGCGAACCCTGCTGCCCGACGCCATCGAATTGGTCAAGGCTGCAGAGCAACTCGTCGACGACGGCTTCCAGGTGCTGCCGTACACCACCGACGACCCAGTTCTGGCCAAGCGCCTGGAGGACATCGGCTGTGTGGCCGTCATGCCGCTCGGCTCGCCCATCGGCACCGGTCTCGGGATCGCCAACCCGCACAACATCGAAATGATCGTCGACGCCGCAACGGTGCCGGTGATCCTGGACGCGGGAATCGGTACCGCCAGCGACGCCACCCTCGCGATGGAACTCGGCTGCGACGCGGTGCTGCTCGCCACCGCCGTGACCCGCGCGAAGGATCCCGCGCTGATGGCGTCGGCAATGAGACATGCGGTAGCGGCTGGTTACCAGGCCCGACACGCAGGACGTATACCGAAACGATTCTGGGCGCAGGCCAGCTCGCCGATGTGAGCGGCTGCGTCGGCGGCCCGGCACCTTCCAGGGTTTGCGGCTGCGCCTGGTTGGCCGCGTGCCGCCCATATGACCGACTGTCTCAGGGTGTGTGTCATCCGAAAGGATGATGCAATCGGCGACTGTAGGTCGATGTGCGGACGCGTTCGATCGGGGAAGGTTGACCCCATGATCGAAGTGACAGGATTGACCAAGCAATACGGCGCGGTGACGGCGGTCGACAACCTCACCTTCACCATCAAACCCGGCATCGTGACCGGCTTCCTCGGCCCCAACGGCGCAGGCAAGTCGACCACCATGCGGATGATCCTCGGGCTCGACCGACCCACCTCGGGCTCGGCGACCATCGAGGGCAAGAGCTACAGCCACCTGAAGCAACCACTGCGTACCGTCGGTGCTCTGCTCGACGCCAAGTGGGTGCACCCCAACCGTTCGGCACGTGCTCACCTCGAGTGGATGGCCGCGTCCAACGGCATCCCCAAGTCGCGCGTCGAAGAGGTGCTGCGTCTGGTGGGACTGTCCGAGGTCGCGAAGAAGAATGCGGGCGGCTTCTCACTCGGCATGTCGCAGCGGCTCGGTCTCGCCGGCGCTCTGCTGGGCGATCCCAAGGTGTTGCTGTTCGACGAGCCGGTCAACGGCCTCGACCCCGAGGGCATCGTCTGGATCCGAAAGTTCATGCAGCGCTTGGCAGCCGAGGGTCGTACGGTGCTCGTCTCGAGCCACCTGCTCTCGGAGATGGCCCAGACTGCAGAGCATCTCATCGTCATCGGACGCGGCAAGCTGATCTCGGATTCCTCGGTGCAGGAATTCATCGACCACGCCTCCGAGGCGTCGGTGCGCGTGCGCAGTCCACAGCTCGACGGGCTCCGACAGGCCCTGACCACGGCCGGTCTCACCGTGCGCGAGCCGGACAAGACCGATGAGCTTCAGCCCTCGCTAGTGGTGCTGAACTCCACGACCGACACGATCGGCGATATCGCCGGACGCGCCGGAATCACCCTGCACGAGTTGGCCTCTCAGCGAGGCTCGCTCGAGGAAGCATTCATGAAACTCACCGGAGACACAGTGCAATACCACGGCGCGGGTGCCGAAGACCAGAACACTCAGCAAGCGATGGGCGGGTCACTCTGATGGGCGTCTTGGCAGCAGAAAGAATCAAGTTCACCTCGACCAAATCGCCGTGGTGGTGCAGCGCGATCGTGGTGGTGTTCGGCCTCGGGTTCGGAGCCATCCTCGGTTGGGCCGCAAAGACGGCCATCGGCCCGGATGCTCCGGAGGGGCTACCGCCGACCACTGCGTACGACGTCGTCGGCAGCGGTGTAGGCGGGCTGGGGATCATGGTGCTGATGATCCTGGCGGCCCTCACCGTCACCAGCGAATACCGCTTCGGCCTGATCCGGACGACATTTCAGGCGGTCACCAACCGGGCCTCGGTGCTCGGCGCCAAGGCGCTGATCGTCGGCGTGTACGGCGCGGTGCTGTCTTTGATCCTCGCGTTCGGTGCATTCTTCCTGGCGAAATCGATCGCGGGTGAAGAAGCGGGCGCGCTCCTGAGCTTCGACGTCGACGGCACGTGGCGAGTCATCTACGGCACTGCCGTCCTGGCGTTCGTACAGATCGTTCTCGCTGTTGCGGTGGGTGCGCTCATCCGGCAGTCCGCCGGTGCCATCGCCGTCCTACTGTTGTGGCCGTTGCTGATCGAGAGCCTCGTCGGAGTCATCCCGAAGGTCGGCGAAAAGATTCAGCCGTTCCTGCCCTTCAAGAACGCCGACCATTTCCTCGGCGGCTCGACAGGTACGGACTTCCATTGGGGTCCGGTCGGCAGTCTGATCTACTTCGTCGTCTTCACGGCGGTGATCTTCGGCGCAGCAGTGTTCGTGGTCAATCGTCGGGACGCCTGACACCCTGCGATTTGTCTGGGTAGGGTGTCCGCTATGCGGATTTCCTTGCTTGCAGGTAGCGCCGTCACTGTGTTGATTCTGGCCGGTTGCTCGTCCACCTCGGACGAGGAACCGGCCAGAGTTTTCGCGACACCCGACGGGCCGGGGCTGTCGGCCGCGGTCACCGAGGACGCCCTCGTCGGGCACCTCCAGGAATTGGAAACGATCGCCGCCGCGCACGACGGAAACCGTGCCGCCGGTACCGCCGGATACGACGCGAGTGTCGATTACGTTGTCTCGCAACTCGAATCGGCCGGTTTCGAGGTCACCACTCCGGAGTTCGAGTTCGAGACCTTCGAGGCGCAGACTCAGACCCTGTCGCTCGCGGGCACCGAGATTCCGGTGTTCGCGCTCAGCTATTCACCGACCACGCCTGCAGAGGGCATCACCGCGCGCGTCGTCGGGGCTCCCGCCGGTGCAGACGGATGCGAGGCAGCGGATTACGCGGGCCTCGATCTCGCCGGTGCCGTCGCCGTCGTGCCGCGCGGCGTGTGCCCGTTCGGTGCGAAGCAGACCGTCGCCGCCGAACTGGGTGCGGCAGCCACGATCATCGTCAACAACGAACCGGGACCGCTGGATTCGGGGACACTCGGCGATCCCGAGACCGCAAAGATTCCGACCGGCGGCGTCAGCCAGGAGGACGGCGCAGCGGTCCTCGCGGCACCCGAGGTCACGTTGACCCTCGTCACGACGACCGACACGACCACGAGCCGCAACATCATCGCCCAGACCACCACCGGCTCGACCGAGAACGTTGTGGTGGCGGGTGCTCACCTCGACAGCGTGCCCGAAGGCCCCGGCATCAACGACAACGGCACCGGCACATCGGCAGTGCTCGAGACGGCCCTGCAGATGGGTAGTGCGCCTGAGGTGACCAACGCGGTCCGCTTCGCGTTCTGGGGTGCCGAGGAAGACGGGCTCGTCGGTTCCACCAAGTACGTCGAGGGCCTGTCCGACGACGACAAGCGGAACATCGCCCTGTACTTGAACTTCGACATGATCGGCTCGCACAACGCCGGCTACCTCGCGTACGACGGCGACGACTCCGACAAGGTCGGTGAGCCCGCGGGACCGGCCGGATCCGACGCCATCGAGCGCACGTTCGTCGAGCGGCTGGCCGCCGACGGTGTCGCCGCGGACGGCACCGATTTCGACGGTCGATCCGACTACGGCCCGTTCATCGAGGTCGGTATTCCGGCGGGCGGCGTGTTCAGCGGCGCGGACGAGAACAAGACGGCCGAGCAGGCTGCAAAGTGGGGCGGCACTGCCGATCAGACCTTCGACGAGAATTACCACACCGATCAGGACACCCTGGCGAACGTCGACCGCGCCGCACTGGCGAAGAACGGTGCCGCCGTCGCCTACGGAATCGGCGTCTACGCGCAGTCGGTGGAGGGCCCCAACGGAGTTCCGGTCGGTGCTGCGCGCGAGGCCGCACGCGCCGAAGGGTGAGGCTAAGTATGTGTAACCGTGGGTTACGCTCGATGCTGTGAACGCAGTCGTCTCCTCGGTGGTGGAGTGGGTCCGCACCACCAATCGAGCGCCCACGGTGGTCGGGGCGGTTCGACGTGTGCGGCGAGCACTACCCGGCGACCCCACGTTCGGCGATCCGATGTCCATCGACGGCCCGGGACGAGCATTGGCCGTCGCCCGCGTAGCGGATCGGTTTCTGGCCGCCAACGGACTCGACGACGAACCGGGTGCATCCCGTGAAGTCGGCCTCGGTGCCCTGCAGGTGTGGCAGGCAATCCTCGAGCGGGCCGGCCGCGGCCGCGGCGAATCGGACGTCACGATCGTCTTCACCGACCTCGTCGGATTCTCGTCGTGGTCGCTTCGTGCGGGCGACACCGCCACCCTGACTTTGCTTCGCAAGGTCTCGAAAGCCGTCGAACCCGAGGTCGCGTTCCGCGGCGGTCACGTCGTGAAAAGGCTGGGCGACGGCATCATGGCCGTGTTCTCCGATGCGGACAAAGCCGTCGAGGCCGTGTTCGCAGCACGGGATGCCCTCGGCGCCGTGAATGTCGACGGATACACCCCGACGATGCGAGTCGGTATCCACACCGGCAGCCCGCGTCAGGTGGGATCGGACTGGCTCGGCGTCGACGTCACCGTCGCCGCCCGCGTGATGCAGACCGGCGGAAACGGCAACGTCATGATCTCCGCCGCGGCCCTGGAGGCGGTCCCGCCGGAGGTGCTCGACGCCCTACACGTGGTGGCCAAGCCCTATCGCCGCAGCTTCTTCGCTCCCAAGATCAAGGGCGCGCCCGACGACCTACGCATCCTCCGACTCGTGCAGTCGCCACAGCGGTGACACCGGGCCGTGGCCCGCACCCAGGTCGTAGGACGCGGCCAGGCAACGGGTGACCCATTCCTTACCGAAGGCCACCGCGTCGGGCATCGAGTATCCGTGTGCCAGTGCCGACGCGATCGAGGCAGCGAGGGTGTCGCCGCCGCCGTGATCGTTGCCGGTGTCGATGCGGTCACTGGTGAATTCGAGGAACGTGTCGCCGTCGAACAGCAGGTCTGTGCTGTGGGTGGATGTGCGCAGATGACCGCCCTTGACCAGTGCCCACTGCGCGCCCAAGCCGTGCAGGGCTTCCGCGGCGCGATGCGCGGACGCGTCGTCGACCACCTCGATGCCGGTGATCAACCGGACCTCGTCGAGGTTGGGGGTCACCAGCGAGGCGATGGGAAACAGGGTGTGGCGGATGGCGTCGAGCGCTTCGGCGTGCAGTAGCGGATCGCCGTGCATCGATGCGCACACCGGATCGACGACCAGGGGTACCGGCCGGTCGCGGCCGATGCCCACCTCGGTGCACACGGCGGTGACCGCTTCGATGATAGCGGTGGACGCCAACATCCCGGTCTTCGCTGCGCCGACGCCGATGTCCGAGACCACCGAGCGAACCTGGGCCGCGACTATCTCGGGCGGGATCTCGTGAAAGCCCGTCACGCCGACGGTGTTCTGGACCGTCACCGCGGCGACGGCAACGCACGCATGGACGCCCAACATGGCCATCGTGCGGCTGTCCGCCTGGATTCCGGCCCCGCCGCCGGAGTCGGTTCCGGCGATCGTCAGCGCGCGGACGGGAGTCTCGCCGTTGGGCGTGAGCGGTAGGAACTTCACGAGAGACGACAGTACCGGCGGGCCGGAGGCGACCGTCTCGGTGGCCGAATCCGAACCTGTGAATATTCGGTGAAAACGCGACGTGGCTTCGAATGTTGTTGTATCACAACGTCGAACAGGGCAGCTTATGACCGATACCAGCATTCGAGTCGGGATGGACGGACAAACCTACGCATCCGAAGGTTTGTTGGTAGAAAAGGTGACAGAGCCACCGCGCGCATGTTTAATAGTGGTGCACGTCACATTCGATTCACTCGTTCACCACCCCATACACAGCGAAGGAGGCGTCCCATGCTTGCGAGTTCTCCTAGCGCTGATGTCTCGATCAACAAAGATCAGAACCGGTTCGAGCTTCGATTGAACGGCGATCTCGTCGGGATCGTCGGATTCTTCGAGGTGGAGGGAAACGGCACGCGCGCAACGCGCACGCACGTCGTGTCCTTCATGCACACCGTCGTCACCGAGGACTTCGGTCATCAGGGCTTGGCCGGAATCTTGGTACGGCGCGCGCTGGACAGCGCACGTTCCTACGGTTGGAAGGTCAGGCCGGTCTGCACCTACGTGCAGCGATTTGCCGCGGCGAATCCGGAGTACAACGACATGCTCGTCGCCCTCTGACCGCTGCTGGGATCGTTGCCGGTCGCGGTAGGGCTGGTCACATTCAGGACTCGACTCGGCGACGATCGAGGCACTCGCCTCGCGTCACACGAGCAACACTGGTCTCATAAGTGACATGAGTCACATCATCTCTCGTCGCTCGATCCAGGCGGCACCCGTCGAGCGACCCGTCGTCCGCATCGAGGACGACGTCGATCACAGCAGATTCGATCTCTTCGTCGACGACGAGCTCGTCGGCATCCTCGGCTACCGCTTCGGTGACGGGGATGCGAGCGACGGCTGCGTCGTCGCACTCATGCACACGGTCGTCAAAGAGGAGTACGGCGATCGCGGTTGGGCGGGTGTGCTGGTGCGAGCTTCGCTCAACACCGCGCGCGATCGTCAATGGCGCATCGTCCCGATTTGCACGTACGTCCGGCGCTACCTGGCGCAGCACGAGGAATTCCTGGACCTGATCGCCGAATAGAGAGCACTGCCTCTGCATCGCCGCGCGAGCAGTGGCCGTCGGCCCGGTCCGGCCTGCTCAGCCGATCTCGACGATCACCGGCGCGTGATCGCTGGCTCCCTTGCCCTTGCGTTCCTCGCGGTCGATCGACGCGCCGGTCACTCGGGCCGACAGTGCAGGCGAGGTCAGCGCCATGTCGATGCGTAGGCCTTGCTTCTTCGGAAACCGCAACTGCGTGTAATCCCAGTAGGTATACGTTCTGGGCTCGGGGGTGAACTGCCGCGTCACCTCGGTGAATCCGGCGTCGGCGAACGCGGCGAACGCATCGCGCTCGGCCTGGGAGGTGTGGGTCTTGCCCTCGAACAGTGCAGGATCCCAGACGTCGTCGTCGGTGGGCGCGATGTTCCAGTCGCCCACGAGCGCGATCTGGGTCTGCGGATCGGCCGCAACCCACGCCTGAGCGTCGGCATTCAGTGCGGCGAGCCATTCGAGTTTGTAGGTGTAGTGCGGGTCGGCGAGCTCGCGGCCGTTCGGCACGTAGAGGCTCCAGACGCGGACCCCGTTGCACGTGGCTCCGATGGCGCGGGCTTCCTGCGCGGGATCGATCTCGGGATCCTTGCTGAAGCCGGGCTGATCCTCGAACCCGATCTGAACGTCGTCGAGACCGACCCTGGACGCGATCGCGACGCCGTTCCACTGACTCAGTCCGACGTGGGCCACCTCGTACCCGATATCGGTGAAACGCTCGTACGGAAACTGTGCGTCCTTGCACTTGGTTTCCTGCATTGCCAATACATCGACATCGGATCGCTCCAGCCAATCGACGATTCGATCCTGACGAGAGCGGACGGAGTTCACGTTCCAAGTAGCCAAGCGCACGGGAAGGAACCCTATAGAACCCCTCCGACAGGGTGTTCATCCGATCGCGTCATCACGAATCCGGTCGCGCGTAGCGATAGTGATGATGGTCGACGAAGCCCAGGTCTCGGTACAGGGCGAGCGCGACGGTGTTGTCGACGGCCACCTGCAGGTACGCGTGGGTTGCGCCGCGCTCGCGTCCCCACCGCACCAATTCGCCGCACATCAATGTGCCCAGACCGTTGCGGCGATGCTCGGGAGAGACCCAGAGCGAGGTCAGCCCCACCCAGCGACGACCGTCCGGGGCGGTGGTGACGGCCGCTCGCCCGACTGCGATCGTGCCTGATCCGACTTCGCCGGCCCCGAGCATGCCGAACCCGAGGGTGCCCTCGTGGATCGCCGACGCCACTTCTGCAGCGCCGCGAGGTGCCGCACGGCCCTGGTAGTGCAGTGACGTCAACCAGTCGGCGGTCGGCTCCGCCGTGACGGTGATGGCCGAGTCGCCCTCGCGCAGAACAAGATTCGAGATGTCTGCCGCCATGACGGCACTCTCGTTGTACGACGTCCACCCGGCCGGAGCGGTGCCGAGACGATCGGGTAGCGACAGCGTCGGCGTCAATCCCCGTGCGGTGTATCGATCGCAGATTCTCGCCAGCGTCTCGGGCGTCGTCGACGCCCCGGGCTCGAGCGGTGCCGCCGAATTGGCGCGACCGGTGAAACCGTGACCGAAGCGCAGCTGCCAACCGTCGATCCATTCTCGCTCGACGCCCGGCCATCCGTCGGCGGCGGCAGCTTCGAGTGCCCTGATCTCCGACGTCCGAATCGGCTTCGGGCCCAACGGTTTCAAGGCTACGACGCGCTCGGCGGCAACCTGCACCAACGATCCGTCCCGGCCGCGGACCGAGACGGCATCGGCGTCGAGCGTCACCAGCTCACCGATCACGTCCGTCATCGGATGGGTGTGCCCGGGCGGCAGCCGATAACGGAGCATCACCCGGGTACCCACCGGAATGCTCACTGGTCGACGATCATCGGGTCGGTCAGTCTTCGTCTTCGTCGTCGTGCCCGAACGGATCGTCGACGGTGCCGGGCGTCCAGCTCAGCCCCGGCACGCCCCAGCCGGCGCGCTTGATGGCCTTCTTGGCCGCCCGTGCGTGTCGTCCGATGAGTACATCGGTGTAGAGGAAACCGTCGAGATGGCCCACTTCGTGTTGGAGCATCCGAGCGAAGAAGCCTCGGCCCTCGATGTCGACGGGATCGCCCTTCGCGTCGGTGCCGGTCACCCGAGCCCAGTCGGCGCGGCCGGTGGGGTGCTGCTCGCCGGGAACCGACAGGCAGCCCTCGTCGTCGTCATCGGGATCGGGCATCGTCTCGGGAATCTCGGACGTCTCGAGGACGGGGTTGACGACCTCCCCGCGTCGCCGGAAGACCTTGCCGTCGGCGCCTTGGTCGGGGCAGTCGTAGATGAACAGACGTTTGCCGACGCCCACCTGGTTCGCCGCGAGACCGACGCCGTTCGCGGCGGCCAGGGTCTCGTACATGTCGGCGATCAGCTCGGCCAGCTCGGCGGGTGACTCGGTGACGGGAGCGGTTGCGGTGTGGAGCACCGGATCGCCGACGATCCGGATGGGAAGAATTGCCATGGTCGACAAGGATAGTGGTGCGGGAGTGGAGCCTGCGGAATGACCCAGGGGGGGGTGGTGCGTGTGGTCTCTTGCGCTGCCGGTCTTCGTCGAACACGCCACGCGCCGGTACCTCGCGGGAGCCGTGCCTCGGGCGTCGAGCATGGTTGAATGATTCTCGAAACACAACTGTGTAATTCGGTCGGTGCGCGTACGGGTGCCGGCAGTACTGGGGGAAGCAGATTTCCCCAGGGTCTGTGGTCTCACGAGTTGGTGATCGCACAGGTCCAGGGAGTCGAGAAGTCGAGGAGTGGGATGGACGGCGCAGCAGCGCGTGACTCGAACCAGGCTCAGCAACCGGGAAGTTCGGACGGCTCGCAGGATCCGAACGAAGTCGGTGCAGACGGCCTGAGTCGACGAGAGCACGACATCCTGTCCTTCGAGCGGCAGTGGTGGAAGTACGCCGGTGCGAAGGAAGAGGCCATCAAGGAACTCTTCTCCATGTCGGCCACCCGCTACTACCAGATTCTGAACGCATTGGTCGATCGGCCGGAGTCGCTCGCCGCGGATCCGATGCTGGTCAAGCGCCTGCGCCGCCTGCGGGCGAGCAGGCAGAAGGCTCGCGCGGCACGTCGGCTCGGTTTCGACGTCTGAGCAGGTCCGACTATCGGCGTGTTCCGAGTCGCCGTCGACGGTCGGCTAGGGTCGAGTACGTGAGCAGCCCCAACCCGGAACAGACCGGGCCACCACTCCGCGCTCTGGCCATGGTGTTGATTTCGCTCGCGATCCTGTTCGCGGCGATCGGTGCACTCTCGCTCACCGGCTCCGATTCCGACGAAGCGGCCGCCGAGCCCTCCGCTTCCGAGACGACGAGCGCGCCGGCTGCGGTCGCACCGACCTCGCAGGCCCCCGCAGCGCAGGTACCGGCCGGTGACGCGTCGACCAGCTCCGCGGCCCCCACCACCTCGGGCACCTCCGCCGACGTCGAAGTGCGGGTTCTCAACAATTCCAACGTCTCCGGTCTCGCGGCCGGCACAGCGAGCACGTTGACCGCCGGCGGGTGGAACGTCGCCGAGACGGGCAACTTCAGCGAGGCCCAGTTCGCCCAGACGGCGGTGTACTACGGAACTGCTGCAGGTGAGGAACAAGCTGCGCAGTCGATCGCCACGGAACTCGGTGTTCCGGCCGAGCCCAAACCGACCTCGCTCGAATCCACGGTCGGCGTCGTCGTCATCGTGACGCAATAGGTTATCCAGACCCGAGAGTTCACCACATCGACGACGTGCCCGGTTCGGTCGAATCGGGCGGCACGTTATTATTTTCGAGCCCGGCGAAACTGCCTGAAAGAGGAGCGATTTCCGATGGACATGTTCAAGCGACGCACTGCTGCGACCCGATCGTTGCGTTACGCGGTGCCGGTCCTCGCGATCGCAGCGCTCGGTCTCTCTGCCTGCAGCAACGGCGAGGTTGCGTCCGATACCCCCGGCACAGTTCCGCCGGTCTGGACCGGCGAGTCCGATCCGTCGGCGGCCGCTACGGCAGGCGACGGCCGGGCCGAGTCCGGGTCGGGCTCCGAGGAGACCATCGAGGGCACCCTCCGCAACGCTTCCGGTGCCGAGGTGGGCACAGTGTCGTTCGCGGCCGAGGGTGAGAAGCTCACCGTCACCGCCGAGGTCGAGAACATGACTCCCGGATTCCACGGCTTCCACGTTCACACCGTGGCCGCCTGCGAGCCGAACTCCGTGGCACCCACCGGCGGGGAACCGGGCGCGTTCCTGTCTGCGGGCGGTCACCTGCAGGTCGACGGCCGCACCGAGCATCCGGCCAGTGGTGATCTGACGTCCATCCAGGTCGGCGAGGACGGCACCGGACGTCTCGTCACCACCACCGACACGATCACGCTCGACGATCTGCGCGCCGGCGGTGCGGGAACCTCGGTGATCGTGCACGAGGGTGCCGACAACTTCGCGAACATTCCGCCGCGGTACACACTTCCCGACGGTGCCGCGGTGCCGGACATGACGACCCTGATGACCGGCGACGCCGGTGCTCGGGCTGCGTGCGCGGTACTGCAGTAGTTTGAGCGCTCCCCGGATCGACTTCGCGAGTTCACCTCGCCCGACGCTCGGCGTCGAGTGGGAGATCGCACTGGTCGACAAGAACACGCGAGACCTGGTCAACTCCGCCGAAGCGGTCATGGACGGCGTGCGCGATATCGCCGGGGACACCCCTCGGGTGACGAAGGAATTACTGCGCAACACCGTCGAGCTCGTCACCGGAGTGTGCGAGAACGTCGGGGAGGCCATGGAGGACCTCGGCGGCTCGTTGGACCTGGTGCGCCGCGCCGCGGATCCGCTGGGAATCGACCTGTTCTCGGCGGGCACGCACCCGTTTGCCGAATGGTCCACCCAGCAGCTCACCAGCTCGCCGAGCTACGACGAGCTGATCGCGCGCACCCAGTGGTGGGGTCGGCAGATGCTGATCTGGGGAGTGCACGTGCACGTGGGAGTCTCGTCGCCGCACAAGGTCTTTCCCATTCTCAACTCGCTGCTCCTGCAATACCCACACCTGCTGGCGTTGTCCGCCTCCTCGCCGATCTGGGCTGGAAACGACACCGGATACGCCAGCAATCGTGCGCTGATGTTCCAGCAACTTCCGACAGCCGGTCTGCCGTTCCAGTTCGAGGACTGGTCGCAGTTCGAGGGATTCGTTCGCGATCAGCTCAAGACCGGCGTCATCGAGCAACTCGGCGGCATGCATTGGGACATCCGGCCGGCACCGAAGTGGGGAACCATCGAGGTTCGAGTGTGCGACGGGGCGTCGAGCAAGCGGGAGTTGGCGGCCCTCGTCGCGTTGACACACTGCCTCATCGTCCACCTCGACGAGCGACTCGAAGCGGGGGAGACACTGCCGTCCATCCCGCCGTGGCACGTGCAGGAGAACAAGTGGCGAGCGGCCCGATACGGCCTCGATGCCGAGATCATCCTGGACTCGAGCAGCAACGAACGCCTGGTCACCGACGATTTGCACGACCTGCTCGAGAAGTTGACGCCGACGGCCGTGCGGTTGAACTGCGTCGACGAGTTGGCCGCGGTGGCCGACATTCCCCGGCGCGGGGCGTCGTACCAACGCCAGCGTGCGGTGGCTGCGCAGTCCGGCGGAGATCTGCGAGCCGTCGTGGAGTCGTTGGTCACCGAGCTCCAATCGTGACCGTTTGTATTTAACTTTGTGTTCACTCACCGTTTACGATCAACGGCGTGCTGCAGGGGGACGTCGGGACCGTCGAGGTCGATTCGACACGTGAGAACTCTGTTCGTCCCCTGATCGTCGGCGCTGCCCTCGTTGCCGCGTTCCTGGTGCTGCTGCAGATCATCGCGACGGTCTGGAACTTCCCCGGCCCGCTGCCGAGCGTGTGGAACGACCTGTTCGGCACACCGAAGTCGATGTCGCTGCCGTGGGCGGCGCTGGTCCTGGCCACTGTAGGACTGAACCCTGCTCTCCGTCTGCGCACCCTGGCCATCGCAGCGCTGATCGATGCTGCTGTGCTCGGTGTCCGATTCGGTTTCGACGCCACCCTGACGGTCGGCAACGGCCCGTCCCTCGTGTTGGTCGGGCTCGGGGTCCACGTCGCCCGTCGGGGGGACACTCGGGCGATGCGCGGTGTTGCTCTGGGAGCACTGCTGTTGCTCGCGACCAAGGCGGGCGACGCCTGGTTGCACATCACCACCGTCGCCCGGCCCTACGTTCTGGACGAATACGCATACGCCGCCGATCATGCGCTGGGGAATCCGTCCTGGGTGCTGGGCAACATCCTGGACCGCCTCGGACCGGTCGCCGAAGGAACGCTGCACTGGATCTACATCCAGCTGCCCGTCGCGGCGATCGTCGTTGCGCTGTACCAGCTACGCGGAGTGGCCGCGGGTGCAGCCTGGCCGAGGCACTTCCTGTTCCGCACGTTCCTGCTCATCGGACTCGTCGGACCGGTGTTCTATCTGCTGTTCCCGGTGGTAGGACCGATGTTCGCGTTCGATTCGTGGCCGTCGCAGGTCATGCCGCTCTCGGGCGCGCTCGGCGGGATTCCGTTCGACTCGGAGACTCCGAGAAACTGCATGCCGAGCCTGCACACCGCATGGGCGCTGAGCATCTTCATCCATTCCCGACGCGGCCCCTGGTGGCTGCGCGCCGGCGGCACCCTGTGGTTGCTCGGTACGCTCGCGGCCACTCTCGGATTCGGATACCACTACGGCGTCGATCTGGTGGCCGGTGCAGTGCTGTGCCTGACCCTCGAATCCGTCCTCCGTGACCCCGAGCGCGGCTGGGATCGGGCCCGAATCACGTTGGTGGCCTACGGCTGCGCCGCGATGGCTGCGCTGTTGGTGAGCTACCGCTACCTAGCCGCCGCATTCGCGTCACACCCTCAGGTGTTCGGGCCGCTCGTTCTCGGCGTACTGGCAGCCATGGCGGTCGGCTTCCATGCGGTGTTCTTCGCCGATTCGCCCAGAGCTACCGATCGGACTCGTCCGGTTCCATCTCGTTGACGATCAGCAGGCCGTCGCGGCCCCGCTGCTCTCGGTAGGCCACGCGGCCGACCGTATGAGCGATGACCGGAGCGGTCACCAGGGTGAAAATACCCACCAGCACGAGCATCCAGATGTCGACGTTTCCGCGCAGGCTGATGATTGCCCCGATCAACACCATGATCAGACCGACCACCTGCGGCTTGGTGGCCGCGTGCATCCGCGAGAGAGTATCGGGGAAGCGCACTATGCCCACGGCGGCGGTGAACGCCAGTAGCGCCCCCAACAGAATGAAGATGGATGCAATGACCTGCGCAACGGTGCTCATTCGTCCCTCACCCTGAATCGTGCGATGCTGACCGATCCGACGAAGCTGACCAGCGACAGCGCGACGATGGCCGGTACCAGCGTGGTGTCGCGGCTGTAGACGGCCCATACCGCGAGGCCGCACATGGAGACGGCAAGAATTGTGTCCATCGCGACGAGTCGGTCGAGTGTGCTGGGGCCGTCGAGCAGTCGGAACGCGGTCAGGATCGCGGCGGCGATCAGGAGGACGCCTGCTACGGCGAGTACGACGGTCACGACCAGTCCCCCTTCCTCTTGTCGTCGGTCTTCTTGTCGTCCCGAGGAGCGTCAGAATCGGCCTCGACGGGGTCGTCGCCGAGCACGCCGTGGTACTGCTCGTACTCCTGGTAGTGCAGGGGGCTGGGCTTCCAGTCGGAATCACGCTCGAAGCCGGCGATGAACAGCTTCTCCAGATGTCGGACGTAGGCGTAGAAGCCGTCGACCGCCTTCTGGGTACCCATGTCCAGCACGTGCACGTACAGCAGGCGTCGGGTTCGGTCGATCTCGAGCACCATGGTGCCGGGCACCAGATTCATCGCGTCGACGAACAGGGTGAGCACCAGATCGGATTTGATCGCGATCCGGCAGCGCAGCACTCCGGTGACCGGCGGGGCCTTCGGCCGGATCGCCAACCAGGCGACGCTGACGCTGGATTCGATTGCGTAGTAGAGGAATACGACGGCAAGCTTGACGAGCGAGAACACGTGGATGCGGCCCTCGACCGGCACCCGCGGCAACGGCAGCAGCACCATGATCAGCAGACCCACCGCGATACCGCCGAGGATGTTCGCGGCAGAAACGTTGCCCCACAACAGAACCCAGATGGCCGTCAACCAGGCGAGGGTCCACAGGCGCAGCAGAATCGAGCGGTCCATCTTCATCTTCATCGGGTGCCCTCCTCGTCTGCACGAGCCTGCTCGTAGGCCTGATCGCCGACGAATTCCGCACCGCGCACCGCGTCGATGTACACCGAGCGATCGCGGAGGTCCGCTGCGGCGCGGTCGCTGATGTCGATGATGCGGCCGGCGAATACCGTCATCGCCAAGCCGACGACGACGAGGCCGATCGTCGGGATCAACATGAAGGCCGGCATCCGGCCGACGTCCTCGCGGTCACCGAACTGAATGTCGGACGAGTCGTCGAGCAGGGCGGACGGGCTGTTGTCCGCCAGATCGCCCTCGGGGGCGTCGGCGCGAGCCCGCCAGAACGCCTTGGTCCACACGCGCGCCACCACGTACAGCGTCAGCAGGCTGGTCACGGTGCCACCGGCGACGAGCAGCCAGGCCAACACGCTGCCCTGTTCGCTACCGGCCTGCAGCAGTGCGACCTTGCCGATGAAGCCCGAGAACGGTGGAATGCCACCGAGATTGAGGGCCGGGACCAGGAACACGATCGCCAGCACGGGGCTGGCCGCAGCCAAACCGCCGAGTCGCCGTAGCGACGACGAACCGGCCTGGCGCTCGATCAGACCGACGACGAGGAACAGCGTCGTCTGCACCAGAATGTGGTGCGCGACGTAGTAGATCGAGCCGGACAATCCCGATTGGGTCGACAGCGCGACACCGAAGATCATGTAGCCGATGTGGCTGACGAGGGTGAACGAGAGCAGTCGTTTGATGTCGCTCTGTGCGATGGAGCCGAGGATGCCGACGAGCATCGTCAGCAGGGCGCAGACCATCAGCACGTTGTCGAGTGAGCCGTCCGGGAACAGCAGGGTATGTGCGCGAATGATCGCGTACACACCGACTTTCGTCAGCAAGCCGGCGAACACTGCCGTGACCGGGGCCGGGGCGGTGGGATACGAGTCGGGAAGCCACGTCGACAGCGGGAACACCGCGGCCTTGATGCCGAACGCCACCAGCAGCACGGCGAAGATCGCGGTTCTCGTGCCCGACGGGATGTCGTCCATCCGCACCGCGATATGTGCCAGATTCAGCGTTCCGGTGGCTCCGTAGACCAAGGCGATACCGATCAGGAAGATCAGCGAGGACACCATCGAGACCATCACGTACGAGACGCCTGCTCGCACGCGGTCGGCGCTGGCTCCCAGAGTCAGGAGCACGAACGAGGCGGCAAGCAGTACCTCGAAGCCGACGAACAGATTGAACAGGTCGCCGGCCAGGAACGCGTTGCACACGCCCGCGGTCAGTGCGAGGTATGTCGGCAGGAAGATCGAGACCGGCTGATTCTCACTGCCGTCGCGGATACCCTGACCGATCGAGTACACCATGACCGCGAGCAACACGATCGAGGAAACGACGAGCATCATCGCCGAAAGTCGGTCCACCACAAGGGAAATGCCGAGCGGTGAATCCCAGCCGCCGACCTGAAGTGCGCTGGTGCCGTCGCGATCGGCGAGGTAGAGCATCATCGACGAGATCGCGACCACGGCAGTCAGGGCGACGATGGTGATGAAACGCTGTGCGCGGGGTTTGCGGCCGAGTACCAACGTCAGGGCCGCGGCGAGCATCGGAATGAGAACGGGTAGTGGAGTCAGGGCATCGATCACGCCCGGGGAGATCGTCACTTGTCGTCTCCCTTCGTGTCGTCGGTGCTGCGGTCCTCGGTGCTGCCGTTCTCTGGGCGGCTGTCGTCCTTCTCGGCCGTATCGAGACCGTCGAGCCCGCGGAGCTGTGGGTTGTCGTCGTCGTTGTCGAAGTCGCCGTCGTGCAGATCCTCGTAGCACTCGAGGTCTTCGAGGTTTCTGATCTCCTCGAGGGGAATCGGATTGCCCTTCGAGTCGAATGCATCGCCGCCGAAGCTCGGTTCGCCTGTAACCGGGTCGTCGGAGCGGTCGCGGTCGGGTGCCTCGGCCATCGACCGGCGCTTGGACACCTTGGTGTCCTCGGGGTCGTTCTCGACGTCGTCCTTGGTGTTGAGCGTGAACGATCGGTAGGCGAGTGCGAGGACGAAGGCCGCGATACCCATGGTGATGACGATTGCCGTCAGGATCATCGCCTGCGCCAACGGATCGGCCATGCTTTGGCCCAGGGAATTGTCCCGGCCCACGATGGGCGGCGTACCGGCCGGCCCACCGACGGTGAGCAACAGCAGATTGACGCCGTTGCCGAACAGCAACAGGCCGAGCAGCATCTTGGTGATGCTGCGTTCGAGCAGCAGGTAGACGCCGGCGGCGACGAGGACGCCGACGATTATGAGCATTCCGAGATCAGCGGTCATGGGGCGCTCACTCGGCCTTGGCTCTGCATTTCCACCTGTGCGTCGAGACGTGCGCCGAGGCTGCGCAGCACGTCGAGTACCAACCCGACCACGATGAGATACACACCGAGGTCGAAGAACAATGCGGTGACGAGCTTGATGTCACCGAGAATCGGCAGCGTCACTTCCAACGTCGCCGAGGACAGTGCAGGTGCGCCGAGGAACATCGACGCCACCGCCGTACCGGCCGCGAAGATCAACCCGAGACCCAGGATCTTTCCGGCATCGATCGGCACCGCCTCGCCGAGCTCGTAGCGGCCGCCCGCGAGATACCGCAGCACCAACGCCAACCCGGCCGTGAGGCCACCGGCGAAACCGCCGCCGGGGGCGTTGTGGCCGGAGAAGAAGAAGTAGATCGAGAGCACCATGATCGTCGGGAAGATCAGCCGCGTCGTCACTTCGAGAATCAGCGACCGATGACGCGGATCGATCAGGTCGCCACCCAACAGCCACGTCGTCTCCGCCGCGTAGTTGGAGTCCGAGTTCGACGAGGAGGCGTTCGATGCGGGGGCGTCGGACACCCGCGGAGCGCTGCCGAACCGCCGGTTGCGGAAGACCAGGCTGGCCACGCCAGTTGCGGCCACGAGCAGTACGCAGATCTCGCCGAGGGTGTCCCAGGCTCGGATGTCGACGAGGATCACGTTCACGATGTTCTTGCCGTCGCCCAGCTCGTACGCGGCCTCGGGGAACTGCAGCGACACCGGAGCTGCGCTGCGGGCGTTCATCGCGAATGCGCCCAGCACGCTGACCGTTGCGCCGACGGCGACGGCGAGCGCGGCGCGGGGTCCGCGAGATCCGGCCGAGCCTCGATCGTCGACCTCGGCCGGTAGCTTGCGCAGCACCAGCACGAAGACCACGAGGGTCAGGGTCTCGACGAGGAACTGGGTCAGGGCGAGGTCGGGTGCACCGTGGATGGCGAAGATGACGCCGCAGCCGTAGCCGGTGAGTCCGACGAGGATGACGCTGGCCAGTCGGTTTCGCATGACGGTTGCGCCGAGGCCACCCGCGATCATGATCACGCCGATGACCAACTGGAGCGGGGTGTTCCACAGGGTGTACTCCAGGCCTGGCTTCTGCCCGACGAGCAACACGATGATCGGCAGCAGCACCAGGGTCAGCAGGATGGTGCCCTGGGTGAGGGGGAGCGAACCGCGCTGCGTGGTGCCGGTGAGGCGGATGGACAGGGTGTCCATGGACTTGAGTACGTTGTCGTAGATGCGGTCGGCGTTGCCGAGCGGTGGGTGCTCGAACTTGAGTCGGTTGACCACACGATGAGCGATGAACAGCCCGACGCCGCCGGTGACGACGACGACGGTCAACGCCAGCGGCAGGTTGAACCCGTGCCAGAGCGCCAGGTGATACGGCTCCTGCCCGTACGACGGCAGGGTGCGTGCGTAGGGGCTCACGATGCGGTCGACGATCGAGGACGCGAATCCCGCGACCACACCGAGGACGGCCAGGAATGCAGGCGCGGCCAGGAACAGTGCGGACGGCGCGTGCATGTTCTTCACCGACGGACTCGGACGCTTGAGTTGCTTGCGGCCGAACGCGCCCCAGACGAATCGGATGCTGTAGGTGACGGTGAGAATCGACCCGATCACCAAGCCTGCGACGACGAGGGCGGCGACGGTCGGATCGAGCGTCGGAGTGCTGATCACCGCCGAGAGGGCTGTTTCCTTACCGACGAAACCGATCATCGGGGGCAAGCCGGCCATGCTGGCGGCAGCGAGCGCTGCGATGGCGGCGAGCCACGGGGCCTTCTTGCCCAGGTGGGCGAGCTTGCGGATGTCGCGCGTGCCGGTGGTGTGATCGACGATGCCCACGACCATGAACAGTGTTGCCTTGAACATCGCGTGCGCGATCACCATCGTCAGGCCGGCCAGCATGGCTTTTTCGGAGCCGATGCCCACCAGCACCATCAGGAAGCCGAGTTGGCTGACGGTGCCGAACGCCAGGATGAGCTTGAGGTCGAACGCACGAAGCGCGCGCCACCCGGCCAGGATCATCGACAGCAGCCCCAAGCTGATGATGGTCGCGCGCCACGGACCCGAGTCGGCGAAACCCGGTGCGAGGCGCGCCACCAGGTAGATGCCGGCCTTCACCATGGCCGCGGCGTGCAGGTAGCCGCTGACCGGTGTGGGGGCGGCCATGGCTCCGGGGAGCCAGAAGTGCATCGGCACGATGGCCGACTTGCTCAGCGCGCCGATGAGGATCAACACGATCGCCACGCCGGGCAGCCAGCCGCCCGGGGCGTTCGTGACGACCTCGGACAGGTTGTACGTGCCCGCGGCCTGGCCGAGGACGATGATGCCCACCAACATCGCCAGCCCGCCTGCGGTGGTGACGAGCAGAGCCTGCGTGGCCGCGCGCCTACTCGAGGCACGCTCGGCGTAGTGGCCGACGAGCAGGAACGACAGGACCGTCGTGATTTCCCAGAAGATGTAGAGCACCAGCATGTTGTCGCTGGTGATGAGGCCGAACATGGCACCGGAGAACGCGACCATTTCGGCGGCGAACAGGCCGAGCCGTGGCTCGTCGTCCTCGAAGTAGCGGGCGCAGTAGAGCAGAATCAACGCGCCGATGCCCAGCACCAGCAACGACATGATGGCGGCGAGGGAGTCGAACCGCATATCGATGTCCATCGACAGGCCGGGAACCCACTCGATACTCAGCTTCTGCTCTGTGTTCCAGTTGACGAACACCCAGATCAGACTCAGCAGGGGAACGAGTGCGAGCGGGAAGAAGGCAGTGCGACCCCACCACCGGACGAGGAGCGGGGCGAGCAGCGCGGCGGCGGTGTGCGCAAGAAGAATGGCGAGCAAAAATCACTCCGTCGTCTCGGGTCGCATCGGCTGCGGGGCCGAGGCGGTGGTCGTAGGGCGGCGATGAGTAGGGTTTGGAAATCTGTGTGAAATTCGACCTATGGCTTTGAGAAATAACGAACCGGCCACCGAACGGTGGCACCTCGGTTGTCGGATTCCATCCTACTTTGCGTGGTCGACGGCGGACCCAGCGGTACAAATCGGACGTATCTCGGAAAGAGGAACTGTGCCCGCGAACGGTGAGAGGCTCATTCGGACGGCCGGGTTGGCCTACGTTCGGGACCGTCGAATGATCCAGGCGCGATCGGTTGGCAAATCCGCGTTCTACATGGCGGGCGGCAAGATCGACCCCGGTGAGACGTCAGAGCAGGCATTGCACCGGGAGATCAGGGAAGAACTGGACGTCGCAGTGATCGAAGCTCGGCTCCTCGGAGTGTTCGAGTGCGAGGCCTGGGGACATCCGACGGGAACACCGCTCGAGATCACCTGCTTTCTGGCCGATCTGGTGGGCGAACCGTCGCCGACCAGCGAAATTGCCGAGATCAGGTACTTCACCCGGGACGAGTACGCCGCGATGCCCGACGTCGCGCCGGGATCGCTGATGGTGTTCGACCGGATGAAAGCCCTCGATTTGATCGACTGAAGCGCGTATGTTGGTTGTCGAGAGAACGTACGTTCTCCACAGCCACCGCGAAGGAGTCTTTTATGACGAACCTGTCCCAGAAAGCCACCACCCTGCTCGAGCTGCACAAGCCGGGCAACCCGGTCGTGTTGCCGACGGTGTGGGACGCCTGGTCCGCCAACCTTGCCGTCTCCGCCGGATTCACTGCGCTGACCGTCGGCAGTCACCCGGTCTCGGACTCCATCGGCAAGCCGGACAACGAGGGCATCACCTTCGACGAACTCCTCGCCCGCATCACGCAGATCTCCGGAGCCGTCGACGCACCGCTCTCGGTCGACATCGAATCCGGCTACGGCGAGGACCCCAAGCGCCTGATCGACGGACTGATCTCGGCCGGAGCCGTCGGCCTCAACATCGAGGACACCGTCCACAGCGAGGGCGGACGCCTCCGTGAGGCGCAGGAGCACGCCGACTTCGTCGGAGCACTGCGCGCGGCGTCCGACGCCACCGACGTGCACGTGGTCATCAACGCCCGCACTGACCTGTTCGTCAAGGAGATCGGCGACGAGAACGATCGCGTCGACCGCGCCATCGCGCGTCTGAAGCTGGCCGCCGCTGCCGGAGCCGACTCGCTCTACCCTGTCGGTTTCCACAACGACGCCGACTACAAGCGTCTGGCCGAGGAACTCCCGCTGCCGATCAACGCCATCGCCAACCCCGCCGAGGGCGATCTCTCGCACTTCGCATCCCTCGGTGTCGGTCGCATCAGCTTCGGACCGATCTTCCAGATGGTGCTCGCCAAGCGCGCCGAAGAGGTCCTCGCCCGCTGGAAGTGAGTGCGGCTCCGCCGCAGTGGCGTGTTTAAGTGCCTCAGAGGGCACTCAACCACGCCACTGCCGCTAGGCACTCCCGTAGGCCTGCAGATGCGCCACCTGCTCGGGATCGAGTGACGGCTTGACCGTCGCCCGAGCAGTGGCGACATCGGCAGCAGTGACGGCGGCGGCATCCATCGACCGACGCATCGCCGTCAATGCCGCCTCGCGCAGCAGCGCCGCGCAATCGGCGGCGGAGTAACCGTCGAGATCGCGGGCGAGAGATTCCAGATCGACGTCCTCGGCCAGCGGAATGGACTTGCCCGACGCCTTCAGGATGTCCACCCGGGCATCGGAATCCGGCGGCGGCACGAACACCAGACGCTCGAGCCGGCCGGGCCGCAGCAGAGCCGGGTCGATCAGATCGGGCCGGTTGGTTGCTCCCAGGACCACCACGTCACGCAACGGTTCGACGCCGTCGAGCTCGGTCAGCAGCGCTGCCACGACCCGATCACCGACGCCCGAATCCGAGCTCTGCCCGCGCCGGGGTACGAGCGCATCGACCTCGTCGAGGAAGATGAGCGAGGGGGCAGAATCGCGGGCCCGCTGAAAGAGCTCTCGCACAGCCTTTTCCGAGGAGCCGACCCACTTGTCCATCAGCTCTGCGCCTTTGACCGAGTGCACGCTGAGCTGGCCGGAGCTGGCGAGAGCGCGCACGAGGAATGTCTTGCCGCACCCGGGTGGACCGTAGAGCAGCACACCGCGCGGCGGTTCGATTCCCAAGCGCGCGAACGAATCCGGATGACGAAGCGGCCACAGCACCGCCTCGGTGAGTGCCTGCTTGGTCTCGACCATGTCGCCGACGTCCTCGAGGGACAGGCTGCCGATCGCGAGCTCCTCACTACCCGAACGTGACAGCGGGCGGATCACCTGCAGAGCGCCCACCAGATCGTCCTGAGTCAATGACGCTGCGGCCGAGCTATCCGACGCGCGGGCCGCGGCACGCAACGCCGCCTCACGTGTCAGTGCAGCGAGATCCGCGACTACGAAACCCGGTGTTCGTGAAGCGATCTCGACAAGATCGACGTCGTTCTGCGGCACCTTCTTCAGCAAGTGTTCGAGCAATCCCTTGCGGCCGGCGGCGTCGGGCAGGGTGAGCGTGAGCTCGCGATCGCACAGGTCCTGGCCCCGGAGTCGGGCGTCGGTGGCCTCGGGATGCGCGGTCGTCGCGATCAGCGCCAGCCCCGGAGTGTCGACGGCCCGGCGCAGCACGTCGAGCACGAAGGTCGACGCCGGTTCGGGATCGGACGGCAACAGTGCGTCCACGTCGGTGATCATGAGAACCCCGGAGCCGGCGAGTTCGTCCACCGCCGCAGTGACTCGCTCGACGCGAGCGGACGCCTCGAGCGCGCCGATCGACGGACCGTCCAGTACGACGCAGGCCCGCTCACCGATCACCGCGCGGGCCAACGTGGCCTTGCCCACCCCACCCGGCCCGGTGATCAGCACTCCCAGATGCGGCGACGCGCCGAGTGTGGCCAGCAGTTCCGATTCGTCCAAGGCCAACCGCAGCCACTCGGTCAGCTTGGCGGACTGAACGTTCACGCCCACAAGATCAGCAGCGCTCACTCGTGGGGGAGCAGCCCTGGGCGCATGCGACGCGGATTGTGTTGTACCGGAAGCAGCCACGGTGCCGGTTCCCCAGCTCACCGCCGAGTTGGGCTGAACACTCACCGGCCCACCCGACGGGTCGACGGCCGAGACCGTCAACAGTTCGGTGGTCCAGGCAACCCCGAACGTCCTCGACAGTGCCTGCGTCGCCGAACTCGTCGACGTACCGGGGCCCAGGTCGCGGGGGAGCAGAGATACCGTGTCGCCCACCGTCAACACCTTGCCGAGCAACGCTTGTCGCAGGGTGGCGTCGGAGATGGAACCGGTGGCGAGCGCGGAGCCGGTCACCGTGACGGTCTTGGCGCCGTAGACGGTGACGGGCGCGACTGCGACAGTGGCATTTTCGCGCAAGCCGGCATTGGAGAGAGTGACGTCGTCCAGCAGTGCGGTGCCCTGTGGCGAACCCTCGGGAGCCGCAGCGACGACGGCCGCAGTACGCCGAGAACCGATGAGCGACAACGCATCCCACTCCCGCAGGCCGAGGGCGGCGAGTACCTCCGGATGCAGTCGCACGACGCCTCGTCTGGCGTCGGCCGCCGAGGTGTTCAGTCGGGCGGTGAGAACGAGCTCGGGTGCCTTCGATCCAGAATCGGTCACACGGTCAACAGTAGCGGCGAGGCGCTAACTACGAGGCCGACGCAGTCCCAGGCGTGCCTGCGACCGCCGATTGTTACCCGGCGCGCGTCGGATGGCCCGTCGCTCGGCGCGGCGCTCGGCCGGCTTGGCGTCCCACGTGTACGGGCGCGCGGCAGTCCAGCGCTGTGATCGCACCGCGAACGGGATGTGGACCAGGTAGGCCAGCACCAATCCCATCAGGAGAACCAGCGGGAAGGTGATGAGCGCGGCGGCGAGCAGGGCCACCAGAACCAGCAGGATGGCCGCCAACCGAGGCGGGACCGAGACCGTCTTGAGCGCGAGGGTGGGGATGCGGCTGACGATCAGAGCCGCGGTGACGATCGACCATCCGGCGACGACGTAGAACGATGCCCACCAGCCGTCGCCGAATTCCTCGAATGCGGCGATCGGGGCCAGCGCGATGAGTGCCCCGGCGGGTGCGGGAACGCCGGTGAAGTATTCGCGGGCGTACGCGGGGGTGTCATCCTCGTCGAGCAAGGTGTTGAAGCGGGCCAGCCGGAGAACGATGCTCACCGCATAGACCAGTGCGACGATCCAGCCGCCGCTGCTGCCCTCGAGCAACGTGACGTACAGGACCAGTGCCGGGGCGACGCCGAACGAGATGGCGTCGGACAGCGAGTCCAGTTCGGCACCGATCTTGCTGGTGGCGTCGAGCAGACGCGCGATTCGCCCGTCCAACGCGTCGAGAATGGCGGCGGCACCGATCATGGCGAGTGCGGTGCCGAGCTGACCGTCGAGGGCGAACTTGACCGCGGACAGGCCGGAGCACAGCGCGAGAATCGTGACGACGGACGGGAGCAGACGGATGGCAGCAGGCGGCTTGGCGCGTCTGGTGATCATGTCGGTGTCTACTGCGACAGCTCGGCGAGGACCGTCTCGGCACCGACTGCGCGTTGGCCGCGCTCGACCAGCAGCGTCGTGCCCGCAGGGAAGTAGGTGTCGACGCGTGAGCCGAATCGGATCAGGCCGTACGTGTCGCCGATCGAGAGGGTATCGCCCACCTTGGCGTTGTTGATGATGCGTCGCGCGATGAGACCGGCGATCTGCACGACGGCGACGTCCTGACCGGAGTCGGTCCTGATGTGCATGCTGTTGCGTTCGTTGACTTCGCTGGCTTCGGCTAGATCAGCGGATTTGAACTGGCCGCGGCGATGAACGACCTCCATCACTCGCCCGCCGACGGGAACACGCTGTACGTGCACGTCCAGGACCGAGAGGAAGATGCTCACGCGCGGGACCGGCTCGGAGCCGAGATCGAGCTCGGCCGGCGGGACCGCAGTATCGACGAGCGTGACGAGACCGTCGGCCGGGGCTACGACGACGCCGGGGCGGTTCGGCGGCACCCGTGACGGGTGGCGGAAGAAGGTGGCGCAGGCTCCGGCGGCGACGAGGCCGGCATTGCGAACCCACTTCGAGCGGCGGCCGAGCACTGCAACTGCGAGCGGACCACCGACGAACGGAAGCCCTGCTGGGTGTAGCGGTGGAACCGTTTCACGGACCAAGTCGACGATGTGAGCCACTCCGGTGCGGGGCGGTTGACCAATCGGGGCGGGACGGCGTGCCACGGTCTCCTCTAACTTTTCGTCGGACAGGTGTTGGCAGGTCGTGGTGCTGGAGCAATCGAGTCGCAGACGCACGACTGCCGAGGCCCTCACAGCGTACGTGAGGTGCCCCGGCAGTCGGGAGCTGCGAGTCGATCAGACGCGGCTGCGACCTGTCACGAGCTTGACCAGGAAGAGCAGGATAACTGCGCCGAGGATGCAGGTGATGAAGCTGAAGATCAGTCCGCCACCTTCGACGTCGACGCCGAAGACCTTGAGCAGGTATCCGCCGATCAGGCCACCGATGATGCCGACGACGATGTTCAGGATGATGCCCATCTGAGCATCCGTCTTCATGATCTTGCTGCCGATCCAACCTGCAAGTCCGCCGATGATGATCCAGCCGATGAATCCGAGACCCAACATATGTTGCCCCCACTTTCCGTTCGTGTCGTTTGCTTGTCGAAACGACGGATGCCCGAGGGAAACAAACCTGAAACCTTCCTGAGAAGAATTATTTTTTTCCCAGCTTCTCGCTCTCGACCTTGATGCGGCGCAGGGTGCTGTTCATACCCTCTACGAGTTCGACGTCGAACTGGTCGATGCCGCCGAGGATGCGCTTGACCAGCAACGACGACACCGCCGACGTGCCGCTGGGTGCCTCCCGCTTCTCGACGACGGTGGTTCCGGTGGCGGTGGGGGTCAGGGTGTAGGACCAAATCGTCTTGTTCTCGACGACGCGAAACGCGAGTTCACGGTTGGGCTCGAAGGTGACGACCTTGGACGTCGTCGGCCAGACGAGCAGGCCCTTGCGGTTGACGTTGAGCGTCTTGGTGCCCTTGCCGACCGGTCCGCCGAGGACCTTCATCTTCTTGCACTGCGGGCTCCATTCGCCCATGCGCTGGAGGTCGGAGACGATCGACCAGACCGTCTCGGGGCTCGCGGCGATATCGATCGTGGCTTCGAGAGTCTTGCTCAACGTGGGCCTCCAATTGGTCGTGGTAAGTGCAACTGACTGTCACACACAATCGTGCGCATCCTATGTGTCAGCGGACACAGTTGGCCAGCTAGGTGAGCGGAACTTCGTACCGTGCTACGAGTTACCGCTCACCTGCGAGCGAAGCGAGCTCCACTCCCGCTCACATGCGAGCGAAGCGAGCCAGCACGAATGCGTACAGCCCGTAGAGCGCAATTCCCACTCCGGCGAGGACCAGCAGAACCTGCCCGTACGGCTGGGCACCCAGTGTCTTGACGGCACCGTCGATTCCGGTGGCCTTGGAGGGATCGGACTGCAG
This sequence comes from Rhodococcus sp. 15-649-2-2, assembly GCF_002258645.1. NCBI lineage: Bacteria > Bacillati > Actinomycetota > Actinomycetes > Mycobacteriales > Nocardiaceae > Rhodococcus > Rhodococcus sp. 15-649-2-2. Next base: position 301,024 of record NZ_NPFM01000021.1, read on the forward strand.
TACCGCCACGACGACGAGGATGCCTGCCCCGACCAGCGCCGTGCCCTTGGCTGCGTATCCGGCGATACCGAGTTTGACGACGGCGCCGCTCTGGTGGCCTTCGAGATCATCGAGGAAGTTCTTCGAGACGCCCTTGTAGACGTGGTAGCCGCCCACACCGATGACGACGAGGGCGACGACGATCAGCACCAGCTTGCCGCCGCCGGATTCCATCAACCGGGCCGAGTAGCCGGCGTTCTGCTGGCCACTGGACTTTCCGGAACCGGTCGCGAAACCGTAGGTGGAGAACGCGAACGCGATGTAGACGACGGCCAGTGCCGCAGCCTTGAGACGATCGAGCGCACTTCCCTCGTCGGCGTCGGATTTCTTGCCGACGATCGCTTCGACGATTCGCCACAGGGCCAATGCGACAAAGGCGACCACGGCCACCCACAGGGCGATCTTTCCGCCGGGCTTGTCGGCCAGTTCGGCGAGCGCGCCGGACTGGTCGGCGTTACCCGCCTGACCGAACGCCAGCCGGATCGCGATGTATCCGATGAGGATGTGCAGCACTCCGCTGACGAAGTGGCCGGCGCGCGCCGCTTTCTCGAATGCACCGTTGTCTTGAACGGTGTTGGCCACAGACTTTCCCGACGTGTTCACGAACGTTCCCCGATCAGTTGATTTGAAGAAATGTTTACCCCGAGGAGGGGCCCGAGAAACCGTGTTTCCCCACGAAACGCCGCACGAGATCCCACTGCTGCGTTAACACCGAGCGGACACTGACCGATGTAGCAAGCGGAGTGTCGGGACCAACGAAGAAATTGTTCGGAGTGATCCACCGTGAAATTACAGTCGATAATGCGTCGTACCAGCAGTGATCTACCCCTGTTGAAGACCGCCAGGATGAGCGGGAGCCCGCGCACCTGGCCGGCCGAGAAGCTCGAACGACTCCTCACCCCACACGAACTCGATCTGATCAGACGCGGCCGAATCTGACCCTGCTGTTTCCAGGCCCGCTTGCCTCCCATTCGGGGCGAGCCGGTGGCATGCTCATGAGGTTGGTGAGCATCAGTCCTGGAGGGTCATGAAACCGGTCATTCTCAGTGTCGACGACGATCCCGGAGTATCGAGGTCGGTCGCCCGCGACCTGCGCCGCCGCTACGGCGAGCAGTACCGCATCGTGCGCGCCGAATCCGGTGCCGGGGCACTGGACGCACTCAAAGAACTCACGCTGCGCGGCACCCCGGTCGCGATTCTGTTGGCCGACTACCGCATGCCCCAGATGAGCGGCATGGAATTTCTCGAACAGGCGATGGACCTTTTCCCTACGGCCCGCCGCATTCTGCTCACCGCCTACGCGGATACGGACGCGGCGATCGACGCCATCAACGTCATCGACCTGGATTACTACTTGCTCAAGCCGTGGGATCCGCCCGAGGAAAAGCTCTACCCCGTGCTCGACGCCCAACTCGAGGCCTGGTGCGCGTACGACCACCGCGCCGTCGAGGACACCAAGATCGTCGGCCACCGCTGGTCTGCGCGGTCGTCGGAAATTCGCGAGTTCCTCGCCCGCAATCAACTGCCCTACCGCTGGTACATGTCCGACGAGTCCGAGGGCGCGCGACTGCTGGCCGCGGCAGGTGTGGCAGACGACCGACTACCGGTGGTCATCACCACCGAGGGTGATGCGTTGATCGAACCGTCCGACGCCGAACTCGGTAACCGGCTCGGTCTGACCGTGTCGCCGTCGGAGGAGTTCTACGATCTCGTCGTGATCGGCGGCGGTCCGGCAGGACTCGGAGCGGCTCTGTACGGCGCGTCGGAGGGTCTGCGGACGACGCTGATCGAGCGGACCGCGACGGGCGGTCAGGCCGGTCAGAGCTCTCGCATCGAGAATTACCTGGGATTTCCCGACGGGGTCTCGGGTGCGCAGCTGGCCGAGCGAGCCCGGCGGCAGGCGTTGAAGTTCGGTGCCGAGGTCGTCACCACGCAGGACGTAGTGGGTCTCGACGTCAACGGATCCGCGCGTACCGTGCGGTTCGCCGACGGCCGCAGTATCAGTGCGCAGACGATCATCCTGTCCACCGGCGTCGCCTATCGACGATTGGACGCACCCGGAATCGACGACTTCACCGGCCGGGGTGTGTTCTACGGGTCTGCGATGACCGAGGCCGCACGCTGTGCCGAGCAGGATGTCTACATCGTGGGCGGCGCGAACTCGGCCGGTCAGGCAGCGGTGTACCTCTCGCGCGGAGCCAGGTCGGTCACCATTCTGATCCGTGCCACCTCGCTGGAAGCGTCGATGTCGTACTACCTGATCAAGCAGATCGAAGAGAATCCGAAGATCAGCGTTCGGCCGTGTACCGAGGTCGCGGGCGTGGCAGGCGACGGTCACCTGGAGTCGATCACGCTGCGCAACCGGGCCACCGACGAGACCTCGACGGTCGACGCGCAGTACCTGTTCCTGTTCATCGGGGCTGCCCCGCGTACCGAGTGGCTCGACGGAGTGCTCGTTCGGGACGATCATGGATTTGTGGTCACCGGACCGGATCTCGTCACCGACGGACGCGGACCCGCCGGGTGGACGCCCACCCGACTTCCGCATCACCTCGAGACGAGTGTGCCCGGGGTGTTCGCGGCCGGGGACGTTCGATCCGACTCGGCCAAACGTGTCGCGTCGGCAGTGGGAGAAGGAGCGATGGCCGTGATGTTGGTGCACAGATATCTGGCGAACCCGTGAGCACGCTCGCGTGTGATCCGGAGGAGTTGCGGACGCTGTTCCTGTTCGAGCATCTCACCGACTCTCAGCTGGCGGAGCTGTGTCGGGACGGGCGCATCGAGACGATCGAACCCGGACCGGTGTACGCCGAGGGCGACCCGGCGACGTGCTTCTACGTGTTGATGGACGGTGCGGTTGTCCTCTCGAAGCTCTCGGGCGGCGAGGATCTGGTGATCAACCGAACGTCGCAACGCGGGGTGTATGCCGGTGCGTGGCAGGCATATCTGGGTGATCGGGTGCCGCAGACGTACCAGGGTTCGATGCGGGTGAGTGAGCCCTCGCGCTTCTTCGTGCTCGACGCGGACTGTTTCGCATCGATCGTGCGCGAGTGGTTTCCGATGGCCCTGCATCTGCTCGAAGGATTGTTCTTCGGAAATCAGAACACCAAGCAAGTGGTGGAACAGCGAGAGCGATTGCTGGCGTTGGGTTCTCTGTCGGCAGGGTTGACGCACGAGCTCAACAATCCGGCCGCGGCCGCGGTGCGGGCGACGTCCGCGTTGCGTAATCGGGTGGCGCACATGCGGCAGAAGTTGGCGATGATCGCCGGCGGAACCCTCGACCGCGCCAGCCTGGCGCGTCTGGTCGAACTGCAGAACGAGGCCGTGGAGTTGGTGGCCAAGGCGCCCAAGTTGACGGCCATGGAGGCGTCGGACCGCGAGGACGAACTCGGAGAATGGTTCGAGGACAAAGATATTCGAGACGGCTGGGATCTTGCCCCCACGTTCGTCTCGGCGGGGCTCGATGTGCCGTGGCTCGATCGTGTATCGGCGACCGTCGACGATCCGACCATGCTCGAGGGCGCGATTCGGTGGCTCAACTACACGGTCGAAACCGAGTTGCTGATGAACGAGATCGCGGATTCGACCACGCGAATCTCCACCCTGGTCGGTGCCGCGAAGCAGTATTCGCAGATGGACCGCGCGCCGTACCAGACCGTGGATGTGCGGGAGTTGCTCGACAGCACACTGATCATGTTGGGCCGGAAGATCGGTGACGACATCGCGGTGGTCAAGGAATACGATCCAGCGGTGCCGCCCATCCCCGCCTATGCCGCCGAACTCAACCAGGTGTGGACGAACCTGATCGACAACGCCGTGCAGGCGATGGACGGGTCGGGGGTTCTGACTGTGCGCACGTCTTTGGACGAGGATCAGGTGCAGATCGAGATCTGCGACACCGGACCCGGTGTGCCGCAGGAGATTCGGTCACGCATCTTCGAGCCGTTCTTCACCACCAAGGCCGTCGGCGAGGGTACGGGTCTCGGCCTCGACATCTCGTGGCGCATCGTGGTGAAGAAGCACCAGGGTGACCTGCAGGTGGTGTCCGAACCTGGGAACACGCGCTTCATCGTGAGACTGCCAGTCCAACCCGCTGTCGAGGAGGCATCATGACCATCGAAGGCATCGACCCGCAGGTTCCGCCGTCCGGACCCGGCTGTGTCGAGTGCACGCAGACGCAGGGCTGGTGGGTGCACCTGCGTCGGTGTGCGCAGTGCGGTCATATCGGGTGCTGCGATTCCTCGCCGTCGCAGCACGCCAGCAAGCACGCCGAATCCACTCGACATCAGTTCGTGCGGAGCTACGAGCCCGGCGAGGAATGGTTCTACAACTACGCCGACGAGCAGATGTACGACGGCCCCGAACTTGCTCCCCCGCAGCATCATCCACTCGACCAGACGGTTCCCGGGCCGCGTGAACGGGTGCCGTCGAACTGGCAGAGTTTGATCAACTGACTCGTTCGGCACCGGTGAAACACTGGGTATCGAGAAGGTGAACACCGCAAATCGGGCGCGCGTTGTGGGTAATCTCGCTCCATGACGTTGATTGCGGAGGATCTGCTGCTGTTGTTGCTCGACGACGAGTCGGGCAAACCGTCGGCAGACAGCACCAAATTGCCGCGCGTGCTGGCCGGCGCGTTGGTCGTCGAGCTCGCAATGAGTGGATCGCTGCGCATCACCGGCCCCGATGAGCAGATCAAGAAGGATCACGTGGTCGTGGCGGGGGAGCCGCCCGAAGACGCACTGCTGCGCCGTGTGTTCGATCTCGTGGCAACGACATCACGGCCGATGAAGCCGCAGAAGGTGATCGAGAAGTCGCAGAAGAATCTGGCCAAGGAACTGGCCGCGCGTCTGGCGGCGCAGGGTTTCGTCACCGAGAAGCAGGACAAGGTGTTTGGGTTGTTCCCGACGACGACGTGGCCCGCGCGCGATACCTCGCGGGAGAAGGTGCTGCGAGATGCGCTACGAAGCGCGCTCGTCGACGGCACGACTCCCGAGCCACATTCCGCGGCCCTGATCTCGCTCGTCTCGGCCGTGGATCTCACGCACAAGGTCATCACAGACGCGGACAAGAAGCTGTTGAAGAAGCGGGCCAAGGAGATTGCCGAGGGTGAGTGGGCAGGAGAGGCAGTGCGCAAGGCCGTCTCCGATGTGAACACTGCGGTGATGGCTGCGGTCATGGTGCCCGTCATCGTCTCGACCACGAGTAGCTGAGGCGACATGAGAAGCATTGCGATTCTGTTGTTCGACGACGTCGAGGTGCTCGACGCCTGCGGGCCGTTCGAGGTGTTCTCGGTGGCCAACCGGGTAGCCGAACGTGCCGGTAGCGCAGCGCCTTTCGAGGTTGCGCTCGTCGGGCTCGATGACGGATCGGTACGCGCGCGAGGTGGCATGAGGATCGGCGTCGACACCACGATCGACGATCCGCGGACCTACGACCTCGTCTTGGTTCCCGGCGGCGTCGTCGACGCGGTCGAAGCGGACGGCCGAGTCCTGGAGTGGCTACAGCGAACTCGACCCACCGCAGAAGTGGTCGCGTCGGTGTGCACCGGTGCGTTCGTGCTCGCGGCAGCGGGACTGCTCGACGCGCGTCCGGTCACCACACACTGGGAAGATCTGGAATTGCTGCGGACAAGGTGGCCCGCGCTCGTTGTGCACGAGGGCGTTCGGTACATCGATCACGGCGATCTGGCGACATCGGCCGGTATCAGTGCCGGCCTCGATCTCGCGCTGCATCTGGTCGCGCGGTGGGCGGGCGCGGATCACGCCCTCGCCACCGCGGGCCAGATGGACTACGACTGGTCAGGCGCTGAGCACCCGTAGAACCAGCGCCACGACGGCGAACACGGCGAGTCCGGCGGCTGGGGCGAAGTCCTTGTCCTTGGCGCGAAGGTGCGCGGCAACCGCACCGACGAAGTAGAGGATGACGCCGACAGCAGCTGCCACGCCGATGGGCCAGACCAACAGGCCGACCAGGAGGCCGATGGCACCGAGTATCTCCGCGTAGGCCAACCACGGAATCTTGTCGGCGGGGACGCCGACCTGCTCGAGCATCGGGATGACGGAGGGATTTTTCGTCAGTTTGCCGATTGCCGAGAACGTGAGCGCCACGGCGAGCAGTACCGAGACGACGAGGGTTGCGATGAACATGATCCCTGCTTTCATTTCTGGGGCCACTAGTAAATCAGAAGTAGCAAGGCGGACTGTAGCACCTCGGTAGGGTGGAGTCATGGTCACGAACGAACAGCCACATGACTCCCGTGCCTGTGACGGAGCGTTGACCAAAGCCTTCGGCTTTCTCGGCAAGAGATGGAACGGAATTCTTCTTGCGACGCTGATGAACGGGCCGATGGGATTCTCGGACCTGCGCCGCGCCGTCGGCGGCATCAGTGACTCGGTGCTGTCGGAGCGACTCGGAGAACTCGGCAAAGCGGGGCTGGTGGCGCGCGCCGTCACGGACGGGCCCCCCATCTCGGTGGAGTACAGCCTGACGACCTCGGGTGAGGCGCTGTTGCCGTCGCTCGAGGCGCTCACCGACTGGGCTTCGAAAAACCTCTGACCCCCGCAACACTGTCGCGAGGGCCAGAGATGGATCGATCGGTCAGCCGGGGTGGTTGCTGTCTTTCTGTCCCTCGGCCGAGTCCGCGAACTCCTGAGTGTCGAACACCTCGCCGCCCAGCGGATCGACGGGAGCGTTGTTACTCGAGTATTCGACGGCTCCGGTCTCGGGATGAACCTCGAGCTGTTCGGTGGACACCTCGTGCACCGCGAGCACGACGGTCCCGGTGCGACCGGGCGAAGTGAGTCCCTCCCGTGACGCTGTCAGGCCGGAGAACGTGCTCGAGATGCCTGCCGACGCCCTCTTGCGCGGAGTCGACCGAGCTGGGTCCTGTTCGCTGTCCGCGACCTCCGGCGTAGTGGTCACGCGCACGTACCGCGGGGTGGTGGCGACGTCGTAGCGGAAGGCCTTGAGCATCGACACGCACGCGAGCACCAGAATGATCGAGAACGGCACGGCCGTGGCTATCGACATCGTTTGCAAGGCCGTCAACGATCCTGTTCCGCCGATGAGGAGCAGAACCGTCGCTGCCACGCCTTCGAGAATCGACCAGTACACGCGGGTGATCTTCGGGGGCTCTAGATCGCCGCCAGTGGAAAGGATGTCGATGACCAGCGAGCCGGAGTCGGAGGACGTCACGAAGAAGAACACGATGACGAAGATCGCCAGCACGCTGCTGATCGTGGCCAACGGCAACGTGTCGAGCAGCTGAAACAGGCTCGTGTTGGTGTCGACGGCACCGTCGACCAACAGGTCGCCGTTCTCGCGCTGACGCAGGATGCCGGCATCACCGAAGATCGTGAACCACAGCGATCCGATGATCGTCGGTGCCAGCAGCACTCCGAACACGAACTCGCGGATGGTGCGGCCGCGTGAGATGCGGGCGATGAACATGCCGACGAACGGCGCCCAGCTCATCCACCAGCCCCAGTAGAAGATGGTCCAGTCGCCGGTCCAGCCGTCGTCGGAGAACGGTGATGTGCGCAGCATCAACTCGGGCAACGCCTGGATGTAGCCGCCGAGGTTCTGCACCCACGACTGCATGAGAAACAGGCTCGGTCCGGCAATCAGAACGAAGACTGCCAGAGCCGCGGCCATTCCCATGTTGATGTTGGAGAGCCATTTGAGACCGCGTGAGACGCCGGACACGACGGAGAACGTCGCGAGACCGGTGACTCCGGCGATGATGATGACCGTCACCCAGTTGTTGGTATCGACCCAACCCAGGTACTCGAGGCCGGCCGAGATCTGTTGCACACCGAATCCGAGCGAGGTGGCAACGCCGAACAACGTGCCGATGATGGCGACGGCGTCGATCGCATGGCCGATGCCGCCCTCGATGCGCTTGCGCCCCAGAAGCGGCTCGAGCAGCCAACGCACGGACAGCGGGCGTCCCTTGCGGTAGGTCATGTAGGCCAGCCCGAGGCCGACCACCACGTAGATGGCCCAGGCGTGCAGACCCCAGTGGAACAGGGTCAGCTCCATCGCCTGACGGGCTGCCGGGTCGGTGCTGCCGGGAACGCCGCCTGCTTCGGGTGGTGTGACGTAGTGCGAAAGAGGCTCGGCGACGCCGTAGAACACCAGGCCGATGCCCATGCCGGCGCTGAACAACATCGCGAACCAGGACAGGACGCCGAATTCGGGCTTCTCGTCGTCACGTCCGAGGCGGATGTTGCCGACTTTGCTCAGACCGCAGTACAGCGCGAACAGCACGAAGCCGGTGGTGGCCAGGATGTACCACCAGCCGACTCCGCTGGTGATGGCGTTGTTGAGATTGTCGAATGCGTCGGCAGCAGTGCCGGCGTAGATCACCGAGAAGGCGATCATGACAAAAATGACGATAGATGCGGGGACGAAGACCGGCTTGAGCAGGCCGCCCCACGCTTCTTTTACTGCTTTCACTTACTTGACTTCCTTACAACTCGAGTCGAGGTGATCGGCTGACCACTATCGGTTTGCCGTTCTTTTTCCCTTGTTTTGGTCAAGTACCGGTAATCACCATAAACGACGTCGGCGCGGGCGACGAAACGTGACGGAGCCGGTGAGCAGGGGAGACAAGCCCGCGTCGACAGTCTGCCGAGTCGCCGCGAAGATCCGAACGGACTACAGTTCTGTCGATGTTGCGGTCTCGCCCGGTCGTCCTTCGTGGGAGTCGATGTGCCGCGAGTAGTGCTGTTGCACAGGTGATTCCGTGACTCTCGGTCGGTTGCAGCCGGGCACCGAGTTTGCGGGCTTTCGAGTGCAGCGTCGCCTGGGCGTCGGCGGCATGAGTGAGGTGTACCTGGTCCTCGGTCGCGGACACGATCGGCTCGAAGCGCTGAAGGTTCTCGATCGTGACGCATCGCGGTCACCGCGACTACGCACCAAGTTTCGGACCGAGGCCACCGTTGCCGCGCTGTTGGTGCATCCGAACATCGTGTCGGTGCACGAACACGGTGAGTTCGAGCACCAGCTGTGGATGTCGATGCACTACGTCGACGGGTACAGCGCGGCGCGGCTGGTCGCTCGCGGTCAGATCGCGCTCGACGTCTCCCGGGTGGCGCGCATCGTCGCCGAGGTGGCCAAGGGGCTCGACTACGCCCACTCGAACGGCGTCCTGCACCGGGACGTCAAGCCGTCGAACATCCTCATCTCCACCGAGCGGGTGGACGGCTACGAGCAGGTGTTGTTGTCCGACTGGGGAATTGCGCGTCTGGTCGACGACTCGACGCCGTTGGTCGTCGGCGGAACGGTGCTGGCGTCCATCCACTACGCGGCACCGGAACTGCTCCGCGGGGAAGTGCTGAGCGCGCAGACCGACGTCTACGCACTGGGGGCGACTCTGGTCGAATTACTCACCGGGCGAACGCCGTACCCCTTGGCCACGCCACTCGCGATCACCGCAGCCCATCTGTCGGCCGAGCCGCCCGCGGTGACGCGGCGTCGGAGATCACTACCGCGGGGTCTCGACGCGGTGGTCGCACGCGCGTTGGCCAAGGACCCCGCCGATCGTTTCGAGACCTGTGTGGAACTCAGCGACGCTGTAGCGGCAGCAGTGAAGGCCGGGGTTCCGGAGCCGCCCGTGCGGCGTTCGCCCTTCACTCGATCGAGATGGCTCAGGTTCTCCTGACGATCGGGTGAGCTGCCCGTGCGGGAGACTAGGACATGACGATGACCCGCCGCATGGTTGCGGGGACCTCGGATACGACCGAGTCAGAAGCCGAAGGCTGATCCGGTAGGGAGGCAGACTGATCCGGTGCAGCTGGGGGCGGCGCTGCCGACTGTGAGGGTTACTGGTTCGCTGGTCATTTGGCCTTCTCCGAACAGCGCACCGAATCCGGGTGTTCCATCTACGAGTTGTCTGTATTGGTTACTGTCGATTGTTCTTGTGTAGCAGAACCACGCGATTGTGTAGGTGCCGTCAGGGACGCTGGTATCGGAAATCGTGAGCACGGCGTCCTGGGGGTCCGCGACGTCCACATCGGCATTGAGGATCTCGCCGCCTGGCAAGCCGTCGCCGCTGTCGTCTTCTGCGAAGCCGCAGTAGAACGGAAAGTAGCCGGGTTGTGTGGAGGTGAAGGTGCCGGTGACGGTGTTGCTGCCGTCTGGGTTCGGTGTGGTGCTGAATGCGGCGATTGTGTCGCCGGGTGCGGCTGTGGCTGGTGCGGCGCTGAGGAATGCGAGGGGTATCGCCGTTAGTACGGCGAGTGCTGTGGTCAGGGTTGTGCGCATGTGGTGGGCTGCTTTCGTTTTGTTCGGCTCCCGACCGATTTGTCTGATGCTGCCATGGGTGCTGATGCTGGACTCGTTATATCGAAAATCGGCCATCCGACGGCCCGGGTCTGCGCACTCGAAGCACAGGGGCAGTTCCTCATGCAGCATCAAACATTGACCATCGGCCGTCCAGACATCTTGACGGCATGAGCAGGGCCCCGCATCGAGTCGATGCGGGGCCCTGTTCCTCGGGGTGTGTAAGGGTCACTCCTCCGGTTCGGTCGGACGATTCGCCACCACCGGGTACTGACCGGTGTAGCCCAAGCGTTCCTCGGCGACCGTGAGCACCTTGGTGCGTACCAAGTACCAGCCACCGATCAGGGCGGGAATGATGACCACCAGGGTGGCGATGGTCCACGACCCGATAGGCGCGTCGAAGGCCATCAGTACCAGCACGCCGAACAGGAACACCAGCGTCGCGTAGCTGGTGTACGGCGCGCCGAAGAGGCGGAACTTGGGCCGCTCCACGATGCCCTTCTTGGACCAGCGGTACAGCTGGATCTGGCACAGGACGATGGTTGCCCAGCTGGCGATGATGCCCAGTGCAGACATGTTGAGCACGATCTCGAACGCTTCGCCGGGGGCGATCGCGTTGAGGGCGACTCCGAACAAGGTGATGAAGCAGGTGAGCAGAATGCCGCCGAACGGCACTCCGCCCTTGGTCATCTTCTTGGTGAACTCCGGCGCGCTGCCGTTCATGGCCATCGACCGCAGGATGCGGCCGGTCGAGTACAGGCCGGCGTTCAGGGAAGACAGTGCCGCCGTGAGCACCACGATGTTCATGATGGTGCCCGCGCCGCCGAGGCCGATACTCGAGAAGAACGTCACGAACGGTGAGGTACCGGACTGGTATGCGGTGTACGGCATCAGCAGTGCGAGCAGTACGAGCGAGCCGACGTAGAACAGTGCGATACGTGCGATGACCGAGTTGATCGCCCGCGGCATGATCTTCTCCGGGTTCTCGGTCTCACCCGCGGCAGTGCCCACCAATTCGACTGCGGCGTAAGCGAACACGACGCCGGAGATGACGATGACCAGCGGCCACGCGCCCGACGGGAACAACCCGCCGTTGTCGGTGATGAGACTGATGCCCGGCATCTGGGTACCGACGGGAATTCGGCCCGCGAGGAACACGACGCCCACGATCAGGAAGGTCACCAAGGCGATGACCTTGATGATGGCGGCCCAGAATTCCATCTCGCCGAACCACTTGACCGACACGAGATTCAAGCTCATGACGATGACCAGCGCGATCAATGCGATGACCCACTGCGGGATCACTTCGAAACTGCCCCAGTAATGCATGTACGTCGCGATGGCGGTGACGTCGACGATGGCCGTCATCGCCCAGTTCAGGAAATACATCCACCCGGCGACGAAAGCGGCTTTCTCGCCGAAGAACTCACGCGCGTAGGAGACGAAACTGCCCGACGAAGGACGGTGCAGCACCAGCTCGCCGAGGGCACGCAGAATGAAGAAGACGAAGATTCCACAGAGTGCGTAGGCGAGGAAGAGGCCGGGCCCGGCGCTGGCCAGGCGTCCGCCCGCGCCGAGGAACAGGCCGGTGCCGATTGCGCCACCGATCGCGATCATCTGCAACTGCCGAGGTTTGAGGCCCTTGTGGTAGCCCTCTTCCTCGTGGTCCATCGCCGAGTTGTCGTACGAGGTGTCGACCGTATCGGACATGTTTCGATCCTTACTGTCGGATTTGTAGGGTTTTGTCCGAATTTTGTGGCGTCGAAGCTGTTGTCGCTCAACGGTATTAGCGCCGAGGGTTCGATGCACAGTATTCGGATGTTAACAACGCGTACGGGTGTGAACAGTGTGTGACGAATGGCAGCTCGGCTGAGCATCTGCTCGAGACCTGCGTCGCGCGGTGGCGTCGGGCACGGGGGCGGTGGTGGTTTGCTCGAGGCGGACGACCTTGCACTCGCCATGGTCGAGTGCTAGAAATGCAGTTGGCACTCTCGACACGTGAGTGCCAGGTCGGGACACGGTGAGGCCGGGGAATCAACGACACCCCTGGTCGTCCGTCGCGGGCACCGAGCTCGGCCAGCAATGTGTCACCCCCAATCCGGAGGATCACTTCGCAATGGCCAAGATCATCGCGTTCGACGAAGAGGCACGCCGTGGCCTCGAGCGAGGCCTCAATGCCCTCGCCGACGCAGTAAAGGTGACGTTGGGCCCCAAGGGTCGCAACGTCGTACTCGAGAAGAAGTGGGGAGCTCCCACGATCACCAACGATGGTGTTTCCATCGCCAAGGAGATCGAGCTCGAAGATCCCTACGAGAAGATCGGTGCCGAGCTCGTCAAGGAGGTCGCCAAGAAGACCGACGACGTCGCAGGCGACGGCACCACCACCGCTACCGTTCTCGCCCAGGCACTCGTCCGTGAAGGCCTGCGCAACGTCGCAGCCGGCGCGAACCCGCTCGGCCTCAAGCGCGGCATCGAGAAGGCTGTTGCAGCCGTCACCGAGGCTCTGCTCGCGTCCGCCAAGGAGATCGACACCAAGGAGCAGATCGCTGCTACCGCTGGCATCTCCGCAGGCGACCCGTCCATCGGCGAGCTCATCGCCGAGGCAATGGACAAGGTCGGCAAGGAAGGCGTCATCACGGTCGAGGAGTCCAACACCTTCGGCCTGCAGCTCGAGCTCACCGAGGGCATGCGCTTCGACAAGGGCTACATCTCGGCGTACTTCGCCACCGATGCAGAGCGTCAGGAAGCCGTCCTCGAAGACGCGTACATCCTGCTCGTCAGCTCCAAGATCAGCACCGTCAAGGACCTGCTGCCACTGCTGGAGAAGGTCATCCAGTCCGGCAAGCCGCTCGTCATCATCGCCGAGGACGTCGAGGGCGAAGCTCTCTCCACCCTCGTGGTGAACAAGATCCGTGGCACCTTCAAGTCCGTCGCCGTCAAGGCTCCCGGATTCGGTGACCGTCGCAAGGCGCAGCTCGCCGACATCGCCATCCTCACCGGTGGCGAGGTCATCAGCGAAGAGGTCGGCCTCTCCCTGGAGACCGCCGGACTCGAGCTGCTCGGTCAGGCACGCAAGGTCGTCATCACCAAGGACGAGACCACCATCGTCGAGGGCTCGGGAGATTCCGACGCCATCGCCGGTCGCGTCAACCAGATCCGCGCCGAGATCGAGAACTCCGATTCCGACTACGACCGCGAGAAGCTGCAGGAGCGCCTGGCCAAGCTGGCCGGCGGCGTTGCAGTCATCAAGGCCGGAGCCGCAACCGAGGTCGAGCTCAAGGAGCGCAAGCACCGCATCGAAGATGCAGTGCGTAACGCCAAGGCAGCCGTCGAAGAAGGCATCGTCGCCGGTGGCGGCGTGGCACTGCTCCAGGCAGCGCCCGCACTCGACAACCTCAAGCTCGACGGTGACGAGGCAACCGGCGTGAACATCGTTCGCGTCGCGCTGTCCGCTCCGCTCAAGCAGATCGCATTCAACGCAGGCCTCGAGCCCGGCGTCGTTGCGGACAAGGTTGCCAACCTGCCCGCCGGTCACGGCCTCAACGCCGCGACCAACGAGTACGAGGACCTGCTCGCTGCAGGCATCAACGACCCGGTCAAGGTCACCCGCTCGGCACTGCAGAACGCAGCGTCCATCGCGGCTCTGTTCCTCACCACCGAGGCCGTCGTCGCCGACAAGCCCGAAAAGGCCGGAGCGCCCGCCGGCGATCCGACCGGTGGCATGGGCGGCATGGACTTCTGAGTCCAGCCCCTCGCTGAAGAAGCCCGACTCCCTTTCGAGGGGGTCGGGTTTTTTCGTGCGTACTCGTCAGTCCCGGTGATACGCGATATTGATGACGTTGCCGTCGGGAGCGCGCACGAAGAAGCGGCGCACACCCCACGGCTCGGTTGTCAGTGGATGCACGATCTCGTAGCCGAGCTTCTGCGCTTCGGCGTACGCGCCGTCGACATCGTCGGTGTGCACCGACATCACCGAATCCTCCGGTGCGCTTTCGTCACGGGTGACCAGCTGAACGCTGACAGGGCGATCGGGCGACGTCAGCCGCGCGACCCACCCCATGTCGAACTCCTCGGACGCCAGACCGAGGAACTCGGCGTAGAACGATTTTGCCGCGTCGACGTTCGGAACCCGCAGATTGGTGATGATGCTCGTCGTTCTCATCGAACTCCCTCCGAAACGTGGCCGGTCGACACGAACCGGACGGTTCGACGCTAGCTGCGGAGTCTTTGCTCCGCAGTTGTTTCCCATTGAGTGCGACACCGCGCAGTGGTTAGGGTCGGTCATGACTCGTATTCGCTCGATGGTCGCCGCAGCGGCCGTGACCGCGGCCGTGGCGGGCTGCTCCACCTCGGGAACCGCCACGCCGGCGTCGGCACCGACGACCACTGATGTCACCGTCACGACCGAGCGAGCCGAGCCGACGAGTACAGCGCCGCCCACGACCTCGAATGCCGCCGAGCCGTACGTCGTCGGCAGCACTCGGATCACCGGATCGACGGAGCATGCCACGTACGACGTCGCCATTCCGCAGCTCAGTGGTGGGAATCCCGCCGTGACGGCGGAGTTCAACGAGTCGATGCGGGCGGCATTGCAGGACTTGATCGACGGCCACAACGGACAGGACTTCGCCCTCAGCGACGGCTACTCGACGGGTGCTACCTACGTCGGTCGACGCGTGATCAGTGCCGAGCAGATCACCGATTGGATCGCCGTGCCGCCCGGTGCCCATGGTGACTCGCTGATCTCGACCGTGACGATCGACGCCGACACCGCACAGCCGATCTCCCTCGGCGATGCCTTCACCGACCTCGACACAGGCCTGGCACGGCTGTCGGACCGAGCAGCGAAGATCTTGCCGACCACCCGCGCGGGCGAGAGTTTCGAGCGCTCGGGAATCGAACCGACGCTGGCCAATTTCGCGAACTGGACGGCATCACCGGAAGGGATGAACATTCACTTCGGTGACTACCAGGTGGGGGCCTATGGCATCGGCCTCATCACCATCACCGTGCCATGGACCGACCTGTCCGACGTCCTCGCTCCCGGCATGCAGGACGTGCTGAGCAGTTGACTGTCGGCGCCGACCGCCACCGCAATGCGAGCATGGACCCATGATGATTCGCGCAGGGGTGCTGGACATCGCCTTCGACCGCTTCGGTGATCCGTCCGGCCGCGCAGTGGTGCTGCTGCACGGGTTTCCTTACGACACCAGGTCCTACGACGACGTCGCCAGGCTGCTCGCCGAATCCGGCTACTACGTGGTGGTGCCGTACTTACGCGGCTTCGGACCTACCCGGTTCGTCGACGCCGACACGATGCGCTCCGGTGAACAGGCCGCGATCGGCCACGACCTCCGCGAGCTGATCATCGCGCTGGAACTCGACAAGCCCATCGTCGCGGGCTACGACTGGGGTGGGCGAGCCGCCTGCGTCGTCGCCGCGCTGTGGCCGAAGCTGGTGTCGGGCCTGGTGAGTGTCTCCGGATATCTGGTCCAGGACATCGCTGCCGCTGTGTCCACGCCGGTGCCGCCGCACCTCGAGAAGCGGTACTGGTACCAGTACTACCTGCACTCCGAGCGGGGCCGGGCCGGGCTCGCGGCCTACCGCGCAGAGATCGCCCAGACACTGTGGACGGATTGGTCGCCTACCTGGAGGTTCGGTGACTCCGAATTCGCCGCCACCGCATCCTCGTTCGACAACCCCGACTTCGTGGACGTGTCCGTGCATTCCTACCGTCACCGATACGGCATCGAGGCCGGGGATGCGGACTATGCAGAAACGCAGGACTTGCTGACGCGGCAACCGAGGATCACGGTGCCCACGGTCGTGATCGATCCGACCGAGGACACCGTTGCCTCGCTGTACGGCAGCCCGGACCACGCGGCGCACTTCACCGATCTGATCGATGTTCGTCAGGTCGATTGCGGCCACAACCCGCCTCAGGAGTTGCCCGGGCAGTTCGCCGACGCCATCGTGACGCTGGGCCAGGTGGTCCGGGATCGCGAAAGGGACTAGTCGACCGCGAGCTCGCCCAGTTCGTTCCAGTCGGTGCCGTCCACCTCTTGGCTGATGATCTTCGGCGTCTCCTGCAGGTACGGCGGGAGGTCCTTCTGCGCCTGCTTGAAGTGATCCGAGTTCACGTGCGTCGCACCGGCATCGGGATCCTTGAAGGCCTCCACCAGGACGTACTCGGTGGGGTCGTCGAGGGTGCGCGACCAGAAGTACCAGAGACATCCTTCTTCGGCTTGGCACGCTTCGGTGAAATCGCGTGAGATCTCGGGCCAGTTGTCGGCGTGCTCGGGCTTGACCTTGAACTTGGCGGTGATGAAGATCAACGTTGCTCCCTGTGTTCGATGTGACGGTAGTTGTGGTGACGGCTTTTGGTACTACCCGGTTTCACGGTACGAGAATCGCGCGGCCGCGAACCCGTCCGTTGTCGAGGTCGTCGATGGCGCTCTGGAAGTCGTCCAACGAGTAGGTCTGCGTGTGCAGATTCACCGCGCCGCGTGCGGCGAGGGACATCAGATCGCACAGGTCGTTGTAGGACCCGACGAGATTGCCGACGATGTTCTTCTCCGCCGAGACCAGGTCGATGGTCGGCACGTCGACGTTCTCGCCGTACCCGATGACGTGATAGTCACCGGCCCGCCTGGTCATCGCCAATCCTTCTGCGGTGGAGCCGTTCTCGCCGACGAAGTCGAGTACCACCTCGGCCCCGAAGCCGCGGGTGAGTTCCATGACCTGATCGACCTGGGTACCGTCGGCGACCACCGCGTGATCTGCGCCCAGGGTGAGCGCCAGCTTCACGGCATCGGCATTGCGGTCGATGACGATCAACTCGGCCGGGGACAGCGCCTCGAGTACCTGAATACCGATGTGGCCCAGGCCGCCTGCTCCGATGACGACGCACTTGTCTCTCGGCGTCAGACGCCTGGCCGCCTTCGCCGCCGCGTGGTACGCCGTCAGACCGGCATCGGCCAGCGCGGCGACGGCAGACGGTTCGAGTGAATCGTCGATCTTCACGACTGTCCTGGCGTTGGTCCGCAGATAATCCGCGTACCCGCCGTTGGTGTCGATGCCGGGGAAATCACTCGTCTCGCAATGGACGTCGTCTCCGGATCGGCAGGCGCGGCACAACCCGCACGTCACCAGCGGATGCAGGATCACCTTGTCGCCCTCGCGCACGTTGGTGACCGCCGAGCCGACGGCATGGACCCACCCGGCGTTCTCGTGCCCGATCGTGTACGGCAGTGTGACGCCGGACTTTTCGGCCCATTGGCCTTCGAGGATGTGCAGATCGGTGCGGCACACGCCGGCCCCGCCGATCTTGACGATGACGTCGAGTGGGCCCTGTACTTCCGGAATCGGAACCTCGGCCATCTCCAGATTCCTGTGGTACCCGACCACCTGGACTGCGCGCATCGTGCTCATCGTGACTGCTCCTGTGTAGTGCTGTGCTGGACGGTGAGGGTGGTGAGGGGGATGAACGCGCCTTCCATCCGAGGTATTTGCTGCTCTTCCGACCCCGGGTAGCGGGTCTGCAGCAGTCCGCGACAGAAGTGCGCGTTGCCGTCGATCGAGACGCGGGTGGCGCGGGCGCGCCGCATCACCATCGTCAGATCTCCGGTGTGTGGACGACCGGTGTGATCGACCAGAGCGGGAGCGGCCGGATCGACCCTGAGGCCGAGTGCCTCGCGTCGGCGAAGCAGCGCGGTCGAGGTGCGATCGTCCGCTAGATCTCCGAGAACCACTGCAGCCAAGTCATTTTCGGTCAAGTCGGGATTGGCGCGCAACCATGCCATGAGCGAGCGTTCCATGGCCGCCACATAGGCCTTGCGTCGGAACGTCGCTCGTAATTCCTCGAGATCCTCCTCGGCCTCGTGTCCGAACGTGCCGCGGTAACCGGCGTCGGCGGCGAGGCCGGCGTTGATCTTGTCCGAGTCGTGGTGATCGTCCAGTTCGACGAGAACGCGCTCGGTCCACGGCAACGCCGTCAGCACGTCCTTGGAGTCTCCCGCCATCAGATACGCGAAGTTCGGCGAGCAGAACGACGTCGGCAGTCGAAGATGAACGTGCACCGTGCCGTCGTCGACCTCGAGGGATCGAACGAAGCCGAGATCGGTGATGGGCTCGTCCAATTCGGGATCCAGGACAACACCGAGGGCGGCGTAGGCCTCGTCCTTCCTGGTAGTCGTAGCGGTCGTCATGTCACACCGCCGCGAGGTCGGCGCGTTCGGGCTGACGAGGACCGGTCTCGGTCTCGTCGGCGTCGGGCAGCTGCAGCTCGGCGGGCACCGGGATGTCGTAGAGCTTGGCGGCGTTCAGTCCGAGCACCTTCTTCTTCTGCTCGAGCGTGATGGGTGCGTATTCGTCGAGGGACTCGTGGATCTGGAAGTCGACGAATCCTTCGACCAGCCACTTGGGTGTCCACAGCGCGTAGTCGGAAGAGAAGAAGATGCGGTCCTCGCCGAGCCAGTACAGCAGTTCACCCATGATCTGACCGAAGTACTTCGGGCGCGTGTGCATGAACGGAATGGCCACGGCGAGGCCGGCGTACACGTTGGGCTCCTGGGTGGCGATCCAGCAGAAATCCTCGAGCCGGGGCAGTCCGCAGTGTTCGACGACGAAGTTCAGATCGGTGAAGTCGGTGGCCACGTGATCGACATCGGCGACGTCGAATGCATCGCGATCGAGCGGGCGGATGGTCGGCCCCTTGTGCACGTGGATGTTCTTGATGCCGACCTCTCGGCACACTTCGAGGTAGCGCCGCGTCCAGTCGTCGTCGAGCTTGTAGCCGCGGGAGTCGCCGTGCCACTCGGCGGTGTAGAGCTTGACGCCCTTCAGTCCGAAGCGTTCCGCGTCGGCACGCAGTTGGTCGAGGCCACGCTCACCGTTGCGGGGGTCGAAGTGATGGTTGTAGGTCAGTTTGTCCGGGTGAGCTGCCGCGAGTGCAGAGGCCTCCTCGGTCTGGCCGAAGCCGGTCTTGTAGAACTCCCCGAGGTGAGCGGGCTGGAAGATGGCGTGATCGACGTATCCGATCTCGAACAGGTCGTGCATCAACCGCTCGCCACCCTGGTAGAGGTACTCGTCGTACGTCCACAGTTCGCTTTCGGGGGAAAGATTGCGGTGATAGTCGTAGAAGCAGTCGATGAACTGCTTGCCGTGAATGTTGCGTTGGTTCTCCTGCCGCGCGTCCCACAGTGCGACGTGGGCGTCGACGATGAAGAAGTTTTCGCCGTTTTTCGTGTACATGCGTGAGCCTCCCGAAGTGCGGTTCGTGACGTGGGTCACGTTTGTCTGTGCACGACGGTAAGGCGGTGAGGCCGCCTCCAGGGCCTCTCGTTGTCTCAATTCGAGACGATCGACAGATCGGTATTGCGACTTGCGAATGTAACGTGGGTCACATGGCTGAATCGGAGGGTCTCGCGCGAGCCCGACTCCACTCGGAGCCCCTCGCTGCCGTCTCACACCGTCTTCTCGCGTCCTGGCACCGCAGTCAGCGGTACGGCGTCTCGCTGGACGAGGTTGCTCCCGTCTTCTCGGGAACCTACGACGGTGAATCCCTGTTCTACCGGTGCGGCCGGGAAGTGCTCGACGGCCTGCGTGACACGTTGGCGAACGAGCCGGTATCGATGATGCTGACCGACGCCGACGGCCTCGTACTGGATCGCGTCAGCGCCGACCGTGAATTGCTCGCCGCCCTCGATCGCGTCCATCTGGCACCCGGGTTCTCGTATGCCGAGGATCAGACGGGGACCAACGGACTCGCGCTGGCGCTCGCGGATCGGGTGCCCGCGGTGGTCAGAGCCGACGAACACTATTCACTGTCGCTGGCCGGGTACACGTGTGCGGCCGCTCCGGTGCTCGATCCACTGACCGGCCGGGTCGAGGGGTGCGTCAATCTCACGACGTGGTCGCAGTCGTCGTCGGATCTGCTTCTGGCCCTTGCTCAATCGGCGGCCGGGAACACCTCGGCCATGATGCTCGCACGGTCGCAGGGCCAGCAGCCTCGGCCGGCTCCGCGCGGTGAGGTGTTCCGGGTCGAGACCGCGCACAGCGGAGCGGGATCCGGCATCGTCGACGACCTCTCGCCGGCGTGGCGCAGCGCGTTCGGCGCCGCGAGATCGGCTCTCGCCGATCATGGTTCGGTATTGATGGTCGGCGAGGCAGGATCGGGTCGAGCCACCGCCCTTGCCCGAGCGCTGCGGGCAGCTCGGCCCCGTGGCCGGATCCTCAGTGCCGGTGCACCCGCTGCCCGTGACGCCGAAGCTTGGCTCGACCTGTGGACTCCCGAATTGCCGAAACCCGATACTGCCGTGGTCATCCGTGACGTCGACAGGCTGCCCGCCCGCGCGGCGGATACGTTGGCCGAGCTACTGCGCCGCGCGGGAGCAGGCGTGCCGGTGACCGTGACGGCATCGAACTACGACGACGTGCCGCATGCACTGGCCGGATTGCTGCGCACGGTCGTCGAATTGCCTGCACTTCGGCATCGGCCCGACGACATCGCGCCGCTCGCACTGCACCTGGCGGGCCGGGTGCGCGGCCGGGCAGTCACGCTGACCGGCGCGGCCCAGCGGGCATTACGTGAATATGCCTGGCCGGGCAACGTGGCGGAAGTGGCGACGGTGATGCACCGCGCCGCGATTCGAGCCGATGTCATCGGCGTCGAACACCTTCCGCCGGAGGTGCTCTCACACACCACCCATCGGCTCACTCGCATCGAGACGTTCGAGCGCGACGAGATGATCCGCGTGCTCACCCGCCCCGGCATCACGATGAGCGAGGCGGCGGAGGAGCTGGGTATGAGCCGCGCGACCATCTACCGCAAAAGAGACCGTTACGGCATCACGCTGCGTTCTTGATCGCTTACCCTCGACCTCATGGCCAGTAGCTCTCCGTCGATCGAGTTACCGGTCGGTGACCGCATCGTTCGCATCTCCAATCCCGATCGGGTGTATTTCCCCGAGAGCGGTGCCACCAAGCTGGATCTGGTGAACTACTACCTGAGCGTCGGCGACGGCATCGTGCGCGCGCTACGGGAACGCCCGTGCATGATGCACCGCTTTCCCAAGGGTCTGGCCGGCGACAAGGTGCACCAGAAGCGCGTGCCCAACGGCGCGCCGCCGTGGCTCGAGACGGTGCAGGTGACGTTTCCCCGCTACAACCGCACCGCCGACGAGCTGTGCGTGACGGAATTGGCCCATGTGGCCTGGGCCGTGCAGATGTCGACCGTCGAATTTCATCCGTGGAACAGTCGCCGCGCCGACGTGGAAATGCCCGACGAGTGGCGCATCGACCTCGATCCGATGCCCGACTGTTCCTTCGACCGAGTCCGACGCGTGGCCGGGGTCGTTCAGGAGGTACTGAGCGATCTCGGTGCCGTCGGCTGGCCCAAGACCTCGGGAGGTCACGGCCTGCACATCTACGTTCGGATCGATCCGGCCTACGGATTCAAGGACTTGCGAAGGGCTGCACTGGCTTTCGCGCGTGAGGTGGAGCGTCGCGCACCGGACGACGTGACCACCACGTGGTGGCGCAAGGATCGGGACCCGGCGAAACTGTTCGTGGACTACAACCAGAATGCCCGTGATCACACCATCGCCAGCGCGTATTCGGTTCGCGGAAATCAGCAGGCGACGGTGTCGACGCCGATCGCGTGGGACGAAGTAGCGAGCGTGGATCCGCGAGAATTCACGATCCACACAGTGCCTGCCCGATTCGCCGATCTGGGTGACCTGCACGCCGGCATCGACGATGCGGTGTTCGCCATCGACGAGCTTCTCGAGTGGGCTGAGCGCGACGAGCATGAAGGGCTTACCGAGCCCGAGGAGTAGCCGAACTCGAAGTTATGGACGGAAATCAGCGGAAATCCGTCCATAACTTCGAGTTCGGCGGCAAAAATCAGTCGGTGCCGGACTCGATGGCGGCGTGGTCGAGTGCAGAGGAGTCCACGGAGCTCCCGGGGCTGCTCGCGGCGATGGCGTCGGCTCCGCCTGCGGGCAGTTCGCCGATCAGGTCGCCCCAGGCCGTGAGCTGATTCTGCGCGGCGTACTGCTCGAGTTTGCTGCGGGAATCGGCGATGTCGAGGTTGCGCATCGTCAGCTGGCCGATGCGGTCGCCGGGGAAGAACGCCTGGCCCTGGCTGCGTTCCATCGACAGCTTCTCGGGGTGGTAGCTGAAGTTGGTGCCCTGGGTGTCGACGATGGTGAAGTCCTGGCCGCGGCGCAGACGCACCGTCACACTGCCGCTGACGACGTTGCCGACCCAGCGCTGCAGACCCTCGCGCAGCATCAGCGCCTGCGGGTCGAACCAGCGTCCCTCGTACAGCAAGCGCCCGAGTCGACGGCCCTCGTTGTGGTACGAGGCGACGGTGTCCTCGTTGTGGATGGCGTTGACGAGGCGCTCGTAGGTGATGTGCAGCAACGCCATTCCGGGGGCCTCGTAGATGCCGCGGCTCTTGGCTTCGATGATGCGGTTCTCGATCTGGTCGCTCATGCCGAGGCCGTGGCGTCCGCCGATGGCGTTGGCTTCCATGACGAGGTCGACGGGGCTGTCGAAGCTCTTGCCGTTGATCCGCACCGGGCGGCCGCGCTCGAACTCGACGGTGACCTCTTCGGGAGCGATCTCCACCTCGGGGTCCCAGAACCTGACGCCCATGATGGGGCTGACGATCTCGAGGGACGTGTCGAGGTACTCGAGCTTCTTCGCTTCGTGGGTGGCACCCCAGATGTTGGCGTCGGTGGAGTACGCCTTCTCGGCGGAATCTCGGTAGGGGAGGGTGCGCTGGGTGAGCCACTGCGACATCTCGTGGCGGCCGCCGAGCTCGGCGACGAACGCCTCGTCGAGCCAGGGCTTGTAGATGCGCAGCTGCGGATTGGCGAGCAGACCGTAGCGGTAGAACCGCTCGATGTCGTTGCCCTTGTACGTCGAACCGTCGCCCCAGATCGAGACGCCGTCTTCGGCCATCGCGCGAACCAGCATCGTGCCGGTCACCGCACGGCCGAGCGGGGTGGTGTTGAAGTACGTCTGCAGCGACGAGCGAATGTGGAATGCGCCGCAGGTCAGCGCAGCCAGGCCCTCCTCGACGAGCGGCTCACGGCAGTCGATGAGCCGCGCTTGCTCGGCCCCGTAGGCCAGGCCGCGCTCGGGCACATCGGACAGATCCGGCTCGTCGTACTGGCCGATGTCTGCGGTGTAGGCGTACGGAATCGCGCCGTGCTCGCGCATCCATGCCACGGCCACCGAGGTGTCGAGACCGCC
The DNA here is from genome assembly GCF_002258645.1 of Rhodococcus sp. 15-649-2-2. Taxonomy (NCBI): domain Bacteria; kingdom Bacillati; phylum Actinomycetota; class Actinomycetes; order Mycobacteriales; family Nocardiaceae; genus Rhodococcus; species Rhodococcus sp. 15-649-2-2. The sequence goes on from NZ_NPFM01000021.1 coordinate 324,613, forward strand.
GGAGAATGCAATGCCGATTCGTTCGCCGACCGGGAGGGAGTTCAATACCTTCGTCACGGCAAGCAGCCTAGTCGGACGGGCTACTCGGGCTGTTATGGGTGATCGGCGAGCGACTCCACTGCACCCCGGACCGCATCGAGATGCGCGGTCATGGCGCGTGCTGCCGCGTCGTACTCGCCTGATCGGATGCCGTCGACGATCGCATCGTGCTCCACATTGGACTGCTGCTGGCGGTGGGCGACGAGATTGAGCGTCTCCGATTGCCGCGTCAACGCATCCCGGATGTCGACGATGATCGCCTCGAACACTCGGTTCTTGCTCGCCCGCGCGATCGCGGTATGGAACTGCGCGTCCAGCAGCACCCAGGCCTCGTGGTCGTCCTCGGAGCGCATCTCGTCGGCCAGGCCGGCGAGCACCGTCAGCTCCTCCTCGGTGCGACGCTCCGCGGCCCAGCCGGCTGCGGGGATCTCCACGTGCGGGCGGGCCTCCATCAATTCACGGGCGGCGTAGTTACCTATGTCGAGGTCGCTGCCGACCCGATCCCGGACGACAAAAGTGCCGAGGCCCGTCTTGGTTTCGGTCAGACCGAGGGCATGGCACGAGCGCAGAGCCTCGCGGATGACGGAACGGCTGACGCTGTGCCTGGCGGCAAGGGCCGCCTCGGACGGCAACTTCTGGCCGACGGGGAGATCTCCCGACGAGATAGCTGCGCGTAGATCTGCGAACACCGCCTCGGCTGCGCTCATGCGCGCAGTGGTGGGCTGCCTGACCGCCCAGCTGTCCGACAGGTCCATAACGTGATCCTAGCGTGGGGTTGACCGATGAGGTGTTCTGCGCCACACTATACCTGTCAGACAGCCGGACAGCTGGACACCCCCACTTAGGAGCGCACTGTGGCCGATACCCGTATCGAGAAGGATCTTCTCGGGGAACGTGACATCCCGACGAGCGTGTATTGGGGAATCCACACTCTGCGAGCCCTGGAGAACTTCCCCATCACCGGGCGCCCGATCTCCACCAACGCGCACCTCGTTCGCGGACTCGCGGCGGTGAAGTGGGCGGCCGCCTCGGCCAATCAAGATCTCGGAATTCTCGACGCCACCCGCGGGGAAGCGATCCGCACGGCGTGCCAGGAGATCCTCGATGGTCAGTGGCACGAGGAGTTCGTCGTCGACGTCATTCAGGGCGGCGCGGGCACCTCGACCAACATGAACGCCAACGAGGTCATCGCCAATCGCGCCCTGGAGATCCTCGGGCATTCGCACGGCGATTACAGCATGCTGCACCCCAACGAGCACGTGAACGCCTCGCAATCCACCAACGACGTGTACCCGACGTCGGTCAACATCGCGACCATCTTCGCCGTGCACGAGCTCATCGCCTCGATGAAGGTGTTGCGAGACTCGTTCTCCCGCAAAGCAAGCGAGTTCGCCACCGTTGTCAAGATGGGCCGCACCCAGCTGCAGGATGCGGTGCCGATGACCCTCGGCCAGGAGTTCGGCACCTACGCGATCATGATCGACGAGGACTGCTCACGGCTGGAAGAAGCCGCACTGCTGGTCCACGAGATCAACCTCGGGGCCACCGCAATCGGCACCGGCCTCAATGCACCCGCCGGCTACACCGAATCGGCCGTAGCGCATCTGCGCACCATCACCGGCCTGCCGCTCGTCACCGCGACGGACCTCATCGAGGCCACCCAGGACGTCGGGCAGTTCGTGCACCTGTCCGGTGTGCTCAAGCGAGTCGCAGTGAAGCTGTCGAAGATCTGCAACGATCTGCGGCTGCTGTCCTCCGGACCGCGCGCCGGCTTCAACGAGATCAATCTGCCTCCGATGCAGGCGGGTTCGTCGATCATGCCCGGCAAGGTGAACCCCGTCATCCCCGAGGTACTCAATCAGGTTGCCTACGAGGTGATCGGCCACGACGTCACCATCACGATGGCCGCCGAGGCAGGACAGCTGCAGCTCAACGCATTCGAGCCGATCATCGTCAAATCCCTGTCCGACGGAATGGCGCATCTGAGTGCCGCGTGCCGCACCGTCGCGCATCGATGTGTCGACGGCATCACCGCCAACGTCGACCTGCTGCGTGAGCGCGTGGAGAACTCCATCGGTCTGGTCACCGCGCTCAGCCCCTACCTCGGATACGTGGAATCGACTGCCATTGCGCAGGAAGCACTGGTCAGTGGCCGCAATGTCGTGGATCTCGTACTCGAAAAGGGCCTGCTGGCGCGCGAGGAGCTGGATCGACTGCTGAGCCCCGAGCATCTCGCGAACCTGCGGGTGGCTCCCACCGAGCATGCCGTTGCTCCCGAGACGTCGACGAGGTGACACGATGAGCACCGAGAACCCGACACAGAAGCAGGCCTTCAGCGAAGAGGACCTGGGGTATCGAAAAGAGTTGGCCCCGCGCCAGATTCAGATGATCGCCATCGGCGGCGCGATCGGCACGGGCCTCTTCATGGGTGCCGGTGGCCGACTGCACGACGCTGGGCCGGCCCTGGTGCTCGTGTACGCGCTGTGCGGCTTCTTCGCGTTCTTGATCCTGCGCGCACTGGGCGAGCTGGTGATGCACCGGCCGTCGTCGGGATCGTTCGTCTCGTACTCCCGCGAGTTCTTCGGGGAGAAGGTCGCGTTCGCCGCCGGCTGGCTCTACTGGATGAACTGGGCGATGACGGCCGTCGTGGACGTCACGGCCGTCGCGCTGTACATGAACTTCTTCAAGAAGTACTGGGCACCACTGGGCAACGTCGACCAGTGGGTGTTCGCGCTAGCAGGCTTGGTGCTCGTGCTCGGCTTGAACCTGGTGTCGGTCAAGGTGTTCGGCGAGCTGGAGTTCTGGTTCGCGCTCATCAAAGTCGTTGCGCTGGTGACCTTCTTGGCGATCGGTACCTACTACGTCATCTTCGGCACGCCCATCGACGGGCAGGAACCGGGTCTGAGCGTCCTCACCGACAACGGCGGTCTCATCCCCAACGGACTGTTGCCGGCGATCGTCGTGATCCAGGGCGTCGTGTTCGCCTACGCCTCGATCGAGCTGGTCGGCACCGCCGCCGGGGAGACGCAGAACCCGGAGAAGGTCATCCCCAAGGCCATCAACACGGTCATCGTTCGCATCGTCGTGTTCTACGTCGGCTCGGTTCTGCTGCTGTCACTGCTGTTGCCGTACACCGCCTATCAGGCCGGTGAGAGTCCGTTCGTGACGTTCTTCGGAGCCATCGACGTCGACGGTGCCGACGCGATCATGAATCTGGTGGTCCTCACTGCGGCGCTGTCCTCACTCAACGCCGGGCTGTACTCCACCGGGCGTATCCTGCATTCGATGGCCGTCGCCGGCTCGGCGCCGAAATTCGCTGCACGGATGAACAAGTCGGGTGTACCGTACGGCGGCATCGCGCTGACGTCGGTGGTGACATTGCTCGGCGTCGTCCTCAACGCCGTTGTGCCGGCGCAGGCATTCGAGATCGTGCTCAACCTCGCTGCACTCGGCATCATCAGCGCCTGGGCCGTCATCGTGGCGTGTCAGCTGAAGTTCTGGTCGCTGTCCAAGACCGGCGCGGTCACCCGACCTGCATTCCGACTGTTCGGTGCTCCGTACACCGGATACGCAACGCTAGGCTTTCTGACGTGTGTACTCGTGCTGATGGCCTTCGACAAACCGGTGGGAACCTGGACGGTGGCGTCGATCCTGCTCATCGCGCCGATGCTGATCGGCGGTTGGTACCTGTGCCGCAACAGAATTCGAGAGGTGGCGGCGCGCAGTGAGTGAGCATGTCGCCTTGTTGACCACCGGCGGGACGATTGCCAGCAGTCGAGACGAGCACGGGGTCTCTCGTCCGGTTGCCGGCGCGGGGATCGAACTCGACGGTGTGCGAGTGCGCGAGGTGATGTCGAAGGACAGCTCCGCCCTGGACTTCACGGATCTCGACACCATTCGCACGGCAACGGCCGACGCTCTGGCCGAGGACGGCTGCGTCGGAGTGGTGGTGCTGCACGGCACCGACACGATGGAGGAGTCGGCGTTGTACGTCGATCTGTTCCACGACGACGAGCGTCCGGTGGTGTTCACCGGTGCGCAGCGCACCTCGGATCATCCCGATCCGGACGGTCCGAACAATATCGCTGCAGCGGTGGCGGCAGCGCAGTCCGAGCAGGGTGTCCTGATCGCCTTCGGCGGACGGGTGCTGCCTGCCCGCGGTGCCATCAAGACGCACACCACCGAGCTCGATGCGTTTCGGTCTGCGGCGCTTCCTCGGCCGAAACCCCTGCAGTGGAAGCCCGTTGCCGGGATTCGGGTCGACATCGTCGCCCTGTACCCCGGTGCCGACGGTATGCAGATCGACGCCGCCCGTGAAGCCGGGGCGTCGGGGATCGTGCTCGAGGCGCTGGGCTCGGGCAACACCAATGCCGGAGTCGTGCACGCAGTGAAGGAGGCGGTGGCGGCCGGGGTGCACGTGGTCGTCACGACGCGGGTGCCGTTCGGTGAGACCTCACCGACGTACGGCGGCGGCGGAGGTGGACACGATCTGCTCGATGCAGGTGCAGTGTTCTCGCGGGAACTGCGCGCGGGGCAGGCACGTATTCAGTTGGCGGCGCTGATTGTCACCGGAGCAAGTGACGTGATTGTCCACAATTCCTTCGCGTAAGCGGAAACCCGCCTGCGAAACCGAATAGTGGACACTCAGCGCACCACACCTGAGCCATACCGTTACTCTGGGTAACTATGGTCGCCCTGATCGAGATCGAATTCGCTCCGCATTGGGTGAACGCGGCGCTGGTGCGCACGCTGGCACGGCCGTTCGTCACGATCGACGGCGTCGAGCATCGGCAGTCGTGGACCGAGCCGTCGACCTATGCGCTCGAGCCGGGTAGGCACGAACTCACCGCCTTCATCCGGTACCGCGGCACGAACGCTGCGCTGGGCACCGGCCGGAGAACGGTGAGTGTGCAAGCAGGGCAACAGGTTTCGCTGCGCGCGCGCAACGGCTGGGCCAATCACATGCCGTTCGAGCTAGAGCTCCGACGCGCCCCAGGTCTCGACGTGTAGTTCGTCACCGATCGACACGGTGCCGTTCTGCAGCACCGAGAACTTCGCTCCGAAGGCCACGCCCTTCTGCCGCGCGCGGCGATAGGTGGCCAGGGTGCGCAGGGGTTCGGGGCCGCCCCGCTCACCGGTGGTCTGCTCGACCGTCGTCACCGCACACCGGATGGCCAGTTTGGTGTACGCGAGGCGAGCGGACCCGATCCCGACCTCGCGAACCTCGTCTTCCCGATGCGGTTCTTCCCAGCCGTCGACGACGATGTTGGGGCGAAATCGATCCATCGGCAGTGCGATGTCGAGTCGGGAGTTGAGACCGGCCAGCGTGGCGGTCGAGAGGATGTGCACGGCGGCGCTGTCGGCGAATTGTGCTGACCCGGGTGAGATTCCATCGGTGACTCGGCCGTGGCCGCGTGGGGCGGCGACCAGCCTCGACGGTTCTCCGATCACCTCGGTGAGCCAGGCGGCGACCTCGTCGCCCTGATCGATTCCTCGCATGGGTGCGCGGAACATCGTGATGTCTCGAGGCGCGGAGTCCCGATCGACAGACACGGTCATCGAACCTGCCGATGCGTGTTCGAGAGTCAATGCCCCGTCCGTCATCGAGCACCGAACGACCGCGAGAACGGGATCGCTGCGCTGACTGCGAAAAGCGCCGTCGTCGTCGACGATCATGAACGCCCGATCGTGTTCGAGCCCGGTGGCACTCACCGAGGCCGAATTCAGTGCGACACCTGCGCATCCCTTGACGGGGTAGGTGACCAGAGACGAAATGCGCACGCGTCGAGGATACTGGGCTCCATGACACGTGCTCTGTTGGTAGTGGATGTGCAGAACGATTTCACCGAGGGCGGCGCGCTCGCGGTGACCGGCGGCGCGGAGGTCGCTCGCAAGGTCAGCGCGTACCTGGCGCGTCACGGCGACGAGTACGACCTCGTGGTGTCCTCGCGCGATTGGCACGATGCGGAGGGCGACAACGGCGGACACTTCGCTACCGATGCCGCCCCGGATTTCGTCACCACCTGGCCGGTGCACTGTGTGGCGGGCACGGTCGGAGCCGAGTATCACCCGGACTACGCGACCGGTTCGGTCGACGTGCACGTCTACAAGGGGCAGGGGAAGCCGTCGTACTCCGCGTTCGAGGGCGTCACCGAGGACGGGACACCTCTGGCCGAGGTACTCGCCGCCAACGAGGTCACGGCCATCGACGTCGTCGGACTTGCGACCGACTACTGCGTTCTGGCGTCGGCGAAAGACGCTGTGACCGAGAAGCTCGACGTCCGCGTTCTCACCGACCTCGTTGCGGGCGTTGCGCCCGAGACCTCGGCCGCGGCCCTCGACGATCTGCGGGCGTCCGGCGCGGCGGTGGTCTAACCGTCGATCGTCGTGGTGATGAGGGTGACCGACGGTGCGGCGGGCGTGCTGCCGAAGCCGAAGGTCACCGGGGGAGTGACCGGGGTGAGTGTCCCGAGGTCCTCGCCCTGCCACGATGCCGAGACGTCGGTGACGCGGTGTTGCCCTCGCGCACCGTAGTACTCGCGTCGGCCGCCTCCGGCGCTGCCGCGGGTGCGTACTCCCCGCAGTATCACTCGGGCGATGGGGTCGCTGATCGCGCAGAACCACGGCGCCGTGGACACCGCGTCGGGAACGAGGCTCAGCGCGCGCCCGAGCAGGGTGGGTCCGGCAACGCGGATTCTCACGGACAGATCACCCGCTGTCACCGACCGCCAGTTGTCGGGCTGAGCGGCGAATGTCACCGGCACGATCTCGGTGGCGTCGAAGGTGTATGTGGCGGTGACGAACTCCCGAACGTCCTCGTTGGGCGCGACGAGCAGGCGTCTACCGTCGGCGAATTGGATCATGACGTCGGTGAACTCGCCGAGTGGCGATCGAGTCCAATGCCCGACGACGATTCGCACACCCGACGCTGTGCCTACCCCGTAGATCTCACCGTGAAACCGTGATCTTGTCATCGTGCACCCTTCCCTCGTCAGCACTGTGCGCTCCCGAACTGTGCGGTGCATAGTGGAGGTCATGGCGTCCTCTCAACCCACTGTATTCGTCCTGTTCGGCGCAACCGGAGACCTCGCGAAGCGAATGGTCCTGCCGTCGTTCTACCAACTTCACATCGAAGGCCTGCTGCCCGAGAAGTGGGTCCTGATCGGCAACGGGCGTAAGGACTCGTCCGACGACGAGTTCCGCGATCATGTCCGCAGCGTTCTCGACGAGTTCGTCGAGAACGTGGCCGAGGACGATTGGTCGGCATTCTCCGAGCGAATCCGCTTCGCGGGCAACGGCTTCACCGTCGACGATCCCGGCAAGCTGCCCGAGGTCGTGGCCGAGGTGAAGAAGGACATCGGCGACGACGCCCAGTTGGTGCACTACATCGCGTTGCCGCCGAGCACCTTCGTCGATTACACGAAGGCCCTCGGTGCACACGATCTCGCCGACGGTGCCCGGGTGGTCTACGAAAAGCCCTTCGGCACGTCGCAGAGCAACTTCGAGGAACTCGACAAGGCCGTCCACGAGGTGGTCGACGAAAAGCAGGTCTATCGAATCGACCACTTCCTCGGTAAGGAAGCGACACAGAACCTGCACGTGGCACGGTTCGCCAACGGAATGATCAGTGGCATCTGGAACGCCGAGCACGTGGCGCAGGTACAGATCGACGTCCCCGAGACGCTCGACATCGACGACCGTGCCGAGTTCTACGACGCCACCGGTGCCGTGCTGGACATGCTCGTCACGCACCTGTTCCAGGTCGCGGCCGAGGTGGCGATGGAACCGCCGGCATCGCTGAAGGCCGATGATCTGCAATCGGCTCGCGAGACGGTGATCGGCCAGTTCCGGCCGCTGGACACAGCCGAAGTGGTCCTCGGTCAATACGACGGTTACCGCGACGTCGAGGGCGTCGACGAGGACTCGAAAGTCGACACGTTCGTCGCAGCCAAGTTGTGGGTCGACACCGACCGCTGGCGTGGGGTTCCGTTTGTGCTCCGCACCGGAAAGATGTTGGGTGTCAGCGAACAGCGCGTCTCGTTGGTGTTCCGCAAGCCGGCCGACAGTCCGCTGGGTGAGCTGCCGGAGGACGGCGCGGTGCTCTCGTTCGACCTCTCCGGCGACGGCAGCATCGACATCGCCATGACGGTCAAGGAGCCGGGTCCGGATTTCGACCTGTCCGTCGGACACCTTGCGCTGCCGCTCGAGTCGGTGCCCGATGCCGAGCCGCTCAGCCCGTACGCGCGCCTGATTCTCGACGTGCTGGCCGGCGACCGATCGCTGTTCACTCGGCCCGACGGTTTGGCGCACGTATGGGACGTGGCTGCGCCGTTGCTGAACGACCCGCCCGCAGTGCAGAGTTACGCACCCGGTTCGATGGGTCCTGCCGCGGCCGACGAACTCGCGGCACCGTGCGGGTGGTTGATCACGGGAAAGTGACGACGGCCGATGAGATTCGGCTCCGACGAGTAGGTTTCGTGTCGTCAAACAGTCCGTAGGTCCTTTTTGTCCGAAACCGTGGACCAGGTTGTGAGCGGAACGTTATGTTTCACCCCGCCTGGTCACACGTCCGGACCGGGCCTCAGTCCTGCCTTCGAAAGGTAACCATTCTCATGCTTCTCGATCTCATCACCGGTCTGCTCGGCGGCGGCACCGACGGCGGCGGCCTCGGCGGAATCATCACCGACGGCATCGCCGCAGGCATCTCCGACGCGATCACCGGTCTGTTCACCGGTAGCGCCGAGGGAATCTCCAGCGCCAGCTAGCCGCGAAGCCCCGGCCCGGTTCGTTCGGGTCCGGGGCTTCCTCGTGTTCGGGCTGCGCTGTCATGCGCGACGCGGCACCAGCATCAGGGCGGCAAGGTAGATCAGCACGACGGTACCGCCGGTCAGGACCGCTCCGGCGACGGTGGCGAGTCGGACGACATTGACGTCCCAGCCGAAATATTCGGCGATGCCGCCGCACACACCTCCGATCATCTTCTGTGAACTGGACAGGGTGAATTCTCTGGGTGAACCGCTCTCGAATGTCATGATGAAAAGTCTGCGTCATCAACGGCTTTCGGCACATCGGGGGTTTCACCCATATCGACCCCGATAAACGGATGGTCCGAAAGCGCAGCGCGAACAAGATTCTCGACTTTTCCGGTCGAGCCCTGGACCGGAGGCTTCGGCGAGGATTACGGTCGGACGTGTCGGATGCTTCCGGTCCGTCCCCCTTGCGGACCGGAAGCGCTCTCGATGTGATGATGCGTCGGCTGTTCACCGAATCGCCATGGATTGGTCACCGAGGAGCACTAACTTTCGGCACATGACCGCCAACGATCTTCGCAACGGTGAGGCTTCGCGCACCAACCTGAGCGACTTGCTCGACGTCACCAAAGCTGTGGATCTTGCCGATACGTCGGGTTTCACCGTCGACGACTCCGATGACGACGACCCGGTTCTGCTGACGGTTCCCGACGGGCACGTCGTCGATACCTGGCGGGAGAACTACCCGTACGACGAGCGCATGACCCGGGCGGAATACGACCTGGAGAAGCGCCTGCTGCAGATCGAACTGCTCAAACTGCAGATGTGGACCAAAGAGACCGGTCGACGTCACGTCATCATCTTCGAGGGCCGTGATGCTGCCGGTAAGGGTGGCACGATCAAGCGTTTCATGGAGCACCTGAACCCCCGCGGTGCCAGTGTCGTCGCCCTGGAGAAGCCGTCCGCCCGTGAGTCGACGGAATGGTACTTCCAGCGGTACATCGCGCATCTGCCTGCTGCAGGCGAGATCGTCATGTTCGACAGGTCCTGGTACAACCGGGCAGGTGTGGAGCGCGTCATGGGTTTCTGCACCGACGAGCAGCACGCTCAGTTCGTTCGGCAGGCTCCACTGTTCGAGCAGATGCTCGTGGACGAGGGCATCAGCTTGACCAAGTTCTGGTTCTCGGTGTCGCAGCACGAGCAGCGCACCCGCTTCGCCATTCGGCAGGTGGACCCGGTGCGGCAGTGGAAACTCTCGCCCATGGACCTTGCATCGCTGGACAAGTGGGACGCGTACACCGCTGCGAAGGAAGAGAACTTTCGCGCTACCGACACCGACGTCGCACCGTGGACGGTCGTCAAGAGCAACGACAAGAAGCGCGCCCGCATCAACGCGATGCGGTTTGTGCTCAACAAATTCGACTACGCCAACAAGGACCCCGAAATAGTCGGGGAAACAGACCCATTGCTCGTAGGTCGCGCGAAAGACGTGATCGGCGAATAGTTTTCGACCGGAACGCGGTGCGCTTTCCGGCAAAACGTTGCGGTACCGACTCTTCGGGGTCTCGAGTTGGTACCGGGTACTGCACCGGAGGTGAGTGTGCGGTAGGAACGAGGTAGGTCGTATCACCTACGGCTGTACGTACACACGAGCATCAGGAGATCCCATGGGTTCAGCAGCGCAGTTCATTTCCGACATTGCCACCGGCGTCTACGACGGCATCGTCGATGCGATCGTCGACCAGATCGTCGGCGTGCTGACGTCGGGTAGCGCCGCTTAAACAGTGCGTGACGTGCCGCGGTCGCCGTCGGGGGGCGGCCGCGGCATCGGCGGCACCGTGACCGTTTTGTGATGGCTCACTAAGATTTTCGACTTTTAGTTCCAAATGCGTATACAGAACGTTATCTGTTCGGGTAGAAATCTTCTTGCAGAGGTAATCGAGTGACGACCGTCACGTTCGATCTGCACATCCCCCTCTATCAAGGAGTCTGTCGCATGTCCGCTGAACTCGGTGACCTCTTCACAATCCTCCTCCAGCTCTTCTCGGGTATCAGTTCTTCCTCGGACTAGCCGACCGCCGCGCCGTGGGCCTGAAGGCCCGAACGGCTGACCGCAGTCTCTCGTCCGACGAACCTGCAACGATTCACGATGCTGTGCGGCATCGAATCCCCCTCTCTCGAAGGAGTTTTCATGGAATTGCTCACAATCCTGCTGCAGCTGCTCGCTCTCGGTAGCTCGGAAGGTACCGGCTCGTCCCTCGACGTCCCCGGCCTCCCCACCTGATTCATGGCTTCCTGACCCACGGCTTCGAGCCGGGCCCGACGTACCGTCGGACCCGGCTCTCGTCGTTCGAGGTGTCATCCTGTCGATCGAAATATCCTGAGACAGTGCACTGTTCGGCGGCGGTCCGGTCGATCTGAGTCGACGTCGTCGATGCGGCCGGTAACTCCCATCCGATCATCAGGTGAGGTAGCCCCTCGGGGGATGGGCAGTCGAAAGCCCGCTCCGTCATAGAAGGCCCGCTCCGTCATAGGGTGGGCCGATGCAGACGGTTCCGATTCAGATGCCCGACGGTTCGACGGTGCCGGTGTCACTGTTTCCCGGCGAAGGACGTGACGATGCGCCTGTGATCGTCGTTCTTCCCGGCCTCGGCATTCCCGGGGGTTACTACCGCTTGTTTGCCGAGGCGCTCGTCGCGCGTGGGTTTCATGCCGCGATAGGCGACCTACGCGGTCAAGGCGACAGTGTCCCGAAACCGAGTTCGGCGAGTCGGTACGGCTACCAAGAATTGGTGTCGGTCGATTTTCCGGCGATCTTCGAGGTGGTTCGGGAGCAGTTCCCGGAGGCGACGCCCTACCTTCTCGGTCACAGCATGGGTGGGCAGCTCGGGTCGATGTACGCCGCCCGTATCCGTGGCAGGCTCGGCGGATTGATTCTGGTGGCGTCCGGGTCGCCGTATCACCGTGGCTTCGGCACGACCCGCGGCGTTCCGCTGTACGTGGGCGCGGCCGCCATGGCGATCACCAGCAGCATCGCTGGATTCTGGCCGGGGGACCGAATCGGTATCGGCGGCTTCGGTCGTCAATCCCGTGTCCTGATCGACGATTGGTCCCGATTCGCGCGCACCGGATCGATCGAGCCGGCGGGGGCGGACATGGACTACGAGGAACGCATGGGCAGGCTGACGCTTCCGGTGCTCGCGGTGACCATCGAAGGTGACGACCTCGCACCGCGCGGCTCCATGGACAACCTCGTCCGCAAGCTCGTTCGTGCCGACGTCACCTCGAAGCACGTGGACGAGCCGCTCGGTCACAACGGCTGGATCCGTAACCCCACCGCGGTGGCCGACCTCGTCGCCGAGTGGATGCGCAAGTAGTTCACTCGAATTAACTTTCGGTATTTCGCTCGCTACTCGTCATTTCTACATACTTTCGGTTCGTTTTGGTGTAGAAAGCTTTTGAACCAACAATTGTTCGACGACGTTAGTGAGCACGACTATGAACGGCGTGGGGGATTCGATTCGTCGACGCAGGGGTGGGACGAGGGTCGTCCGGTCGTCCACAGGGCGCAGACTGGCCGTTCTGTGTGTAGCCGCCTGCATGACGGCAGTGGTGCACCCTCTCGCGAACGCGACGCCGATCGACCCGCTGTCGATTCCGTCCACATCGTCCTACGTGGTACGCACCGAGGCGACCGACGACGTGGCCATGACCGCGTTCGTCCACTCGGCGGCGATGGATCGAACGATTCCCCTCGAGATTCTGCGCTCACCCGACCGGACGGCGCCGAGTCCCACGCTGTACCTGCTCAACGGTGCGGGCGGTGGAACCGACGGAATGGACTGGTACACCCAAACCGACGTCGTATCCTTCTTCGCCGACAAGAACGTCAACGTGGTGACGCCGGTGGGTGGGGCCTACTCCTACTACACGGACTGGCAGCACGACGATCCCGTCCTCGGCCGCAACAAGTGGGCGACGTTCCTGGCGGACGAACTGCCCCCGCTCATCGACGACCTGCTGGACACCGATGGGCGCAATGCTATTGCCGGTATCTCGATGGCGGCGACCTCGGTACTGAATCTGGCGATTCGGAATCCGGGGCTCTACAAGGCCGTCGGCTCGTACAGCGGCTGTGCTTCGACGACCGATGCGTTGGGCAAGGCGTACGTCAAGACGGTTGTGTCCATGGCGCTCGGTGCGAACGTGGCGAACATGTGGGGACCGGACAACGACCCGGATTGGATTCGCAACGACGCTGTGGTCAATGCCGAAAGTCTGCGTGGCACAGCGCTGTACGTCTCCAACGGCAGTGGTCTGGCCGGGGCGTCGGACACTCTGGACGGCACCAATCCCAACGGACCGGGCTTCGTGCTGCTCAACCAGATGGTCGTGGGCGGTGCGATCGAGGTGGCCACCGGCGACTGCACTCGGCGTTTGAAGACCGCCCTCGAACGGCTCGACATTCCGGCTCATTTCGAGCTCCGTGACCGGGGTACCCACTCGTGGGGTTACTGGCAGACCGACCTGCACAACTCGTGGCCGATGTTCGAGGCCGCTCTCGCCGGGTGATCAGCGGTCTCCCCCTAGGTGTCGCCACAGAAACTCGTAGGTCAGCGCCGTCTTGAAGGCCAACTGCGCATTGTCCGACGCCCCGCCGTGTCCACCTTCGATGTTCTCGTAGTAGCTCACGTCGTGGCCGAGTTCGGCCAGTGATGCGGCCATCTTGCGAGCGTGTCCGGGGTGGACGCGGTCGTCCCTCGTCGACGTCGCGATCAAGATCGGTGGGTACCGGCGCTCCGACGCGGGCACCACGTTCTGGTAAGGGGAGTACTGCGAGATGAACTCCCACTCGTCCGGGTCGTCCGGGTCGCCGTACTCGGCCACCCAGGACGCGCCCGCGAGCAGCAGGTGGTATCGCTTCATGTCCAGGAGTGGGACCTGACATACCAACGCTCCGAACAGTTCCGGGTACTTCGTCACCATGATGCCCATCAGCAGGCCGCCGTTGCTACCGCCCTGCGCGGCCAACCGATCGGTGGTGGTGATGCCTCGGGTGACGAGATCGCGTGCGACAGCCGCGAAGTCCTCGTGCACCAGATGGCGTCCGGCGCGCAGTACCTGGGTGTGCCAGGACGGCCCGTACTCGCCGCCGCCGCGGATGTTGGCCACGACGTAGGTGCCACCACGTTCGAGCCACGCCCGTCCGGTTGCGCCGCTGTAGCCGGGGGTCATCGAGATCTCGAAGCCGCCGTAGCCGTACAGGAGCGTGGGACCGGGCCCGGAATCGGCGCGGCGGACGACGAAGTAGGGGATCTGTGTTCCGTCGTCCGAGCGGGCGAAGAACTGCTCCACCGTCATACCGTCGGCGTCGAAGAACGCCGGGGCCTGCTTGAGGATCTCGAGTTCTGCTCCCACCGTGCCGAGCAAAAGCGTCGCCGGAGTGAGATAGCCGGAGGAGGAGAGGAAGAACTCGTCACCGTTCTCCTCGGCGTCGGTGCCGACGATCTCGGTGGACGTCAGGTCCGACAACCCGTCGATCGTGCCGGCGTCCCACTCCTTTTCACGTGGGTTCAGGACGTGCAACTGCGTTCGTACGTCCTGCAGCGTGACCAACAGCAGGTAGTTCTCGGTCCAGGCGTACTGATGTAGAGAAGTATGCTCGTCCGGGGCGAACAGAACCGTCAAGGATGCTGTGCCGGACATGAACTCGTCGAAATCTGCAGCGAGCAGTGCGCCGGCAGGATAAGTTTCGTCGCCGACGGTCCACGGCGTCATGGTCCGAACCAGCAACCACCTCTCGTGCACCGAGGTCGACGCGTCGGTGGGCGTCGGGATCCGGGTCAACGTGGACCCGTCGAGTACGTAGGTCTCGGAGTTGTAGAAGTCGGTGGCCCGCTGGACGAAGTCGCGCTCGAAGCCGGGGGTGCGATCGTGCCAGGCGGAGATCGAGATGTCCTGTGCTTCACCCTCGAAGACGGTCTCGGCCTCGACGAGGGGAGTGCCGCGCCGCCACCGCTTGGTGATCCGCGGATAACCCGATTCGGTCAACGAACCGGGTCCGAAATCGGTTCCGACGAAGACGGTGTCGGCATCGATCCAGCCGATGTCGGTCTTGGCCTCGGGTAGCGCGAATCCGCCGTCCTCCGGGGCGCGGAACGTGCGGGAGTCGAGATCGAACTCACGGACCACCGTCGCGTCGGCTCCGCCGCGCGAGAGGGTGACCAACGCCAGCTTCTGATCGGGCCGCAGCACCTGGGCACCGCCCCAGACCCAGTTCTCGCCCTCGCTCTCGGCCAGCACGTCCAGGTCGAGCAGAACGTCCCACACCGGATTCTCGGTTCGGTATTCGTCCATCGTGGTTCGACGCCAGAGGCCGCGGATGTGCTCGCCGTCGCGCCAGAAGTTGTACAGGAACTGCCCGCGGCGTCGTGCGTACGGTATGCGGGCGTCGGTGTCGAGAATCTCGCGGATGCTCGCCTCGGTGGTTTCGAAGCCCGGGCCGCTCAGCGCCTCGACGGTGAGCTCGTTCTTCTCGCGCACCCACGCGAGCGCAGCGTCGCCGGTGACGTCTTCGAGCCAGAGGTACGGGTCGTCCGAAATTGCCATTCCACAGTTCTAGCAGCAGACGCGTCCTCGGGTCGGCCGGTGATCGAGAGGCTACCGACGGGTAACGAAGACCAGGTCGAGACAGTGCGGCAGAGCACGACTACGCTGGGGCCTCGTGACCTCACACTATGACGTCGTTGTCCTCGGAGCCGGTCCCGGTGGGTACGTCGCTGCTATCCGCGCGGCACAACTCGGACTCAGCACTGCCATCATCGAGAAGAAGTATTGGGGCGGTGTGTGCCTGAACGTCGGCTGCATCCCCTCGAAGGCCCTTCTCCGTAACGCCGAGTTGGCGCATCTCTTCACCAAAGAGGCCAAGCTGTTCGGTATTTCGGGTGAAGCGTCCTTCGACTTCGGCGCGGCATTCGACCGCAGCCGCAAGGTTGCCGACGGCCGCGTCAAGGGCATCCACTTCTTGATGAAGAAGAACAAGATCCCCGAGTACGACGGCCAGGGCACGTTCACCGATGCCAACACCATCGAGGTCGAGCTGACCAAGGGCGGTACCGAGACGATCACGTTCGACAACGCGATCATCGCGACAGGCAGCACCACCAAGCTGCTCCCCGGAACCGAGCTGAGCAAGAACGTCGTCACGTACGAAGAGCAGATCATGACCAAGGATCTGCCGGGTTCGATCCTCATCGTCGGTGCCGGTGCCATCGGTATGGAGTTCGGCTACGTGCTCAAGAACTACGGCGTCGACGTCACCATCGTGGAGTTCCTCGATCGGGCGCTGCCCAACGAGGACAAAGACGTCTCGAAGGAAATCGAGAAGCAGTACAAGAAGCTCGGCGTCAAGGTCATCACCGGCGCAGGCGTGCAGAGCATCGACGACGACGGCTCCAAGGTCACCGTCGAGATCAAGCACAACAAGTCCGGTGAGAGCGAGACGTTCACCGTCGACAAGGTGATGCAGTCCGTCGGTTTCGCCCCTCGCGTCGAAGGATTCGGCCTCGAGAAGACCGGCGTGGAGCTCACCGATCGCGGTGCCATCGGCATCACGAACACGATGCAGACCAACGTCCCCCACATTTACGCCATCGGCGACGTCACGGCCAAGCTTCAGCTCGCCCACGTGGCCGAGGCACAGGCCGTCGTGGCTGCCGAAACCATCGGCGGCGCAGAGACATTGCCGATCGACGACTACCGCATGATGCCGCGTGCGACGTTCTGCCAGCCGCAGGTCGCCAGCTTCGGTCTCACCGAGGATCAGGCCCGCGAAGAAGCGCAGGCTCGTGGATCCGACATCAAGGTGGCGAACTTCCCGTTCGCCGCCAACGGCAAGGCACACGGCCTGGGCGATGCCACCGGCTTCGTCAAGCTCATTGCCGACACCGAGCACGGCGAGCTTCTCGGCGGCCACCTCATCGGACCTGACGTCTCGGAGCTGCTGCCCGAGCTGACCCTGGCCCAGAAGTGGGACCTTACGGTCAACGAGCTGGCCCGCAACGTCCACACCCACCCGACTCTGTCGGAGGCACTGCAGGAAGCGATCCACGGCCTCGCAGGCCACATGATCAACTTCTGATCCTCTCCCCGAACACAACGGCGGCGACCACTTCGGTGGTCGCCGCCGTTCGTTCTGTGTGCTCTGCCTACGACTTTCGCCAGTGATCGAACCTGCCCTTGATGTCCGACGCCACGTCGCCGATTCCGTTGCCGACGGCGTCGACGGCACCGGTGAAGCCACTTCCGATGTCGCGAACCGTTTTGATCAGCGGGTCCTCCGAGGTGTCGAAGTTGTTCTTGTAGGTGCGCGCCGCGTTACGGAACTCCTCCGACACCTTGGCCTCGTGGTCGGTGGACCTGCGCGGGTAGTCGCCTCGCAGTACGGTCGCGTAGTCGCCGCTGTCGACCCACTTCTCGAGCTCGGCGGCGCGCAGCACGGAGAAGGGGTGCGAGAGTAGTTCGAGATTGAGCAGTTTGAGTACGCCGTCACGCAGATCCCCACTGGCCTCGTACTCGGCAGCTTGCTCGAGGAATGCGTCGACGTCGATCTCGCTGATGCGTGCGCCGCCCGCCAACTTGAGCTGCACGCGGATCGCGGTGTGCACATCCTGTCCGCACAGCAATCCCGCTCTGTCACCGGACAATTCGGACTTGCGCTGCCATTCCATCAGGCCGGCGATGACCGCGCGCAGGGCCCAGCCGCCCACCGGAACCCAGCCGACGGTGCCGGCGAGGCGCATCAGATGCATCAGCACGGTGCGATACACCGCGTGACCGGACAGCGCGTGGCCCAGTTCGTGGCCGACGACGAATCGCTGCTCCTCGTAGGTCATGATGTCGAGCATGCCGGTGGTCAGGACGATGAACGGGCGGTCCATGCCGATGGTGAACGCGTTGACCATCGGCGACTGAACCACGAACAGTTCGGGTGTCTCCTCGGCCCCGAGAATCTGCACGCAGTCGGTGCGCAGGTCGTTCAGGTCCTTGAACTGGCGTTCGTCGACGCGCACTGCGGTGGCGAGGTACATCAGGCGATGCTGTCGTTCGCGCAACAGCCCGGACAGCGTGCGCAGAACGGTGTCGAACCCTTTGAGGGTGCGCAGGGTGACCAGGGCAGCTCGGTCCGACGGGTGCTCCCACGTGCGAGAGGAGATATCGGGGAATTCGATGCGAGTGCGATCCGGAGGGGTGGTCAATCTGTTTCTCCCAGTAGTCGGTGGAAAATTAAAGTATCAGTAAAGCGGGGCGAGTGGTCCGAACTCGAATCATGAAGCAGTGCTATCGATTCTGTGAACAGTCATAGCCCAGCTGCTGATGAAAACGTCACTTGGTCGAGTGCAGGCTGGTAGCTTTCGATTCTGCGCGGGGGAGTCGCGCTTCTCGTAAGGCCTGGGGGTGGGGAATTGTCGTCGCGAACTTCGACGCTCGCGCGCGTCAGCGACGGGGTGTCCGGTGGATTCAGAACATTCGGTCAGACCCTGGAACTGGGCGTACTTGCCTTCGTTCACCTCTTTCGCGATGTCGTCACGCTGCGTCATCCGTGGCGCGACACCATCGACCAAGCCTGGTTCGTCGTCACCGTCACCGTGATTCCAGCAGTATTGGTGTCCATTCCGTTCGGCGTCATCGTGTCCGTCCAGGTCGGCAGTCTCACCGATCAGATCGGCGCGACGTCCATCGCGGGAGCCGCAGGTGGCCTCGGGGTGATTCGTCAAGGTGCCCCGATCGTTGCGGCGCTGTTGTTGGGCGGCGCCGCAGGCGCGGCGGTCGCTGCCGACCTGGGAGCGCGCACCATCCGTGACGAGATCGATGCCCTGTCGACGATGGGAATCGACCCGGTGCGCAGACTCGTTGCGCCGCGGCTCGCAGCCATCCTGCTGGTGGCGCCGTTCCTGTGCATCCTCATCATCTTCATGGGGTTGGCCGCAGGCTATGCGATCAACGTCGGCTTTCAGAGTGGGACGCCCGGCAGCTACATCAGCTCGTTTGCGTCCTTCGCTTCGGTGGCAGACCTCGTCGTAGCTGTGGTGAAGACCGAGATTTTCGGAGTCATCGTCATCATCGTCGCCTGCCACCGCGGGTTGTCCGCCGCCCACGGACCGCGAGGCGTCGCCAACGCGGTCAACGCCTCCGTGGTTCTCGGTGTGGTGTCCGCGTTCACCGTCAACGTCGTCATCACTCAATTGGTTGCGATGTTCATGCCACAGAAGTTGGGCTGAGATGGCAACTCCTTCTCGGTACACAGTGCACGGCACCGCCCATCTCACGCGTGGCGTCAGATATCTCGGGCGCAAGCCGTTCGATGTTCTCGAAATGCTGGGCCATCAGCTCACGTTCTGCGTCAAGGTGCTGGCGGCCATCCCCCACACCGTTCGCTCCTACCAGCGTCAGATGCTGCTCATCCTCAGTGATATCACCTGGGGCAGTGGCAAATTGATCGTCGGTGGCGGAACGGTCTCGGTTCTGGTGGTGTTGGGTGTCGCGGTGGGTGCATCCGTGGGAATCGAAGGATTCAATTCCCTCGGCATGGTGGGCATGGAGCCGTTGACCGGTTTCATCTCGGCGTACGCCAGCACTCGCGAACTGGCCCCGATGATCGCGGCCATCGGATTCGCGACGCAGGCAGGATGTCGGATGACGGCCGAGATCGGTGCGATGCGTATCTCGGAAGAGATCGACGCCCTCGAAGCTCAAGGCATACAGTCGATGCCGTTCGTCGTCACCACGCGAGTGATCGCGGGAATCGTCACGATCGTGCCGCTCTACCTGCTGACACTCATTCTCAGCTACGTATCGTGCGCCGTGGTGGTTCGCGTGGTCGGCGGGCAGTCGTCCGGCACGTACGACCACTACTTCAGTGCATTCCTGCAGCCGACGGATGTGCTGTTCTCACTGCTCAAGGCGGCTGTTTTCGTCGTGACGATCATCCTGATCCACGGTTATCAGGGGTACTACGCCTCGGGCGGTCCGGAAGGTGTGGGGCGTGCATCCGGACGTGCCATCAGAGCCAGCCTCGTCGCTGTGGTGGTGCTGGACATGATCATGACGTTGGTTCTGTGGGGATTCGACTCTGGCATAAGGATTTCGGGGTAGAGATGGCAGTGTTCGACGATCTGACCGGTCGATCGGCCGGTCCCGCTACGCTCCGTCTGCGGGGCCTGGCGGTTGCGGTTGCCGCGGCTGTTCTGGCCGGCGGCCTCACGGCGTATGCGCAGGGTGCCTTCGACTCGCCGTTCGGGCTGACTCTGGACGCAGCGTCGGTCGGGGACGGTCTGACGCCCGGGTCGGAGGTGAAGTTCCGTGGTGTGTCGATCGGAACGGTGGACAACATCGAGACCGTCGGGTTCGGACGTCAGAGACTGCAATTGGAGATCGATCCGAGTCAGGCGGGTGAGCTGACCGACACCATGCAGGCGCAGTTCTCGTCGTCGAATGTGTTCGGTTCCACTGCAATCGAATTGGTGTCGGACGGGACGGGAAGTCCCCTCGCTGCGAACTCGACGCTCGAGATATCCGGGAACCAGCGGGGTGCAACTGTCACCGGTGTGTTCCGGCGAGTCGCCGACCTCACCGCAGTTCTCGACACCGATCAAGTACAGCACCTGCTGGACGTCATCTCCAACACCTCTGTCGAGGTGAGTCGAAATCTGAAGCCGTACTTCGATACTGCACAGATGATGGCGGACCACCAGATCGATCCGTTGGCCTGGAAGCTGCACCGAGGGGCAGAACTGGGTGATGGAATCGCGAACCTGATTCCGCCCCTGCTCGACCTGGTGGTGGGAGTGGTGGACAAGAGCGTGTACGTGGAGGCCCCCGAAGATCGGGCCAGGACCATCGCCGCCAACGACGGCCTGAGCGATCAGTTGATGGTTCCCGTGGGCGACTTGCTGAAGAAGAACAATCCGGACCTGACCCAACTGCTGTCGACGACGCTCGATCTTCTCGTGCCCATCACGGCATCGATCGGCACCTTCGCGCCCAGCTACAACCGGGTGCCACAGGTGCTCGACGGCATCTCCGACGCATTCCCCATCGTCGACGGCAAGCCGCAGTTGCAACTCGATCTGATTGTCGAGACCATGCCCAATCTGGCCGGAGCCGTTGCCGCACACGAGGAGGCGAACAGGTGAAGAACGTAGCCGGCCCAGCGATCAAACTGCTCGTCTTCTTCACGGTGACCGCGCTGTGTGCGGTGATCATCGTTGCCGCCCTTCGTACCCCGGTCACCGGGCCGCTGTCGTCCTACGGCGCCGAATTCGAAGACGTATCGGGGTTGTACGCCGGTGACGACGTGCGCATGTCCGGGGTACAGATCGGCAAGGTCTCGTCGGTCGAACTCGACGGAGGCATCGCGCGAGTCGAGTTCGAGATCGAAGGCCAGCGGCCGATCTTCGCCAACACACAGGCCGCTGTCCGCTATCAGAACCTCCTCGGGCAGCGGTATGTCGAGCTGATCCAGAAGGACGCCGCCGCAGGTGCCCCGCTGGCGGACGACGAGACGATACCGCTGGATCACTCGATTCCGTCGTTCGATATCTCCACACTGTTCAACGGTTTCAAACCGATCTTCGACACCCTCGACACCGCGCAGCTCAATCAGTTCACGGAGAATATTCTCCGCATGGTCCAGGGTGATGGTTCCGGCCTGGGGCCGGTGCTCCGGGACGTGGACCGCATCACCCAGTTCGCGGTTCAGCGCGAGTCGATCATCGGACTGCTGATCGACAATCTCGGCCAGATCTCCGATTCGATCGGTGGTCAGTCCTCTTCCGTTGCCGACCTTCTCGAACAGCTGCACGGTTTGGTGTCGAAGCTCAGCACCCAGATGGACGGGGTACTGGCCTCGTTGGACCAGGCCAACTACGGGCTCGCCCCGTTCGTCGGTCTGCTGGAGAGTTTGCAAGATGCGTACGACAACAGTTACGCACCGGTCGATGGTGCGCTGCGTCGGTTGCTTCCTCAGACCGATCAGGTCACCGAGTTGCTCGCGCTCACACCGTCCCTGTTGACGGGACTGAACGCAAGCATCCCCAAGCCGGGCAGCCGGACCTACACCTGCAGTCATGGGCAACAAGACATCCCGGGCATCGGCCAGATAGTGCTCGGCGGGCAAAATTTGGTGGTGTGCAAATGACACGGGTGGTTCGCAAGGGTGTTCGCGACGAGCAATCGGAGAACAAGACCCATTTCTTCTGGGGCACAGTCGGTGTCGCGTTCGCTGTGGTGCTCCTCCTCGCCGCGGCTGCGCTGTACACGATCCCGTTCGGTGAGCGGACCTACACTGCGGAGTTCGGTTCGGCAGCAGGGGTGAAGCCCGGTGACGAAATTCGAATCGCCGGTATCTCCGTCGGTTCGGTGCGCTCGGTCGAGCTGGCTGGTGATCATGTCGACGTCGACTTCAGCGTTCGATCGGACGTGTTCGTCGGGGATGCGTCGACGATGACCGTGAAGTTGCTGACACCGATCGGTGGTCACTACGTCATGCTCACCTCGCACGGTGACGGCGAGCTCGGCTCGACGCCGATCCCTCCGGAACGAGTCGAACTTCCGTACGAGCTGTCCGACGCGATCCAGCAAGCAACACCGCTGGTTCGAGATATCGACGGGTCGACGCTGCGCCGGACCGTGGCCGAGTTGGACGAGGCCGTCAGCACGCAGCCACAGTCGACCCGGGCCATCGTGGACAATCTGTCCTCGCTGACCGACGTGATCGCCACCCGCTCGGATCAGCTCGAACGTGGACTCGTCGTATCGGACGAGTACGTCGGCGCGTTGGCCGCCGATCGTGTGATGCTCACCGAGCTGGTACGTGAACTCGGCACCCTGACAAAGGGATTCGGTGACAAGCGCGCAGACGTCGTCAGCGCCTTCGACCTTCTGGGACGAATGTTCAAGCTCTTCCATCGACCCGTGGTCGCGTTCGAGAAGGGGCTGGAGCCGTCGATCGTCCAACTCGAAGAGATCACCCAGAAGCTCTTCGCACAGCTCGGTGACTTCGACGGAGCGATCACGACCATGCAGCAAAGCACGGACGGCCTCGCCGCCCTGATCGGCGGGGGCGAAGGTCCCGTGATCGATCAGTCACAGGACACGGTCGTCGGTGTCGGCGTGTGTATTCCATTGCCGGCGAGAGTGTGCTGATGAGACGCAGAACCGTGCGGATCGCCGTGGCGGCAGCAGTGGTGGTCACGCTCGTCGGTTCGGTCGCATCGGCGACCGCGGTCATCGACACCGCCCCGACCAGTTCCTCACTGTGTGCCGAGTTCGGCGACACGGTCGGGTTGTACGAGGGTAATTCGGTGACGATGCTCGGCGTGACCGTCGGAACGGTGAAAAATATCGAGAACACCGACGGCTCAGTGGTGGTCACGATGGATGTCGACGACGGTCTCAGGCTCCCCGCCGACGTCGGAGCCGTGACACTGTCGAGCTCGATCGTCACCGATCGGCACGTGGAATTCACGAAGCCGTACACCGACGGGCCCGAACTCGATCGTGCGAACTGTATTCCGTTGGAACGCACTCGAACCCCGCTGGGGATCAGCGACACCCTCGACGCCGTATCGGGGCTGGCGTCGGACCTGCTGGGTCCGGCAGACGCCGACGGCAAGCACGAGGAAATCCTGGGCGACACACTTCGTTCGGTCGATGGTTCGCTGCGAGGATCCGGTGCCCAGCTCAACGACAGCCTGCGCCAACTGGCCCAACTGGTCGGCGATCCGGCCGACCGTGACACGACCGTGCGGCGACTGATCGACAACCTCGACGGTCTGATCGATACGTTCGTGGTGAGCTGGCCCGAGGTGGCGAAGCTGCTCGACAACCTCAAACGAGGAATGATCACGCTGTCGGAGTTCACCCAGTCGTTCGGCACCACTGTCGCCCTCACGACCGAATTCATTCCGCCACTTGCGAGCAACGTCGCCAAGTACGACGACAAGGTCTACGCATCTCTCGACCAGGCGGCCCCCGTGGTCGATGTGCTGCTCGGACGGGTGGGCGATATCAAGGACATTCTGGAACAGGTGCCGACCATAGGGCAGAACTTGATGACGATGTACGACAACGACTCCAAGAGTGGTCGCGTGATCTATCACCCGCCGCAGTTCGAGATCGACACCAACTCGCCCAACGAGGTCTGTGCGCTGCTCAACAAGTACGCACCGACGTGTTCGGCGAACCAGCAGCGCGGCGATGTCATCGACGTCGGACTGGTGCAGCTGGTACTCGGTTCGGCGGGATGGCGATGAGGCGCGTCGCCGCCGGGCTGTGCTGTGTTGCGCTGCTGTCGGCGTGCAGCGTCGACCCGGCAGACCTTCCGATTCCCGGTAGCTACGTGTCCGGAGACAAGTACTCTCTGAAGATCGAATTCGCCAGTGTCCTCAATCTTCCCGAGAAGGCGAAGGTCATCGTCGAAGGCGTCGATGCGGGCGTTCTCGACAAGGTCGACCTCGTGGGTTCCACTGCTGTGGCGACGGTCGACCTGTCCGCCGACGTTCAGCTACCCACCGACACCGTCGCCGAGCTTCGGCAGTCGTCGATTCTGGGAGAGATCTACATCTCGCTGCAGCCACCGGCCGATCCCGCGGTGAGCTCGGGCTCGGGCTCGGAGGGACCGTACCTTGGAGATGGTGACGTGATTCCCATGGAGCGGACGGTGCCGGCCGACAATGTCGAGGACGTGTTGCGAGGACTGTCGAACATCGTGACCGGCGGTCATTATGTGCAATTGCAGGAGGCGGTCGACAACGTCAACGCCGCTGTTCCTCCGGATCCGGCCGAGGTCGACAAGATCAATCTGGCCGCTCGGACTGCGCTGACCGATATCGGTGACAACACCGGCGAGATCGATCGGATACTCGCAGCTGCGGAGGGAGTCTCGAATACCGTTGTGTCGCAGCGCGACGGTGTCGAACGCGTGCTCGAGCTCGGTCCGAAGCGATCGGAGGGCCTGTCCGAGGTCCTGTTCAGTGTTGTACACATGATCTTCATGCTGGGATACATGTCGCAGAATATCGGTGACGTTCTCGCGGGCCCATATCCGGAACTCGAGGATGCCGTCGACATCATCGCGCCGGCTCTGATCACGATCTCGAACGCCGACACCACGGTGCCGATGAACGTCGACAAGGTCAATACCCTGTTGCGAGAGCGCTTGATTCCGTACTTCGAGTCCACGCCCAACATTGCAGTTCGGTCGGTGTCGACCGACCAAGGTCCGAGCGCCCTCGCCGACAACATGATCGGGATTCTGCGCGGCATCGGGATCGTCCGATGAAGCCGGGAACAGTGGTCTCGCTCGTTGCGCTGGTGGTGATGACGGTGGCCAGCGTCGGGTACCTGGTTGTCGGTGTACTCGACATCGATCCGACCCGAACGACCGACCACGTGGTGGTCCACATGGAGACTTCCGGCGGACTGATGGATACCTCGCAGGTGACATCCCGCGGAATCCAGGTCGGCCGGGTCGAGTCGATCGCCGTGGTGCCGAGTGGTTTGGACGTCACGCTCGCGCTCGACGCCGCCCACCGCATTCCGAAGGACTCGGAGGTGGTCGTCGCAAACCTGTCTGCCGCGGGCGAGCAATACATGGATCTGCGCCCACGAGGGACAGGCGGGCCGTACCTCACGGACGGGGACGTGATCGGCAGCGATCACGTACGCGCGTCCGTCACCGTCAGCGAAGCACTGAGCCTGGGTGATTCCCTTGCATCACAACTGGATACGAACGCGTTGACGGGATTGACGGAGACTGCATCGGCGGCGATCGACGGTCGTGAAGGCGATGTCGACCGTCTGGTGGAAGCCTTCCGATTCCTGGCGGCGACCCTGCGCGACAAGAGCGGCGAAATTCGACGCCTGTACGACAATGCTCAGCAGGCGGGACGCAACGCGTACGGATACGGCCCGGTGATGACCGACGCCGCACCGTACGTGGGTGCGACGGGCGCGGGTGTCGCGAATCTGCTCGAGGGCTTCAACCAGTATTCCTACGTCGGCGCGGACGTCTGGGACGATCCGCTCGGAAAGATCGGACCGAAGATCGACGAATATCTCACGCCTCTGTCGCCCGACTTGGCTCTGATCGCAACACTTCTCAAGCCGTACACCGAACCCATCAAGCCGATGCGGGTAGATGCGGGGTCCATCGTGGACGTATTGCAGACGGTGTTTCCTCCCGGCGGCCCGGCGAAACTCTCCGTAGAAATTCCGAACTGACAGGAGTCACCCCCTCATGGTCGAGACAGAAGCATCCGAGGCGAAGGCAGCAGTGCCCGATGAGAACACGGCAATGCCCGAGGAGAAGGCGGCAGTGCCCGAGAACTCCACCCGGCGCCGGCGAATTCGGTGGTCCGTGGTCGCTGCCGCGGTACCGGGCATTGCGCTCGCGGTGGTGTTCGGTGTGCTGTGGCGTTCGGCAGCAGGCGATCTGGCCGACGAGCGTACCCATGATCAGGACCGGCAGATGGCGTTGAACACGGCGACCGAATACACCGCGCGGTCGTTGACGTACGACTACCGCAATCTCGACGCCTTCTTCGAGGGTGTCGATCAGGGGGCGTCGCAGTCCCTGCAAGACAGGTACGACGGTGTCCGCGAGGCGCTCACGGCGATCATGAACGAGTCCCAGGTGGTGGCGACCGGCGAAGTTCTGTCGGCAGCAATCGATTCCGAGTCCGGAGGCGAGTACAAGGTTGCGGTGTTCGCTCAGCAGACGACGCAGAACGTGCAACAGCCCGACCCCGGCAAGGTGCCCAACCTTCTGTTGGTGACGGTCACCGATCAGGACGGGCAGTGGATCGTGAGTGACTACGGACCCAAGACTTAGGTCCGTCGGTTCAGCGGACGTTGGTAGCGCTGTTGGTAGCGCTGACGAACTGCGCGAGGCCGCGCACCTCCTGCTCGATCTCGGTCATGCCGTGTGTCTCGAAGATCGACGTGAACTGATTCTTGTCGAACATGCGGATCCCGACGTGTCCCGACACCGCACCCAGAATCGACTTCACCGGCGCGGCACTGCGGCCGTAACTCGTCATGATTGCAATCCGGCCGCCGGGGCGAAGGACGCGGATCAGTTCATCGACGACTGTCAGCGGGTTGGGCATCAGGTAGAGAGCCGCGTAGCAGCAGACGGCGTCGAACGTGTTGTCGGCGAAGGGAAGTGATTGCGCATCACCTCGCATGTAGGCGGCGTGAGGACCGCGATTGTCGCGGACGGCACGCCTGATCATCTGCTCGGAAATGTCGAACCCGATGGCGATGCCATCACCGCTCAGGTGGTCGGAGAGGTACCTGGTGAAATTTCCCGGTCCTGATGCCACGTCCAACACACTCATGGCTCCGGACAGGCGCAGGTCTGCGACGGCCTTTGCCCGTTCGGCGGACATGGACAGTCCGCCGACTCCCATCATCGCGACGCCGGCGGGCCGCCAGAGCTTTTCGTAGATAGACGCCACCAGCGGGTTGTTCATGGCCCGGCTGGCCGCCGTGGGTGACGGTGCAGGCGTGCCGCCGAGCAGTTCCACATAGCCGTCGGTGGTGACGGCACCCGCGCGAAATTCGGGTTCGAGCAATGCCGCGGCGCGTTCGAGAGCCCGACTCTCGAGTTTCGGCGCAACGACGCCGTCGGCCCCGCTGTCCGGATCTACGTCGGGTTCGAGCGGATACGGCGGCATCCCGGTGCCCTGCAAGCGGTATCGGCCCCATGGGTCCACGTCGCTCACCAGGACGGGCACGTCACCGCTGTCGGTGCTGAGTCTGCCCTTGCGGCTGCTGCCTGCGGCCTCCATGAACCCTTGGAGTGCTTCGTGTGGCCGTACTCGTCCGTACCACCGGAAGACGCCGTCGATGGGTTGGGAGTGCCCCCGTAGATCGATCTGAACATCGAACTCCGCGGCCGGATTGTCGAAGGTCAGCATGGCCGGGCCGCGGTAGTCGGGCTTGCCGGACAGATCACTCACGGGTTACTTCCTCCTGGTCGCGAACGAATGCGAGATGCATGGGTCGATCGGATTCGATGCGAATTTCGAGGAGCGCACTCGAGGACTCGACGAGTCCGCGCACGATGGCCGCCAGATGGGCGGTGAATCGTTCGATCGTCATGGCGGGTTCGTGCTGGTCGGAGCTACCCAGCCACCAGTCCGTCGCGGTCGCCACCGCTCCGAACGTCGAATAGGAAACCATCTCGACGGTCGAATTGTCCACTGCCGGTACCTGTATGGCGTCGGCCAGCACGCGGGCGACCATGTTCGACGCGGTTCGCGCGGAATCCAGGGCCGGGTCACCCGCGGAGCCGTCTGCGGTCCGGCGGTCGCCGGTCCGGGTCAGGAAGTGGCCGTGCACGAGAAACCGAAACAGATTGGGGTGATCGGTGACCACTGCCGCGTACGCGGCAACGCCATGATCGATCAGATCGGCAACCGAATCCTCGAAGAGGTTGACGGTGCCCATGATTCGGTCCCACAGCAGGTCCTGGACGTGCTGGACGATCGCGGCATGCAGATCCGATCGGTCGGCGAAATGCCGGTAGAGCTTGGGCTTGGCCGTACCGGCGACCTTCGCGATGTCGCCCATGCTCACGTTCGGACCGTGAACCTCGATTGCCACCAGAGCGGCGGCGACCAGGTCCTTGCGCACCTGAAGTCGGTGCTCACGCCAGCGCTCGGTACGCGCATCGATTTTCTTGCAGTGGGACGAGTGACGACCATGTTCGGGGTTGACACGTCCGGTGACTTGAACCACACTCGTCATATTACCTACTACCGCCGGTACTGGCTACCGCGAGTTTCGGTTACAAGAAGTCGCGGGGGCGTCATCGATCACGAGGGGGATCGGTTGTGAAGCGAGCAAGTGTCGATGAACGGGTGAGTGGCGTGGGGGCCGCGGGGCGCACGGTGCTGACGACCGAGGACCTGTCCGCCACCCGGGCGCGGGCCGTCGGGCCTCGTGAGAAAACCGCGAATCGCTTGCTGAAGTCGACTGCCAACAAGTTCTACGACGGCGAAATCGACATCGACTGGGCTGCTCCGGTAGTCGACGGTATGCGGTGGATGCCGGAGCATCGAGTCTCGCTGTACCGAACCAAGCTGTGGGACAAGCTCTCCGAAGAGCAGCGTCGCGAACTGGGTCGGCACGAGATCGTCAGCATTCTCTCGTTCGGTATCTACGCCGAGGGTTTTCTCAGCGCAAACCTGCTACGGGTGTTCGGAAAAGGGACGTTCTCCGACCATTCGATGTACTCGATAGCCGAGGTGGGCGAGGAATCGCGCCACTCGATCATGTTCGGAAAGCTGATCGAGAAGGCGGGCCTGAAGCCGTACCTCATGCCGAGAGCGGGTCTGATCATCGCGAAGATCGGTCAGTTTCTTCCTCTCGGGCCGGCGACCTACGGCGGGACGCTTCTCATCGAGGAGGTACTCGATCGGGCGCAGCGAGAAGCTCAGAACGATCCCGAAATGCAGCCGCACCTGCGGCAGATGATGCGCATTCACGTGATCGAGGAATCCCGGCACATCACCTACGCCCGTGAGGAAATGGTGCGGGCGATGAAATCGACCAATCGGGTCAACCGCGCGGTCCACCGCGTCATCCTTGCGACGATCGCCAACTTCACGTACCTCGCACTGATCAATCCGCGCGTGTACAGATCCGTCGGTATCAATCCGATTCGCGGGATCGTCACCGCAATGGCCAGCCCCACCTACAAGACCAACATGCAGTTCTTCTCCGAACCCATGATTCGGTTCTTCGCCGATGCCGGCATGTGCGAGGGCGTTGTGACCCGTCGCCTGTGGAAAATGACGCGGGCAATGCCGGACGATCTGGCATGAGCCCACGCTCGTCGGCGGTTCAGTACGATCCGCACGTCGACATCGACTGGGAATCACCCTGGCAGAGTGAGGCGTCGGCGTTGCCGCGAGACTCGGTGACGTTGTACGGGACCCGCCTGTGGGGCAGGTTGGCCGAGCAGGACCGGCGTACCTTGGCTCTGCACGAGGCAGTGAGCAGATGGAGCACGGTGTCGTATCTGTCGGCCATGCTGATCGGAACCCAGCTCAGGCGAGTAGCGGAGGAGGGGCTCAACAGCGCCGATTCTCGCAATGCTCTCGACGAGGTTGCGGGCGGTTCGCGGACCACGATCACTTTCGGACGGCTGGTTCGCGCCACGGAAGTGGCACCCTACAAGCCGCCGCGGGGCACGACCACAGCCGTCAAGCTGTTGGGCTTTCTACCGCTGGGTGCAGCATCGCATGCGTCCGTCTTGTTGGTCGAGGAGACCTTCGCTCGGTCGATGGCCGGTGCGGTGACCGACCCCGGTATCGAGCCCCACGTTCGACAGGCCGTGAAGATCCATGGGCTCGGTAGCGCCGATCGTTTTGCGTCCGCTCGATCGGAAGTGGTTGCTGCTCAGAGTAACTCGAATGCGGTGGCTCGCGCGTACAACCGTGTGCTGCTCGCTCTGCTGGCCAACGTGATTCTTCGTCTCGGAGTGTCGTTCGAGGTGTACCGATCCATCGGCATCAGTCCTGCTCGGGGCGCGTTCGTGTCGCGGCGTCGGCGATCCGAGATCAGGCGGCGGGACGCGGAGAACACCGTTGCCTTCCTCGATTCGGCCGGGATGCTCGACGGCACTATCACCGCAGCGCTGTGGAGACTGACCGGTGTGGTGCCATCGAACGGTCGACGATGACGGTGCACCGCACGGGTGTGCTGATCGTCGGGACGGGGTTCTCCGGGCTCGGCATGGCGATCGAACTCCGTAAGCGCGGGCGCGAGGACTTCCTGGTGCTGGAGAAGGCAGACGAGGTCGGCGGAACCTGGCGCGAGAACACCTACCCCGGATGCGCCTGCGATGTGCCGTCGCACCTGTATTCGCTGTCGGGAGAGCCGAATCCGTACTGGTCGAAGATGTGGTCGGGTCAGCCCGAAATTTTCGCGTACCTGAGGTCCCTCTCCGACAAGTACGACGTGCGCCGGAGCGTCCGTTTCGGCAGCACCTGCTCCGGCGGGTACTGGGACGAGAGACAGGCGCGCTGGCACGTGAGCACCACCGAGGGAGACGAGTACATCGCACAGTTCCTGGTCTCGGGCGTCGGTGCGCTCCACATACCGAACATCCCGACGCTCCCCGGCATCGAGAACTTCACCGGCAAGGCGTTCCACTCGGCCCGGTGGGACCACGAGGTCGATCTCACGGGCAAGCGAGTGGCCGTGATCGGAACCGGTGCGAGCGCAGTGCAATTCGTGCCGGAAATCGCCGGACGAGTGGCGCAGTTGCAACTGTATCAACGCACACCGGCGTGGGTGCTGCCGCGTCGGAACTTCTCGGTGCCGCCGGTGGTGCAACGAGTGTTCGCACGGGTACCGCTGCTACGGAGAGCTTTTCGGAACTCGGTGTACTGGAGCGCGGAGGCGTTGGCCATCGGCCTCAACGGCCACTCCTCGCTGTTGCGTCCCGTCGAATTCGCAGGCAGACGCTTCATCCGCAGAGAGATCTCGGACCCGACACTGCGCGAGAAGCTCACCCCGAGCTACCGAATCGGCTGTAAGCGAATCCTCGGCTCCAACACTTACTACAAGGCGCTGAATTCCACACGTGCCGAGGTGATCACCGGCGGCATCGCCGAGGTACGCGAACGCTCGATCGTCGACCGTGACGGCACCGAACGCGAGGTCGACGTCATCGTCTATGCGACGGGCTTCCACGTCACCGACGGCTTCGACGGCATGAACGTCGCCGGCGTCGGCGGTCGAAAGCTTGTGCAGCACTGGCAGAAAAACGGCATTGCAACCCACCTGGGTATCACCGCAGCGGGATATCCCAACGCGTTCTTCCTACTCGGGCCGAACACCGGCCTCGGTCACAACTCGGTGGTGTTCATGATCGAGCAACAGATCAAGTACGTGCTGCGGGCAGTGCAACTGGTCGAGCAGAGCGACGCGGATGCGATCGCCGTTCGTGAGCAGGTACAGGACCGCTTTGACACAGAGATACAGCGCAAGCTGAGAAACGGGGTGTGGAGCACCGGCGGTTGCACCAGTTGGTATCTCGACAGCACCGGGGTGAACCGAACCGTCTGGCCGGGTTTCACCTGGCAGTACTGGCTGCGTACCCGCACGATCGATCCCGCCGAATACGAACTGCTGCAAGCGAAAGAGAACGTGAACGTATGAAAAATCTCGGAAACAAAGTCGCCGTCGTCACCGGAGCCGGCTCGGGCATCGGACGAGCACTGGCGATCGACCTGGCCGGCCGGGGTGCGCAACTCGCGCTGTCCGATGTCGACGCAAGCGGACTCGCCGACACGGTGGCTGCGTGCGAGAAGGCCGGGGCCAAGACCCGTTCGTACGAGTTGGACGTGTCCGACCGCGCCGCGATGTACTTCCACGCAGACTCGGTTGTGAGCGACTTCGGCCGGGTCGACCTCGTGGTCAACAACGCCGGAGTCGCGCTGAATGCGGACGTGCTCGACATGAGTTGGGACGACTTCGAGTGGGTCATGAACGTCGACTTCTGGGGAGTTGCCAACGGCACCAAGGCCTTCCTGCCCGCGTTGATCGACTCCGGCGAGGGGCATCTGGTGAACATCTCGAGCGTGTTCGGTCTGATGGGTATCCCGGGCCAAAGTGCCTACAATTCCGCCAAGTTCGCTGTTCGCGGATTCACCGAGGCCTTGCGTCAGGAGATGAAGATCGGGCGACACCCCGTCGGCGTGACGTGCGTGCACCCGGGCGGCATCAAGACCAACATCGTGGCCAACGCCCGAGGCATGGACAGCCTGGGCGACGCCGACAAGGTGTCCGAAGCGTTCCAGCGGATCGCCAGAACAACACCCACTCGCGCAGCACAGGTCATTCTCGCGGGCGTGGAGAAGAACAAGCCACGAGTGCTCATCGGCCCGGACGCACGTGGTTTCGACACCATTCCTCGCATCATCGGCCCGCGCTATCAAGACATCATGGCGCCGCTCAATCGACTCGGCACCGCAGCGGGCAAGAAGTTTCGCGTCAGCCAGTAGCGGATCATCTATTCCGGGAGTGGAGCCTGCGGAACGACTATTGGGCCCGGTCTCGCCACTGCTGCTCGGCGACGCCGAGTTCGGTGGCGGGGGAGTCTCCGTAGATCCATTCCCGAGCGATCCTGTGCCAGTTGGCCGTTGCTCCCAGCTGGCCGAGAACGCCGAACGTCAGAAAATCTGCGCGACGTGAGAACAGGTGCTCGGGAGGCAGGCTCTGTCGCTTCATACCGGTGAATTGACCGCCGCGCGGATCGATCGCGAGCATCAGACCACTCGACGCCAGCGACGGTGTCACTGTCATCGCCCGGTCCACGAGGTTCCATTCGGACGCCGCGTAGACGTACTCGAGACACTCGTCGGGGGTGACCCCGGAGGACGCGTCGACGATGCCGCGGGCGATCATTGTGGCGAGCAGATCCTCACCGCGTTCCTCCGAAGCCATCCGTAAGCAGTCGATCTCGAACGCGACGTGTTCTGCTCGCATGCGGTTGAACAGACCGAAGTCGATGAATCCCACGCGGCCGTCGGTGCCGAGCAGGAGGTTTCCCGGATGCGGGTCCCCGCAGAATTCGTCGTACAGGTAGAGCGAACCGATGTAGAAGCGGTAGACGATCTCGCCGATGCGATCACGCTCGGCAACCGGTAGCGAGCGGATGTGATCGAACGAGACGCCGTCGAAGAACTCGGTGACGAGAACTCGCCGTGTGCACAGTTCCTCGATCGCGTCGGGAACGGCGACGAACGGGTGACCGCGAAATCGTCGAGCCAAGACCGATTGGGTGCGGGCTTCTTCGATGTAGTCGAGCTCCCGCTCGAAATTCTGTCGTAGTTCTTCGATCAGCTCCGGTGCCGCCACTGCAGGCAATGCGTTGCGCCAGAACTCGAGGAACAGTGCCAGGTTCTTCAGGTCCGCGCGCACGGCCGCGTCGACTCCGGGGTATTGGATCTTGACGGCGACGGCTCGGCCGTCGGGCAGGTGGGCGCGATAGACCTGGCCGATCGAGGCTGCGGCAATGGGCTGTCGATCGAAGTCTGCGAAGAGGTTCTCCACGGTCTCGCCCAGCTCGTCCTCGATGACGGACAGCATCACCTCGACATCGACTTCCGGTGCGCGATCGCGCAGAGCGGCGAGCTTGTCCTGGAAGCGTTGTCGATGCTGCTCGGGTACCAGGGCGAGGTCGAGTACCGAGAGCATCTGGCCCAGCTTCATCGCCGCGCCCTTCATGCTACCGAGCACTGTCACGAGTTGATCGGCTGCCTGAAGCGATCGTTTCTCCGAGATCCGTTCTCGCAGTTCCTCGGACCGACCGATCATCGACATCCGGGCCCCGGCACCGCGGATGGCCTGACCGGCCACCGCGCGGCCGAGGGCGCTTCCCCGCGCGGCCCGCGAGGTGGGTATCGGACGATCGGTGGGCATCTTCAGCGTTCGGTGTAGTCGCGTTCGACGCGCAGGGTACCGAGAGTGGTTGCCAGGCCGTCGTATTGGGTGACCAACAGCATGAACTCGAGGAGTCGACGTTCGTCGAACTGCGTCGCGAGCTCCGCCCAGGTGGCGTCGGCGAGGGTCTTGGTGGCAACGAGCTCGTCGACGGCGGTCAGAATTGCGCGGTAGCGCGAAGACAGACCCGGTGCATCGGGTCCGGTCTTGATCGACTCCAGCAGGTCGCGGTCGATGCCTGCGCGCCTGCCCAGCCGAATGTGGTGGTCCATCTCGTACGCAGATTCTCGGAGGTGAGCCACGCGCAGGATCACCATCTCGGATTCCTTGCGCGAGATCTTGCCGCCGGGCATCAGGTGCCCGCTGTAGAACAGCCATGCTCGGAACAATCCGCCGGTGCGACCGAGGGTGGTGAACAGATGGGGATTCGGCACACCGGCTCCCTTGGCGATCACCTTGCAGATGACCCAGTTGATGGGCCCGAGAGTTGTGGCGGTACCGGACGGAATGCGTGGAGTGGTCACAGCCACACCGTACCGACTGGGAGGCCGTGAGTCACCGGATACAAATAGGGTAGGCTACCCTATTTGTGATTCCGAACTATGTTCTCACGGAGGACCCTTGACGAAGTTCCATGCCCGCATCACGGCCCTCGCCCTCACCGTCGCCGCCTTCGGGGTGACGGCGACCGCGTGTTCGTCCACCGACGCCTCCTCCGACGGGGCAGGCAGCGCAACGCGATCGATCGAGACCGTCCGGGGAACGGTCGACGTTCCGGAAACCCCACTGCGCGTGGTCACACTCGAGCCGGTCGAGCTCGACACCACCGTCGCGCTCGGCGTCGTGCCCGTCGGCACCGCGGTGCTCAGTGAGGTGAGCGGCGTACCGTCGTATCTCGGTACGGAAGCGGCAGGCATCGCGACCGTCGGCACGGTGGCCGAACCGACCATCGAGGACATCGCGGCCCTGCAACCCGACCTCATTCTCGGCACCGAGACTCGGCACACCGAGTACTACGACCAACTCTCCGCCATTGCGCCGACGGTATTCATCGCCTCCCAGTCCGATCCGTGGCGCGACAGTGTCCGGTTCGTCGGGCGCGTACTCGGCAGAGAGGCGAAGGCCGAGGAACTGCTCACCGCATACGACGACCGTTGCGCGGAGATCGCCGAGAAGTTCGGAACCGAGGGGGAGACAGCACAACTCATCCGGCCACGCAACGGTGAGCTGACCTTGTACGGACCGTCCTCTTTCGCGGGCAGCACCCTCGAGTGCGCAGGGTTCACCACTCCGCCGCGGCCGGAATGGGCCGACGAGATCTCGGTGGACCTCTCGCCCGAACTGGCAGCCCAGGCGGCAGCGGACTTGATCGTCGTCACCGCCACCGATCCGTCGGACCCGGCGGCGATCCCGGCGTCGATCACCGCCAACGCGGTCGCGCTGCCGAATCCGCACGCGGTGGATCAGTCCTACTGGATCACCGGCGTCGGACCCAAGGGTGGACAGGCCGTGCTCGACGACATCGATCGAATCCTGTCGGGGCGCGGTTGACACTGTCAGATCCGGACGGCACCCGCCAGGGCCGCGGCCTGCTGGGCTCGCTCGACCACTCGATCGCGCGAGGAATCGATGTGGGCGAGAAGTAGTTCCAGAGCCGTATCGAGGGTCCCCGCCAATACGTGCTCGACGATGTCGATGTGCTGATCGATCGCCGAGACGACGGCCGATGCATCGAGTCCGCCGAGTATCCGTACCGGACGTACCTTGGCATTGACGGCGCACAGCGCCTCGGTGAGTGCCGAATTGCCGGACGCCGCAAGCAATGTGACGTGGAAGTTCTCGTCCAGCGCCACCAGGTCGTCGGTGGTGTCGGGTGGGTCGGTGCGTAGCGCGACCCAGGTGTCCAGCAGAGTCGACAGTGCTGCCCGATCGAAGGACTGCGACGTCGAACGTGTGATGCCGCGGGCCTCGAGTGTGGCCCGTAACTCGTAAAGATCGGGCAGGTCGCCGAGTCGGGGTCGATAGGCGTGCAGGCC
Source organism: Rhodococcus sp. 15-649-2-2 (assembly GCF_002258645.1). NCBI lineage: Bacteria > Bacillati > Actinomycetota > Actinomycetes > Mycobacteriales > Nocardiaceae > Rhodococcus > Rhodococcus sp. 15-649-2-2. Next base: position 360,962 of record NZ_NPFM01000021.1, read on the forward strand.
GGCCTCGTCGCGGGTGACGAGGCCGTCGGCCTGCAACCGTGCCAGGGCCTCCCGCACGGGAGTGCGTGAGACCCCGTACAACTCGGCGAGACGCTCCTCGCCGAGCCGCTCGGTGGAGCTGATGGCACCGGAGATCAGATCCCGGCGCAGTGACGAATAGACCTTCTCGCGAAGGTCACTGCGCGGCACGATTCGTCCGGTCAGATCGCCATGGCTGCGCGCACGTCGGCCTCGGACTCGCTACCGCCGACGCCGGTCGAGGTGATGCGGCCGGCCTCGAGGATGTAATAGTTCTGCGCCGACTCGAGGGCGAAGCCGATGTGCTGCTCCACCAGTAGCACTCCGAGACCACCGCGGCGAGTGAGCTCGAGGATGGTGCGTTCGATCTCGGCGACCACCGACGGCTGGATACCCTCGGTCGGCTCGTCGAGAATCAGCATCCGAGGTTCGGTGATCAATGCCCGCGCGATGGCGAGTTGCTGGCGCTGCCCGCCCGAGAGCAATCCCGCTCTGCGGCCGAGCAATTCCTTCAACGCCGGGAACAGGTCGAGTGCCTCGTCGATCAGTGCCTTGCCGCGCTTGCGGCCGTCGGCCACCACCTGCAGGTTCTCGGCCGTCGTCAACTGGCCGAAGGACTGCTGACCCTGCGGCACGTAGGCAAGGCCACGGGCGACGCGAGCGCTGGGTCGCAACGCACTGACGTCCTCACCGTCGAACATGACCTTGCCGGAGTTCACTTTCAACAATCCGACCGCTGCGCGCAGCAGCGTCGTCTTGCCCGCACCGTTGTGGCCCATCACCGCGGCCACACCGTCGGCCGGAACCGTCAGCGAAGCACCGTGAATCACTTCGCTGCGGCCGTAACCGGTACGCACATCGACCAGTTCAAGCATGACCGGCTCCCTCTTCTGCGATCTGTTCGAGTTCCTCGCCCGCCGCTGCGGTGCCGAGGTAGACCTCCTGGACCTTCGGGTCGGCCTGTACCTCGGCCACTGTGCCCTCGGCCAGAACGCGTCCGGCAGCCAACACCGTCACCGAGGTGGCGAACATGCGCATGAAGTCCATGTCGTGCTCCACCACCACCACGGTCCGCTCACCGCCGATGCGCTGCAGCAGCTGGCCCGTCTCCTCGCGTTCCTCGTGGCTCATGCCGGCGACCGGCTCGTCGAGCAGAAGCACGTCGGCGTTCTGCACCAACAGCATTCCGATCTCGAGCCACTGCTTCTGACCGTGCGCGAGGATTCCGGCCGCCTTGTCCCTTTCGGCCGTCAGACCGATGGTCTCGAGGGCCTCCTCGATGGCAGGCAGCACCGATCCGCGACGACGCAACATCGTCAGTACCGATCGTCCGGATCCGGCGGCGATGTCCAGGTTCTGCAGCACCGTCAGATTCTCGAAGATGCTGGCGGTCTGGAAGGTTCGGCCGATGCCGAGCCTGGCGATCTGATGCACCTTCTTGCCCAGCAGTTCGACGCCGGACTTGGTGACCGAGCCGGTGGCCGGAACGAGACCGGTGATGGCGTCGATCAGCGTGGTCTTACCGGCACCGTTGGGTCCGATGAGAAAGCGCAGATCGCCCTGCATCAGCGTCAGATCGACGTTCGTGTTGGCCTTGAAACCGTCGAAACTGACCGTCAGATCGCGGACTTCGAGGTACTGACTGGACATGCCGGCGTTGCCGCCGAACGTGGGCTGCGGGCCTTCGACATGAATCATCGTGCGAGTTCCTTCTCTGGTTCTGCGCTCGACTCGGGGACCGATTCGGCTTCCTGCTTTCGCTTGCGCAAGGCGAAGAGTCCGGCGATGCCTGCGGGGAAGAATCCGACGACCACCACGAACAGCAGACCCTGCGCGTACGTCCAGCCGGACGGGAACTGCTCGGACAGCGTGGTCTGAGCCCACGCGACCCCGAGGGCTCCGAGGACCGGGCCGAGAAGGGTGGTGCGGCCGCCGATGGCGACGCCGATGAGGAACGCGATGGACGGGACGATGCCGACGTCGTTGGGGGAGATGATGCCGACGATCGGAACGAACAGTGCCCCGGCCAGACCGGCGAAGAAGGCCGCGGCGACGTACGCCACGATCTTGACGTTGGCCGGGTCGTAACCGAGGAAGCGGACGCGCTCCTCCTGATCACGCACCGCCACCAGCAGCTCGCCGTAACGCGAGTACATCAGCTGGCGGGTGATGGCGACGACGGCGAGCAGCACGCCTGCGGCGATGAAGAAGAGCATCTGCTTGTTCGCGGGGTCGTTGAGGTTGAACCCGAAGAACGTGCGGAACCTGTTGAGCCCGTTGGATCCGCCGGTGCTCTGCTGTCCGATGAGCAGGATGGCGAAGGCCGCGGCCAGGGCCTGGCTCAGGATCGCGAAGTACGCGCCCTTGACTCGGCGCTTGAACACGCCGAGGCCGAGAACCAATGCCACCAGGGCCGGCACGAACAGGATGCCCAGGATCGTCGAGATGGGTGAGGTGAACGGCACCCAATACGAAGGCAATTCACGGATACCGGCGATGGACATGAAGTCCGGTACGTCGTCGCCGCGTAGATCTGCGTCCGAGATCTTCAGGTGCATGGCCATGATGTAGGCACCGATACCGAAGAACACGCCCTGGCCGAGAGTGAGCATTCCGCCACGACCCCAGGCCAATCCGATTCCGACGGCCACGATCGCGTAGCAGATGAACTTGCCCAGCAAATTCAACCGGAAGTCGCTGAGGACGGCCGGAGCAACGGCGAACAGCAGGATCGCGGCGAGGGCGAATCCCAGTAGAGCGCCGCGCTTGGCGATGAACTCGCTCATACCAGGCTCCTTGTCTTGACGGCGAACAAGCCCTGCGGGCGGGCCTGCAGGAAGATCACGATGAGGACGAACACGATGACCTTGGCGATCGAGGCCGTGGTGCTGTATTCGATGAACGAGTTGAGGATTCCGAGGGCGAAGGCGGCGATCACCGCGCCCTTGATCTGGCCGAGTCCGCCGACGACGACCACGAGGAAGGCGTCGATCAGATAGCTCTGTCCCACAGTGGAACTGGTGGATCCGATCAGAGTCAGTGCCACGCCCGCGACTCCCGCCAAACCGGAGCCGAGGAAGAACGTCGAGATGTCGGTCCTGCGGCTCGAGATGCCCGAGGTCTCCGCGAGATCGCGGTTCTGCACCACCGCGCGGATGCGTCGACCCATCGCGGTCTTCTTCAGCGCGATCGACAGTGCGACAACGGCGACGACCGCGAGGACGAGAATGAAGATTCTGGTCTTGGGCACCACCGCACCGAGAATGTCGACGCCGCCGCTCAGCCATTCCGGGGACACGACGTTGACCGCCGGAGCGCCGAAGATGTCGCGAGCGAGCTGCTGCAGGATGAGCCCGACGCCGAACGTGACGAGCAGGGTGTCCAGTGGACGGTGGTACATGCGCTGGATCAGCGTCACCTCGAGCAGCACACCCATCGCGCCGCCGACGAGGAAGCCGACGATCAGCGAGATGAACAGTGATGCGCCGCCGGTCGAGACGATCTGCTGCACAACGTAGGCCGTGTACGAACCGGCCATGATGAACTCGCCGTGCGCCATGTTGATGACGCCCATCTGACCGAACGTCAGTGAGAGCCCGAGGGCGGCGAGCAGAAGAATGGATCCGATCGACAGGCCGGTGAACAACTGTCCGATCACGACGTCCATGGGGGAGCTCCTTCGGAGCATGTGAGTGGAACCTCGTAGCAGGCTACGAAGTTCCACTCACATGGGTGGTGGTCAGTTGAGGTCGGAGGCCCAGTCGTAGGTCTCGAGGAACGGGTCGGGTGCAATTGCTTCGGGGGACTCCCACACCGTGTAGATCAGTCCGTCGGGGCGGATCTCACCGATGCGGGCGGTCTTGGAGATGTGGTGGTTGTCGCCGTCGATGACGACCTCACCCTCGGGAGCGGCGAAGCTGACGCCGTCGGCCGCGGCCTGAATGTCGGCCACCGCAAAGGAATCGGCCTTCTCGACGGTGTTCTTCCAGAGGTAGACCGAGGTGTAGGCGGCTTCCATGGGATCCGAGGTGGGCTTGTCGGCACCGTACTTCGCTTTGTAGTCGGCGACGAACTTGGTGTTCTCCGGGGAGTCGACGGTCTGGTAGTAGTTCCAGGCGGTCAGCTGGCCCTCGATGTTGGCTGCTCCGATGCCCGCCACTTCCTCCTCGGCGATGGACACCGAGATGACCGGCATGTCAGCAGCTTTGAGGCCGGCGTTGGTGTACTCGCGGAAGAACGCGACGTTGGAGTCGCCGTTGAGGGTGTTGAACACCGCGTCGGCGTCGGCGGAGCGCACCTTGTTGACGATGGTGGAGAAGTCGGTCGAGCCGAGCGGGGTGTAGTCCTCGCCCTTGATCTCGATTCCGTTTGCCGCGGCGTAGGCCTTGATCTCGCGGTTGGCCGTCTGCGGGAAGACGTAGTCGCTACCGACCAGGTAGAGCGACTTGACGCCCTTCTCTTTCAGGTAGTCCAGGGCCGGAATGATCTGCTGGTTGGTGGTGGCACCGGTGTAGAAGATGTTCTTGGATGCCTCGAGGCCCTCGTACTGCACGGGGTAGTAGAGGAGAGCGTCGTTGTCCTCGAACACGGGCAGCATCGCCTTGCGCGACGACGAGGTCCAGCCGCCGAAAACTGCTGCGACACAATCGCTGCTGATCAGCTTCTCGGCCTTCTCGGCGAACACAGTGGGCTCGGACGCGCCGTCCTCGGCGACGACCTCGATCTGCTTGCCGTTGACGCCGCCGGCTGCGTTGATCTGCTCGACGGCCAGCGCGATCGAATCACGCACCGTCACTTCGCTGATCGCCATGGTGCCGGACAGGGAGTTGAGCGAGCCCACCTTGATGGTGTCACCCGAGGTGTCCACGCACGAGGTGGCTGTGCTGCCGCCGCCGTCCGCGGAGGTGGTGTCGCTCGCCTTGCTGCCGCAGGCGGTGGCGACCAGGCTCAATGCAGCCAGAGCTGCGGGAACGACCATGACGCGCTTGACGGACATGCGCTTCGAGACAGCAGGCATCTACGGCCCTTTCGGAGTTTGTATACAGAGGTGTATTCGCGATTGCGAACAGTAAAGGGAAGTTATTGCGCCGGTATGTTGCGCGGTGACGAGTCTGTTTCCCGCGTTACGTCGACGTAAAAGCAGGCGAGTGACAATCATCCTTGACATTTTTTGACAAGCAGAGTTGACTTTTGGGAAATCCGTAGCCCAAAGGAAGGGTCGATCATGAGTGCATTCGTCACAGCAGCCCGATTCGTCGGAGACCTCGACGACGAGTTCTATGCCGACGAGCTGCAACGCGACATCTGGAACGAGGCCTCGGCCGTCGGATTTCAGTCTCTACTGTGGATCGGACTGATCGGTGGCGCGGTCCTGCCCTACGCGGCGGGTGTCACCGGAGCGTGGATGGCGCTCGGCCTGTTCTTCGTGCTGATCTCCGTGTCCTTCGTGGTGTTGGGATACGCCAGGGAGCGAGGGATCGACATGTACGCCTCGCAGAAACTGCGACGCTCGCGGATAGCGTTCGCCGGACTGCTCTTCTTTCTCGCCGGTGCAGGAGCGGCCCTTCGCCTCCTGGCTCACTACGGCGGCGGCAATCTTCAGTCCCTGTGGATCGGGGCTGCGATCGGTGCGCCGGTGGGGCTCGCCGCTGGAGTGGTGGGTATCAAGAATCGGCGGCGTCGGGTGCAGGAGGCCGAGCGCGCCGCCGAGAAGGCCGAACTGCTCGGGTTCGACCCGAACAAGTGACGTAATTACTGTGAATCGTCCTAGACCTGGGATTACAGGACGTAAGGATACGTAAAGGTATCGGTTTCGATCAGTCCGTTCGCAGTTCCGCCGTCCGGGAGGTATGTTCTGTCCGATGACATCACGATTGTCCGGTGTCAGCGGCTGTTGCAGGGCTGGTCGGACGCGGGTTCGTAACGTGGCCGAGCGTGCGCCCGATGATAAGAGAGGCTCGGTTCGAGGCCGATGACGATGTGCACTACCAATCCGCCCTTCGTCGCGCCACGAAGTACCAACGAGACCACGTCGGACGTTCACCTCACGGTGGAGCACGCTAACAGGGAAGTCGAGGCCGTGCGCAGAGACAAGAGCTACCTCAGACTCGTTGGATCGAGCACGCCGCAGCCCACCATCGAGGTTCACGGCGGACCCAAGACCATCACCGTTCACGTCGACAACGTCCTGCCGGGTCAGATGTGCGAGATTCTGCACAACGGCATGCTGTCGCTGAGCCACCGCGTCACCGTCGGCGACAACATCTCCAGCATCGACATCATCACGTTCGCCCTCAAGCCGGGCGAATACAACGTGTCACTCCGTCTCGACGGACGCTTGGACTGCGTCACCGAAGCGCAGACCGTTGTCGTCGGCGAGCAGTTGGAAGTTCGACGCAGCTCGTAGGACTTCCGAACGCCGACCGTCAGCCGCGATCGCGCGCCGACGGTTGGTGCTGGGTGATGCAGTGGATGCCACCGCCTCTCTCGAACAGTGGCCTCGCGTCCACGCTCACCACCTTTCTTCCTGGATAGGCGTCTCGCAATACCGCCGCTGCCTCACGGTCGGCCGGGTCGTCGTAGCTGCAGGCAATCACGCCGCCGTTGACGACGAGATGATTGATGTAGCTGTAGTCGACGAATCCATCCGCATCCCGCAACGTCTGCGGAGCCGGCACCTCGACGATGTTCCACTCTTCACCCGAGCCACTGTGAGTGGCGCGCAGAGTGTCGATGATCAGCGCGCTGACCTCGTGATCGGGGTGAGCCCGGTCTCGTTGACTGTGCACCAGAACGGTTCCAGGAGACGGGATGGCCGCGACGATGTCGACGTGGCCACGGGTGCCGAACCGCATGGAATCTCGCGTCAATCCGCGTGGCAGCCAGATGACATGCTGCGCACCGATGGTCCGCGCCAGCTCCGCCTCGATGTCGGCTTTCGTCAGGCTCGGATTGCGACCGGGATCGAGTTGCACGGTTTCGGTGACCAGTACGGTGCCTGCGCCGTCGACCGCGATGCCGCCGCCCTCGTTGACGATGGGTGACGTAATCCTCTGTACTGCAGCCTGATCGGCGACGAACTCGCCTATGCGGCAGTCCTTGTCCCACTGCGCCCAGTCCTGTGCGCCCCAGCCGTTGAAGATCCAGTCGACGGCAGCAACCGAACCGTCGTCCGAATGAACGAATGTCGGGCCGATGTCGCGCATCCATGCGTCGTTCAGCGGTGCTTCGACGATGTCGATATCGCGAGAAAGGTACGTCGCGGCCACCGCGCGCTCGGCCGGATCGACGACGACGGTCACCGGCTCGAACTCCGCTACCGCATGCGCGACGGCCGCCCAGGTGGAGCGGGCCTCGTGCTTTGCTTCCGGATCGTCGCCGAGGGAGTAGCCCTCGCACGGGAACGCCATCCACACCTTGTCCTGCGGTGCCGTCTCGGACGGCATCGTGTATTGCGTTGCGGTCGTGGTCACTTGATCACCGGCGTCGCAGCGTGTCCGTCGCCGTAGGGGGCGTCCGAGCGCACCGGCTCGGTCAGGCGTGAGTAGGTGTCCGGTCTGCGGGTGAGCAGAAAAGGAAAGAGCTCCAACCATTCTCGACGCTGATCGAGGTCGAGATCCGCGACGAGCACGGCTGGTTCGTCGCGCGGTGCCTGAACCAGGATGCGGCCGTAGGGATCGGAGATGAACGACGACCCGTAGAACGTGATCTCGCCTTCGTCGCCGCACCGGTTGGGCACCACCATGAACAGGCCGTTGGAAATTCCGTGTCCGACGATGACGTGCTGCCACAGCGGCTGGGTGTCGAACGCCGGGAACGACGGCTCGGACCCGATGGCCGTCGGGTACGCGAGTATCTCGGCGCCGCCGAGTGCGTAGCTGCGTGCGACCTCGGGAAACCACTCGTCCCAGCAGGTGGGTAGACCCACCCGGGCACCACCGAGTTGCTCCGGTGAGTAGACGGGGTACGGGTCGTCGGCCGGGCCGGGGCGGAAGTAGGTGTCTTCGTAGTAGCCGGCCGAGATGGGGATGTGCAGCTTGCGGGTTCTGGCCAGTAGTTCGCCGGAGGGCGAGACCATGATGGAGGTGTTGAAGCCCAATCCGTCTGCTGCCTCGGACTTCTCGTACAGCGAGGCATGGACCACGATGCCGTTGGCGGCGGCGGCCTCGGCGGCCAGACCGAATGTGGGCCCGGTCGTCAGATCCTCGGCCGCGCGGCCGGGGTTCGCACCGGCGGGGGTGTCGGCCGGGTAGCGCAGCAGGGTGATCTCGGGCAGGAAGACGACCTGCGCCCCGAGGCCTGCGGCTGTGGAAATGGCCTCGAGCAGTTCGCCTTTCGATGCGGCTGCATCGGGATTCCAACGATGCTGCACCAGACCGACCCGCAGTGGCGGCCGATCGGTCGGGGTGGTCCGGGTCAGCGCCTCGGGTGGCGTGAGGTTCGTGAGGGTCAGCATGCCGATCTCCTGTTAAAACGAATGTGATTCGTTAAGTATCGTTGATGTCTGCCCCGAACGCAACGGATACGGGAGAAATGCTGTGGGAAGACCGTCGGCACCCCTTCTCGACGTCGATCGCATCACGACGGCGGCCCTGACTCTCGTCGAAGAGTCGGGTGGATTCACCATGCCTCAGCTGGCCAAGAAGCTGAAGGTCAGTCCGTCCTCGCTCTACAACCACGTGTCCGGACGTGACGAGATCATCGAATTGCTGCGGGGTCGGGCGATGTCCGAGGTGGAGATGCCGGACGCCGGTATGCCGTGGCGTGAGGCGCTCGCCTGGATCGCGCGCGGGTATCGAAACAGCTACGGGCGCTACCCACGGTTGATCCCATTGCTGACGGCTCAGGCCGTGAACAGCAGTGCTGCGTTCGGGATGTACAACACGTTGGCGCGGGTGCTGACAGATGCCGGCTTCGCGCCTGCCGACGTGCTCCGCATCATCACCGTGCTCGACAGTTACGTGTTGGGTTCGGCCTTGGATCTGGCAGCTCCCGAAGCACCGTGGCTCAGTAGCCGCGACGTGGAACCGGAACTGAAAGCTGCACTGGACGCTGCGGGGGAACTGCACGAGCGGTCCGAGGATGCCTTCGAGTTCGGGCTGCAGGCTCTCCTGATGGGCCTCGAGCCGCGGTAGCGACGCCGCATCGTTGTTGATGACAAGAGGGGTTGACATTTTTTGACAAGTCCGCTTGACTTCTGTCATGAACAACGCGCTGAAAACCAATGCGGTGCGTGAACACCGGAAGGCTGCGCGGCTGACCCAGGCGGAGCTCGGTAAGGCCTGCGGGGTTTCCCGGCAGAGCATCGTCTCCGTCGAAGGCGGCGACTACGCACCGAGCGTCTACCTGGCACTGAAGCTGGCCGGGGCATTGGACACCACTGTCGAAACATTGTTCGGAAACGAGGAGTGACATGAGCACATTCACCAAGACCATGCGAATCGTCGGCGATCTGGACGACGAGTTCTACGACGACGAACGCCAGCGTGATGTGTGGAACGAAGCCTCCGCCATCGGTTTTCAACTGTTCCTCTGGGCAGGCCTCATCGGCGGTGCAATTCTGCCATGGGCGGCGAACACGACCGGAGCATGGATTGCGCTCGGGATTCTCGTCGTCTCCACGTTGATCAGCTTCGCGACGATCGGCTATTCGGCGGTCCGCGGGGTGAACATCTACACCGCAGCAAACGCGGGACGGCTCCGAGGGATCATTGTCGGTGTGATCGCAGCAGTCGGCTACGTCGGAGTCCTCGTCAGGCTGCAGCCGGACGTCTACTCGCAGGTGAGCTCGTGGGCAGGCGCAGCCGTAGGTGCGGTGGTCGGGGGCGGCGTCGTCGCACTGATCATCTGGCAGATGCGTAAGCGCAACGCGCGTTTCGAGGCCGAGGAAATCTGAGCAGCAGTCCTGGGTCGGTCGTCGACGGGTCGCGACTCAGCGTCGAGGTCCGTCACGCGCTGCCCTCGTGTCGGCATCGTGGCCCGATGTGCACGCACAGCTTGACCTTGACGCAACGTCAATGCAGATCATCGAAGCATGAGTCGTATCCGTCTTGCTGTTCCGCTGTACATCGGTGGCGCGTCGTTGTCGCTTTTCGGCAACTCGGCCATCACTATCGTCCTGCCCTGGTTGGTGCTGGCCACGACAGGAAGCCTGGCGTCGGCAGGTCTGATCGCTGCGGCAGCGGGCATCGCAGCGGTGCCGGCAACGTTCGCCGGTGGTCGACTGATCGACCGATTCGGGGCACGCAACGTGGCCGTCGTCTCCGATCTCGGTAGCGCGACTGCGGTATTCGGCCTGATCGTGGTGAGTGCGACGGTGGGGTTGTCGGTGCCATGGTTCGTGGTGCTCGGAGTGGCAGGCGCTGTCTTCGATGTGCCGGGGATGACGGCTCGTCAGGCGATGCTCGCCGACGTCGCGTCGATCTCGGGGACGTCGGTCACGGCGGTGGCCGGGTTCTTTCAGACCGGTTTCTCGCTGGCGTTCCTGGCCGGACCGGCTTTGGCGGGTTTGCTGTTGAGCATGCTGGATCCGATCGACGTCGTGGCCGTCACGGCCGCCTCGTCGGCGGCCGCTGCGGTGCTGACTGCGTTGGTTCCGGTTGTGGGGCAGGCGTTCGCGGCCGGTGCCGCGGGGTCGGGGAGTGCGCTGGACCTGATCCGTCGCACACCCGCGCTGCGCGCGATGCTGCTGTTCGCGTTTCTCGCGAGTCTGGTCACCCCGCCGATGATCAGCCTGCTGCTGCCCGGTCACTTCAACGAGATCGGCGAACCCGGGCAGCTCGGCCTGGCCATGTCGGCGTACGCCGTCGGTGCCTTGGCGGGGTCGGCCTTGTTCGCTTTTGTGGCCGCCCGATCGCGACGGGCCACGTTCGTGACGGGAATGGCTGCGATGACGATCGGTATCTGGCTGTTCGCACAGCTGCAGGGGTTCTTGATCGTCGCGGCCGGGATGCTCGTGATGGGTCTCGGATCCGGGCTGTTCGGTCCGATCTGGAATGTCTACGTGGCCGAACAGGTCCCCGCAGATGTTCGGGGGCGCGTCCTCGGCTGGTTGAACATGAGCGGGCTCGTGGCCGGTCCGATGGGGTTGGGACTGATGTCGGTGGTGCTCCTCGGCGGCGATCTCGGTCTCGGGGCCGTCGTCATGGGAGTCGGATGGACAGCTGTTGCTGCCTATGCGGTGCTGAGTCCGGGTGCGCGTGAGCTGACCGAACCGGTGCAGCACTCTGCCGGAGTGGACGGTTGATCGGCAACAATGGTCGCCATGCTGCGTATCGGTGAGCTGGCTTCCTATGTGGGAGTGACGACCCGAACCGTGCGGTTCTACCACCAGCAGGGGCTGTTGGACGAGCCACGACGCGACACGTCGGGTTACCGTCTGTACGACGGGGAGGCCGTGCTGCGGCTGTCACGTGTTGTTGCTCTTGCCTCGGCCGGTGTGCCACTGGCGCGCGTCCACGAGCTACTCGACGCCTCGCAGGAAACACTCGACCTCGCCTTGCTCGAGATCCACGCCGACCTGAACAGCAGGATCGAACGTCTGGAGAAAGATCGCGACAGACTGGGGCTGTTGCGCGCGGGCGACGCGCTGGTCCTTCCCGATCTGATCGTCGGCCTGATCCAGCACCTGCGCGACGCGGGCATCGATACCGGAGTGGTCGATCACTATCGCGACGCCTGGATACTGACGTATGCCGTCTACCGGCCCCGGCTCGATCCCTGGCTGAAGGAGTTCGGTGCCGTCATGCTCAGGGACCCGGGCTATCTGGCACTCATGGTGCGCTCTTTTCGAGCAGCCGAGCTCGAACCCGAGGACCCACGGATCCAGGAGCTCGCGGACGACACGGTCGAATGGATGATCGACACCTGGGCCAGTAACGCCCGCGAATGGTCGTTCGAGCGCGGTCTCGACGACCCTGCGGCCAACGCACTACTCGCGGAGCAGTGGGCCGACCGGCCTGCCTGGGTGCGCGTCACCGAGCTGATCATGCAAGGTCTGCAGGAGCGCGGCATCGAGCATTCCCCACCCTGACGAAGGCCAGGGGGATCGTCAGTCTTCGACGATCAGTGACGGAGTATCGCGGCGGAGAATGTCGCCCTTGAAGAACTCCGGCTTGCGCAGTGCCACCACCAACATGATGACGATGCCGAGGACGATGATCCCCACGCCGATGAGGAAGACCATCCCGATACCGAACAGTGATGAGCCGCTGCCGAACTCGGGATCCCACGCATCGACCGAGGTCTGCACGAACACCACGGCCATCCCGACCCCGCCGAGTAGCGGCGCGAGGAACTTGAAGAACACGTTGCGCGTGCTGGTGAACAATTCCTCGCGGAAGTACCAGACGCAGGCGAACGCCGTGATGCCGTAGTAGAAGCAGATCATCAGTCCGAGTGCGGCGATGGTGTCGGTGAGTACGTTGTCGCTCACCACCCGCATCACGGCGTAGAAGCCGGCCGACGCGCCGCCCGCCACCAGCGTCGCGAAGCCTGGAGTGCTGAATCGCGGCGTGATGGAAGCGAACCGCTTCGGTAGAGCCTGATAGTGGCCCATCGCCAGCAGAGTGCGCGCCGGTGAGATGAACGTGGCCTGCAACGAACTGGCCGAGCTGCTCAGCACGGCGAGCGAGAGCAGAACCGCGAACGGTCCCATCACCGGCCCAGCGAGAGCCGCGAACACGTTGTCGGTGGTGTCGGGATTCTGCAGTCCGTTCCCGGTATCCCCGGTGCCGGCGAACAGCAGGGTGGCGACCGCGGTGAGCAAGTACAACACGATGATGAAGAACACCGTCACCAGAGCGGCGCGGCCGGGAATCTTTGCGCTACCGGACGTTTCCTCGTTGACCGTCAGACAGACGTCCCAGCCCCAGTACATGAAGATCGACAGCGACAGGCCGGCCGTGAATGCAGAGAAGCTCGGAATGCCGAACGGATCGAACCAATCCAGGCTGAACGAGATGTCGTCGGCCCCGTCGCCTGCCCCGACCTTCACGAACGCGGCAACGATGAACCACGCCATCACCAGCAACTGGAAGCCGAGCATCGTGTATTGAACGCGCTTGGTCTCCTGCATACCGCGATAACACAGCCACGCCGACAGCGCCATGAACACCAGGCACGTGACGATGTTGACGAGCTTGTTGCCGGTGAGGTCGGCCACCGAATCGTTGCTGGTGACCTGCGCGAGAAAGAGATAGAAGAAGTCGACGGCCACTCCGGCGAGGTTGGAGAGCACGATGATGGTGGCCGCGATCAGACCCCACCCGCCCATCCAGCCGACGTAGGGGCCGAAGGCCTTGGACGCCCACGTGAAGGACGTACCGCTGTCGGGTTCGGCCGCGTTGAGCTCTCGATAGCCCAAGGCCACCAACAACATCGGGATGAAGCCCACGATGAAGATCGCAGGCAGGTGCACCCCGACCTCGGTGACCGTCGGCCCGAGCGATGCCGTCAATGCGTACGCGGGTGCGATGGTCGAAATGCCCAGCACGACACTCGCGAGCAGCCCGAGCTGGCCGGCCGACAGGCCCTTGGACTCGACGTCCACTACCTTGTGCTCATTCATCGCCGGCCTCTCTCGGAACAACGATCATCGGAACGGGGACGACCCGAAGCATCTTGGCGGCAACCGATCCCAGGAAGAGCCGGTGAGGCTGCGCGAGTCGAGACGAGCCCACCATCAACACGTCACCGCCGTGCCAGTCCAGGGAGGAGGCGGCCTTCTCGATGCCGGAACCCTCGGCCACCGTCAACTGCACCTCCGAACCGTCGGGCAGTCCGGCTTGTACGGTGCGCAGCACGTCCTCGGCCTTGGCGAGACCTCCTGGCCCCGGTGCTGATCGCTCATCTGCGGAAACGAGGGAGAGCAGGCGCAGTGGCAACTCGGCGGTGGCAGACAGGTCGGTGGCCGCCTCGACGAGTTCGGCTGCCCCCGGACGATTTCCGATGGCGCAGGTGATCTCGCGAATGCGCTGCGGGGGAGAGTGCCGATACCCGCGCGGTGCCAGCGCGAGGGGCACGTGCGCGACGTGCAACAAATCGCTGGTGACGGTGCCGATCGAGTGGCGTCCGAGCAAACCGTCACCGGCCGCGCCGACGACGATCATGTAGGCGTCACACTCGTCCACACAGTCGAGCAGGCCCTGTGCGAACGACTCGTCGAACAGCAGGTGAGTACGAGCCTCGACGTCCTCGGGCACCAATTTCAGTGCCTCGTCCAGCCAATCGGTGGCCTGGTCGATCAAGATGTCGTCGTAGGCCGCCTCGACCGGCGCCTTGGAGGGCACCGGACGCTCCTGCGGCAGCACCAGGCAGATGTCCAGCGAGGCCTGCAGCGAACGCGCGAGCGTTGCGCCCAGGGCGATTCCGTCCGCGCCACTCGGTGTTGCCTGGTACCCCACGATCAGACGCATGGGCGGACCTTCCCTGAGTTCGGGCGAGCTAATGACAGGTGCTACCGGGATCGGTATGGCACGACTTCTGCTCCGACGCCACAACGTCGAGAGAAGGGTTTCGATCGAAGAACCCGAAGGGTTTGAGCCAGAACGAGACCGTGTCCGCGGGCATCACCGGCCAGTCCTCCGGCCGGGTGATGTGGTGGATGCCGAAGGTGTACCAGACGACTACATCGGTGTTCTCGATGCTGCGATCCTTTTCGGTCCACTCCGGCAGGCCGTGATCGATACCGCTCTGGTTGACGAATTCACCACTGGGCCAACGCTCGTCGGGCGAGTTGGGGGTGACCCACACGGTGTGGCCGATCACCTGGGCGCGCTGGAAGATCGGTGACGCCGGATCGAACATCGACGGAATCGCCGCGCCCGGAACCAACTTGTAGGCGGGACGGGTGCCAAGACCGTTGGTGACGTTGTCGTTGACGACCTTCCATGCCTTCTGGGTGTTCCAGTCGTAATCCTGCTTGCCCTCGGACTCGGTGGTCAGGGGAGTGTTGACCTGAGTGAGTGCGAGGCCGTACGGATTGTCGGTGCCCATCGGAACCCGTTGCGTCTCACTGGCATACACGGTGTTCTCGGTGCCGTCGATGTCCAGATCGAGCCGGGCGACGAGAAAGTGCTGGTGATACGGCGCGTACGTACGGTTGTCGACCAGCGTGCCCGACGGGTGGGCGGTGCCCTCGTCGAAGTGCGTGACGACCATGATTCCCGTCGCGCGCACCTCGCACTCGATATTGCCGTCCTGGTAGAACCGCCAGTAGACGAGGTACTCGTAGTTGGCGACCGTTGCGTGGAAGCTGACCGTGAGGCGGCGCATGCGCCGTACTTCGGCTCCGGCGTCGTGATCGACGTGCTTCCACAGCACGGCGTTGTCTTCCTCGTGGATGCAGATCGCATTGGTGATCGTGTACGGCTCACCCTTGCTGTTGTGCAGCACCGCGTCGAGGTAGCGGATCTCGCCGAGGCAGTCGCAACCGAGCTCGAGCGAGGTGGTCATGAAACCCAAGCCCCACTCGCCGATGTCGAACGCGGTACGCCGATAGTGATCCTCGGTGTGATCGCGATAGGGAACGACCATCTCCGCAAACGACATTCGATTCGCAACGGAGCGCACATTTCCGTTGTCGTTGTAGCTGACGGCATGCAGTGTCATGCCCTCGCGGTAGTTGAACCCCACGCGCAACGACCAGTTCTGCCACGTCAACTTGTTGCCGTCGAGCTCGAACGACGGCCCGTCGGATTGAGTGATCTCGAGGGGCTTCAGCGGCGGACGCGTGCTGGCGTTTCTGATTCGCTCCGGGATATGGCGAGGGACGTACTCGCCCATGATCTCCGGCCGCTCGACGCGATACGTGTCCTCGATCTCGAGCAATTCCATCGTGTTCACGTCGATGACGCAGTGGAACCCACCGACCGGCCCGGCGTAGGGATTGGCACCCGCTGCGGCCTTCACCCAGGTATCCGACCAGCCGAGGCGTCGACCCTTGTACTTCTCGGGAGTCACCGCCTCGCCGTAGGTCCAGGTGTCCATGAACACCAGATCCAGATCGGTGATGCCTCTATCGGCAAGGGCGGCAATCACATCGGGGTGGGCGCGTAGGGCCGCGTCGGCCTCCTCCCACTCGTCGACGGTGAAGTTGGGCTGCACGTCCGGAATGTGCGTCCACGATTCGGTGGTGCGATCGTCCAGCGATACGACGGCCTTGAAGGTCGTGTTCTCGTTGCTGTTCAGCACCACTGACACCGCCCGACGCGCAGGCACGGTCCCATCCGCGTCGAACGCGGCGATCTCGGGCTTGGCCGGTTCGATCATCTCGATGGAGGCGTAACGCCAACCGTCGCCGACGCCGTGATCGCGGCCGAGAATCTCGGCTACGGTGGCGAATTCGTCGCTGGACAGGGGATCGAGGGGGTGAGAGGTCATGCGATGGTCTCCGTCGAGCTCATGACGTGCTTGATGCGGGTGTAGTCCTCGACACCATAGGCCGAGAGGTCCTTGCCGTAGCCGGAGTACTTGAATCCGCCGTGCGGCATTTCCGCGACCAACGGGATGTGGCAGTTGACCCAGACGGCACCGAAGTCCAGAGCTGCCGAGATACGCAGTGTGCGTGCGTGATCAGAGGTCCACACGCTCGAAGCGAGGCCGAAGTCCACATCGTTGGCGAGAGCGATCGCCTCGGCCTCGTCGGTGAACTTCTGCACCGTGAGCACCGGGCCGAACGTCTCCTCCTGCACGATGGGATCGGACTGTTGCACGCCCGTGATGATGGTGGGCTCGAAGAAGAAACCCTTGTCGCCGATGCGCTTGCCGCCGGTGACGATGGTGGCATGTGCGCCGATGCCGTCGACCTTGGCGCTGACCTGACCGAAGTGGTTGACGTTGTTCAGTGGCCCGAGGAAGGTATCGGGGTCGTCGGGGAGGCCGACTTTCAGTGTCTTCGCCTTGGCCACAAGGGCATCGACGAGGGTGTCGTGTACCGACTCGTGCACCAGGACGCGGGTGACAGCGGTGCAGTCCTGACCGGCGTTGAAGAACGCGGCCTCCGCGATGCCGTCGGCTGCCTTGGTGATGTCGACGTCGTCGAAGACGATCGCCGGTGCCTTACCGCCGAGTTCCAGGTGCGCCCGCTTGAGCTGCTTGGCGGCGGCCACCGCCACCGCGATGCCGGCGCGCACGGATCCGGTGATCGACACCAGTCCGGGAGTCTTGTGCTCGACGATCGCCGCACCGGTGCCGCCGTTGCCGAGGACGACATTGAGCACGCCGTCCGGAACGATGCCCTTAGAGAGCTTGGCCAACACCAACGTGCTCTCGGGGGTGGTGTCACTGGGCTTGAGCACGATCGTGTTGCCGGCGGCCAGTGCGGGCCCGATCTTCCAGATCGCCATCATGAACGGGTAGTTCCACGGGGTCACCTGGCCGACGACGCCGATCGGTTCGCGGCGCACGTACGAGGTGAAGCCGTCCATGTATTCGCCCGCGGACTTGCCCTCGAGCATCCGGGCGGCACCGGCGAAGAAGCGGATCTGATCCGCGCCGACCGTCACCTCCTCGGCGGCGATGGTGGCCTTGGGCTGGCCGGTGTTGCGGCTCTGCGCTTCGACGATCTCGTCGCTGTGCGCCTCGATGGCGTCGGCGAGCTTCAGCAGCACCTTCTGTCGCTCACTCGGCGTCGTCTTGCCCCAGGTCTCGAATGCACTGGCGGCGGCCGACATTGCGGCCTCGACGTCGGCCGCGTCGGAGATGGGGGAGTGGGCGACGACCGTCTCGTCCACCGGACTGATCACCTCGAGCATCTCGGTGCCCGAGGGCGTGACGAACGCCCCGTCGATGTAGTTCTGCAGGACAGGCACCGTCATCTCACAACCCCTAGCGTCGTCACTCCACCAATATTTCGGTTCTGCAAAGCCTGCACCTACGGACGAGACTTCGCCACCCGACAACATGTCCAACATTCGCCGAAGGATCAGGACGAAATGTCACCGTTGTCGGCAAGAGCTCTGACGCCGGCGATATACGTCTCGAGACCGAGCTTCTCGAACGCCGGACGGGAGGTGGGATCGCCGAGATGTTCGGCCGACGCCAGGATGTGTGGGAACTCCTCGGGATCGAGTGAGTCCATCGTCGACGCCACCTCCCGCTCGACGTGTGCCCGACGCTCTGGCTCGACCTCGACACCGGTGAACAAGGGCTCGGTGATGAGCGAGATGGCGACCCGGACGCCATGGCGGGCGAGTTGGGTGGCATCGGGAAGGGAGAAGCCGGCCTCGCCGAGAGCCTTCAGTGCCAGCTCCATGGCCTCCCTACTGTTGGAAGAGAACAACATTCGAGGAACAACGATGTCGGCTGCGCCCGGGTGGGCGCGCAAGGCGCGCATGAAGTCCTCGAGCACGGTGCGTAGCTGCTGCCACCACGGGGCAGCGGGATCGACGGTGAGCGCTAGGTCTTGGCACACGCGGTCGCCCATAGCGTCGAGCAGCTCGTCCTTGTTCTTCACATGCCAGTAGATCGCCATGGGGGAGACGCCGAGTTCGGTGGCGATCTTGCGGATGGTGAGCGAGTCCAGGCCATGGCGGTATGCGACGTCGAGAGCGGCGTCGACGACGGCAGTCCTGCTCAGGCGCGGCATCGATCGAACTATACAGGCGTACGAGTCGGTGCTAGCGTGACTTGTACTTAGTACGAGAAAGGGGCGGACGGTGGACGACGTCATTCTTGTCGGCGGCGGAATCATGAGCGCAACGCTCGGGACGCTGCTGCAGAAACTTGAACCGAGCTGGTCCATTCGGGTGCTCGAGCGCCTTCCGCGGGTGGCCGCGGAAGCATCCGACGGGTGGAACAACGCCGGGACCGGACATGCCGGTCTGTGCGAAACCAACTACACGACAATACGATCCGACGGTTCCGTCGACATCGACCGTGCCATGCGGATCGCCGAGCAGTTCGCAACGACTCGGCGTTTCTGGGCGACGTTGCCCCAGGCCGACTTCGTGCGCCCCGTGCCGCACATGACTCTGGTCCAGGGTTCCGACAACGTCGAGTTTCTCCGCGCTCGGCATCACGCGCTGAGCAGTCACCCGATGTTCGAGGCGATGGAGTACACCGAAGACGCTGCGGTGCTGCAGCAGTGGTCACCGCTGGTTGCGGAGGGCCGCACCGGCAGCTGGGCTGCGACCCGAGACGTGACGGGTACCGACGTCGACTTCGGCGCAGCGACGCGGCAGCTGTTCGACGCCATGACTTCGGCAGGGGCCAGCGTGGAGACCGGACGGGAAGTACGTGGTCTTTCGCAGGATCGGGATGGATCCTGGCGACTCTTCGTCCGAGGTGGTCGACCGGTGGAGCGCGCCCGATTCGTGTTCCTCGGTGCCGGGGGTTGGGCCCTGAAGTTACTGCGCAGAGCCGGAATTCCCGATGCGCGTGGCTTCGGGCTGTTGCCGATCAGTGGACAATTTCTGCGCTGCGACCGGAGCGAGGTAGTCGATCGCCACGACGCCAAGGTGTACGGGACGCCGCCCATCGGCGCGCCACCGATGTCGGTTCCGCACCTGGACACTCGCATCGTCGACGGGCAGCGCTCCATCCTTTTCGGCCCGTACGCAGGCTCGAACCCGAAATTCCTGAAACACGGTTCGCTGATGGACCTTCCGCGTTCGATCAGTCGAGACAATATTGGATCGCTGTTGTCGATGGCCTGGGCCAACACGCCGCTGATCAGGCTGCTGCTCTCCGAGTTGACCGCCACCAGAGGGAAGAAGATCGCCGCGTTACGCGAGTTCGTGCCGAGTGCCGATTCGGCAGACTGGTCGATCGTCAGTGCCGGTCAGCGTGCCCAGATCGTGAAAAACGGAGAACTGCGGTTCGGCACCGAAGTGGTCGCCTCGCAGGACAGCACGATCGCATCTGTACTCGGTGCGTCACCGGGCGCATCGACGGCCGTACCCATCATGATCGAGGTGCTGAACAGATGCTTCCCCGAACGACAGTGGGACTCACGCCTACGCGAGTGGCTCACCGGCTAGCCTGAGGCGGTGACGGACACAGAGGTGGGATACCGGCAGATCGCCGACGGGACCTGGGCTTTCATGCGGCCGCCCGGCAGTTGGGGACAGACCAACACCGGACTGATCGTGGGCCCCGGTGGCGCGTCGATGTTGATCGACACCGTCTGGGACACGAATTGGGCAGCGCGCGTTGCCGCCGATACTGCCGAACTGATCGTCGATGCGCCGATCACCGAAGTGCTCAACACCCATTCCGACGGCGATCACTGGTGGGGAAACGACTCGGTTCCCGCCTCTGCGCGCATCACCACCAGCGCCGCGTCGTTGCACGCAATGAAGGAAGAGACACCACCCAAAGGGGTGGACGCGTTCGCCTCCTTCGGCGGCAAGATCGGGTGGATACCCGGACCGGTCGGAGCAATGGGCTCGTACATGAACCGAGTCCGGGGTGATGCCACCTTCCCCAGCGCACTGCCGCGGCTGCCCGACCACACCTTCGAAACCACCGAAACCATCGACGTCGCAGGGCGATCCGTCCACCTGCGCTACCTGGGACCGGCGCACACCGAGGGCGACCTCATCGCTCACCTACCCGATGTGGGAGTCGTGTTCGCCGGCGATCTGCTGTTCATCGACGCCACACCGGTGCTCTGGCACGGACCGCTGCAGAACTGGATCGATGCCCTCGACCACCTCCTCGAACTCGATGCAGCCGTCTACGTTCCCGGCCACGGCCCTCTGTGCGGCACCGACGAGATCCGCGCCGTCCGCAACTATTGGACCTGGGTGGGGGAGGCCGGACGTAGCTGCTTCGACGCCGGGCTCGGATCCACCGAAGCTGCCCTGAACCTGCTGAAATCAGGCGAATTCGGGCAGTACGCCCACTGGGACTCGCCGGAACGACTCATCCTGAGCATGAGCACCCTCTACCGCCTGTGGCGAGGCGAGCCGCCAGCGCCACCCACGCTGACGCGTCGAG
The DNA here is from genome assembly GCF_002258645.1 of Rhodococcus sp. 15-649-2-2. Classification (NCBI taxonomy): domain Bacteria; kingdom Bacillati; phylum Actinomycetota; class Actinomycetes; order Mycobacteriales; family Nocardiaceae; genus Rhodococcus; species Rhodococcus sp. 15-649-2-2. The sequence goes on from NZ_NPFM01000021.1 coordinate 381,920, forward strand.
CACGGGCGTTCGCGGATGCAGGGCGGTTCTTGCGGGAGCGGTAGCTTTCGAATCATGCCGAGCGCAACTGTGGCGCGTCGGCGATGGCAGGGGCACTCTGGAGTCCGTGACCTCCTCTTCGGCCTCGTGGGTTCAGCAGCGCTACCGCGATCCTGCTCTGACAGCGTTGGCGTACACGAACGAGACCATCGACGTTCTGCTGTCGCATCATTCGGTGCGGACGTTCACCGGGGATCCGATCGACAACGCGACGATCGAGACGATCGTCGCTGCAGCCCAATCCGCGCCGACGTCGTCGAACCTGCAGGCCTGGAGCGTCATCGCAGTACAGGACCCGGCGCGCAAGAAGCGCCTTGCGGCGCTGGCGGCGAATCAGGCGTTCATCGCCGATGCGGCGGTGTTCCTGGTGTTCGTGGCCGATCTCGGGCGTGCCCGACGCCTCGCCGCCGGGCACGACGCCGAGCTCGGTGGTGCCGACTACTTCGACAGCACGATTCTCGGTGCCATCGATGCTGCACTCGCGGCGCAGAACGCCGTCGTCGCCGCGGAGTCGCTCGGATGGGGCACCGTATACGTCGGGGCGGTGCGCAACGCACCCGACGAGATTGCTGCCGAGTTGGGGCTGGCCGAACAGTCGATCCCGGTAGTGGGCTTGGCCATCGGCCGGGCGGGCGACGAGACCGCCGGGGTGAAGCCGCGTTTGCCCATCTCCTCGGTGCTCCACCACGAACTGTACGACCCCCAGTCAGCGGACGCGGCCGTGCCCGTCTACGAGCAACGACTTGCGGAATACTATGCAACGCAGGGCCGTACGGCATCCTGGACCGCGTCGGTGTTGTCCCGCTTGCGGAGCGGCGAGGCGATCGGCCCGCGCGTGACACTCAGAGAGTCGTTCGAATCGCTCGGCTGGAAGTCTCGGTAGCACTATGCGCTTTCAGGTCCTCGACATCGTGTTCAACCCTCCCCATCCGGTCACCGGTGCAGTGGTGACTCCGGCCGACAGATTCGACCGGTTGATCGAACTTGCCGTTCTCGCAGAAGAACTGGGGATCGACTCGTTTTCGGTGGGAGAACGGCACGCGGGAGACGTGCTCTCGTCCTCCCCGACGGTCATTCTCGGCGCGCTCGCCCAGGCCACGCAACGCATCCTGTTGTCCACCGGCGTCACCGTACTGTCGGTATTGGATCCGATCCGCGTTGCCGAAGACCTCGGCACCATCGACCAACTGAGTCGAGGTCGCCTCGAAGTCGTCATCGGCAAAGGCAACGAAGTCCTGCAATACCCGCTGTTCGGACTCGACATCGCGCGCCAGTACGAGTATCTCACCGAAAACTACGAACTGCTCCGCAGACTCATCCGCGAGGAGCACGTGGATTGGACCGGCCGGCATCGACATCCGTTGTCCGACGCCACGACACTGCCCAGGCCTTTCGACGGCCCCTTCCGGATCTGGCACGGCTCGGCCACCTCGGTGGAGGCGGTCGATCTGGCCGCCGAGTGGGGGGATCCCATCTTCACGGCAAATGCATTGCAGCCCAGGGAGAACTACAAGGTTCTGATCGACCGCTACCGCGAGCAGTACCTTCATCACGGGCACGACCCGGACAAGGCCTACGTGGGTTCGGGCTCCGGAGGTCTGTTCCTCGGTGCGACGACCGAGGCTGCCGTTGCCGAATATCGGCCGATCTACGAGGGCATCGTCGCGCAGCAGGACAAGCGCACCCACGACCCGGCGGCCAAAGGTAAGGTGACGAGCTTTCGGACCATCGACGACGCCGTCGCGAGGGGGCCGGCCCTGGTGGGTTCCTCGGAACGGGTCGCCGCGAAGATCCTCGATTATCACGATGCGTACGGGCATGACCTGCAGTCGGTTTCGATCAACCACGTCCTGGACTTCGAGCGTCAGAAGGACACGTTACGACAGTTCGCCGAGGAAGTGATTCCGTTGGTGCGGGCCGAGGTGACGACCACGCTGTGGACGACCGAGGACAAGGACCGCGCCCGGGGATTCACTGCGACCTGAACCGCGCCGTCGCAGTCGCCGCGTGAGCGAACAACGTGGTCGGATCCGCTGCGTCCGCGGAGGGTTCGAGTACGACGGTGGTGGCACCGGCATCGATCCAGCGTTGGATATCGATCGTGGCTGCATCCGAATCGGATCCGACCGACACGTAGACGACCACGTCGTGGTCGGGTCCACCGTCGATGTGGTCGATGGCTGTACGAACCTGTTCCGGTGTCGTCTCGCTGGTGAGAATTGTTCCAACACTGTGTCGACCGCTCAGGGCGAGCGTCTTCGGCCCGGTCGCACCGACGAGAAGGGGCGGTGGTTGCAGCGGCGGCCAGTTCAACTTCACCTCGTCGAGCGAGACATAACGACCTTGCACAGTGACCATGTCGCCCGCCAGCAGACTCGTCAGCGCGGTCATCTGCTCGCTCAGCAACGTCAGAGGAGACTGCACTCGCGCGCCGATCTGGCCCATCCACGACTGGACGCCGTGACCTAGTCCCACACGGAGCCGACCCGGGTGGACCCGAGCAATGGTGGCAATCTCCATCGCTGTCGACGCCACGTTCCGCATCGGAGTGGGCAACACCCCGATGCCGACGTTCACCCGATCGGTGCTCGCGAGAATCAGTGCAGCAGTGGACAGTCCGCCGGAGAAGAAGCAGTCCTCCCACAACCACACTTCGTCGACGCCCGCGGCGTCGGCTGCGCGGGCCGCTTCGACCAATGCCTCCGGAGCAACTTCCGGTCTGAGTACAACGCCGATTCGCGTCATGGGAATTCTCCTTCTTCTCAGCGAACGAGATACGGGGACACCGAACTTCGGTGCTCGTCGATGTCGAGGTCCTTGCCCAGCGGCGGGAAGGCGCGTTGTGGGCAATTCGAGCGTTCGCAGACTCGGCAACCCGCTCCGATCGGCGTGGCAGCTGCCGAGCCCTGCACATCCAGGCCGTCGGCGTACACCAGCCTTCCGGCGTGGCGGAGTTCGCAACCGAGGCCGATGGCAAAGGTCTTGCCCGGCTGGCCGTAACGCGCGGCTCGACGCTCCACAGTGCGTGCGATCCACAAATAGCTGCGGCCGTCGGGCATCTCGGCGATCTGCGTCATGATCTTGCCGGGATAGGCGAACGTCTCGTACACATTCCACAGAGGGCATGTGCCACCGCTCGACGAGAAGTGAAAGCCGGTGGCGGACTGCCGTTTCGACATATTGCCCGCGCGATCCACCCGGACGAACGAGAACGGCACACCCCGCAACTCCGGTCTCTGCAAGGTGGAGAGTCGATGGCAGATGGTCTCGTAACTGACCGAGAAAAACGCCGAGAGCCGCTCGATGTCGTACCGGAAATCCTCGGCTACGTCGTGGAAGTGGTGGTACGGCAACACCGTCGCGGCAGCGAAGTAGTTCGCGAAACCGAGCACCGCCAGCTTCTTCGACGACTCGCTGGAGAAATTGCCTTCCTCGGCCATCCTGTTCAGCAGATCTCCGCATTCGAGGTAGGCCAGTTCGGCGGCGTACCTGAACACCTTCTGCCCACCGGACAGATGTGGTGAAATCTCCAGCACTCTGGTCTGCGGGTCGAAACGGTGCAGCACGTTCTCGCCGAGGTCGATGCGATTGACTATCTGCACGTCGTGCACCGTTCGGAGCCGCTTGGCGATCTCACCGCCCACGTCGGCGCGATGGAATCGAATCCTAGATGTCAGTGCCTCCGCCGCAGTGTCCAGATCGTGTAGATAGTTCTGTCGCTGATAGAAGTAGTCGCGCACTTCTTCGTGAGGCTTGCTGATCGAACCACTGCCACTGCCGTCGGAGAATCGTTCCTCGGTCGCGGCCAGCAGCTGAGCCGTCGTATTGCGGTATCGGCGGTGCATGTTGACCATTGCCCGCGCCAACTGTGGGTGCGAGCTGACCATCTGGGCAATCTCGTGTGCGTCGGCGTCGATGCCCATGTCCTGATCGAGCGCTACTTCACGGAGTTCGGCAACCAACCTGGTGTCGTCCTCGGAGGAGAAGAACGACGTGTCGACGCCGAACACCTCGGAGATCCGGAGTAGCACCGGTACCGTCAGCGGGCGCACATCGTGCTCGATCTGGTTGAGGTAGCTGGCGGAGATCCCCAGCTTCTGTGCCAGCGATACCTGACTCATGCTGCGTTCGCTGCGGAGCTGCCGTAGCCGCACACCGACGAAGGTCTTGGACACATCGCCAGGCTACGCCTGCGAAGAAATGCCTTAACACCGTTCGCAACTAGCTGCTGGATCACAATTCGGTGATCATCGGGAACATTAGCCGAAGTAAAGGCGTATACCGGTATACGAGCTATTCACCACGCACCTCGAGGAGCGGTCATGTCCAACCGTCAACGCACATCGGAAATCGTCAGGGACGTCGTCGTCTTCGTCACCGGAGCAGTTCTCGTCGCATCCACCGTCTGGCTCCCGGTTCAGGGAGACCAAGAAGTCACCGGTGCCATCCTCGTACTCGGCATACTCGCGGCATCGTCCGCTCTGTGGGCCATCGGATCCTCGTCGAGGCAGAGCCACTGGACCCACGTGGGCCTCGGTCTGCTGCTCGCGGTGTCTCCCGCATTGATGGTGTTCCCGTCCGGACTGTTGGCAGCGGACCTGTTCGCCATCGTCGGCGGACTCGTGATCGCAGCCATGGGCGCGCTCGGAGTGGTTGCGTCGCGTCGGGCCCCGATCACCTCGCGGGTGGTCGCGTCCAGCGACGAGCACACCGGCGTCCGCATCTGATCCTTCCCTGCAACTGATGCTCCACTCCCGTGGGCGCGTGCGATGAATCTCGTACGCGGGCATGGGAGTGGAGCATTTTCTGCTCTGTGGGTTCATCGCGGCGCCTGATGCAATGGGTGCTCCACTCGGCGCGGTGGATCCGGTAAATCCCTCGTGCGGCCCGGCGAGTGAAGCACGGTGTGCTCTCTCATCGCCGCGATTCCCGACGCCGCCTGACAACCGACGCGATTTCGGCAGCCACCACGTCCGGCGCGGCAAGCACATCGAACGCCGAGTAGCGCAGCACCAACCGGCCACCGAGTACCAGGGCGTTCTGTCTACGTCGATCCTTGCTGAACACCTCTCCTGCACTGTGGAATTCGCGTCCGTCCACCTCGATGATCGTTCGGCTGCGACGGTCGACGAGGTCGCAGACGAACGAGCCGACTGTCGCATTCATCTCCAGATACGGGCCGATCCGATGCAATGCCCGGCCGAAGGCCCGCTCCGGTTCCGAGGCGAACCTCGTCACTGCCAACCGGACCTGACGGGCCAACTCTGTGTTGCCGCGTCGACCAGGGAATCGCTCGAGTAGGCAGATGAGCGACGCAGGGTCGAGTCCGAACTTCAGGCGCTCGTCGATCAGCAACTCGGCCTCTTCTCGGGGGAGTACCGCTAGGCAATCGAGCATCGTCTGCGCAGGAGTGGTGCAGGGCAGAGACTCGACCTCGTCGACGAGCCGGGAATCGAGTGCGCGACGGTGCAGCCGAAGCCACGACGGCGGTCGCAACCGGGCAGTACGAGGGACGGTTGCATCGAGAGTGGACGGCTCGGTAGTCCAACCGCGCAGGTACGCGGCCGACCGGTGACTGAGTACGGCGTCGGGTCGCCACAGCGAGATGGCCCGGCACCGATCCATGGTCGACGGTTCCCCGCGCATGTGGACCGTTGGGAGAACGCGGGTGAACCGACGCGAGACGGTGCTGGGATGGAGTCCGGAGGCGACGAGCTCTCGGAGGGATGTGGGAGTGGAGCCTGCGGAATGACCTTGGGATGTGGGAGTGGAGCCTGCGGAATGACCTTGGGATGTGGGAGTGGAGCCTGCGGAATGACCTTGGGATGCGGGAGTGGAGCCTGCGGAATGACCTTGGGATGCGGGAGTGGAGTTGGCTGTCATGGGTGCAGCGTCGGCGATGGCGTGGGTGGTCTTCGATGCTCGACCTGGGGAAATCGAAAGCCCTGTGGACAGGTGCCAGCCTGTGGACGAGTGCAATTTCTGCTCCACTCGGTGGCGTCGGTCGGGGGATCCCCGCGAAAGTGGTGTCGAGTGGAGCAACCCGTGCCATGCTCACATCGTGGGACGAGACAGCTGTGATGTCGATCACATCACGCTGCAGTTCTGACTCGATTCAGACGCCGTCGCCAAACCGTACAAGCGTCCTGTATGAGTTTTTGTGCATTGCGTTCATCAACTGGGGATTCGTCGCTACCGGCGAGTAACACAGCCGTCCGATCGGCGAGGTTTGTTGCAGTCGAAAATTTGCAAACTTAGCAAGGGTGCGGGGAAAGCTAGCCAAGATTGGCACTAACAACTGGTAGACGCATGTTTTCGGTTGTGCCATTGTTTTGGAGTACACCAGAAGGGCCTGGCAACGATGTGAAGATTCGTCTCGAGGCAGGCCGAGAAGCAGAAGAGACTGGAGCTGAAGATGTCGACCACCGGCACCCCGAAGACCACCGCCGAGATCCAGCAGGATTGGGACACCAACCCCCGTTGGAAGGGCGTCACCCGTAACTTCACCGCACAGCAGGTCTCCGACCTCCAGGGCACCGTCGTCGAAGAAGCGACACTCGCTCGCCGCGGCAGCGAGATCCTCTGGGACCTCGTGAACAACGAGGACTACATCAACTCGCTCGGTGCCCTCACCGGCAACCAGGCCGTGCAGCAGATTCGCGCCGGCCTCCAGGCGATCTACCTCTCCGGCTGGCAGGTTGCCGGCGACGCGAACCTCTCGGGCCACACGTACCCGGACCAGAGCCTCTACCCGGCCAACTCGGTGCCGTCGGTCGTCCGCCGCATCAACAACGCACTCCTGCGCGCCGACGAGATCGCCAAGATCGAGGGCGACACGTCCGTCAAGAACTGGGTCGCACCGATCGTCGCCGATGCCGAAGCCGGCTTCGGTGGCGCACTGAACGCCTACGAGCTGCAGAAGGCCATGATCGTGGCCGGCGCCGCAGGTGTGCACTGGGAAGATCAGCTCGCGTCGGAGAAGAAGTGCGGCCACCTCGGCGGCAAGGTGCTCATCCCCACCCAGCAGCACATCCGCACCCTGACCTCCGCACGTCTGGCATCGGACGTCGCAGACGTGCCGTCCGTCATCATCGCCCGCACCGACGCCGAGGCAGCCACGCTGATCACCTCCGACGTCGACGAGCGCGACCGCGAGTTCCTCGACGGAACCCGCACCGCAGAAGGCTTCTTCGGCGTCAAGAACGGCATCGAGCCCTGCATCGCTCGCGCCAAGGCCTACGCACCGTACGCAGACCTCATCTGGATGGAGACCGGCGTGCCGGACCTCGAGGTCGCCAAGAAGTTCTCCGAGTCGGTTCGCAGCGAGTTCCCGGACCAGCTCCTCGCCTACAACTGCTCGCCTTCGTTCAACTGGAAGGCACACCTGGACGACGCCACCATCGCGAAGTTCCAGAAGGAGCTCGGCGCGATGGGCTTCAAGTTCCAGTTCATCACCCTCGCAGGCTTCCACTCGCTCAACTACGGCATGTTCGACCTGGCTCACGGCTACGCCCGCGAAGGCATGACCGCATTCGTCGACCTGCAGGAGCGCGAGTTCAAGGCTGCCGAAGAGCGCGGCTTCACCGCCATCAAGCACCAGCGTGAGGTTGGCGCAGGCTACTTCGACCGCATCGCCACCACCGTCGACCCCAACACCTCGACGGCAGCACTGAAGGGCTCCACCGAAGAAGGCCAGTTCCACTAAGCAGTTCCGCCTCCCCGGATCTTCAGCGCACTAGTCAGGCGGCCCCAGCGTTTCGTTGCGGGCCGCCTGACTCGTATCTGGGCACGTTTGCTCGTACCCCATCAGAGTTACCCTCATCTCGCCTAAAGCTGTTGTTGTGCAATGCATTTCTAAGGAGTTTGCCTTGACGGTCGAGAGGGTGGGGATCGTCGGAGCCGGGCAGATGGGGGCAGGAATCGCAGAGGTTTGCGCCCGCGCACACGTCGACGTGTTGGTGTACGAGCAGACTCGCGAACTCGCGACAGCCGGTCGCAGCCGTATCCTGCAATCGCTCGACCGCGGTGTCAGCAGCGGCAAGATCACCGAACGCGAGCGTGAGCAAGCAGCATGCAGCCTGCGTTTCACCTCCGATCTCGCAGACTTCGCCGACCGTCAACTCGTCGTCGAAGCGGTACTCGAGGACGAAAAGGTCAAGGCGGACATTTTCGCCGAGCTCGACGCCGTTGTGATCGACCCCGGTGCCGTACTTGCCTCGAACACCTCCTCCATTCCCATCACGACGCTCGGATCTGCCACCACGGCCCCGGACCGAATTGTCGGACTGCATTTCTTCAACCCGGTGCCGGTACTGCCGCTCGTCGAGCTCGTCACCACCGATGCGACCTCCGAGGCAGTTGCCGACCGCGCCGAGAGGTTCGCAGGTGACATTCTCGGCAAGCAGGTGGTGCGCTCCGCAGACCGCTCGGGCTTCGTCGTCAATGCACTGCTCGTGCCGTATCTGCTCTCGGCCATTCGGATGGTCGAATCCGGATTTGCCACCAAGGAAGACGTCGACAAGGCAACAGTGCTGGGACTCGCACACCCGATGGGGCCACTTGCACTCGCCGATCTGATCGGCCTCGACACGGTGAAAGCCATTGCGGATTCGATGCACTCCGAGTTCGCGGAGCCGCTGTTCGCCGCCCCTTCGCTGCTGTTGCGCATGGTGGAGGCCGGGCAGGTGGGCAAGAAGTCCGGAGCCGGGTTCTATCGCTACGAGAACGGCCGGGTCGCAAAGTAGCCGCCGTCTCGTAGCGCTATTGTCGTTTTGCCAGTTCAACCACGTCGATCGCAGGGAGCGCGTCAGTGAGCAAGTCCAAGAAGTCGAACGGTCTGGTCACCAAGGCATTCGGAATCGGATTGGCCGCCACCGGCGCCGCCCACTTCGTGGTCCCCGAGGCTTTCGAGGGAATCACCAAGCTCCCGTTCCCGAAGGACACGCGAACCTGGATCAGTCGCAACGGTGCCACCGAATTGGCAGTCGGCATCGCGATCGCGTACCCCAAGACTCGCAAGATCGGACTGGTCGGTCTGGGTGCGTACGGCCTGTGGCTCGGAGCGAACATCGCCAAGAACGGCTGACGTTACTGTTGCGAACGACTCGTTTAGCCCAGGAATAGCCTGGTCGAAGCGGTAGCTGTGTTGCGCTTACACAGATGCGTAGGTAGCAATGTAGTTATGACTTCAGCTACCGCTTACCAGGCCACTGCTCCGGACGCTCCGCTCGAGAAGGCGACGATCGAGCGACGCGCTCTCGGCCCCAACGACATCCTCATCGACGTCAAGTTCGCCGGCATCTGCCACTCCGACATCCACACCGCCCGCAACGAGTGGGGCGGCACCACGTACCCGGTCGTTCCCGGACACGAGATCGCCGGCATCGTTGCCGAGGTCGGCACCGATGTGACCAGCCGCAAGGTGGGCGACCGCGTCGGCGTCGGCTGTTTCGTGGACTCCTGCGGCGAGTGCGAGGCATGCAAGGACGGCGACGAGCAGTACTGCACCAAGGGCGTCGTCCAGACCTACAACTCGACGACCTACGAGGGTGAGTTCACCAACGGCGGTTACTCCACCCAGATCGTCGTCACGGAGAAGTTCGTGCTCGGCATCCCCGAGGGCGTCGAGCTCGACGTCGCGGCACCACTGCTATGCGCAGGCATCACGCTGTACTCGCCGCTCAAGCACTGGGGAGCGGGCCCCGACAAGAAGGTCGCCATCATCGGCATGGGCGGCCTCGGACACATCGGCGTCAAGATCGCCCACGCCATGGGTGCACACGTCACCGTGCTGAGCCAGACGGACGCAAAGGAAGCCGACGGCAAGGCCTACGGTGCAGACGAGTACTACGCCACCAAGGACACCTCCGCGCTCAAGGATCTACAGGGCAAGTTCGACCTGATCCTCAACACCGTGTCCGCGAACCTGCCCATGGGCAAGTACCTGGGACTGCTGGCCCGCAACGGCACCCTCGTCGAGCTCGGCGTTCCCGAGAAGCCCCTCGAGGTGCCCGCCTTCAACCTGCTGGCCAACCGCCGGTCGTTCGCAGGCTCCATGGTCGGCGGCATCGCCGAGACCCAGGAAATGCTGGACTTCTGCGCCCAGCACCACATCGGTGCCGAGATCGAGGTCATTCCGGCCGAGAAGATCAACGAGGCCTACGACCGCGTCGTCAAGTCCGACGTGCGCTACCGCTTCGTGATCGACGCAGCGACGTTCTGATCCTCGTCACGCTCCACCGAGCATAAAAAAAGGGCCCGCGACCATACGTCGCGGGCCCTTTTCTTTCAGCTCTCGGCGAGACGTTTCTTCTCGAGCTCGACGTCGAAATCGGGTGCGGGCCAATCGAGATCGAGCTGCTCGAGTGCGTCGATCAAGATCTCGGTGACAGCCAAGCGGCTGTACCACTTACGGTCGGCCGGCACGACATACCAGGGTGCGTAATCGGTATCCGTGCGATCGAGAACCCGCTGATACGCCGTCCGGTACTGCGGTAGGAAACCACGCTCGGTGACGTCACCCGGGTTGTACTTCCAGTACTTGTCCGGCCGATCGAGCCGTTCTTGCAAACGCTTCTTCTGCTCGTCCGCCGAGACGAACAACGCGACCTTGACCACGATGGTCCCCTCGTCGGTCAACTCCTTCTCGAAGGCGTTGATCTCGTCGAACCGCTGCTCCCACACCTCTCGTGGAACCAGATCGTGGACCGCGACAACGAGTACGTCCTCGTAGTGGGAGCGATCGAACACCCCGATTCGACCGGCCCGCGGAAGTGCCTTTCGGATGCGCCACAGGTAGTGGTGTTGCTTCTCCTCCTGCGTCGGAACTCCGAACGACGCCAGGTCCACCCCTTGCGGATCGACCATGCCGATGACGTGCTTGACCATCCCGCCCTTGCCCGCGGTATCCATTCCCTGCAGCACCAGCAGAACCGATCGACTGTCACCGGTTCGGCCGTGCGCGTAGAGCTTCTCCTGCAGCGCGGCCAGGACCGCGCCGCGCTCTTCGAGGACGTCGTTGCCGTGTGCCTTCTTGCCGTCGAAACCCGGTGTAGCCGTGAAATCGATGTCCTCCACGCGTGGAGAGGCACTGGCGCGCAGCACATCGACGGGAGATTGCGTCCACAATTTCGACTTGTCGGCCATGACCGATGAGACTACTTCTCTACGATGGAATGCATGGCCCCTACGATTGCAAAAGCTGAATCCGCAACGCGTGAGCAGCTACTCGAGTTCGTCTCTCCGCGGCATCACCACACATTGATCACCCGCAAACGCGACGACGGTCTGCAGGTCTCGCCGGTGTCCGCCGGAGTGGACTCCGAAGGCCGCATCGTGATCGCCACCTACCCCGAGCGTGCGAAAGTGCTGAACATTCGCCGCAATTCGGCCGTCACGGTGCTGGTGCACAGTGACGATTGGAACGGCGACTACGTGCAGGTCGACGGTACGGCCGAGATCATCGATCTACCCGACGCCGTCGAGCCTCTGGTTGAGTACTTCCGCAGCATCGCCGGCGAGCACTCGGATTGGGACGAGTACCGCGCGGCGATGGTGAAGCAGGGAAAGTCGTTGATACGCATCGTGATCGACACCTGGGGCCCGATCGCCGCGGGTGGCTTCCCCCCGGGGAGGGTGTGACAAGCCCCCCGGGGAGGGTGTGACAAGCCCACCAGGGAGGGTGTGACAAGCCCCCCGGGGAGGGTGTGACAAGCCCCCGGGGACTTGTGATCTAGCCCTTCAGTGGTGCTGCGAACAGTGGCACGGCGTTCTCGAGTGCGTATCGGGTGCCCGCGACCGAGGCGGCCGAGAACGCGTTGGACAGGTTCTGGTCGCCGAGTACGACGAGACGTCCGTCGCGTGCGGACGGTAGGCCCTGGATGGACGGGTTGTCGGTGATCACCTCGGGTCCGGTGCCGATGGGGAACATGACGGTGAGGTCGGCGTCGAGGGCGGCGACGTTCTCCTCGGACAGTTCGATGCTGAACGCTCCCGGCTCGGCGAGGTTCTGGACGGCCGGGGTGTTCGTCAGGCCGAGGGACTCGAGGAAGTCGACGCGGGTGTCGCCGCGCACGTAGGCGCCGATCTGTCCGCTGTAGAGCGTGCCGACGGCGACGGTCTTGTTCGCGAACTCCGGGTTGGCGGACACGGTGTCGTCGAAGAGTGCCTTGGTGTCGTCGACGAGCTTCTTGCCCTCGTCGACCTTGCCGAGCGCTTGGGCGACGATGTCGGTCTGGCCGTCCCAGGTGGTGCCGTAGGCGACGTCGGTTCCCGGTGGGGCCGCGACGGTGGGTGCGATGTCGGACAGCTGGTCGTACACGGCTTTGTCGTTGGTGCTGCGCGTCCAGAGGATCAGGTCCGGTGCCAGAGCCGCGACCGATTCCATGTCGACGTCGAAGGTGCCGACGATCGTGGGGTCGGTGTCGTAGGACTCGTCGACCCACGGCCCCAAGCCGTTTCCGCCCACACCGAGCCAGTCGCTGGCTCCGACAGGTTCTACACCCAGAGCAAGCGCTGTTTCGGCATCGGACCAACCGAGGGCCACCACGCGCTGGGGGTTTGCCGGTACTTCGACGTCGCCGAACATGTCGGTGACGACGATGCCGCCGGCCTCGGAGGGATCGGCGCTGTCGCCGTCACCGGCGTCGGAGCTGCATGCGGTCAGGGTGAGAGCGAAGGCGAGGGCTGCCGCAGGCAGAGCCAACGAACGAGAAATGCGCATAGGGCACGCTAACCTATCAAGCGGCGAAATGCTCCACGATCTTTGCGCAGAAGGCCGGCAGGTCGTCAGGGTTCCGGCTCGAGACCAGGTTGCCGTCCACGACTACTTCCTCGTCGACGACCGTCCCGCCTGCGTTGCGGATGTCGGTGCGGATGCTCGGGTAGGACGTCAACGTTCGTCCCTTCAGTACGTCGGCTTCGACGAGCGTCCAGGCTCCGTGGCAGATCACGCCCACCGGCTTGCCTGCGGCGACGAGATCACGCACGAAGGCAACCGCTTCGGCGTCGACGCGGAGTTGATCGGGGTTGGTGGTTCCGCCGGGCAGGATCAGCGCATCGAAGTCGTCGGCCGAGACTTCGGCGACGACGCGATCGACCGTGAAGGTGTCGGCGGCATGGACGTCGCTCTCCATCGCTTGGATGTCGCCGTGGTCCAACGAAACCAACGTGACTGTGGCTCCGGCATTTTCGACGGCTTCACGAGGCTGCACCAGCTCGACTTGCTCGACGCCGTCGGTAGCGAGAATGGCGATGCGGCGTCCGGTCAAGGTATCGGTAGTCATACCCGTTCGAATGTCCGACCGGGCCGATTCTCAAACTGACGAGCGTCAGGACTCGTTCGGCTCGTCGACCAGCGGGTGCGGTTGTGATTTGAATTTGGCGGGGGAGCCGTCGGCCATCGCGACCCCGTGGATTCCGCCCCACATCATCATGCAGAGGTAATCGATCAGATCGTCCGCCGACATGGATTTGTTGGAAATCCACCAGTGTGTTGCCAACTGGACCGCGCCGACGATGGCGAAGGCCCACGGCACCGATCCGCCGGAATCCATCTCGCGCTGGCGGAGTCGCTCACCGAGGACGGTGGAGAGCAGCTCGGCGATCATCCGTTCGGACTCGGCGACGACGTCGCGGTTGTTGCCTGCGTTGTTCGCCATGACGTAGAGGTACACCTCGGGATCGGTGGCGACGGTCTCGACGTAGGCGGTCACCACCACACGGGTGAGCTCGTACTCGTCGAGTTCGTGCGAGATGGCGGAGTAGATCCGCGGGGCGAGCGTCGTCTCGACGTACCGCGACATGGTGGCGCTGGTCAGATCGTTCTTGTCGGTGAAGTACCGGTAGAGCACCGTCTTCGAGATACCGATCTCCGACGCGATCTCGTCCATTCCGATCTCGCGGCCGCGCAACCGGATCGCGGCCAACGTGCCGTCGACGAGTTCCTCGCGTCGAGCGATCTTGTGCTCGCGCCACCGACGTTTGCGGCCGTCCGGCTTCTCGGCCTTGGGCTTCTCCTCGTTCGGCTCGGACTCGCCCAGCTTTGCCTCCGTCGTATTTCTCGCCACAACTCCACCCTATGCGCCTTCTCCGACACCATTGCAGGCCGTGTCCGGTTGATCCGACACATTTCTGGGCACAATGTCGGTTGTGCAGCTCATGAACTTCGACGACGACACCAAGCGTCGCGACCTCCGCAAGATGAAAACGGTCGCGACGGGCTTCCTCGTCTTCGCATCCATCGTCTATCTGTTCTGCCGGTGGCAGGAGTCGACGGGTGCGGGCGCGTGGGTGGGGTACGTACGCGCGGCGTCGGAGGCGGGAATGGTGGGCGCGCTCGCGGACTGGTTCGCGGTGACCGCGCTGTTCAAGCATCCGCTCGGCATCCCGATTCCCCACACGGCGTTGATCAAGAAGAAGAAGGACCAGCTGGGTGCAAGCCTGAGCTCGTTCGTCGGCAGTAATTTCCTTGCGCCCGAGGTGGTGTCGGAGAAGGTCGCGTCGGCGCAGGTTCCGTTGCGGTTGGGTACCTGGCTCGCCCAGCCCGACAACGCCGAACGCGTTGCGGCCGAGGCGGCGACGGTGTTGCACGGTGTGGTCGATGTGCTCAACGACGAGGACATCACCGCGGTGATCGACAGCACCATCGTGCGCCGACTCGCCGATCCGCAGTGGGGGCCACCCATTGGCCGCATTCTCGACGAGTTGCTCCGCGAGAACCGCCAATTGCCACTGATCGACATGCTGGCCGAGCGGGCTCATCAATGGGCTCTCGGCAGCCAGGAAATGATCGATCGCGTCGTGGCCCGGGACTCCCCGAACTGGTCGCCGAAGTTCGTCGACACCCTGCTCGGGGAGAAGGTCTACAAGGAGCTCGTCGAGTTCACCTGGAAGATCAGGTCCAACCCCGAGCACGACGTGCGTCTTGCCGCCAACAAGTTCCTGATCGACTACGCCAACGATCTGCAGCACGACCCGACCACCATCGAGAAGGCCGAGAAGCTCAAGGCGCAGATCATGGGCCGCGAGGAGATCACCGGCCTGGCTGCGGCCACCTGGAAGGTCGCCAAGCGCCTGATCACCGAGTCGGTCGACGATCCCACGAGTACGTTGCGCACCAAGATCAAGGAGAACACCGTCAATTTCGGAATTCGTCTCCGTGATGATGACGAATTGCGCGGGAAGGCCGACGGTTGGCTGCTCGGAGGAGCGCGGTACATCGCTGCGAACTATGCGGACGAGATCACCACGATCATCGGCGACACCGTTGCTCGGTGGGATGCAGAGGAAGCGAGCAAGAAGATCGAACTGCAGGTCGGACGTGATCTTCAGTTCATTCGCATCAACGGAACCGTCGTCGGATCCATCGCCGGACTGGCCATCTACACGATCTCGGACCTGATCTTCGGACACTAGTGCTAGCAGAGTGCTTGCAATAGTTAGCACCCTTCGGTACCGTCCAGTAGGACACCGAAAACAGGAGGCCGAGATGGCCGAGAACGAGGGGGATCTGGTCGCCAAGGCGACCGAGGCGACGCAGGTTGTCGCCGAGGCGGGGGATCTTGTCGCTTCAGTCGTGACGACTGCAGCGCAGGACATCGGGAGCTACATCCGGTCGCAGCGGGAAGCCGCTCAGGTATCCATGCGGCAACTCGCCAGTCGGGCCGGAGTGAGCAACCCCTACCTGAGCCAGATCGAACGCGGACTGCGCAACCCGTCCGCAGAAGTACTAGCGCAGATAGCCAAGGGTCTGCGCGTCTCCTCGGAGGTGCTGTACGTCCGGGCCGGGATCTTGGAAGCGCGTCCCCACGGTCCGGTGCGCGAAGCTCTGCTCGGCGATGAGCACATCACCGAACGGCAGAAGCAAGTGCTGATCGAGATCTACGACTCGTTCTGTCGTGAGAACGAGTCGACGCAAGAGCCCGAACCCGACGAACAGGAGACACCCGATGTCTGATTCCAAGAACTTCGAGAACGTCAAGACCCCAATCTTTGCAGCCGTCGGTGCCGGCGACGCTGTCGTCCAGGCCGTAGCCGACGTCGTCGCTCAGGTGCGCTCGCGCGCCGAGAGCCGCACCAGCGAGGTCAACGCTCGGCTCGCCGACATCTCCGAAGAGGTCACCGAGGGCGTGGAGAACCTGCGCGAGCGCCTCGCTGCCCTGCCCGCGGAACTCCCCGACGAAATCGCCGAGCTGCGTGAGCGCTTCACCCCGGAAGAGCTGCGCAAGGTTGCCGAGGCGTACCTCAAGGTTGCTTCCGACCTGTACACGTCCCTCGCCGAGCGCGGCGAAGAGGCCGTCGAGCGCATTCGCCGTACGCCCGCCGTCGAAGAGGGCCTCGAGCGTGCCAACTCGGCAGCCAACGACGTCGTCGACCTCACCGAGCAGGCTCTCGGAACCGTCGCTTCGCAGACTCGCGCAGTCGGCGAGCGCGCCGCAGCTCTGGCCGGCATCGCGTCGGACAAGGTTCGTGAGGGTGCCGAGGAGATCTCCGACGCAGCCGACGAGCTCGCCGAGAACATCGACGAAGCAGGCGACGAGGCCAAGGACAAGGCCATCGAGGCTTCCGACAAGGTGAGCGGTGTCGCGGGCACGGTCGAGGCCAAGACTCGCAGCAACGCGAACTCGCCCATCAAGAAGACCCCGGCACCGGCCAAGAAGACGGCACCGGCACCGGCTGCGAAGAAGGCCACCCCGGCTCCGGCCAAGAAGGCTCCGGCGAAGAAGACCACTCGCTAAAGCATTCGTAAAGAAAACGACCCCTGCGCCGCGCGGTGCGGGGGTCGTTTCTCGTACACTGACCGCGTGAGCATCGCCGGCAGCTTCAGCTACTACATCCTTACCTTTCTCCAGATCCTCGGAGTGGTAGGCGCAGGATTCGCGATCTTCCACGCGCTGCGTCAGCGCGCCGACGCCTTTCCTGCCGTGGACAAGCTCACCAAGACCGCCTGGCTGGCCATCCTGTTCGTGGGTCTGCTCCTTATCCTGGTCTCCGGAGTGATCGGATTCCTGGGCATCATCGGCGTCGTCGCGGTGTGCGTGTACCTCGTCGACGTCCGACCCAAGATCGACAGCATTCAGCGCGGACCCCGCTGGTAGGCAGGCGCATCGACGCCCACGGGATTGTGGGCGTACCGTCTACCGAACCCGCCAGGGGGTCGAGGTAGAGGGGATTTTCTGTGGTTTCACGCAAGGTAGTCGAACGTGTGCTGTTCGGAATCGGCGGCGCGGCCGCGGCGGCATCGGTCGGTGCATTCGTCGTCCGGCGGCGTCGCCTGCATTCGTTCACCAAGACGACGGACGTTCGGCCGGACGAGCTTCTGCAGCACCCCACGATCGAGCCGCACATCACCGAGGTGGTCACCGACGACGGAGCTCACCTGCACGTCCGTAGCTACGGTGATGCCGATGCAGAACCGATCGTCTTCAGCCACGGGTGGACCTGCTCGGCCGACTACTGGTTTCCGCAGATCAACGCCCTCGCCGGCCGATACCGCGTCATTGCATACGACCAGCGCGGCCACGGCCGCAGCGACGTCGGAACGCGGCCTCTGAGCCCGGACGTGCTGGCCGACGACCTCGCTGCGGTGCTCGCCGCGACTGTCGTCGAAGACAACAAGGCCGTCCTGGTGGGGCACAGCATGGGCGGTATGTCGATCATGGCGTGGGCCGGAAACTACCCCGAACAGGTCGATCGACTCGTCAGTGCCGTGCTCCTCGCCAGCACCGCGACCGACTCTCTCGTCCGAGAGACCACTGTCATCCCGTTGCCGCAGCGATTCCCGCGCGTTCCGGCGCCGGTCGGTCGAGCAGTGCTGAGCTCGGCGCTGCCGTTGCGGCCGTCGCCGGTGACGCGCCAAGCCATCAAATACATCTCGATGGCTCCCGGAGCCACCGCAGCCGAGGTGGCGTTCTGCGAGAAGATCGTGCTCGAATGCGCCCCGCGCACACGAGGCATCTGGGGCGCGGCCATCAGCGACCTCGACATCCGCGAGGCGCTGGCGAACATGTCCGTCCCCACCAGCGTCCTGGTCGGATCTGCCGACCGACTGACCCCGCCGGTGCACGCCCGCAAACTCGCCCGCGCCCTGGACGATCACGACCATCTGAGCCGATTGATCGTGATCCCCGGCATCGGACACATGAGCTCGGTGGAAGCAATCGACGAATTCAACACCGAAGTGGTTCGGCTGAGAAATCTCTAGCTGAACACCACGGTCTTGCGGCCGTGCACCAACACCCGATCCTCCAGGTGCCAACGCAGACCACGGGAGAGCACCAGCTTCTCGATGTCGCGGCCCTGACGCACCATGTCGGTGACCTCGTCGGAATGGTCGACGCGGATGACGTCCTGCTCGATGATGGGACCCGCGTCGAGCTCGGCGGTGACGTAATGGCACGTCGCACCGATCAGTTTGACGCCCCGCGCGAAGGCCTGGTGGTAGGGCCGGGCACCGACGAACGACGGCAGGAAGCTGTGGTGGATGTTGATCGCCCGGCCCGCCCAGTGCGCGCACAGCGATTCCGGCAGAACCTGCATGAAGCGCGCCAGCACCACTGCGTGGGGGTCGTAGGAATCGACCAGCGAGCGCACCTTCTCGAAGGCGGGTCCGCGCTCGGCCGGATCCTTCGCGAACTCGACGTGATGGAACGGTGTGCCGTGCGCGGCGGCAATCGGCTCGAGCGACTTGTGATTGCCGATCACCGCGGAGATCTGCGCAGGCAGTTCGCCGCCCGCCGCCCGTCCGAGCAGATCGTGCAGGCAATGCGCTTCCTTGCTGACGAGCAGTACCACGCGCTTGGGTTCGCCCGAATCATGCAGTGCCCATTCGGTTTCCGGGCCCAGCTCGGCGGCCACCTCGGCGAACCGTGCACGCAGATCATCGATGCTCATGTCCACCGACGACGCCCGTACAGCCTGCCGGGTGAAGAACCAGCCGGTGTCGGGATCGGCGTGATAGGCAGCCTCGACGATCCAACCACCGACCTCGGCGAGGAAGGTCGAGATGCGGGCGACGATGCCCGTCTTGTCGGGGCAACCGAGAGACAGAACGTAGCGGCGATCCTCGGATACGGAAGAACTCATGCCGACGATTCTCTCAGGGCGTGCGCACCCCGGTTGCCACCAGTGTCCCGAGATCGATCGAATCGATCCCGCGCTCGGTCAACAGAGCCGAGAACTCGGCCCGGATCTGCGTGCGAGTTCCGTCGTCGAACGGAGTCAGCGCACCGCGCAGTGCACTGCCCAGCACAAAATCCCAGACGAACGACTGTGTCGCCGGAACATGATTGGACAGCTCGACGACCCGGACGTCCGAGGTGCCGGCGGCGCTGAGCCAGGCACCGAGTAGATCCGGCGTCTCCATCCTGCGGATCGGGTGATCGTCGACTTCGGCCGTCGGGTCGGGAGCAGGGCCCGCGCTCGGCGGCCAGTGTCTGCCGATCACGTCGAAGAACGCGCCCGAGTACTCCCTGACCGAGCCCTTGCGCCACACCGTCACTCCGACATGCCCGCCTGGACGAACCAACGAGACGAGTCGCGCAAAATCCTGCTCTGGATCGGGAAGAAAGAAGATGCCGTACGAGCAGGCCAGGGCGTCGTATCCGGCGACGGGAACGGTCGACGGGGGTTGCCACTCGGTGGCGTCGGCGACGACGAAGTCGATGTTGCGCAGTGCGCGATCGGTGGCCTTCACCCGGCCCACTTCCAACAGATCGTCGGCGAGGTCGATGGCATGCACGATGCCGTCGGGTCCGACGGCGGCCGCCGCAGGAATTGCCGATGCCCCGGTGCCGGAGCAGACGTCCAGAACGACGTCGCCGGGTGCCAGCTCGAGTGCGAAGGCGAGCGACTGCCCGGCAGGTCCCCAGACCTGCGGCGTCACCGCGTCGAACTCCCTGCTGGTGGCATTGAAGGTGGCGGCGAGCGACGCTGCGGTCATGACCGAAAATCGTAGACCGACAGGGCTGCGAATGGCAGAGCTGTGAAAAGCTGGACCACATGACACTCACCCGCGCCGCCCTCGCCGGAATGGTCGACCACACGCTGCTCAAGCCGGAAGCCACGACCGCCGACGTGACCGCGCTCATCGAGGAGGGCCGTGAGCTCGGAGTCCTCGCGGTGTGCGTCTCGCCGTCGATGCTGCCGATTCGCGCCGAAGGAATGCTCACCGCCGTCGTCGCCGGATTCCCGTCGGGCAAGCATCACTCGTTGATCAAGGGATCCGAAGCGCGCCTCGCGGTGCAGCAGGGTGCCGACGAGGTCGACATGGTGATCGATGTCGGAGCCGCCATTGCCGGTGACTACAACGCCGTTCTGGCCGACATCGTGACCGTCCGTGAAGGCATCGGCAATGCCGTACTCAAGGTGATCATCGAATCGGCAGCGCTGTCCGACGAAGCGATCGTCGAAGTGTGCCGCGCAGCAGAAACCGCCGGCGCGAACTTCGTCAAGACATCCACCGGTTTCCATCCGGCCGGCGGCGCGAGCGTCGAGGCCGTGCGATTGATGGCGGAGACCGTCGGCGGTCGATTGGGCGTCAAGGCCAGCGGCGGCATCCGTACGACGGAGGCCGCCCTGGCGATGATCGACGCCGGCGCAACACGATTGGGGCTGTCGGGTACCCGTGCGGTGCTCGACGGTTTGGGCTAGACGGTATGGAGGTCTTGGCTGGGGCCTCTCCGCATGTAAGCGTGGGTTGCCGACAGGAGTGGGTCCTGGCCGGTAGAGCCACAGATGTGGGAGGCC
>NZ_NPFM01000015.1:0-85489 GCF_002258645.1 Rhodococcus sp. 15-649-2-2
CACCATCTCCCGAATCTGCTCCCCCGTGAACTCAGCACTCAACATGCGATAACCCTCCATAGCTTCTCGAATGACTCACCAGAAGCTTGGCAAAGAGGGGTTCCCCGCAAATGCGCGCGCGTTTGTCAGATGCGAGCGAATTCGATACCGATCTCGCAGCTATTCCGAACGCGTCTGACGATTCCGCGCGCGTCTGTCGAGTTCACCAACCCTCTGCATGCCCCACGCCCGCGAGAATTGCCGCCTCACGGTCGGCGGAGAGTCCGACAGGCGTCCGGTCGCGCCTCGTCGACGCCTCACCGTTCACTGACTGCAGCCAGGTCCACGTGTCTGCGACGGTCTCCTGGATCGGCCGTGCCCGAAGCCCCTCCGCGAATGCCTTCGACACGTCGGACGCGTGCAACGAATCATGATCTGCGCCAGGCGGAATCCAGATCGGTAGCTCCGTCCACGGCTGCACTCCGGCAGCACTGAGGACGTCCGGTTCCACCCAACGCAGGCGAGCATCGGACCGTGTCGCGGCAACACAGGCCTGCAGAACCTCGCGCATCGTTGCATGCCCGGGCCGACTCACCACGTCGTACGGACCCCCGAGCCCACGGGCAGCCGCGTCCAGAGCCCAGCCGACAAGATCGCGCGCGTCGATGTACTGCAGTGCCAGGTCGGCTGGACCGGGCGCGAGTACATCCCCGGCACGCCCATTCTGGTCACGCCGCAGGCTCCGCTCCTGCCCAATTCTGTTCAGCCACCATGGAAGTCGGCCGATATTCTCGTACGGTCCCAGGATCAATCCGGCCCGGACCAGCAAGGCTCGAACACCGAATGCCGCGACGGCGGCCTGCTCACCACCGAGCTTGCATCGCGCGTAGTCATCGCCAGGCCCTTGTACCGTCGGCCAGGTCTCGGTCGCACCTGCTCCAGGCGCGTCGTACACCGATCGGCTCGACACATAGACGTAGCTGCGCACTCGACCGGTGAGCGCAGAAGCCGACTGCGCCACTACACCGGGCTCCCACGACCACGTATCGAAGACTATGTCCCAGTTACCTTCTCGAACCGAATCCAATCCGTCGGCCGCGCGTCTGTCTCCCTGGAGTTGCATGACCCGAGGATCCGACGGGGTCGTGCCGCGATTGAGTACCGTAACGTCCCACTGCAACTCGAGAGCATGCTCGACGGCAGTTCGCCCTACGAAGTCGCTTCCGCCGAGTACCAGTAGCTTCATGCATTCAGTGTGCCGTCGATCGACCCCTTCGGCACGCTGCTGACAGCAGAGCGGCTCGAGCTACACAGGAAGCTTGCTGCGTCCCGTCTCCTTGATGGTCAGCACCGTCGCAACACCGATGACGCACACACCCATCACCCAGTACGCCGGTGACATGGCGTTGCCGGTCGATTCGACCAACTGTGCGGCTACGTACGGCGCAGTTCCGCCTGCCGCGATCGTTCCGATGTTGAAGCCCAACGACACTCCGGTGTAGCGCACGGAGCGCGGGAACAGTTCGGTGAACAGCGGGAACGCCGGAACCTGCACTACGCCGTTGAGCACCATGTAGACGAAGTAGACGACGCCGACGATCAGAATGCTGGACGTGGCACCGAGAATCATGAACACCGGCAGCGCGATGATCACGTAGGCCACATAACCGAACAGCAGCACCGGTTTGCGACCGAATCTGTCCGTCAGCATGCCGCTCAAGGGGAAGGTCGCACAGGCCAACGCAATTGCGATCGCGGAGGTCCAGTAGACCGAATCCTTCGAGAATCCCAGGTCGTTGATGAGGTAGACGCTGAAGTAGGTCAGTCCGATGTAACCGGATCCGTTCATCGCAATGGCGATGCCGACGACACGGAGCACCGACCACGGCTGCTTCTTCACGACATCGCTCAGCGGGCTCTTGGCAACCTCGTTCTTGGCTGCCATTTCCTCGAACTCCGGGCTGTCCTCCAGCTTCAGACGCACTCGCAGGCAGACGAATGCCAGCGGAAGAGCCAGCAGGAACGGAATGCGCCAGCCCCACGCCGACATCTGATCGTCTGTTGTGACAAGGGCGACCACTCCGACGACGGCTGCGGCGACAGCGAAACCGAGGGTAGAACCGACCGGGGTGAACGACCCGAAGAATCCGCGACGGTTCGGTGGTGCCGATTCGGCGATATAGGTTGCTGCACCGCCGATTTCACCGCCGGCCGAAAAGCCCTGGGCCAGTCGGATGATGACGAGCAGAATCGGTGCCAACACTCCTACACTCGAGTGTGTGGGCAGCATTCCCAGGACTCCACACGCGATACCCATACAGACCACCGTCACGACCAACGCCTGTCG
Organism: Rhodococcus sp. 15-649-2-2; assembly: GCF_002258645.1. Taxonomy (NCBI): domain Bacteria; kingdom Bacillati; phylum Actinomycetota; class Actinomycetes; order Mycobacteriales; family Nocardiaceae; genus Rhodococcus; species Rhodococcus sp. 15-649-2-2. The sequence continues at coordinate 2,327 of NZ_NPFM01000015.1, forward strand.
ACGACCCTTTCTGTCGCCGAGGCGGCCGAAGAAGATGCCGCCGAGCGGACGTGCAACGTATGCGACGCCGAATACTGCCAAGGTCGCGAGTATGGATACGCCGGGACTCGTGGACGGGAAGAACAGTGGCGCAATGACTACGGCGAGAAAACCGTAGACGGCGAAATCGTAGTACTCGATCAGCGTACCGACGCCACCGGCCAGCGCGGCACGGCGCGCGGTGCTGGTATCGGCTTTCGGTGCGCTGGTGACCGCAGAAGGCTGGTCGACGTTCGTCATCGCGCTGTTCCCTGTCCTGTGAGTGGTTGCTTGCTTCGGTGTTCGGCAAGAAGTAGTTCGTACGATCCGCCGGCCTCGATGACTGCGACTGTACGAGGGCTGGGCGCAGCGCCCACCATCGATCGGCCGTCGCCGATGGTCAATGATGCTCGTCGCCAATCCAATTCGACGGCGTCACCGGTTTCGACCGCGCCGGAAACTCCCGGAATGGTGATGAGGGGTACTCCGTTGAACGTCTCTCCGCGCCAGAACCCCGGCGAGAACGACTCGGCCACGATGGCTCGAATACCGGCGTTACGCAGGGCCACCATCGGTGGGTAGTGCGGGTGGCCGTATCCAAAGTTCCGGCCTCCGACGATGATGTCGCCCGGCCGAACGCGGTCGACGAAACCCGGATCGTATGCGGCCATACAGACCGATCTCAAATGATCAGGATCATACGACTTGATATTTGCAACGCCCACAACGAGATCGATGTCGAAGTCGTCGCCGAAGACCCATGCAACTCGGCCGGCGATGACGTCGGGCGGGGGCGGGTAGGCACTCATGAGCTCACCTGCTGAATTGTGCCCGCGAGCGCACTTGCCGCGACGGTATACGGAGAGCCCATATAGATGTTGGCGTCCGAGCTGCCCATCCGGCCGGAGATGTTGAGTACGCCGGTCGATATGCAGTTCTCGCCCGCCGCTAATGGCTTCTGATAGCCGAAACAGAAGTCGCAGCTGGATACTGCGATGTGGGCACCCGCTGCACGCAGTACGTCGAGCAGACCCTCTCTTTCGGCTTGATCGTGCACCTTCTGCGACGTCGGCACCACATTGAGTTCCACGCCGGGGGCCACGGTGCGGCCGTCGAGGACGAGTGCCGCAGCCCGCAGATCTTCGATTCGCCCACTGGCACAGGATCCGATGAACGCCTTGGTGATCGGCGTGCCGGCGAGGTCTGCGGCAGAATGGGTGTTGGCTGCGCGCGCCGAGCCGGGCACAACGACCTGCGGCACGATCTGGGCGAGATCGATGGTGTGCCGAGCTGCGTAAGTCGCACCCGAGTCAGGATAGACCGGCGTGAAAGACTGTCTTGCAACATCGTTGGCGTAGGCGAGGGAGATCTCGTCCGGTTCGAATATCGCGGACACAGCTCCGGTGAACATCGCCATGCCGCACAACCCCTGTCGGTGGTCGATCTTCATCGATCGGGCACCGGGGCCACCGAATTCCATCACCTGGTGTGCGCATCCGTCGGCCCCGACGAGGTCGATGATGGAGTGCACCAGATCGCGGCTGTCCACTCCCGGCGCGAATTCGCCGTACAGATCGAACCGCGTGGTCGCTGGAATATCCACGTACAGCTGGCCGGTCACCCACGCTTCGATCAAGTCGCGGCGAATACCCCAGCCCAACGCACCGAACGCGCCGATTCCGCTGATGTGGCCGTCGAAGTGCACGAGGAAGTCACCGGGGATGGCCAGGCCGAGCTCGGCGGTGAGCTGGTGCCCGATGCCGCGGCCCTCGTGCAGCTCGATTCCGTAGTACTCGCACCATTCCCGGGTGACCTGGTGGACTTCTTGCTCCCGGTCGTTGAGCTTGGTCAACATGTGATCGATGAAGACGACGTACCGGGCTGGGTCCTCCAGCGAGGTCATACCGAAGTCATCACGCATCTGGCGGAACATCACATCGGTGTATCCGGGGAAGTCGTACGCGATCATCCGAGCCGGACGCACCGCGTGATTCGCACCGGCGCGCACGGGATCGCCGCCGCAGGTTCTCCCGAGGATTTTCTCCACCATCGTGAAAGAGTCCGGAATCATCGGTTCGACTCCGCGGGGAGGTACTTGCGCTGCTGCGCTTCGACTTCGGGAAAGCCGATGAGGTCTACGAACTCGTGGTGCTGCAACGCGTCGGCGCTGACGTCTGCGGGAGCTTCACCGGCGGCCAGGCGGCGGAGAGTCTCGCGTGCGGCACCCGTCGCGGCCATCAGTACTTGAGTGGGCAGCAGGGCCAACCGCACTCCGATCTGCGCCAGAACTTCCGGGGTGAACTCCCGCTCGGTCCAGGTCGAGGCAGTGAGTGTGGCCATCAGCGGAACCCCGACCGCTCGGTGACAGTTCTCCCACTGCTCGACGGTTTCGAATGTCTTGGTGACGGGCATGATCATGTCGGCGCCAGCATCGACATAGGCCTGGGCCCGCCTTATCGCATCGTCGCCCCGCGCATCGGTGCGCGCGATGAGCAGAACGTCGTCCGGCATCGAATCACGCACCGCTCGCACTTTGCCCGATGCCTCGTCGACGGAGATGAGATCCACCGGCTCGCCCACGCAGATCGGACATTTCTTGGGTGACAGCTGGTCCTCCATGAACACGCCCTGGACACCGGCCTCGGCGAACCGGTTCGCGGTGCGCGCGGCGTTGACTGCATTTCCGTACCCGGTGTCGATGTCAGCGACCAGCGGCAGCGCCGATGCCTCACGAATGGTCCGGACCGCCTGGAGGTTCTCGGTCATGGTGTAGAGCTCGGCGTCGGGGAGGCCGAGGGCCGCTGATACGGCGAATCCGGAGGCGCAGAGCGCTGAAAAGCCCGCTTGCTCGGCCAGCTTGGCCGTCAACCCGTCCCACACGCCGGGCGCAAACACCAGGCCTTGTTCGGTCAAGCCTCTCAAAGTTATCGTCACGAGCACTCTCCGTTTCGTATTGCGGAACGCCTTCCGAATTTAGAGTTGCTCGGATCACAAGTCAACACCTGTCGATCGATACCGCAACGAGCGTCGGTTCGTAGGATGGCGACGACGCTCCACCCGACCGGAAGGAACAACCCGTGGCAGTTCCCACCGAGTCCGACGCTCAGGCCGGCCGCGACATCGTCGGTGCCGTCGTGAAGGCATGCGCTCTACTCGACCATTTCGACACAATCCATCCCGTGTGGACGCTCAACGATCTGACGACGGCGAGTCGAATGAACAAGACGACCGTTCACCGCCTTATGACGACGTTGATCCATGCCGGTTGGGTGGACAGAACAGCGGAGGGTTCGTACCGAATCGCCATGCCGGTGTTCGAGATCGGCTCGTCCGCGCTGACACAGCTCGACATCCGCGGTGCCGCCCAGCCGTACCTGTCCGAGATCGCTGAAAAGTTCGGCGATACCGCCTATCTGATGGTTCCCGCAGACGAAGGTGCGGTCTGCATCGATCGCCATGAAGGCAGCAATCCTCTTGTGGTCGCAGGTATTTCGATCGGGTCTGTCCTCCCGTATCACGCCACGGCCGGGCCGATGGCGATGCTGGCGTTCTCTGCTCGGATCCGCGACCGCTGGCTCGGCGGTGAACTGCCCGCGTACACGAACCGGACACTGACCTCGCCCGAAAAGTTGATCGGTCATCTCGACCGAATCCGATCGCAGGGATATGCGCTGAGCAACTCCGACTACCTCGCTGGCGTCGCGGCAGTCGGCGCACCGATTCTCGGACGCGACGGGGTGGTCGTGGCGTCGATCAGCGTCGGTGGCCGCGTGGAGACCTTCGAGGGCGACGCCTTGACCGACAAGGTGGAGTCGATACTCGCGGCGGCGCGCAGCCTCTCACGCGTCGCAGAGGCCCTACCTGCATCGAGCCAGTAGCTACAATACTATTCGCACCTCTAGCTCCAGTAGTAGAAAGCGTAATACTCACCTACCGATGCGCTCGATGAGCCTCATGGCGTCGAAGGGTGCGTAGCCCTTGATGTCGTTGTCGAAGTACACGTAGACGTCCCGTCCCGTCGACGTCCAGTCCGCAATCTTCTGGGCCCATCGATCGAGGGCCTCATCGGTGTAGCCGCTGGCATACAGTTCCTCGTCGCCGTGCAGTCGGGCATACATGAAATCCGCTGTCGGAGTGTCGATGTACGGGTATTTGCCGGCGGTATCGGCCACCACGATCGCAATATCGTTGCGCTGCAACAACTCCACCGCTTTGTCGGAGGCGAAGCTTGCATGCCTGGCTTCGACACAGTGCCGAAGTGGCCGAGACGACGCAGCAGGCAACAACACTCGATCCTCCGCCAACTTGTCGTCCCGTGATTCCGCCAGAGCCACTGCAGCTGAGACCGTTCGAGGCAACAGGGCACAGAAGTCCGCCACCTTCTGCGCATCGAATTCGAGGTTCGGCGGGAGTTGCCACAGGAAGGGCCCGAGCTTGTCTCCCAGAGTCAACACACCGGTGGCGAAGAAGTTCGCCAGAGCCGATTCGACGCCGACGAGCCGCTTGATGTGCGTGACGTATCGACCGCCCTTGATGGAGAAGACGAAATCGTCGGAGGTTTCGTCGTGCCACTTGGTGAAGCTCGACGGCTTCTGCATCGCATAGAAGGTGCCGTTGATCTCGATCGATGTCAGGTGCTCGGACGCATATCCGAGCTCCTTGCGATGCGCCAAACCCGCCGGATAGAAATCTCCCCGCCACGGCGCGTACGTCCAACCGGAGATGCCGATCAGAACTCGGGGTCGACGCTGCGCGGGCATGAGCAGACTCTAGTCGTGGACTTGCACGCCAACATTTCCGATGAGTACGAGTATGTGGCGGAAGGAATACTCGCCCGTCGACGTTCCCGACAGCCTGACGGCGTTCGACGACCGGTCCATCTCGGTCGAACCGGACGGTTCGCTCGCACCGCATTTCGGGCGGCCGTCCGATCTATCAACCACCTCACGCTCGGTGAAGGATCGTCGATATTCGACTGCAGGCAAGATGCTGCTTCCTAGCGCCGGTCGCCTCCAGCCGCGCGCCAGATCACCGCGGCCGTTCGCTCTGGCCAGCGCTCCGGAATGGGGTCTCCGGCGAGGGCCCGGCCGTAGAACGAGCCGGTCGCCATCGGAACGATGATCTCGAGGTCCGCGTCGACCGGAATCGACCCGTCACGCTGACCGCGTTCGAGGATGTCGCGAATACGTTGCCTCCGTGGGGCGACGACGCCTACGGCGTACCGGTCACGAACATCCTCGTCGGTTCCCTCCTGCAACATCGTCCCGACCAGAGCCATTCGGCCGGGGCGCGAGACGCCCGATCTGAAGTCGGTGAGTTCGCGGACCAGCGCTTCGAACGGCTCGGCGTCGTCGAGTTCGGGTGGTGCCACCTCGGCGACGGCGGTGACGGCTGCTTCCGCGAGCGCGGCCTTCGTCGCCCATCGGCGGTAGATGGCTTGCCGGGTGGTGCCGGCGTCGGACGCCACGCGCTGAACAGACAAAGCGTCGTATCCCGATTCGGCCAGCTGTCGAGCGGCGACGGCAAGAACACGGTCGTCGATCGTTGTATCGCGCAAACGGCCCGTCTTGCTCACCATGATGGGCAACATACCTTGTCAATACAATACTGTTGTGTATTGTATTGACGATGGCAGATCCGACGCTCTACGACTGGGCCGGTGGAGACGCTGCGTTCCGGCGGCTGCTCGACGCGTTCTACGACCACGTCGAGCGAGACCCGTTGCTGTCGCCGATGTTTCCCGGTGGCGTGAGCGAAGATCACCGCGCTCACGTGACCCTATGGTGGGCCGAGGTATTCGGCGGACCTGATCGCTACACCACCGAGCTGGGTGGGTACCACCGCATGCTCGCCCACCACATCGACCTGGGGATCACAGCCTTGCAGCGTCGCCGATTCGTGGAGTTGATGTCGATCGCGGCGGACGACGCCGAGCTACCCGACGATCCCGAGTTTCGCTCGGCATTCATGGCGTACGTGGAATGGGGAACGCGACTGGCGTTCTCCAACTCTCAGCCGAACGCCGAGCTGGTGGCCGACGCACCCGTCCCTCGCTGGGGCTGGGGCGTCGCGCCGCCCTGGAATCCTGGCAGTTGACCGGTCGCGAATCCCTATCCGGGTGTCCCCACAACGATCGCGTGGTTCTTCGTCGGACTCGTCGTTTTCGATCCGCTCGCGGTGCTCCTCGTCATCGCGACGCCGCGGCTCTGGCGCTGGTATCGGTAACCTCGATGACATGAAGCGCCCATCGGCATTCGGCTCCCTGGCGCTGGCCTGTGTTCTGCTCGCCCTCACCGACGCCGACGCGGGAGCCGAGCGTCGCGATCAGCCGGCACCTCGCCAGGCCGCTGCGGTACCTGGCGTCGGGTTGACGACGGTTCCCGCAGCGATCACCACGTCGATGGTGGCGGGGATCGCCGCAGAATCGGATCCGACGACGCACGCGGTCGGTGTCGAATCGTCGAGCACCGAGATGCACACTTCCGGGTGGGACGAGTATCCGTACCTTCGCTACACCGTTTCGGTGGTGCCGGGGACCGAAAGAACGACGCTCACCTGGTCCGGTCGATCGGTCAACACCAATGACCTCGCGCTGCATGTATTGAACGAAGCGACGGCCGATTGGGGTCCGCCGCTCGCGGCAGCGGAGCCTGCGACTCCCGGTGGACTAATCGAACTCAGCGCCGACGTAGCCAGTGAGAGCGGCACTGTCGAGGTTCTCGTCATCGACAGTCCCCGAGCGGATCGCTCGTTCGCCGAGACCAACGCCAGCCCCGACCGGGCTTTCGCGGACGCCGACACCTACGACTTCGCGCTCCAACACATCACCGACACCCAGTACATCTCTCGCGACGACCCCGGTGTTTATTCGGACATGACGCAATGGACTGCCGACAACGCCGACGAGCTGAAGATCGACTACAGCGTGCACACCGGCGACCTCATCCAGAGTTGGATCAGCCCCGGTCGACCGGATACCCAGGCCCGCAAGGAATTCGAGGCAGCCAGCGAGTCCATGAGCATCCTGGAAGACGCCGGCATCGCCCACGGCGTGCTGCCCGGCAACCACGACAACATCTGGAACGCGGCGGGCAAGTTGGTTCCCGGAGAGCACGAGAAGAATCACGCGCTCTACAACGAGTACTTCGGCCCACAGCGTTATCGCGATCAGCCGTACTGGGGCGGTTCCTTTACCGCCGAGGACAATTCGGCGCACTACGATCTGGTCGACATCGCCGGTGCAAAATTTCTCATGCTCTTCATCGGCTACAACCCACCCGAGAAGGTCATGCAGTGGGCAGAACGGGTACTCGACGATCACCCCGACCGCAACGTCGTCATCGGTACGCACTATTACCTCGACGAACTCGGCGAGAAGAAGTTGATGGGGTTCGGCGATATCGGATCGAGTTCGGGTCAACAGATCTGGAACCGACTCGTCGTACCCCACGAGTCGGTCTTCCTCGTCTTGTCCGGGCACGTGGACGGTCAGGTTGCCGTGGTCGACGAGAATGTCGGCGACACCGACCGCACCGTCGTGCAGTTGCTGGCCGATTACCAGTACTTCGAGGTCGACGGCGAACGAAGTACCGGATTTCAGCGTCTGCTCCAATTCGACGTCGACGGCGCGACGATGGCCGTCACGACACACTCACCGACGCTCGACGCTTTCGACGTCGAGAACTACGACATCAAGAACCGGTACGGACCCGAGGACGGCGAGTTCGTCACCGATTTCACGTTGCGCGCCGACGTTCCACGGGCCGTGATCGTCAACTAGCTGGCACCTCCGACGCCACCGGACCATAATCGATTCCTATGCGGTCGGGTGGACGAGCGGTGGTTCTGACGCTGGTCGCTGCCGGTATGTGGCTGTTCGCGACGCCACCACTCGATCCCGGAACCACCGACTTCACTGCCGCGCCTGCACCCGTCCCACCAGTTGCTCCCGTCGTCGAACCGCCGCCACTGACTCTCGACGAGCTCTCGGCCCGGGTCGATCCAGCCGTCGTCACACTGTCGGCTTCCGCCGGTTTCTCCGGGGTCGCCGGTACCGGCTTCGTCGTCGCTCCCGACGGGATCGTGCTCACCAACTTCCACGTCGTGGAGTTCGCCACCGAGATCAGCGCGGTGAACATGGGCAACGGACTGATCTACGACGCCACCGTGCTGGGTTACGACAAATCTCGTGACGTCGCGGTCGTGCAGTTGATCACCGCGACCGACCTGCCAGTGGTCGAGTTGGCCCCGGACCCACTTCCCGACGTGGGTGATGCCGTCACCGCCATCGGAAATGCCTCGGGCGCAGGGGTATTGGTGCCGGCACCCGGCGCCGTGACCGCTCTCGATCAACAGGTGCGCACCCGCAGCTCGGTGGACGGCTCACGGAACACACTGGACAAGATGATTCGAGTCGATGCCGATGTGCGAGCAGGAGATTCGGGTGGGCCGCTGTTCGACGCCTGGGGCAGGGTGGTGGGTGTGAACACCGCCGGGCTGTCGGACGACGCTCGCAACGGCACCGAGTTCGCACCGCCCCAGGCACCCGAGGCCTACGCCGTCCCCATCGGCGAGGCGGTTGCCGTGCTCGATCAAGTATTGGCCGGGCAGTCCGGCGGCACAGTGCATGTGGGTCCGACGCCGTACTTCGGAGTGTCGGTGCGTGATGTGTCTGTCTTCGAGAACAAGCCGGCGATGGGGGCGGCCGTCGTCTCGGTGAACTCCGATTCCCCGGCCGAGACTCTCGGCTTGTCGGCGGGAGACATCATCGTCTCGCTCGACGGAACGGACGTGCAGTCCTCGTCGGATCTGTCGGAGGCGCTCATCGGCCGCGTCCCCGGCGATACCGCCGTCGTGGTGTGGGTGAACGACGCAGGAGTCACCAGTTCCGGGACAGTCGCTCTCGCCCAAGGAACCCCTACAGCTTGAGGCCCGTTCCGCAGGCTCCACTCCCGAGTGCATAAATCAGCCCTGCACCACCGACAACACATTGCCCGCAGGATCGGTGAACCAGGCGATCAGCGGCCCACCGTGTCGGAAGATCCCCTTCTCGTCGGTCCCCATATCTGGATATTGTTGGAAAACAACCCCTTTCGCACTCAACACATCGACCGCTGCCTCGATGTCGACCACCGGGAAATTGAGGATGGTGTATTGCGCCGGCACGTGCCCGGGCCGGGGATAGACCAGTACCGTCGCTGCTCCCAGGTGTAGTTCGAGCATCCCCATCTCGTTGTCGGTCACCTCGAGACCGAGGGTGTCGGCGTAGAACCTGCGGGCTGCAGGCAGGTCGTCGACGGCGAATCCGGAGAACGGTGCTCGGGCCAGATCGATGGTTGTCATGGACGAATTATCGCGCTCTCCCACGTGCCGTGGGCCGATATCCGAGTAGCGTGGATCTCGTGACTATTCGCCTCGGTTACCAGATGCCCAACTTCAGCTACCACGGTTCGGTCGCAGAACTCTTTCCCCAGGTCATCGCGCAGGCGCGCGAGGCCGAAGCGGCCGGGTTCGACACCGCGTTCGTGATGGATCACTTCTACCAACTTCCCGGCATCGGCAAGCCTGACGAGCCGATGCTCGAGGCCTACTCCGCGCTGTCCGCCCTTGCGACGGCCACCGACACCATTCAGCTCTCCGCCTTGGTCACCGGGAACACCTACCGCAATCCGGCGATCCTGGCCAAGACCGTCACCACGCTCGACGTCGTCAGCGGCGGTCGCGCGATCCTCGGGATCGGAGCCGGCTGGTACGAACTCGAGCACCAGAGCTTCGGACTCGAATTCGGTACGTTCACCGATCGGTTCGAGCGTCTCGACGAGGCCCTGCAGATCATCGAGCCGATGCTGCGCGGCCAGCGACCGACATTCGACGGCCTCTGGTACCAGGTCGAGAACGCGATGAACGAGCCCCGCATCCGCGACGATCTTCCGATCATGCTCGGCGGCGGTGGCGAGAAGAAGACGTTCGGCCTGGCCGCTCAGTTCGCCGATCACCTCAACATCATTTGCGACGCACAGGAATTGCCGCGCAAGATGGCAGCCGTTCAGGCTCGGTGCGAGGAGGTCGACCGCGACCCGAAGGACCTCGAAACGAGCTTCCTCGCGTTCGTCATCATCGACGAGGACGGCGACAAGGCCAAGGAGTTGCAGCGCGAGTTCGTGCTGAAGCAGGGCCTCGATCTGACGAACCTGTCCGAGGAGGACGCCGCGAAGGCCACCGATCGCCACTTCTGTGGAACCCCCGACGATGTCGCCGAGCAGGTGCAGAAGCGCGTCCTCGATCAGGGCATCGACGGCGTCATCATCAACCTGATCACCAACGGACACCAGCCCGGAGCCGTCGAGCTGGCAGGCAAGGCGTTGAAGCCTCTCGTCTGAATTTTCTCCAGCAGTAGCCGCGGGGGCGCGAGCAGTGGCATAGTTCCCCCGTGGCTCAGCTGAGGATGAACGGGCACCGTGTCTTGGTCGCAGACCTGACCGGCGACTCCCTGCGCGCGATGTCGGGTTCGATGGTGGCCTACGAGGGCGATGTCGCCTTCAAAAGCGCTGGGATGGGCGGTGGCGGAGGATTCCGCGCCGCGCTGAAACAGAAAGTGACCGGCGAGTCGCTGTCGTTGATGGACGTGTCCGGCAAGGGCACCGTGTACTTCGCCGTCGATGCCCAGGACATCACTCTCGTCGAGGTGCAAGGCGACACCCTCCACGTCGAATCGTCTCAATTGCTCGCTCTCACAGGTCAATTGAAGACCGATGTGAAGTTCTCCGGTCTTCGCGGCGCAACGTCGGGGCAGGGCTTGTTCACCACGGTGGTCAGCGGATCCGGCACCGTGGCGCTGTTGTCGAAGGGTGGGCCGATCATCGCCCTCGCCGTCGATCCGCAATACCCCCTCGTCGTCGATCCCGACGCGTTCGTCGCCCATCGCGGCCAGTTGAACCAGAGCTTCGTCACCGACGTCACGTGGCGCTCCGCCATCGGCGGCGGCAGCGGCGAGGCGTTCTCCCTCCGCTTCGACGGCCAGGGCGTCGTCTACATCCAACCCGAGGAGCGCTGACGTGCCGCTCGAACTCGTCAACAGCAAAGTCGTGAAATCCGTTCTGGCACCGAATCAGAACGTGCTCGCGCGTCGTGGATCGATGCTCTACTACACCGGCGACGTCCGGTTCGTTCCGCACTCGATGGGCGGCTCGGCCGGTGCCATGCCGGGCATGGGCGGCGTTGCCGGGATGGCCGGCCGGATGATGGCAGGCGAACACGTCGCGATGATGGCCGCCGAGGGGCAGGGCGAGGTCTTCTACGGTCACGCCGGGTTGTACATCGAGGTGATCCATCTCGACGGTTCGTCGATGCTCACCGTCGAAGCCGATCGGCTCCTGGTGCACGACGGCTACCTTCAGAGTTCCATCGTTGCGTTGACCTCGCAGGGCGGCGTCCGCGGAGCAGTGCGCGGCGCAATGACCGGGCAAGGTCTGTTCACGACGCAACTGACCGGGCAGGGCAGCGTCGCGGTCCTGTCGCACGGCGGCGCGACACCGTTGCAGGTCGGGCCCGATCACCCACAGGTGGTGGTCGATCCGCAGGCGTACGTGTGCCACATCGGCAACATCAACGTCGACATCTCTGCCAATGTCGGCTGGCGTGACGCCGTCGGCAAGGGCAGCGGCGAGGCGATCCAGCTGAAGATGACCGGCATGGGCACCGTGTGGGTTCAAGCCTCCGAGCAGAAGTTCTAGGGAGCGGCGCAATGAGTTTGGAGATTCACACCCCGTACACCCTGCCGGTCAACGACAACGTGCCCGGCAACGATTACGCGTTCTGTGTCGAACTCGCAGGTCAGCCGTGGTTCACGTCGAAGGGCGCGATGATCGCGTACTACGGCAACATTCGCTTCGAGCCGCTCGGGCAGACGTCGATGCCCGCCATCGTCGCCGCGCGGTTCTCGTCTCCGCTGTACTCGAACGACTGGGTTCTCGCGCAGGGTCAGGGCAAGCTGATTCTCGGCGATCGCGGATTCAACATCAACAGCTACGACCTCGACGACGGCAACCTGACGATCCGAGCCGCAAATCTGCTTGCGTTCGAGCCGACTCTGGATCTCAAGCAGTCCATCGTCCCCGGATTTCTGACGCTGCTCGGTACCGGGAAGTTCCTGGCCTCGTCCAACGGCACCGTCATGTTCGCCGAGCCGCCGCTACGCATCGACCCGGAAGCGCTTGTGGGATGGGCAGATTGCCCGTCACCGTCGCATCACTTCGACGCAGACTGGATGCAGAACTTCCTCGGTGCGGCGCGCGGATTTCTCGGAGCCAACAGCGGCGAGGAGCGCCAGTTCGATTTCACCGGCGCCGGCACCGTGTTGATCCAGTCGAGCGAGAAAGTGCTCAACGATTCGCATCTGTTGCGCTACATCGAATCTCAGACGGTCTCGCTGGGCCAGAACTCGCTGCGGGCTCTGCACAACACCATCGGAGCTCGGCTACAGCAGTAGCCCGGCTTTCACTGCCTCTACGACGCCTTCGCGATTGTCGGCCATCATGACGTGGCCGGCATTGTCGATGCGCGTGAAACCCACACCTGCAGAAGCCAATCGGTCCTGCTGCCTCGGAGCGCCGGTACGCTCTCCGTAGACGAACAACCGCGGTACGGTGACCGACTCGAGCATGGCCTGCACCGTCGGATCAGGTCCCACGCACAGGCCGACGGCGGTGCGATGAAGTGCAACCGGATCGGCAACGCGCAGGGTGGACGCCCATCCCGGATCCGCGTCGGCGATCAGTCGGTCGATACCGGTGTCGACGAACTCGGCCTCCGACTGCCGGGCAATCTCGACGCTGGCGGTGCCGTCCCAAGGCAGCAGGTTGGGCTCGAGCACGATCAGCCGGCCCACCAGATCCGGTCGACGGTAGGCAAGCACGGTGGCGATCGATCCACCCAGGCTGTGGCCGACGAGGTCGACCGAGGTCAGATTCCGCTCATCGAGCAGGTCTGCAACGGCAGCAGCATGGTCGTCGAGCGAGTAGCCGAAATCGAGCGGACGATCGCTGAAACCGAAGCCGAGCAGATCCGGCAGCAGCCGCTCTCTGCCCTCGAACGTCGCGTCGGCGGCGATGGCACCGAATGCCGGGCCGCCCGCGGAGCCGAGCCCGTGCAGAAAGACCAGAGCCGGGTCGGTGCTGCCCGGCAACGTGAACGTGCGGACGCTCGGCGGCTGTTCGGAGGAAACGCGCATACTGGAGTTTCACCTAGGAGGTACTGCCATGGCCAACCAAGGACCCTTCGGATTCGGATCCGACGACTTCGACAAGTTCGCCCGTGAGGCAACCGAGGGACTGCGCGAGGTGGTCGGTTCGCTGTTCGCCTCCAACGTCGGTGCACCCAAAGCTCCGCCCGAGCCCGAAACCACAGGTCAGAAGGGCGACGGAGTCTGGGCGATCTACAGCGTCGACGACGCCGGATCGCCGCAGATCGATCAGCTCTACGCCACCGAACTCGATGCCCTGCGTGCACACAAGGACAACACCGACCCGCGTCGACGGGTCCGCTTCCTGCCCTACGGCGTGAGCGTCAGCGTTCTGGAGGACTGACATGGGTGCATGCGGCTAGCGTGCACCTGCGTCAGTGAACGGTGACGGATGAATTCCGGGACCTACGCACGATCTGCGAATCGCCACTCAGCCGTACCGACGTTTGTGGTCGCCTCGATCACCACCGTGGTCAGCGTGGTCGCCTTTCTCGACTCGAGCGTGATGGATCTGCTCGTCCGGAACCGGCCGCTCCTCGAATCCGGCCAGTGGTGGCGAGCTGTCACACCGGTACTGGTGCAGCCGGACGGTTGGGGTCAGTTCGCCTTCAACCTCCTCGGAACAGTGCTGGTGGGGATCGCCGCGCAGCGCCGGGTGGGGCCGGCCACCTGGTTGTGTGCCTACGCCATCGGTGGTGTCGGCAGTGTCGCGATCTACAGCGTGTGGCATCCGGTAGACACCGGCGGCGGTTCGTCGGCGGCCGTCGCGGCCCTGATCGGAGTGCTGGTGGTGACCTGCGCGGTCGAGCCCGATCACAGTCCGCTCGGTGGATGCGCCCAGGTGTACGCGATGTTTTTCGCCGTCTACCTGACGGCACTCGATATCGGCGGCGTGGGCGCATCGGTGGTTGCGGGCAATGCTTCTATCGTGGCGACAGTGGTGGCGCGCCGCGGGCTGGGCGTCGAGCGAACGTCATTCGTGGTGCTGTCGGTGGTCACGCTGACCGGCATCACGATGGCGGTGCTCAGAGACGACCACGGTACCGGCATCCTGATCGGCCTCGCGTTCGGAATCCTTGCGGAGATTCGCCGTCGCCGCTCGACCACGGAGCGGTAGTCCGGCGCGCGGGAGCTACGAGCGCTCGCGACGTAACCTAACGGCGTAATGCCTCTACCGCATTCGCCGCCTGTTCGACGCCACCGTGTGCTCGCACCTCGGCACCGAGTTCTGCTGCACGTGCACCGAATTCGCGGGCGTCGGCGACTGCCTCTGCCAGCATCACAGCCGTGACCTTCTCGAAGTCCAGGTGCACGCCCACCCCGAGTTCGGCGAGCATTGCGGCGTTGCCGAACTGATCGACAGCCTGCGGCACCGCCACGGTCGGCACGCCGAACCACAGCGCCTCCGTGCACCCGCCCATCCCGGCGTGGGTGATGAAGACGGTGGTGGCGTCCAGCACCGCAAGCTGCGGAACATGTTCATGCACTTCGATATTCGCGGGAATATCACCCAGCACGGCCGGATCGACACGTCGACCGATGGAGATCACCACATTCCAGTCGGTCTTCCCGAACGCCTCGATACACAGTCGATAGAAGTCCGGTCGCTCGTTGTATCCGGTGCCGAGCGAGATGTACAGGACAGGTGCCTCGGGTGCCGTCCAGCTGTGGTCACTCAGGCGTACCGGATCGAGGCACGGTCCGACGAACTGCACCGTGTCGGCCACCCGGTCGGCATGCGGCTGCATCACCCGCGGAATCAGCGACAGGCAGTGCGCCGGATAGGTGATCCACTCCCACGGGTCGGCGTCGATGTCGTTCTCTCGCAGCCACGTTGCATAGGTATCGCGATACGCGGCACCGGTCGGCGACTCTCGGATGGCGGTCATCCCATCACCGAGATCGTCCGCGTAGCCGGCCCAGGCCACGTACGTCGGCGAGAGTTGCACGGCAGGCACCCCGTAGCGCACCCCGAGGACCGGTGCCGTCATACCGCCGATGTCGTACAGGAACAGGTCCGGCTGATCGTCGTCGTAGAACGCAGTGAGCACGGGGTACGACGCAATGGCCTCGTCGAGGAACACCCGCATCGCCGACGCCGGATCATCGGGCCACGAAGCCTCTCCGTCGGGCATCATCGACTCGAAAGGGACCACCTCCACGCCTGCCGGTTCCACCATGTGCCGCAAGGAATCTCCCACGGCATAGGTGACGCGATGCCCGCGCCGCACCAGCTCGGCAATGACGGCCAGTGATGGATAGATGTGACTGGGAGCCGTCGTGCCGATCATTGCGATGTGCATGGGCATCACGGTACGACGGGCGACCGTTTCGGGCTAGCGGATTTCGTTGGCGATCAGATCGAGCAGGCCGGGGAACCGATCCTCGAGTTCGCGACGGCGCAGCGTGACCTTGCGACTGTTGCCACGGTCGACCTGGAACACGAGACCCGCCTCGCGGAGAACTCGAAAGTGATGCGTGAGAGTCGATTTGGTGACACCGAGCTCGAAAGACATACATGTTCGTTCGGCACCGTCGTCGTCGCCGACAAGTTCGGTGACCACCTTGCGGCGCAGCGGATCCGCCAGCGCGGACATCACCGCACCGAGTTGCATTTCTTCGGGCTCCGGATGCCCGTTCTCGTCTGCCATGAGCTCCTCCCGCATCAAGGTACGACTTGCGCCGTACCTCAAAACCTGTTCTAGTACGAAAAGCATCGTACCTAAGCGCAGGGGGATTCATGAGGGCAGTTCTACCGGTCGTACTCGCAGCGCAGTTCGTCGTGCCGATGTCGATCTCGGGCACCGCCATCGCGCTTCCGGTCATCGCAGCCGATCTCGGCTCCGATCCCACCCCACTGCAGTGGGTCGTCAACGGCTTCAACGTTGCGTTCGCCCTCTTCACAGTGGTCTGGGGTGCGGTCTCGGATCGCATCGGGTACCGCACGTCGTTCCGCATCGGCGTACTGCTCACGGCCACGGCCAGCCTGGTGAGCGCACTCGCACCTTCCCTGCTCGTACTGGACGGGGCGCGGGTGGTCGCGGGTATCGGTGCCGCTGCGGTTCTGGTGGGCTCGACGTCGATTCTGTCGCTGCATTTTCACGGGACCGAACGGACCACGGCATTCGCACTGTTCGGCACCGTGAACGGGCTGGGGCTGGCACTGGGTCCGACGATCTCCGGGCTGCTGATCGCCGCGGTCGACTGGCGCGGGGTGTTCGCCGCTCAGGCGATCGTCCTGCTGATAGCGGCCGTTGGCACCCTGGCTCTGCCTGCTCTGCGAAGCGAATCCACCAACCGTCTGCTGGATTTCGGCCTACTGCGCAACCGTCGATTCCTCGCGCTCTGCCTGGTCCCGGTCGCCGGAGCCATCGGTTTCGTCACCCTGCTCACCTATCTGCCGGCCGCCCTCAGCGCAGTCGCGTCGATGACTCCCGGCCGAGCCGGACTGTTCATGCTGGCGATGACCATCCCGGTTCTTCTCGCCCCGCTGACCGTGGCACGGCTGAGCACGACGTTCGACGCCGTGACCCCCAGCCGCGTCATTCTCGCGAGCCTGGGCTGTCTCGCTCTCGGCAATCTCGGCATGCTGGCCCTGCAGCCCGGCGTCCCACTTCCCGCCGTGACGATCCCCATGATTCTGGTGGGGCTCGGTTTCGGACTCCCCATCGGTTTGGTCGACGGCGAGGCACTCGCCGCAGTTCCGCCGCACAGCAGCGGCACCGCCGCCGGGGTACTCAACCTGTTCCGCATCGGCAGCGAGGCCATCGCGGTCGCCGGCTATGCCTGGCTGCTGGCCTTCCTCATCCGCGGGCGGGTGTCGAACAAGATCGACGCCGACGCCGCTGCATCCGGGCAACCCGGATTCGCCGATGCCTACGCACACGCTTTCACCGAGGTGATCGCCCTCGTCGTCGTCGCTGTCGCCGTCACCGCTGCGGCAATCATTGCGCTTTCCCGGACGGCACGTTCCGACGTATCGTCGGCGAATGCCCTTTCTGCAACCGGTGACCCTCGCTGACGATCTCGTGACTCTGGAGCCGCTGAGCCACGACCATCTCGAAGGACTGTCCGACGCCGCCCGCGACGGCGAGTTGTGGAACCTCTGGTACACCAGCGTGCCGAAACCCGAGGACATGGCGGCAGAGATCGATCGTCGGCTCGGATTGCTCGAAGCCGGAACCATGCTCCCGTTCACGCTGCGCCGCAACGACACCGGCCAGATCATCGGCGCGACGACGTTCTGCAACGTCGACTCGAAGAACCGTCGGGTCGAGATCGGGTACACCTGGAATGCCCGCTCCGCGCACGGAACCGGCACCAACGCCGCCAGCAAATTGCTGCTGCTGACGCATGCCTTCGAGGAGCTGGGATGCATCGCCGTCGAATTTCGCACCCACTGGATGAACCTGCAATCGCGCACGGCGATCGCAAAGCTCGGTGCCAAGCAGGATGGAATTCTGCGCAATCATCAACGCATGCCCGACGGTTCGTTGCGCGATACCGTCGTGTTCTCGATCATCGAATCCGAATGGCCCGCCGTCCGCAACGAACTCCGCAGGCGTACTGCACGGTAGGTTGACCCCATGCGTGTGGATGGGCGGGACATTCCCGTAGCGGGGAACCTGCTTCAACCGCTGGTGCGAAGAACCAGCGACATCATTCGGGTCGTGTCGGCTGCGGTACTGCTCGGCCTGGTCATCGCCGGTTCGCTGATCACCAGAAATCAGTGGGATGCGCTCGAGGAATCGGTATCGAACATCGTCGGCGTGCTCAGCCCCGACCAGTCCAACGCCGTCTACATCGTCTACGGCGTCGCCATCCTCGCGCTCCCGTTCGGAGTCCTGATCGGCCTGATCGCCGGCCGCAAATGGAAACTGCTCGCCGGCTACGCGGCAGCGGCATTGCTGGCCGCGTTGGCGCTGTCGATCACCGGCACCGGAATCTCCACCCCCACCTGGGACCTGGACGTTCCCGAGCGACTCGACACCTTCCTGTCGCAATTCCTCGACGACTCTCGCTGGATCGCCATGTTGGCCGCGGCCCTCACGGTGTCGGGCCCCGGCCTGCCCGCGCGGTGGCGTCGGGCATGGTGGACGCTGTTGCTCGCGTTCGTGCCGATCCATCTGGTCGTCTCCACTGTCGTTCCGGCTCGCTCGATGCTCGGTCTGGCCGTCGGCTGGCTCGTCGGAGCCGTCATCGTGCTGCTGGTCGGTACGCCGGCTCTCGAGGTTCCTCTCGACGCAGCACTGCGTCTGTTCCGCGATCGCGGCGTCACCGTCCACAGCTTCACCGTCGTCCGTCCGGCCGGACCGGGTCCGTTGGTGTTGAACGCACACACGTCCGATGCCGATGTGGTGGTCGAGTTGTACGGGCAGAATCAGCGCAGCGGCGGCGCGCTACGCCAGTTCTGGAGATGGATCACGCGGCGTGGCAGTGAAACTGCGCCGCTCCATGCGTCGATGCGCAGGGCCGTCGAGCATCGAGCACTGATGGGCTTGGCCATCGAGAGGCTGGGTGCCGCGGGCAGCCATCCGCTCGCGGTCGCGGCACTCGATCGGGGGTGGACGTTGTACGCGCACGATCTGCCCCTCGGTCAGCCGGTCGAGGCCGAGCACGACGACGCCACCCTCAGCGCGTTGTGGAAGGCCCTCAACACCCTGCACGAGAACCAGATCTCGCACGGAGACCTGCATCGAGGCGAACTCCGAATCCATGAGGGTCGGGCTCTGTTCTGCGGATACGGGCACGCCGAACTGGGAGCGTCGGATGCCCAGATGCAATCGGATGTGGCGCAGCTGTTGCTCACCACAGCAGACCTTTTCGGCTCTCGCCGTGCCGTGGAAACGGCCGTCGGCGTCCTCGGCTTCGATACCGTGATCGCGGCATCGGGCCGGCTCACCAAGTCCGCCATTCCGCCTCGGATTCGTCAATCGGTTCGCGATGCAGCCACGACGATGAAGGCCGTCCGACTCGAGGTGCTCGAGCAGACCGGGGCCGCCAAGATCGAGGCCGAACAGGTCACTCGTTTCAGCCGAAACCAGATCATCTCGCTCGTGTTGTTGATCGGATTGGTCTACGTCGCGTACCCGTTCATCAGCGCAGTGCCTGCGTTCGTCACCGAACTGGGTTCGGTGGACTGGTGGTGGGTTCTGCTCGGGTTGGCGGTCTCTGCTCTGACGTACGTCGGTGCCGGAGCTGCGTTGTGGGCGTGCGCGTTCGGCAAGGTCAGCTTCTGGAATCTGACGGTCATGCAGGTTGCCAACACCTTCGCCGCGACGACGACCCCCGCAGGCGTGGGAGGACTGGCTCTGAGTGTGCGATTCCTGCAGAAGGGCGGATTGGGTACCGTTCGCGCGACAGCGGCTGTGGCACTGCAACAGTCGGTCCAGGTGATCACGCACGTGAGCCTGTTGATCTTCTTCAGCGTCGTCGCCGGCACCTCCTCGGGGTTGTCGAACATGGTGCCCGGCAACACCGTGCTGTATCTGATCGCGGGTGCCGCATTCGGTGTCGTCGGAACGTTCATGTTCGTGCCCAAGTTGCGCCGGTGGCTTCGAGTCGCCGTCCGGCCGCAGATCAAGGAAGTCCTCACCGAACTGGGCGAGCTCGCACGTGATCCCAAGCGCTTCTCGATCATCATTCTCGGTTGTGCCGCAACGACATTGGGTGCAGCGCTGGCGCTCTGGGCGAGCATCGAGGCCTTCGGCGGCGGTACGACGTTCGTGACGGTGACCGTCGTGACGATGATCGGTGGAACCCTCGCGTCCGCCGCACCGACACCCGGCGGCGTGGGTGCAGTGGAGGCCGCACTGATCGGCGGTCTCGCGGCGTTCGGTCTACCTGCCTCGATCGCAGTGCCGTCGGTGTTGCTCTACCGTGTGCTGACCTGCTGGTTGCCGGTGTTCCTCGGGTGGCCCACGCTGCGTTGGATGACCGAGAAAGACATGGTCTGACCCACAGGCCGACAGGTGCGCCCGATTTCGGCCCCGCCACTGGTAGCGCTGGTAGCGTTCGTGATGGCCGGGGATCTGCCCAGGAGAGGTAAGCCCATTTCCAAACCGGGAACCGTGGTGGTGACGGCCCAAGGCCGTACGCGGTACAGACCTGGGATCGGCATCCCTCTCGACAGCGTCGAGGACGACTACACCTACTTCGCGAACACCGCACGCGAACGTTGGGTGCGTTACTTCATCGGGCTCGTGACACTCCTGTTCGGTGTGTCCGGCGTCCTCATGTCTGCCACCGGCATCCACTACGAGGGTCTGGACGTGTACGTCTTCCTCGGCTCGTTGACGACGATTCCGGTGGCGATCGCCTGGTTCCTGCGGCCGTGGCCGTCACCGCGCGTGGCCAACGCCTTCGTTCTGTACGCCGATATCGGCGTCGTAGCGACCCTGTTCAGCAGTACGAACCGCCTCGTCCCGCTGACCGGGTGCATGATGTTCACCATCGTGGCGGTCTTCACCGTCATCGCCAGCTCGTATCGAGTGATGTGGGCTCACCTCGCCGTCTCGATGGCGACGGTCCTCACTCTCGCCGTCCTCGCAGTGAAACAGGGAACGAACCCGTGGCTGGTGGCCGCGACCGCGGTCACCGTCGTCACGTTGTACCTCACCCCGCTGATGATGCGGGCCTACATTCGGTACCTGCGTTCTCGGGCGTCGGGTGCAGTCACCGATTCGTTGACAGGCCTGTTCAACCGGCGTGGATTGCTCGAAGCGATCGACGGCGTCGGTATCGCGTACGCCGCCGATGCTTCCGATCGGACCATCGGCGTCACTGTGCTCGACATCGACCGGTTCAAGGAGATCAACGACCGGTTCGGTCACCCGACCGGCGACGCCGTCTTGATCGAGATCGCAGCGCGCCTCACCGCCGCGGTCCCGCGGACGTCGGTGGTCTCGCGCCTGAGCGGAGACGAGTTCGTGGTGGTGCACGTCGGGTCCCCCGGCGACATCGAATCGACTGTCGACAAGATCCGGAGCGGTCTCGACGAGACGTTCTCCGGACCTCCGTTCACCACCAGCATCGGATCTGCCGTGGAATCGCTCGGGAGCGCACCCGTCACCCCGACGGTGGTGCGCAAGCTGATCGCACTGGCCGATATCGAGATGTATCGCAACAAGTCTCGGCTGGCCGGGGACGACGGCAGCGCGCGCGGCAGCAGTACCGGAACGCGAGCCGACATTCGCGCACGCATCGAAGGTCTGATCTCGCGAGGTGGGCCGGACGTGGTGTTCCAACCCATCTGCGACACCGTCACCACTACCGTCGTCGGCTACGAGGCGCTCTCGCGCTTCCCGTTCGGCTACGGCTCGCCGACGATGTGGTTTCGCGACGCGACCAACGCCGGAATCGGGCCGCTCCTCGAAGTTGCGGCCATCGAACGTGCCCTCGTTGCCGCCGAGTCTCTGCCCCGCGGAATCTTCATCTCCCTCAATGCATCTGCCGACACCATTCGTTCCATCGACCTGGCTGCGAAGCTACGACCGTTCCAGAGAGACCGAGCGTTCCACATCGAGATCACCGAACACGAGCGGGTCGACGACTACCGTGCGGTCGCTCGAACCATCGAATCCTTACGCGTGGCGGGCATCTCGATCTCCGTCGACGACGTCGGTGCCGGCTTCGCCGGGCTTCGCCAGGTGGTCGAACTGCGGCCCGACACCCTCAAGGTCGACTACGCATTGGTGCACGGAATCGACACCGACGCGGTCCGACGGGCCGCTGCTGCATCGGTGATCGGATTTGCCCACGAGATCGGCTCGACCGTCATCATGGAGGGCGTCGAGACGGAGGCGGAACTGCAGGTCGCCGTGGAACTCAGAGCCGACATGGTGCAGGGCTTCCTCACCGGGCGGCCACTTCCGTTGGCGAAAATAATCGAGTGACGTTGCGCTGCGCCATCGCGCAGTGAACTCAGATCGACGAATCCACGGAGAACTTCGTCAGTACAGGCGCGGCAGCCAGGAGCGGCGGCATCTCGGTGATCTTGCCCGGGCCGGCGCGGAACTCGCGGTACTTCGCATCGGCCTCGGCCGACTCCCACGTCTCGTAGGCGACGACATGCGCCTCGTTCTCCTCGTCCACCCACACCTCCACGCCGAGGCAGCCCTCGAACGCACGGGTATCGGCAAGCACCGTGCGCAGCAACGCACGCGCCTCGGCAAGAGATTCGGGCTTGAACGTGAAATCCAGTGTTGCGATGAGGGCCATGGGCTTCACACTAGTCATCTCAGCCGAAGTGCCAAGTAGAACTCGATTCTGTCCTCCAGCCGCGACAGGTCGCGGCCGGTGAGTTCCTCGATGCGCTGCATTCGGTACCGCACAGAATTGACGTGCATGTGTAGTTGTTCGGCGCATCGGGTCCAGGCACCGTTGGTGTCGAGGTAGACCGACAGCGTGGCGATGAGATCGCTGTTGTGCTGATCGTCGTACTCCGTCAGGGGATCGAGAAGCCTCGAGGTGAACATTCGGCGGACGTCGTCGGGCACATTTGCCAAAAGTATTGTCAACGTTGCCAATTCGTCATGACCGACGACGCTGCAGTCCGCACCCCGCCCCTCGGCGAGCCTGCGGGCGTAGCGCGCTTCCTCGATTGCGCTTCTGATGTCGGCGGCCGCGGTGGGAGCGCTGACCCCGATGGTGGTGCCGCTGCCGATCAATCCCGGGGTGACGGACTGGACGGCACGTCGAACGGCGTCGGTCTTGTCGGTGCGCGCCTCCACCACAGCGATGGCCTCGTTCTCGACGACTCCCAGCGTGATGTCGAGAGGTGCCAGCAGTTCTCGTAGCAGCGGCCGCAGCTCACCGAGCCGGAGCGTCTCCCCCGAGGTAGCGGCAACGATTGCCGCATAGCGTGTTTCGGTATCGAGTCCGATGACGTGCATCTGCGCCAGGATGTCCGCCGGTGTCGCGCCGCCCACGATGGAGCGAACGAATTCCTGAGCGAGGATGCCCGATCCTGACACGCGTTCGTCGACGCGACCGCGTTCGACGGCGACGATCGACGCCAACTGCCCGGCCAGCGATGTCCTCGGGACATCCCATGTCTGCCAATCGCTTTCGAAGGCGACGAACCAGTCCACGACACGTGGGGTGGCCTCCCCGTCGACCGGAAAGATCGACACCCGCTGCGTTCGGCAGTACCGCGGCAGACGTACCGAAGTCATGAACTCCCGCGCCACGGCCGCAGTGTCGGGCGGGTTCTCGGATCCGGCGAGAACACGTCCCGACGAGGCGACGACCCAGCACTTCATACCCAGATCGGAACTCACCATCTCCAACAGCGGCCCCAGGCCGCCGCCGGGTCCGGCGCTCGCCACGAGGCGTCGATGCCGGTCCAGCACGAGGCTCAGATCCGACGCCCGCGCCGTCGAGAGCTGCCGGACGACACTTTCGGTGACCGTGGCGAAGGCGATGTCGGCCGGCACTCGAAACAGCGGCAGACCGTGTTCGCGGCAGGCGTCGACCAGGTCGTCCGGCACAACACCGCCGGCGGAGGCCGCCAGCGCCGCGATTCCGGCCTTGGACACCGCCCGCACGAAGGTTCTCGAATCCTCCGGGCCCGCCCGCCACATCAAGCCGGTCAACACCAGTTCGCCGCCGCTGAGGTAACGGCTCGGATCGAGCATGTCGGTGGTGACGACCCATCTGATCGTCGGGTCGAAATGCTCGGGAGTCACGATCGGCTGCAGCTTCAGATCGGGGAGATCGGCCAGATCACGCAGTCTCACGGTGCCATCGACCTCCTCTTCGTATGATCCTCCAAAACCTACACTGTGATCGGCGTCATACTTCGTCGTTCCTGTCCCTCGTTCGCGGTACTCCCGGCGGCTGTACTGGGTGAACACGAAATATGGACAGCGAGCGGAGCACCGAACATGGATTTCCTGCGACCACAGACCTGGAGCGACGCGTTGGCCGCAAAGGCCGACGACGTCGACGTGGTGCCCATTCAGGGCGGCACCGACGTCATGGTCGAGATGAATTTCGATCTGCACCGACCGGGCGGACTGCTGGATCTGAACCCCATCAGCGAACTCACCGAATGGCAACAGCTACCCGACGGATCGCTTCGGGTGGGGGCAGGCGTGCCCTACGTCCGCATCATCGCCGAGCTCGGAGACAAACTTCCCGGCATCTCACAGGCGTCCCGCACCGTCGGTTCCCCGCAGATCCGCAATCGCGGCACCGTCGGCGGCAACCTCGGCGGAGCATCTCCTGCCGGTGACCTGCACGCGCCCTTGCTCGCTGCGGGCGCGACAGTAGAAGTGGAATCGGCCGCACGCGGGGTACGGATGATCCCAGCGACCGACTTCTACCTCGGCGTCAAACGCAATTGCTGCGAGCCCGACGAGCTGATCCGTGCGTTCCACGTCATGCCGGCGGCGGGACCTCAGTACTTCTCCAAGATCGGCACTCGCAACGCGATGGTCATTGCGGTGTGCTCGTTCTCGATCGCACTGTTTCCGCAGGAGGGCCGCGTCGGCACCGGTCTCGGCTCCGCTGCGCCGACGCCGCGTCGGGCTTACGATGCCGAGAACTACCTCGCGGCCGAACTCGACTGGGACGGTGCCCTCGATCCGCGGGTGTCCGAGGAATTCGGCCGATTGGTCAGTGCGGCAGCAAGTCCCATCGACGACGTACGAGGCACTGCCGATTACCGCAAGCACGCCCTCTCCGTGATGGCCCGGCGCACGCTGGGTTGGGCATGGCGAGACCTCACAGCCGCACGGAAGGTGGCCTGAACATGCGAGTCAATTGCACCATCAACGGAAAAGACATGGAAGCCGACGACGTCTGGGAGGGTGAGAGTCTGCTGTACCTGTTGCGTGAACGCATGGGGCTTCCCGGATCCAAGAACGCGTGCGAGCAAGGTGAATGCGGATCGTGCACGGTCTATCTCGACGGTATCCCGGCCTGCGCCTGCCTGGTGGCAGCCGGACAGGTCGAGGGCCGTGAGATTCGTACCGTCGAAGGCCTCGCCGACGGCGACAAGCTCGACCCGATGCAGGAGGCGTTCGTCGAGTGCGGAGCCGTCCAGTGCGGCTTCTGCACCCCGGGACTCGTAGTCCAGGCGCACGATCTCATCGAGCGCGTTCCCAACCCGTCGGACGTCGAGATTCGCGAGTCTCTCGCCGGAAACCTCTGCCGCTGTACCGGATACGAGAAGATCCTCGACGCCGTGCGGCTCGCAGCAACCCGAAAGGCCGAAGCCAAATGACCACCGTCATCTCGGGGGCATACATTGCCCCGATCGTCGGCGACGAAATCCCGAACGGGTATCTCGTCGTCGAGGGCACCACGATCAGCGCCATCGGATCGGGCCCGGCACCGATCATCGCCGGGGCCGAGACGATCGATGCGTCCGGCTGCCTCGTCACCCCCGGCCTGGTGAACACTCACCACCACCTCTACCAGTGGGCCTCTCAAGGTCTGGCCAAGGACAACACCCTGTTCGAATGGCTTGTTGCACTGTACAAGCCGTGGTCCAAGATGGACGCCGAAGTCGTCGGCGGTGCTGCCGCAGCCGGGCTGGGATGGCTGGCGAAGTCGGGGTGCACCACGAGCACCGATCACCATTACATCTTCCCCAAGGGCCGAGGCGACCTGTTCGCCGCCGAGATCGATGCGGCGCAACGCATCGGCGTCCGATTCCAACCGTGCCGCGGCTCGATGGACCGGGGCGTGTCCGACGGCGGATTGCCGCCGGACGAGGTGGTCGAGTCGCTCGACGACATCCTCACCGCCACCGCCGAGGCCATCGACACCTATCACGACGCCTCTTTCGGTTCCATGCTCCGGATCGCGGTCGCACCCTGTTCGCCTTTCTCCATCAGCAAAGAGCTGCTCGTGGAGTCCGCCGGGCTTGCTCGCGCCAAAGGTGTTCGGCTGCATACCCACCTGGCCGAGACCCTCGACGAGGAGGAGCACTGCCTCGCTCAGATGAACTGCACCCCGGTCGAGTACATGGAGCAGGTCGGCTGGCTCGGTGACGATGTGTGGTTCGCCCACGCCGTCCACCTGCACGACTCCGACATCGCGAAGATGGCGGCCACCGGCACCGGCACTGCCCACTGCCCGAGTTCCAATGCACGTCTGGGCGCAGGCATCGCCCGAATCTCCGATCTACTCGCGGCCGGCGCACCCGTCGGCCTCGGTGTCGACGGTTCCGCCTCGGCCGAGATGGTGCCGCTGGCCGGCGAGGTGCGGCAGGCAATGTACATGCAGCGAGCCAAGTACGGTCCGACGGCACTCACGGCGCGTCAGGCACTCGAGATCGGAACCATCGGCGGTGCAACGGTACTGGGACGTCAGAGCGAGATCGGTTCGCTCGAGGTCGGCAAGCTGGCCGACATCGCGATCTGGCGCACCGACGGGTTCTACTCGGCCGTGGACGATCCGGTCGTGGCGTTCGCCTACGGGCAGACGCCACCGCTGGCTCGCTTGATGGTGGGCGGACGAACGATCGTCGAGAACGACGTTCTGACCAGCGCACCGCAGGACGAAATAGGCCGCGCCGGAGCCGATGCGCACCGTCGCCTCATGAAACTCGCGGAGGACGTGCTGTGAGCGCCCCGACCACTACACCCCGGCAAGCTCCCGCCGACATCCCAGCACCGGGACGCGGCCGCGTCGGCGACAGCCCGCTGCGGCCCGACGGTACGTTGAAGGTGAAGGGCGAGTTCGCATATTCTTCGGAC
The DNA here is from genome assembly GCF_002258645.1 of Rhodococcus sp. 15-649-2-2. Lineage (NCBI taxonomy): Bacteria > Bacillati > Actinomycetota > Actinomycetes > Mycobacteriales > Nocardiaceae > Rhodococcus > Rhodococcus sp. 15-649-2-2. Next base: position 29,294 of record NZ_NPFM01000015.1, read on the forward strand.
CTGTTCATCGACGGCATGCTCTGGGGCGCAACGCTTCGCAGCCCGCATCCCCGTGCGAAGATCGTCTCCGTCGACATCTCGAAGGCACTGGCAACACCCGGCGTCGAAGCTGTTCTCACGCACGAGGACGTGCCGGGACGTAAATGCTTCGGACTCGACCACACGTGGGACCAGCCGGTGTTGGCCTTCGACGAGGTGCGACACGAGGGGGAACCGATAGCGCTCATCGCCGCCGACCATCCCGAGACCGCCCGGCGCGCAATGGAAAAGATCGTTGTGGTCTACGACGTGCTCGAGCCCCTGACCGACGCTCGACGCGCAGCCCTGGATCCGGACTACCCGAAGGTGCAGGAACGCGGCGGAGTGGCGCGGCATCAGCCGGTCCGCGTCGGCAACGTCGCCGCCGCTCGGGCGACCGCGGACGTCATCGTCAGCAGCGACTTCGCCGTCGGGATCCAGGACCAGGCATTTCTCGGACCGGAATCCGGACTGGCCGTACCGGCCGAGGACGGCGGAATCGACCTGTATGTCGCAACGCAGTGGATGCACAACGACCTTGCACAGATCGGACCGTGCCTCGGTCTGCCCGAAGAGAAGATCCGGATGACGCTCGCCGGCGTCGGCGGAGCATTCGGTGGCCGCGAGGACCTCTCGATGCAGATCCACGCCGCGATGCTCGCCATGCACACCGGCAAACCCGTCAAGATCGTCTACAACCGCTACGAGTCGTTCTTCGGTCACGTGCACCGCCACCCGGCGCAAATGCACTACGAGTACGGTGCGACCAGCGACGGCAAACTCGTGTTCGCCGATGTCGAGATCATCCTCGACGGTGGCGCGTACACCTCGGCCACCCTCAACGTCGTCGGCAACGCGGCCTCGCTCGGGGTCGGACCGTACATCATTCCCAACATCGAGATCGATGCGTACGGGGTGTACACGAACAATCCGCCATGCGGTGCGATGCGTGGATTCGGCGCAGTACAAGCATGTTTCGCGTACGAGTCGATGATGGACAAGCTCGGTGAGGCCTGCGGCATCGGACCGGTTGCGATCCGCCAGATCAACGCCGTCAGCCAGGGCTCGATCCTGGCCACCGGCCAGGTGATCGAAGCGCCGGCACCCCTCGCCGAGATGCTCGCCCGAGCCGAAGCGATGGAACTACCTGCCCCGCTGGATGCGTCGGACATCCGGAATCTGCCGGGTGGGGCTTCCCAGACGACCCACGGCGAAGGGGTCGTGCGAGGGATCGGTTACGGCGTCGGGATCAAGAACATCTGCTTCTCCGAGAACTACGACGACTACTCCACTGCTCGCGTCCGTCTCGAGGTGATCGGCGGTGAAGCAACGGCATTGGTGCACACCGCTGCCGCAGAGGTGGGGCAGGGTCTGGTGACGTTGGAGGCGCAGATCGCCCGCACCGAACTCGGCGTCACCAAGGTTGTCATCCACCCGGCCGACACCAAGGTGGGCAACGCCGGATCGTCCTCGGCGTCACGGCAGTCGTACATGACCGGCGGTGCCGTCAAGACTGCCTGCGAGGCCGTCCGCGAGGCGGTGTTCGTCCTGGCCGGCCTGTACCTCGGGCGTGCTGTGGCCGACCTGAGCCTCGACGGCGGCAAGATCGTCTCGGCCACCGACGGTGTGCTGGCGACGATCGAGGATGTGCTCGGCGACCGAGTCATCGAGCAGACGCGTGAATTCCACCATCGCCCCACCAGCGGAATGGATCCGGTCACCGGGCAGGGCGCGAGCCACACCCAGCTCGCCCTGTGTGTCCACCGCGCCGTGGTGGACGTCGACGTCGATCTCGGGCTCGTGAAAGTGGTCGAGATGGCCGCTGTTCAGGACGTCGGCAAGATCCTCAACCTTCTCTCGCTCGAGGGCCAGATCCACGGCGGCACAGCCCAGGGCCTCGGCCTTGCGGTGATGGAGGAGATCGTCGTCGTCGACGGACTCGTGAAGAACCCGTCGTTCACCGACTACCTCATCCCGACCATTCTCGACATGCCGCCCATGAAGCTGGACATTCTCGAGAACCCGGATCCGTTGGCCCCCTATGGCCTTCGCGGCGCAGGCGAGCCGCCCACGCTGTCGTCGACGCCTGCCGTCGTCGCTGCCATCCGCAACGCCACCGGACTCGCCTTGACCCGAGTTCCCGTGCGACCCGAACACATCGTCAACCCCTGATTCATTCGATGAGACCTTCTCCAGCACAACGCGACCCGAGGCCAACTCCCCCGGCACGGTCAGCGTCACACGCTCGGACAAGGTTGATCACGCCCTGGGAGGGCCGATCATGACCGATGTACACACACCCAGTACTCGCAAGAGCGGACGAGGTCGATCTCAGATCGACAAGTTCTTCGATATCACCGGCCGAGGCTCGTCGGTATCGCGTGAGATCCGCGGCGGCGTCACCACTTTCGTGGCGATGGCGTACCTGATCGTCCTCATTCCGCTGATCATCGGCGATGCCCGTGATGTCACGGGTGCGACTCTCGATGCAGCGCAACTGTCGACGATGGTCGCCCTGTCCGCCGGCCTGACGACGATCCTGATGGGGGTGGTCGGTAACGCGCCCCTCGCGATGGCAGCCGGCCTCGGCGTGACACCCATCGTGGTGTTCCAAGCCGCGCCGTACATGACGTGGCCGCAGGCAATGGGTCTGGTGGTGCTCGAGGGCGTGGTCATCGTCGTCTTCGCCCTCACCGGCATTCGGCAGCTCATCATGGACGCGATCCCCTTGGTGCTCAAGCAGGCGATCGGCGTCGGAATCGGCGCGTTCATCGCCCTCATCGGACTGGTCGACGCCGGGTTCGTCGGCCACCACGAAGCAGCCGCAACCGCCGTCACCCTCGGCACGTTCGGCAAGCTAGCGGGCTGGCCCGTGTTCGTGTTCTGTATCGGCCTGATCCTGATGATCATGCTGTTCGTTCGGAGAGTGCCGGGCGCGATGCTGATCGGCATCTTCGTCGCCACCAATCTTGCGATCATCCTCAACTCGGTGTTCGACATCGCACCGGAGGCATGGGGTCCGGTGGTACCGAAGGTGCCCGATTCCATCGTCGCCACACCGCAATTCGACCTGCTCTTCAACGTCGACCTGTTCGGCGGGTTCGCTCGAGCAGGTGTCGTCACGGCCTCGGTGGTGCTGTTCACGCTCGTGCTCTCGGGTTTCTTCGACGCCATGGGCACCATCCTGGGCGTCGGCGAGGAAGCGGGCCTGGTCGACAAGCAGGGCAGGATGCCGGGATTGAGCCGCATCCTCACCGTCGACGGCATCGGTGCCATCGTCGGAGGTGCGATCAACGGATCCGCCAACACTGCCGTCGTCGAGTCCGCGGCAGGCGTCACCGAGGGTGCCCGAACCGGTCTCGCGAGCGTCGTCACCGGCGGACTGTTGACCAGTCTGATCTTCTTCACCCCGTTGGCCGGGGTGGTCCCCGTCGGTGCAGCAGCCCCCGCGCTGGTTCTGGTGGGCGCGCTGATGATGACGCACGTACGCAAGATCGACTGGGAGAACACCGAAATCGCGATCCCGGCCTTCCTGACCATCGTGCTGATGCCCTTCACGTACTCGATCACCGTGGGAGTCGCAGCGGGTGTCATCTCGTACACCCTCGTTCGCCTCGCCAAAGGCAAAGCACGCCAGACGCATTGGCTGCTGTACCTGATGTCGGGAATCTTCCTGGTCTACTTCGCCCTGCACCCCATCGAAGAAGCGTTGGGAATCTCGTAACGTGAAAGAGATCGTCGATCGTCTGACCGCCTGGGACCACGCCGGTGTTCCCTATGCGGTGGCGACGGTCATCGCGGTATCCGGAAGTGCTCCACGGCTTCCGGGTGCCGCGATGGCGGTCTGCGCCGACGGAGAGGCCGTCGGAAGCGTCTCCGGTGGCTGCGTCGAAGGCGCGGTGTACGAGCTGTGTCGCGAGGTTCTCGAGACCGGCGAGTCCAAGCGAGAGTCGTTCGGCTACAGCGATGTCGACGCTTTTGCAGTCGGTTTGACCTGCGGGGGAGTGATCGAGGTGTTCGTGCGCCTCGGCCCTCCGCGGGCCGTGCTCGCGGCCATCGCGTCGGATAACGCGGTAGCCACGGTGACGATGCTCGACGGCTCCGGGCAGTCGCTCGCCGTCTCGTCCTCCGCGACCATGGGTACGACCGGTTTTTCGGACGTCGACGCCGTGGTCGTGGGTGAGGCGCTGGCGATGTTGGACTCCGGGGGCACCGGCATCCGGTCGGTGCGCTGCCGGCCGGACCTCGACGTGTTCGTGCAGTCGTACGCAACCGCCCCGCGGCTGCTGATCTTCGGGGCCATCGACTACGCCGGCGCACTCGCCCGCGTGGGCAAGTTCCTCGGGTATCACGTGACGGTGTGTGACGCCCGACCCGTATTCGCCACTGCTGCACGGTTTCCCGACGCCGACGAGGTGGTCACCGAATGGCCGCACAGCTATCTGGCGCGGACGGCAGTCGATGCCCGGACGGTAATCTGTGTACTGACCCATGACGCCAAATTCGATGTGCCGCTGCTCGAGGTGGCTTTGCGACTGCCAGTGGCGTTCGTGGGGGCAATGGGATCGCGTCGGACCCATGAGGATCGCGCGGCTCGGTTGCGTGACGTCGGGTTGAGCGAGCAGGAGCTCGCACGCTTGAAGTCGCCGATCGGCTTGGACCTGGGTGCGAGAACTCCGGAGGAAACTGCGCTGGCCATCGCGGCGGAATTCGTGGCCGTGCGACGCGGGGGTAGTGCGCTTCCACTGACACGCACCGACGGCCCGATCCACCACGACGAGGCGAATGCCAAATACGCGTAGACCTTTGGTGGTGGTGCTGATTCATACGGGTGTCGATAGCGAAGGATCACTGTTCCGATGGAGTCCGAGGCTGCTTCGGCGGTGGTGGACCCGGCGATCAGTCACGCTTTCGTCGACTCGATGGACGTGGTCGCAGCGGAGTTGAGCCTCCTCGGGTGGACCCCGGAGGCAACCGATGGCAACGACACCTGCATCGATCAGCAGGACGAGTTCGATTCAGAGGTCTGGAAAGACGACGTCCGCGTCATCACCCTTAGCCTTCTGCCCGGGACTCCTCACCGGGTCGGCAAACCTGTACCTCCCGCGCTTCAACTCACTGTGCAAGACGTGGGAAGTAGTTACACCTGACCGGCAGCAATCTCTATTTGGACCAAGATCGCCTGGTCGAGAGGCCTTGATCGACACTTCCGTTTCTTGTCGGTGGGCTGGGATAGTCTCCATTCAGTTCGAACGCATGTTCTGAATCGTTGCTCACCGGGGGGTGAAAAATGGGTGCAGTACCGATCGTGTCGCTGGAGGCGTTGACCGCTGCTGCGTGTGCAGAAAATCGTCACGCTGCCCGGAAGGTCGCTGCCTGCTACCGCGTGCACTGCGACTGGATCACCCTCGATTCCAAGTACAAGCACTACAGCCGGTACGGACGCACCGAGATGGCAGTGGCGTTGGGATGTTCGGCGACGGTCGCCGAATCGTACGTCTCCGTGGGCGTCGCCCTGAACACCCGACTCCCACTGCTGCGGGCAGCATTCGAGACCGGGGAGATCGATCTCCCGCGGGTACGGACGGTGTGCCGCATCCTCGACAACCTCTCCGACGACATCGTCACGTCCGTCGAGGACGACATCGTCGAGGCCGCCCGCCGGTCGTCACCGGGTCCCCTCGAAAAGGAGATCTGGGACATCCTGCTCCGGGTCGCCCCCGACGAAGCGGCAGCACTACGGGAATTCGCCAAGAAGTTCCGGAGCGTCACCTACAGCCCGGCCGGAGAGTTGGCGCGGATTCGAGCGGAATTGACCGCCCCCGAGGCCGCCGCCGCATGGCAGCTCCTCGAGGAGATGGCCGACACCCTCTGCCCGAAGGACCCCCGCGGCAAGAAAGAGCGCCTGTGTGATGCGTTCATGGCCCGCATGCACGGCGAACCCCGCCTGACATGCCTGTGCCGACGCGCGGATTGCCCGAAAAAAGATGCAGCATTGCCGGATCGACGAGTGCCGTTGACGATGATCACCGTCGACATCGCCACCCTCATCGGACTACTCGCGAACCCGGCGTATCTGGCCGGCCACGGATCCATCGACCCCGACCTCGCGCGGGAACTCGCACGCAACAGTCAGTGGCAGATCCTGCTCACCGAAGCAGTCACCCTCGCAGAGAAGCTGGGACTGGCTGTGCAGAACCCGGAGACCGGGGTATGGGAACGTCGCTCGGACAGTGAGAAGACAGGGGCTGCAACAGGACCCGAGGCGGGAACAGCGATGGAACCAGACGCCGACAGGGATACAGACACAGACGCCGACGCAGACAGAGACGAAGGCGTGGACTCGGCTGCTGATGCCGATGCTGCAACAGCTGCTCATGGTGATGGGGCAACGGGGTCGGCCGCGGATTCGGGTAGGGATGCTGATTCCTCGACCGCACCGACGTCGGCCAGTTCACCTGCACCTGCACCTGAGAACACCTCGGCATCGGCACCAGCCGCACCAGCAGATGAGGTCGACGACACCGGCCATATCGGCGATGCCGGGGCAAACGACGAGTCCGCACCCACACCTGCGGCCGACCCGTCGCCAGCTCCTGAACCGGACGCCGCCGATCCTGCCCAGAAGCACGCAGCAACACGCGCAGGGGCAGCGGTGACCGACCCGCAACCAGAGCCGACGTCGGACACCGACCCTGAGACAGCTGCATCGTCCGAACCCGCATCAGCTCCACCACTAGCTGCGGACCAGACACCGCCGGCACCTGATGTCGCACCGAGCTGTTCGGAATCACGCTCATTCACAACACCATCCGGCTCCACACCACCATCCGACTCCGCAACATCGCGTCCGACGTCAGCCGAAGGCCCGGCACCAGGAACAGGCTCGGCTGCTGCCGCTGCTGTCAGTAACGGCCAACACCAGCGTCGCGTGGGATCACTGACCTCCGCTGCGTCCCTGTTCTGCACCCACACACCAGTCGGCAGGGGCACACGGCACAGCTCTGCCCTCGACCTGCCCTCCGCAATTCGGCGCAACCGGACGATCCCTACAGCAGGCCACACACCCTCGGGCCTCTACCTCGGCAACGCATCACTGGCCGCTGCACTCGAAGCCGCGATCGCCGCCGACCCCACCCTCGGAAAATCCGTCGCACGGGACCCACTGACCGACCGAGCCCTGATCTACCGACCCGACACCCTCACCACCGCCGCCGTACGGCTACGTGACCGCCACTGTCGCTTCCCCGACTGCCACCGCCCCGCCGACCGCTGCCAACTCGATCACGTGATCCCCTTCGACCACGCCAACCCCCTCGGCGGCGGCTGGACCACCATCAACAACCTCCAATGCCTCTGCGAGTTCCACCACACCGTCAAAACCTCCGGCTACTGGAAAGCCGTCATGCTCCCCGGCGGCGCCATCCTGTGGACCTCCACTTCCAAGACCACCCGAATCACCCTGCCCGCCAACGGAACAGCCGTACCCATCATCGGCAACGACCTGAGGCCACACATCCCCACCAAACCCAGACGATCCGGCATCATCGCCTACCCCGACCCACCCGACAACGAACAAACCGAGACAGACGACACGGCACCGCCGTTCTAGTCGCGCGACAGCAGACGCCCCGTCGAGGATTCCGACCCTGCGATCCATGACCGTCGCACCACACCCGACAAGCCCAGTCGATCGTAAGCCGTCACCGGGTTTCGGTGGTACAACTGCGCAACGTCAACGGTGAATTTCTCGTCGGGCGCGAACACCACAAGGTCTGCAGCGCAACCGACCTCGATGCGTCCGCGATCAGTCATGCCCACCTGATCGGCGGTGTTCGTGGCCATCCATCGTACGATGTCGGTCAGTGCACAGCCGCGGGATCGCGCCTCGGTCCACACCGCAGCAAGTGACACTTGCAACGACGCGATGCCACCCCAGGCATCGCCGAAGTCCCCGGTGTCGAACCGCTTGAGGTCGGGGGTGCAGGGGGAGTGGTCGGTGACAATCGTGTCGATCGTGCCGTCGAGCAGACCCTGCCACAGCGCCTCTCGGTTGCCGGCCTCCCGGATCGGCGGGCAGCATTTGAACTGCGTCGCTCCCGCCGGCACGTCCTCGGCGTCGAAACACAGGTAGTGCGGACAGGTTTCGACGGTTACCCGCACCCCGTCGCGCTTCGCCGCTGCAATCATCGGCAGCGCATCCGCACTCGACAGATGCAGAATGTGCACCCGGCACCCTGTCTGACGGGAGAGCTCGATCACCTGCTCGATGGCCCGGTTCTCTGCCGCCCGCGGACGCGATTCCAGGAACCCCGCGTACTCACGACCCGCCGCGGACGGGGCCTCGGCGATGACCTCGGCATTCTCCGCGTGCACGATCATCAGCCCGTCGAACGACGCGATCTCGATGAGAGCCTTCTCCAGTTCCGAAATCGTCAGCGGCGGAAACTCGTCCACGCCCGACGCCAGCAGGAAGCACTTGAATCCGAAGACTCCTGCGTCGTGCAACGGTCGCAGCTGATCGACGTTTCCGGGAACTGCACCGCCCCAGAATCCGACGTTCACGACCGACTTCTCGGCCGCAACCCGGCGCTTGATCTCCAGCGCCGCGACGTCGACAGTGGGGGGAATACTGTTGAGCGGCATATCGACGATGGTCGTGATGCCACCGGCCGCAGCCGCCCGGGTAGCGCTGGCAAACCCCTCCCACTCGGTGCGCCCCGGCTCGTTGACGTGCACGTGGGTATCGACCAGCCCGGGCAGCAACACCTCGTCCGGCCCGAGCTCGACCACCGTCCCAGCAGCGACCGAAGCATCCACATCATAGGAATCGATAGCCACGATCCGGCCGTCCCGGAGAGAGATCGACGCCGAGACCTCTCGTCCGCCGATCACTGCACGAGCAGCGCGAAGAACCAGATCAGACTGCACTGGAGACACTCTGGAGCTCGGACGACTTCCATGCGACATCTGCCGCGTCGAGGGCATCGGCGTCGAGCTCGCCGAACAATCGCAACCGAGACAAACCGCCGTCGGGGTACACGTCGAGTCGTAGGTGTGTGTACGCCTCCGTCTCGTTCAGCAGGAAACGGTGTCGCGTGTCCGGCTGTACCGCGGTGCGCTCGAGAATCTCGGTCCACGCCGTCGGATCCGTGATGTGTCGGCGACGAGAATCGATGGCGCTGAGCCGAACCCACCCCGGAGCGTTTCCGACGTAGTAGCTCGTGTCGACCTCGACGTGCCGAGGTGCGCCGGGTGCCGCGAGTGCGAAGACCGCGTAGTCGTTGCCGCCGTTGCGACGACGGGAGTTCTCCCAGCCCTCGCCCATGTTCCGCGCCCGCCCGGGCAGGATGATGTTGGCGGGGGAAGAATAGAAGGCATCCGAGCAATCGGTGAGTCGCGCACCGTTCTCGGCCGCGAGCAGGTCGATGGTGCCCCCGAGGAAGCGAGGGTCCTGCACTATCTGACCGTGCACGCGGAACCGAGCTACGCCGCCGTCGGGATAGATGGACAGGCGTACGTGCGTCCACCGGTGCCGATCCGCCACCTCATAAGTATTCGCTGTATCACCCACTGCCGCAGACTTGTCCACGATGGTGTGCCAGTCCGCCTTCAGCACATCGTCGAGGGACGGGTAGCCCTCGATCGACGCCGCTTCGATGGAGACGAACGGCGGGTAGTTGCCGGTGAAGTGTGCGGTGTCGACCACCACGCCGTGCACGATGCCCGGTGCGCCGAGACGAACGATCGCCCAGTCGTGCCCACCCTCGTCACGACGACGTCGAGTTTCCCACCCGTCGTACACCTTTCCCTTGTGGCCGAAGTCCGCCGGATCGAACAGCGGAGCGTCGGGCTTGATCAGGTTCTCGCGCTGCGCGAACAGTTCGTCGTTCGCCGCCGAGACGCTGCCGCCGAGAGCCCGAGACGCGAGATCGGTCAACGAGGTGAAGTGCGTGGTGCTCATGAGATTCCTTCCGAAATGTTTGTGGTGGTGATCATTCGACCTACCTCGCGGAGCAGCCTGGCCGCGTCGCGCATGGAGATTCGGGGGTCCGGCTCGAGATCGGCCAACGCATAGGAGGCAACGATCCCGTGAGTGCGCAACCGATCCAGGCCGATGACGCTGCGCCCCGCGACAGTGATCACCGGAACACCCGCTTCGCGCGCTGCGTGCGCGACTCCGATGGGTGCCTTGCCGTAGAGGCTCTGCTCGTCGAGTGAGCCCTCGCCGGTGACGACCAGATCTGCGCCGGCGAGGGCACCGGCGAAGTCGATCAGCTCGAGCACGGTCTCGATACCCGGCTTGGCAACCGCACCGAGTACAGCAATGGCTCCGAACGCCGTGCCGCCAGCCGCCCCGGTGCCGGCGAGACCACTGACATCGCGTCCGATTGCGTTGCGCACCAGATACGCCCACTGCCGCATTCCGTGTTCCAGATACAGCAGTTCCTGCGGTCCGGCACCCTTCTGCGGTCCGTAGACCGCTGCCGCTCCGGTCCGGCCGAGCAACGGGTTGTCGACATCGCACGCCAACTCGAACACCGCATTCCGAGCCGACGGCATCAGACCGGAGACATCCAGCTGCACCGCGCCACGTAAAGCACCGCCACCACGCGCGACGTCGTTGCCGTCGGCATCGAGGATGCGTGCCCCCAGCGCCGTCAGCATGCCCGCGCCGCCGTCAGTGGATGCGCTGCCCCCGAGCCCGACGACGATACGATCAGCGCCGGCCTCGAGTGCATGCGCGATCACCGTGCCCAGCCCGAACGTGCTGGCTCCCAGCGCATCCGAGCGACCGCCCGGCAGAAGCTCGAGCCCGACCGCCGAGGCGAGTTCGACGACGGCAGTATCACCACGACGGGCATACGACGTATCGACCGCCTCACCGGTCGGCCCCGAGCACGTGACGGCCACCCGGTCCCACCCGGCGGTGACGGCAGCATCGACGGTGCCGTCACCCCCATCGGCGACGGGTAGGCACACCGTCTCGAGCGACGGGTCTACCGCGACCAGACCTTCGGCCAACGCGCGAGCGACCTCGGCCGCGGACAGCGAGCCCTTGAACTTGTCGGGCGCCAGCAGAATTCGCGTCATCTCTAGTCCAGCAGAAGCAGCGCGGTGGGCGCGTCCGCCGACGTGTTGGCCAGTTCCTCGAACTCACCGACGTTGTCGATCTCGGTACCCATCGAGATGTTGGTGACCCGCTCCAGAATGATCTCGACTACAACGGGAACCTTGTGCTCGTTGGCCAGAGTCCTGGCCCGCACGAGCGCCTCACCGATGAGCTCGGGCTCGGTGACCCGAAGCGCTTTGCACCCCAGGCCTTCTGCCACCTGGACGTGGTCGACGCCGTACCCCTTGGGGATACCGGGCTGAGTGTCCAAGGTGTCCTGGTGGTTGATGTTGTCGAATCCCAGCTGGACGCAGAAGTCCATGTCGAAGGCGCGCTGCGCCTGCCGGATCAGTCCCAGGTACGAGTTGTTCACCACCACATGCACGTACGGCAGATTGAACTGCGCACCGACAGCCAGCTCCTCGATCATGAACTGGAAGTCGTAATCGCCGGACAGGGCAACGACATTCGCGGTCGGATCGGCAGCCACCGCACCCAGAGCCGCAGGGATCGTCCAGCCGAGCGGGCCGGCCTGCCCGCAGTTGATCCAGTTGCGGGGGGAGTAGACGTGCAGGAACTGACCGCCCGCGATCTGCGAGAGCCCGATGGTGCTGATGTAGCGGGTATCCCGATCGAAGACCTTGTTCATCTCCTCGTACACGCGCTGAGGCTTGATCGGCACGTTGTCGAAGTGAGTGCGGCGATGCATCGTGCGCTTGCGCGTCGCACAGTCCTCGACCCAACCGGACAGGTCACGCAGCGTGCCTGCGGCACGACGCTCCTCGGCGACGGCCACGAACTGCTCGAGGGCGGCCTTGGCGTCGGAGATGATGCCGTAGTCGGGCGCGAAGACGCGTCCGATCTGGGTCGGCTCGATGTCGACGTGGACGAACTTCCGGCCCTTGCGGTATGTGTCGAGGCCGCCGGTATGCCGGTTGGCCCAACGGTTTCCGATGCCGAGCACGAAGTCCGAGGCCAACATGGTCGCGTTGCCGTATCGGTGCGCGGTCTGCAGACCGACCATGCCTGCGGCGAGGCGGTGGTCGTCCGGGATGGTGCCCCAGCCCATCAGCGTCGGGATGACCGGCACGTCGAGGATCTCGGCGAGCTGCACGAGCAAGTCCGACGCATCGGCGTTGATGATGCCGCCGCCGGCCACGATCAATGGGCGCTCGGCAGCCAGAAGCATGTCGATGGCCTTCTCGGCCTGAGCACGCGAGGCGACGGGCTTGTGCACGGGCAGCGACTGGTACGTGTCGGGATCGAAGTCGATCTCGGCCAGCTGCACGTCGATGGGCAGATCGATCAGTACCGGACCGGGGCGACCGGACCGCATCAGATGGAACGCCTGCGCAAATGCACCGGGAACCTGGGCCGGCTCGAGCACCGTCATCGCCATCTTGGTGACGGGCGCAGCGATCGATGCGATGTCGACGGCCTGGAAGTCCTCCTTGTGCAGCCGCGCAACCGGAGCCTGGCCGGTGATCGCGAGGATCGGAATCGAGTCGGCCATGGCCGAATACAGCCCGGTGATCATGTCGGTACCGGCCGGACCGGAGGTACCGATACAGATACCGATGTTGCCCGGTGCGGCGCGGGTGAAGCCCTCCGCCATGTGCGAGGCACCTTCGACGTGGCGAGCCAGCACGTGCCGGATGCCACCGTGATTGCGCATCGACGCGTAGAACGGGTTGATCGCAGCACCGGGCAGGCCGAATGCAGTTGTTGCACCTTCGAGTTCGAGAATCTTCACTGCGGCATCGGCCGCGCGCATCCTGGCCATGTCAGTTGTCCTTACCTGTGATCGAGGAGCCCGAGAGCCGAGCGACACCGCGGTACAGCGCCGAATGGTCCAGTCCACCATCACCGTTGGCGCGGGCGGAGGCCATCAGCTGTGCCAGCACCGCGCCCATCGGAATCACGACGCCCGCTTCACGCGCAGCCGAGGTGACGATGCCGAGGTCCTTGTGGTGCAGGTCGATGCGGAAGCCAGGCTCGAACGAGCGGTCCAGCATCTTCTGCGCCTTCTGGTTCAGCACGGCCGAACCAGCGAGGCCGCCCCCGAGAACTTCCACCGACGCAGCCAGATCGACGCCGTAGGCCTCGAGGAACGCAATGGCCTCCGCGAGCACCTGAATGTTGCCGGCCACGATCAACTGGTTGGCCGCCTTGACCGTCTGCCCGGATCCGCTCGGACCCACGTGCACGACGGTCTTGCCGACGACGTCGAGAATCGGCTTGGCCGTGGCGAAGTCGTCCGCGCTGCCACCGACCATGATCGACAGAGTCGCGTTCTCGGCACCGGCCTGTCCGCCGGATACCGGGGCGTCGAGGATACGGAACCCGCGCGAGGACGCGTCGGCCGCCAAGGTGGCGGTGACGTCGGGACGGATGCTGGAGAAGTCGATGATCAGCGCGTCGCGTCGAGCATTGTCGAAGACACCGCCCTCACCGGTGAGAACCTCCTGCACGTCCGGAGAGTCGGGAACCATGATCGCGACGATGTCGGCGTCGTGGACGGCTTTGGCGATCGAGTCGGCCGCGGTACCGCCGGCTTCGACGAGGGGGCCGGTGCGGTCGGGCGTCAGGTTGTAGCCGACCACCTGGTGGCCTGCTTTGGCGAGATGAACGGACATGGGGCTGCCCATGATTCCGAGGCCGATGAATGCAATGGTGCTCATATCAATCCCTACTTGGTAGTGGTGCCGGTGGAGAGAGCCAGCTGGAGCCAGTCGAACGTGTTCTCGCGGGTGGCTTTGTATTCGAGTCCGACGTAGCCTTCGTAACCCCGTGCTGCCAGACCGGTGAGCTGTCCGCCGAGATCGAGGCTGCCGGTTCCCGGCTCGCCGCGGCCCGGGGAGTCGGCGATCTGCACGTGCCCGATCAGGTCGTGGTGTGCCTCGAGTGCTGCGGGAACGTCCTCTCCGTTGACGGCGAGGTGGTAGAGGTCGGCGAGCAGGCGCAGGTTGTGTACGTCCTGCTCACGGGCTACGCGGCGGATAGTGGCGACGGCACCGGCAGCGGACTTCAACGGGTAGGCGGGCGCGCCGCTGACGGGTTCCACCAGCACGACGCCGCCGATCTTCGCTGAAGCTCTACCTGCGGCGGCCAGGTTCTCGATGGCGACCTCGTCCTGATCCAGCGGATCCACACCGTCGATACGGTTGCCGTACAGGGCGTTGAAGGCCCGGGTGCCCAGCTGCTCTCCGATTCCGACGGTGACGTCGATGTTGTCGCGGAACGCCTGCACTTGGGCCGGATCGGAGAGGATCCCGCGATCCCCGGCGGGCATGTCTCCCGCGGCGAAGTTCAGGCCGGTCAGCTGTACGCCCGCATCCCGGACGGCCGACACGAATGCAGCGACGTCGGCATCGGACGGGACCGGGTTCGAGAACGGCCACCAGAATTCCACGGCGTCGAACCCCGCGTCACGAGCACGCTGCGGGCGATCGAGCACGGGCACATCGGTGAAGAGAATGGAACAGTTGACGGTGTACTGGAGTCGAGAGTCAGCAAAGGGGTTCATGCGCAGTGCCTTTCAGTTCTGAGGTTGCGGCAGTCCGCGGTATCGACGCCAGCTGCCGGCGTAGGTGATGTCGGTCAGCTCGTCCGGTTGCGCGTCGAGCACCCCGGGGCGTAGGCCGACGCCGAGGACGGAACGCCCGTCCTCGAGCGCAACCACGGTGAGCTCGAGCTCCGGCGGTTCGTCCGGGAGGAACGCGGTACGGATGTCGTCGAGCGGAATGTCGTACAGCTCGCCTTCGATGGCCGCACCGGCGGTGTGATCGAGCAGCAGCGCCGGGAATTCGTCCCGTACCGAGAAGAACCGGTAGTTGGGCGTGGTGCGCACCGTGCCCACGAACGGGTGCGAGGAGACGTTGTGGTGCAGGCTACCGCCGCGCATGGCACCGCCATTGCAGAAGAGCTCCGTCATGAAGTCGTTCCTTTCGGAGTCGAGCGGACCAACTGAAAGTCCGTAATGCGGAATTTGAATTCCGTTTGTTCGACCGAGTGTGGCGTGCGCCACGTGGTCCTGTCAAGACCCGGTGTGGGCCCGTGCGCCCAATGCCCCGCTGCTGCAACGAGAAAGCCCTCTCTCGCGGCGGGCCACACATCGACCCTTGACACCGGTTGTGATCGGTGTCACGCTCGTTTGGTGGAATCAACATTTCGTAATGCGGAATCGCGACTGCGCGGTCCCGACGCGACGACCGAATTGAACGAGGCCCCCGAGGCCGAAGCTGCTCGAATCCTGTCGCTCTGCCTGGACGTTCCCCGTTGGGTGAACGAGGTTCTACGGCACCGACCGTTCGTCGACGACCGGTCCCTTCGCCACGCCATCACCCACGCCGCATCGCCACTGACGGCCGACGAAGTACACCGAGCACTCGCGGTACATCCGCGCATCGGCGAACGGCCCGAGGGTGACGACGCCAGCGCTCGCCATGCGAGCACCGAGCAATCCGGCGTGGACGTCTCGGACGAGAGCATCGAACAACGCCTGCGAGCGGGGAACCTGGCCTACGAGAAGCGCTTCGGGCAGGTGTTCCTGATCAGGGCAGCCGGCCGCGACGCACATGACGTGCTGAAGGCCCTGGACAGCCGACTCGCCAACGACCGCCGAACCGAAGCTGCGGTAGTCGAGCACGAACTGCGAGAGATCGCGGCAGTGCGCGCGACAGGAAGCCTGGGCAATGCCTGACCACCGCAGCCACGTGACCGCTCACGTACTCGATGCCGCCAAAGGAATTCCGGCGCAGGGGATATCGATCTCTCTGACCGACGCTACCGGCGCCCAGGCAGCCCACGCCGTCACCGACGAACAGGGCCGAGTCTCCTCACTCGGGCCGAGTGAACTGACACCCGGAACCTATCGCCTCACCTTCGACACCGGTGCGTACTTCGCGGCGCAGAACACCGAATGCTTTCACCCCGAAGTTGTCGTCACCTTCGAGATCACCGCACCCGACCAGCACTACCACATCCCACTTCTGTTGAGTCCTTTCGCTTTCACCACCTATCGAGGGAGCTAGAACCCATGACCATCGTGCTCGGAGCAAACCAGTACGGCAAGGCCGAATGCAGGCTCGTCCGCATCGACCGCGAGACGCCCCGCCACCGCATCACCGACGTCAGCGTCACCTCACAGCTTCGCGGCGACCTCGACGCTGTCCACATCGAAGGCGACAACGCCCACGTCGTCGCCACGGACACCCAGAAGAACACCGTCTACGCCTTCGCTCGCGACGGCATCGGCGCGATCGAGAACTTCGCACTCCGTCTGGGCGCGCACTTCACCGGCAACTTCGATTGGATCAGCGGTGGACGCTGGGAGATCGAGCAGTACCAGTGGTCACGTATCGCGAACGGAAGTGACGGATACGACCACTCGTTCGTCAAGGCGAGCGACGAGAAGCGGAACACGATCGTCACGGTCGACGGCGACGACATCTCCATCGTCTCCGGAGTCAGCGATCTTGTGGTCCTCAACTCCACGGCGTCGGAGTTCTGGGGTTACCCGAAAGACCGCTACACCACGCTGAAGGAAACCACGGACCGAATCCTGGCCACCTCGGTCAGCGCCCGCTGGCGGTACCTCACCACCGAGCTCGATTTCGACAAGACCTTCGACGACGTCCGTTCGATCATGCTCGATGCCTTCGCGTCCACTCACTCTCTTGCGTTGCAGCAGAGCCTGTTCCAGATGGGCAAGCAGGTTCTCGAAGCACACCCGGAGATCGGCGAGATCAAGTTCTCGATGCCCAACATCCACCACTTCCTCGTCGACCTCGAGCCGTTCGGACTCGACAACCCCGGTGAGGTCTTCTACGTCGCGGATCGCCCCTACGGTCTGATCGAGGCCACGGTGGAACGCGACGATGCCCCGGACGCAGGCCGCGCCTGGGATACCGTGCCCGGATTCTGCTAGGAGCGAGACGACATGAAGCTGACGAAACGCACGCCGACCAAGACTCATGCGCCGCACGATCCCGCCCGTCCCGAGGACGAGCGGTTGTCGATCGGCAGGTCGTACGTCTACGGATTGCAGCACATCCTGACGATGTACGGCGGTGTCATCGCACCACCCCTGATCGTCGGCGGCGCAGCGGGATTGACCGGCACCGAGATCGCACTGCTGGTCTCGGCCGCGCTGTTCGTCAGCGGAGCGGCCACGTTGCTGCAGACACTCGGAGTACCCTACTTCGGTGCGAAGTTACCTCTGGTACAGGGAATTTCGTTCGCGTCCGTCTCGACGATGGTGGCGATCGCGAGCGGCCCGGGCGGACTGAACTCGGTGTTCGGAGCCATCATCGCCGCCGGTGCCATCGGCATCCTCATCACCCCGTTCTTCAGCAAGATCGTTCGCTTCTTCCCACCGGTGGTGACCGGCACGATCATCACCGTCATCGGCATCTCGCTACTGCCCGTTGCGGTTCGGTGGGCCATGGGCGGAGATCAGCAGGCCACCGATTGGGGCTCGATGTCCAACATCGGTCTCGCGGCATTCAGCCTCGTGGTGGTTCTGCTCGTCAGCCGACTCGTGCAGGGCACACTCTCGCGCTTGTCGATCCTCATCGGCATCATCGTCGGCACGGTGTTCGCGGTCCTCGTCGGCAAGGCCGATTTCTCCGGTGTGAGTGACGGTGCCATCTTCAGCTTCCCCGAGCCGTTCGCGTTCGGAGCACCGACATTCCAGGTGGCGGCCATCATGTCGATGGTGGTCGTCATCCTGGTGATCATGACTGAAACCACCGCCGACATCCTGGCCGTCGGTGAAATCGTCGGCACCGAGGTCGATGCCCGACGCGTCGGCGACGGCCTGCGAGCAGACATGGTCGCCACCACCATCGCTCCCGTGTTCGGCACCTTCCCGGCCAGTGCGTTCGCCCAGAACGTCGGACTCGTGGCCGTCACCGGGATCAAGAGTCGCTACGTCGTCGCAGCCGGCGGATCGGTGCTGCTGTTCCTCGGACTCTTTCCCATCCTCGGGCTGGTCGTCGCATCGGTGCCGTTGCCGGTGCTCGGCGGTGCGGGCATCGTGCTGTTCGGCTCGGTGGCGGCCAGCGGCATCCGGACGCTGTCCAAAGTCGAGTTCGACGGCAACCTCAACCTCGTCATAGTGGCGGTGGCCATCGGATTCGGTGTCATTCCCATCGCCGTACCGGGCTTCTACGCCGCGTTTCCCGACTGGGTGCACGTGGTGCTCGACTCGGGTATCAGCGCCGCGAGCATCGTGGCCGTCGTACTGAACATCCTCTTCAACGTCGTCACCCGTGGCCAGAAGCCCTCACCCTCGGTGGTGACCGCTGCACCGCCGGTGGCGACGCGGCATCACCAGTAGAGTCCTTCGGGACGGGTACGACTACGACGGTGCGAGGTGGACTGTGGCGGCAGGTGGCGGGGTGCAGTCCGTGGAGCGCGCGTTCGAGCTGCTCGACATCATGGCCGCCTCCGGTGGATCCATCGGGATCAGCGAACTCGCCGAAGCGACCGATCTGCCGATGCCGACGGTGCACCGACTGATCGGCACACTGGTCTCCCTGGGCTACGTCAGGCGCTTACCGTCACGCCGATATGCATTGGGCACCAAACTCATTCGATTGGGCGACAGTGCCTCCAAGCTCATCGGTGGATGGGCCAAGCCGTATCTCGCAGAGCTGGTCCGGATCACCCACGAGACGTCCAACATGGCCTTTCTCGAGGACGACATGGCGGTCTACGTCGCGCAGGTGCCGTCGGAGCACGCGATGCGGATGTTCAACGAGGTCGGTCAGCGCGTGTTGCCACATTCCACCGGCGTCGGCAAGGCATTGCTGTCGCAGTTGGACGACGACGCCGTCCGCGCGATCGTCGGCCGCCTCGGCATGACTCCCCGCACCGTCAACACGATCACCACCCTCGACGCGTTGCTCGCGGATCTCGCGCTGATCCGCGAACGCGGCTACGCGATCGACGACGGCGAGCAGGAGGTAGGGGTGCGCTGCTTCGCCGTCCCGGTACTCGGCGCTCCGACACTCACGGCGATGTCCATCGCGGGGCCCTCGGCTCGGGTCACCCTCGAATCGGCCGAACAGTTCGTACCCCTGCTGATCTCGGCGGCCGAGCGACTGGCCAAGGATCTCGCGAGCAACAATCCAGCGCCTTGATTGCGCGGTCACAACCACATACCAGTGGTAACAGCGCCGTCAGAGAAGCATCGACGCGACTGACGCGTCCGGGCTTTCGTCGAGAAGCGAAAGCCGGTCTGGACGGCGTGCGGCGAGTGCGGTCGTCGAGAAGCTGGCTCCCGGCGTTCCCACTGGCACCAGCACAAATGTATCGTCGGTGTATCTGAAACCGCATACGCGGCGACAACAGGGAATTGCCTTAACTCTAGGCATGGCCAATACAGAATCAGCACTGCCTACGGCACTCCATGCTCGACCGCAGGAGTCTGCAGTGGCTACGGCATCGGGCTTGACAGTTTACGGATGTGGCCGAGACGAGGCGGCCCTGTTCAGCGAGATGGCGCAACGCCATGGAGTTGCGCCGGTCTTCACAGACGAACCGCTGTCCGAGGCCAACAGCAGATTGGCGGAGGGCAACCGCTGCATCAGCATCGGGCACAAAGACAGAGTCACGAACCCCGCACTCCTGGCGCTCAGTCGGTCCGGTGTCGAGTACATATCCACCAGGAGCATTGGGTACAACCATATCGATTGTTCATACGCTGCGAGTGTGGGCATTTGCGTCGAGAATGTGGCGTATTCACCCGACAGTGTTGCCGACTACACACTCATGCTCATGCTGATGGCGGTACGAAATGCAAAATCGGTCATCTGCCGTGCAAATACTCACGATTTCAGGCTGAGTGAGGTATGGGGTCGGGAACTGCGCGACCTGACCGTCGGCGTGATCGGCGTAGGACGCATCGGTCGAGCGGTCATCGAGAGGCTCTGGGGTTTCGGGTGCCGGATACTGGCCTACGACAATCTTCCCACCAGCGCGGCTGACTACGTTTCTCTCGATGAATTGTTGGGGGAGAGCGACATCGTCACTCTCCACACGCCATTGAATGCGGATACGCACCATCTTTTGAATTGCAGGCGCATTTCGAGAATGAAGCGCGGCGCGTTCGTCATCAATACCGGCCGTGGCTCGCTCATCGATACGAGTTCCCTTGTCGACGCTCTCGAGGACCGCAGATTGGGTGGCGCGGCGTTGGATGTCCTCGAAGGGGAAGAAGGAATATTCTATGCGGACCGGAGGAGTACTCCCATAGAGAGCGCGCCGTTCCTGAGGCTACACAAATTGCCGAACGTCGTCATTACTCCGCATGTTGCTTATCGCACCGACCATGCTTTGAATGACATGGTCGAGAATTCGATTCTGAACTGCTTGAATTTCGAGAGAGGCAACGGGTGCCAATAAAATTGACGCCAGATAGCAGAGGTACCTCAGCTTTGACGTTCTATTTGTTGGGAGGCGTCCGATGAATGCAGACTTTGTGGCTGTAGACACGACGATTTCCGGCATTCGATGGAATTCCAAGTATGCTACATCGGACAACTTCACCGGCGACGTTGTCGATGGCTACGGAACCAATCGGATCATTGGCACGAAGGCGTTGTGCTCAGCGTTGGGGACAGCGCAAGAAAAGGCCGCTTCGGCGGGCTTCGGCCTACTGCTGTGGGACGGCTATCGCCCGCGCCGCGCCGTTGATTGCTTTTTGCGTTGGTCGCAAAAGCCTGAAGACGGACGGACAAAATTGCGGCACTACCCGAATATCGACAAGACCGAGATGGTCGAAAAGGGCTACGTCGCTGCAATGTCGGGCCACAGTCGGGGGAGCACCGTGGACTTGACACTTTATGACCTGTCCAGCGGTGATCCCGTTCCCATGGGAGGTGATCACGATCTGATGGATCCGATCTCACGCCATGGCGCACCGGGCATCACGGTGGTCGAAGGAAGGAACCGGCAGCAGCTGCGTTCGATCATGGAAGATTGCGGGTTTGTTCGATACGACTGCGAGTGGTGGCACTACACATTGAAAGACGAGCCCTTTCCGAACACCTACTTCGATTTCCCCATTGAGTAGCCGAGGCCGGCAGAGACCCGGAACCGGTGTAAGGGACGTGGCGGTGCCGCGGATCGTCGTCGCCGGTGGTCATTCGGCGGGGCACATCGAGCCCACGATGAACTTTGCCGATGCGTTGCGCCGAATGGAACCTACCGCCGAAATCACCTCCCTCGGTACCGTCCGGGGGCTGGACACCACTCTGATCCCAGTACGCGGCTATCCTCTCGAGCTGATTCCGCCGGTTCCGTTGCCGCGCAGGCTGAACTGGGATCTAGCTCGAATGCCTGGGCGGCTGCGCGAATCGGTGAATGCGTGTGTTGCAGTGCTCGACCGCGTGAAAGCGGATGTCGTGGTTGGCTTCGGCGGCTACGTGGCCGCACCGGCATATATCGCTGCTCGCAAGTGCGGGCTGCCGATCGTCGTCCATGAGGCGAACGCCCGGCCTGGGATGGCCAACCGGCTCGCAGCCTTGATGACCACACATGTGTTCACCGCTGAGTCGGGTGCCCGGTTGGCTCACGCTTCTGCCATCGGCATCCCGCTGCGACCGGCTATCGCTGGGCTGGATCGAATCGCACTGCGTACCGAAGCCCGGGCACGGTTCGGATTGCACCCGGACGGGCCGGTTCTGTTGGCCACCGGCGGTTCGCAGGGCGCCCAGGCAATCAATGCCGCGGTGGCCGGCGCGATCGCACCGCTTCGAGCGGCCGGGGTGCAGGTGTTGCACATCACTGGGTCGCAGCACGTGGTCGACGTGCCGGACAGCGCCGCCACCGAGGTGCCGTATGTTGTGGTGTCCTACGTCCACGAAATGCAGTACGCATATGCCGCAGCCGATCTCGCGATCTGCCGCTCGGGGGCCATGACGTGCGCCGAATTGACAGCAGTCGGTCTACCGGCTGTGTACGTTCCGTTACCGCTGCGCGGCGGCGAGCAGCGGCGCAACGCCGAGCACATTGCTGCTGCCGGCGGGGCGATACTTGTCGACAACTCCGATCTGACCGCACAGTGGATCGAGACCAACCTGATCCCGATTCTGACAGACCGCGAGCGGATTGCGGCGATGTCGGTCCACTCGTCAGTGGCCGGGACACCCGATGCGGACATCGTTCTGGCCAGGCATGTCCTCGACGTGATCGCAGCGCGCCGTCTCGATAGCTGAACGGCCGGTTGGCGATCCGATCACGCGTCACCGTCCGATGTGCGGTGGCGCGAGCGGTAACTCGACTGTGACGTGGAGTCCTCCGTCCGCTCGGGGTGCGAGAATCAGACTGCCGTCGTGCGCGTGGACAATGCTCTTGACGATGGCCAGGCCGAGGCCGACACCAGCATGATCGCTACGTATGCGTTCGTTGCCGCGTTGAAACGGTTTGACAAGCGTGGAAACGGCCTGGGCGGTGAGCTTCTCGCCGGTGTTCTCGACGGTGAGCATCGCTGACTTGGACTCAGCACTGGTCGTTACCCGCACAGTGCCGCATTCATTCAGATTGTGAACGATCGCGTTGTGCACGAGGTTTGTTGTCACCTGCTGCAGGAGCGCGTGTGAGCCGTAGGTAGGGGAAGTGTCTCCGGAGGCCTCCATAGTGACCTGCCGTTCTTCGGCAAGAGGAAGAAGTGTTTCGATGGCCTCCTCCGCCGTGAGGGACAGGTCGACATTCTCACGGACGAAAGACCGTTGGTCGGCGCGACTGAGTACGAGCAGTGCCTCGGTGAGGTTGATCGCTCGAGTATTGACGTTGTGCAGCAGTGCGATCAGTTCGCCGGTGTCGCGCTTTGGATCACTACGGGCGACGTCGAGCAGTGTTTGCGTGATCGCCAAGGGCGTGCGCAGTTCGTGTGAAGCATTGGCGGCAAACCTCTGTTGCTCGGCGTCGTGCGATTCGATTCGCGCGAGCATGGTGTCGAAGGCGTCGGCCAGTTCGCGGAACTCGTCTCTACGCCCGTCCAACTGAATTCGGTGAGACAGCGACCCGCTCGCGGCAAGCCGCGTGGCATTCGTGATCTGGTTGAGCGGAGAAAGCACGCGTCCGGCAAGGAACCATCCGCCCACGACACCGAACACGAGCAGAATCAGCAGTGCCCATACGACTTTCGGCCCGAAGGCGCTCAGAAGCTCGGAGCGGTTGGGGCCGCTGCCGGGTGCCCTGGTTCGGTCCGCGCGATCCGGCACGTAGCGCAAGAGAAAGACCCAAACCACCCCGAGTAACAACGCGCACGCCATCATGAGGAACCCGACGTAGCTCAGCGTGAGTTTGAGTCGGACGCTCAGCCCACCTGCCCTATCCACGCTTTGGTTCTTCGACTGTGGAGCCCGCGTCGGTGTCGATGCGATATCCGACGCCCGGCACCGTGGCGATCAACCAGGGTTCGCTGAGGCGTTTACGTAGCGCCGAGACGGTGATTCGTACGGCATTGGTGAACGGGTCGGCGTTCTCGTCCCACGCTCGTTCCAGTAGTTCTTCGGCGCTGATGACTCCACCCCCCGCCGCCACGAGGACTTCGAGTACGGCGAACTGCTTTCTGGTGAGAGCGACGTAACGGCCGTCGCGATACACCTCGCGGCGGAACGGATCCAGACGCAGACCCGCGATCTCGTGCACGGGTGGTCTGCTGTAGGCACGTCTTCGGTCGAGGGCCCTGAGTCTGAGAACGAGTTCGCGGAGGTCGAAGGGCTTGGTGAGATAGTCGTCGGTACCCAACTCGAACCCGGATGCCTTGTCGTCGAGCCGGTCCGCCGCCGTGAGCATGAGGATTGGCAACCCGCTGCCGGACGCCACGATGCGTTTGGCGATCTCATCGCCGGATGGCCCGGGAATGTCGCGGTCGAGGACGGCGATATCGTAGGTGTTGATGCTCAGCAGTTCCAAAGCGGTGTCGCCGTCGCCGGCGATATCGGCCGCGATGGCCTCCAAGCGCAGCCCGTCACGGATCGCCTCTGCCATGTACGGCTCGTCTTCGACAACTAGAACACGCATGGCCGTGATCCTATGAGTTCGCGTATATCGTCGGCGTATGTAATCGGGCCGCCGAATCGACCTCGATGTCCAGTAATTTTATGCGAGCGGCGATGGTACGTCTACGGCGTTCGTGTGATCACGATTCCGCGCTGTGCGTGAAATTGCTCGAATTTCCCTATCGGTAGCGATACCGAATCCGAACTGTAGGAGTAGCCCGATGGGTTGTGGAAGCGCACAACCTTCTCCTCCACCGCGTAGATCAGCACCAGATGCCCTCCCCGGTGCGACGCCATGGTGGCAGGGTCGCGAATCTCGGGCGACACTGAAGCGATCATGACCTGCCCAGGCCGAACATGTCGAACAGATTGGCGAATCGGTGTGCGCTCGACAAGTTGGCAGGCAAATCCGAATTGTTCTTCGACCCACTCGATGAACGGCCGGTAGAGCAGTCCGTGAACTTTCCCAGACGGTTCGAGTAGGTAGCACCCCCGTTCGAGGGCTTGATCGAGCAGCTCGCCCATTGACAACCGAACGTCGGTCCAACCATGGAGTAGCGACTGCAGACACGCCAAGCCGCATACCTTTCGCGACCAGAACAGGTACTCGTCGCTGGAGCGGTATCCATCGGCTGCCCAATCGGGAAGGTCCCATGGATCAGTACCCCGTAAGAAAACCTCCAGCCCAGAGGGGCCTGTGCGTCGCATGACGACCTCGTCGTTCTGTTTCAGATCCCCCCACTGCGAGACACAGTGCAGAACCTCATCACGTGACCGGAGAGTCGATATCGGCATCAATCGCTCCTGTCTGATCCGGGAGATGCCGCCCTCGCGATGGCGCTGTTCATCGTTCTTTCCGGTGCGACGCCATGGTGATGAGTCTGTCGATCACGTTCGACAGCGGGAGCCCGGCGGCCGCCATCATCCTGGGGTAGCGGCTGTACGAGGTCATGCCCGGCATAGTGTTGACCTCGTTGAGCACTACCTGCCCGTCGTTGGTCAGAAACATGTCCACTCGCGCCAGTCCTGTGCACCCGAGAATGCGGTAGATCTTTTCGGCGGTTTCTTGAACGAGTCGGCGTGAGTGGTCCGGGATGTCCGCAGGAACGACGAATGTCGAGTTCTCCGAACCGGTCTCGGGGGAGTCTTCCTGATGAATTCGGAAGAATCCGTGTGAAAGGTCGACGCGGTCCACCTCGCCCACTATCAGGCCGGACCTCTCACCGAGGACCGCGCAGCCGATTTCGCTGCCTGTGACGGCCTCCTCGATGAGCACTTTCGAGTCGTACTTTCGGGCCAAGTCGATGGCGGTGATGAGCTCGGCCTGGTTGGCTACTTTGCTTACTCCGAAAGATGAGCCCGATCGGGCGGGTTTGACGAAGACGGGATAGCGAAATTGGTTGGAGTCGACGTTCTCGTTCTCCGTGACAACCCAGAAGTTCGGTGTGGCGATCTCCGCGGACTTGGCGACGACATAAGCCAAGGACTTGTCCATGCACAGCGCTGAACCCTGGATGTCGCAACCGACATAGGGAATACCAGCTAGTTCCAACAGGCCCTGGATCGCACCGTCTTCACCGAGCTTTCCGTGCAGCAGGGGAAAGACGAGATCGAGGCGCACGGTCTCGTACTCCCCGTGCTTCATGACCAGCAGACCGTGAACAGCCCTATCGGGCGAGACCACGGTTGGAATACCAGTGCCGCTCTCCCACCCTTCGTCCGGGCCGTCGCACAACAACCAATCTCCACCTGTCGTGATGCCGATCCAGAACGGGTCGTATTTCTCCGCGTCGAGGCTACTTGCGACCTCTCGCGCCGACTTGACGGAAATGGGGTGTTCTTCACAAGCCCCTCCGAAAATGATTCCGACTTTGATCCGCGTCGTCCGATGTGCCTGCGCCTGCCGCGGCGCTGCGCAATCACGTTTTCCTTGGGTCACACCCCGGTCGTCGTAGGTCATACCGCCATCCAAGACGGAAGGGTGTTGCCAAAACGTATGCGATTATCGATACGCAGACGAAATGTCGTTCATGCCTTCGGACCACGGTAGGTTTCTGCCGCCACCGGCAGGTCCAGGACTACGAATGTTTTCGCCGAATCAGGACGAGGTGCTCTCCGGAGAAGTCGATCGAGGCTGATCCCGCAACACCTTCGCATCACGCGCGAACGCTGTGACCTCCTCGGTCAGCCACACGTGCGCCGGAACTGCGCCGCCGAGTAGTTCGCGAGCCAACGACGGCGAGTCCCCGATCGGAACGTCGCTCCCCGCAATGATGATGTTCCCGTAGCGCCTGCCCTTGAGCATCGCCGGATCCGCGACGATTGCCGTGTGCGGAAAGATACTTCCGATGGTCGACGCCTCCTGCTTGGCGAGCGACAGGTCCCGGCGGTCACCGCAGTTGACGACGTACATACCGCCGGGTGCGAGGACGCGTCGGACATGGGTGGTGAATTCGGCGGTGAGCAGCGGGGCCGGAGTTGTGGCTCCGGCGAACACATCTCGCACGATCAGGTCACGACTGTTCTCGCTCAAGGTCTCGGTGACCGCCCGAGCCTCACCGACTCGGATGCGAAGCAGAGGTGCCCGCGGTAGGTCGAACCATTCACGAACAAGCTCCGAAAGCTTCCCGTCGAGTTCCACGACCACCTGACGCGCACCGGGAAACTCGGCGGTGAACGAGCGTGCGAGCGTGCAGGCCCCGCCCCCGAGATGCAGCGCGCGCAGCGGGAAGGTCGAATCCCATTGCGCACGTACCAATCCCGAGATCCACCGCATGTACTCGAACTCGAGCACGGTGGGGTCGTTCATGTCGATGTGTGAACTCGGAACATCGTTGACGTTGACGACCCACCCGTCGTCCGAGAAGGTATCTCGCACCAATTCACAGGTGCCCGAATCGATCTCGAACACACCGGGTTGCAGAGCGCCGGTTGACGCCGTCGCCCGCTTCCTACCCATGGGAGTCCTCGAGCCGAAAGTCCTCGAAATCGAATCCGGGAGTGACGATGCAGCTCACCAGGCTCGGTTCGTCGCCCACCGGCTGCGCCCGCTGCCACACCGACGGAGGCACGATCTGCTGCGGAGATTCGGGCGAAACCAGCAGCGAGGTCGCGTCACCTGGCTTGTCCCCTGCACCGCCGAGATCCAGCTGCACTGGACTGCCTCGGTGGTACAGCCACATCTCGGTGCCGCGAACGGTGTGCCAGGCCGACTGCTGACCGGGCATCAGCAGGAACAGGATTGCCGTACCTGCCGCGCGCGGGCCGGGATAACCGTCGGGCAGAGATGTCTGTGGAATCGTGACCTCGCTGCGCCAGGTCTCCTTGAACCAACCACCCTCCGGGTGGGGTGCAAGGTCCAGGCTCTGAGCCCAGTCGGGCAGCGATGTCATGCCGGCAAGCCTAGTCAGCCGAGATCTGAACCCGGAACCTGTTCCGTTCGGTATGCAGGCTCCACAGCTGCTCGGCGAGAGCCTCGGGGCTCTTCTTCGGATCGCTACCGTCGATGGCACCACCGATGATCAACTGCGACACCTGGATTCCCTCCTCGGCCAACTCCTCGTTGAGCAGCTGCGCGTACGCCGCCTGGCCTGCGAACGCGATGGACGTGCCGGTGACCGTACGACCGGGCTTCACCGCAGAGCCGCCGTTGACGAACAGGATCGTGCCTTTGTTCTCGCCGAGGAATCGCATTCCCGGTAGCACCTGATGGACGGCAGCGATCGGTCCGTAGATGGAGAACTCGACCGGGCCGACCATGTCGGCCGGGGTGGTCTCGAGTACGGGCCGCATGAAGTCCTTCTGCGGAAGCGGGCTGTACTGCAGCACCTCGATGGGACCGAGTGTTTCGGTGACCTGCTCCAAGGCCGACGCGATCGAGGCCGGGTCGCGCACATCGGCGGCGAAGCCCTTCGCGGATACACCGTCGGCCGCCAGCTGATCGGCGAGCGAGTCGACACGGGACTGGTTGCGGGAGATGAGGCCGACCGAGAAGCCCTGCGCGCCGAACTTGCGCGCCACTGCTGCGCCGAGACCTGCACCTGCTCCGACTATTGCTATCGATGTCATGTCGAATGCAAGGACCGACGATCCTCGACTATTCCGACGACCTCCTCGAGCAGGGCCTCAGCACTCCCGTGCAACGCCGTGACATCCCCGGTCCAGCCGAGCACCCGCAGGGCGGCCTCGGCGATCCCCGCCGCATCCGCCGTCGGGTCTCGGCGCCCGTTCTCGCGGTCTGCACGCGCGTTCACCACGGTCTCCACCAGGCGAAACGGCAGGTCTTCTGTGCCCGGTCGACGCTCGGAATCGAGTTGGACCAGGGTGTCCGACGCGATGGCCGCATACAGACTCATCAGCGTGTACCGATGGTCACGGAAGGTCTCGAAGCGCTCGCTGCGCAGCTCGGGCAGGAGGTAGAGCGCGCCCAGATTCCATGTCGATGCGGCGAGCTGCCCGGCGTCGAAGTAGGCGAGCGCGTACATCTGGGTCGAGGCCTCGGTCCCGGAATCACGGATTCGCTGCGCAACGGCCAACGGCGCGTCGACGGTGCCGCTGAGAAGTGCGTCGAGGATGTCGTCCTTGGTGGCGAAGTGGTGATAGAGCGAGGCCTGACGCAATCCGACGGCCTCGGCAATGACGCGAGTCGAGGTGTTGGTGAAGCCGCGAGTGGTGAACAGCTCGGCCGATGCGTCGAGTATCTCCTCGCGAGCGGTGTCGCCGGGCCGCTTCTTCGTGCTCAATCTCGGTCTGCCTGCGCCGGTCATGGCCCCATCTTGTCAGGTCGACGTGTCGGTGAGATTTCTGTCATCTGATCGAAATAGACGAAACGAGCTTGTTGCACGACGGTCACCGCCCGGGAACGGCGGCGCCGAAAACTATCAACTGACAGAAACCCGCCTCGGCGATGCAGCGGGCGGTCACTCACCACCCACCTCGCCCGTAGGAGAGAACATGAGCTCGACAACACTGCCGGCCCCGGGCTCGGGTTCGGAACCGACGTCCACCACCGACCATTCGGATCTCGCGGCCCTGGGCTACGACCAGCAGCTGCACCGCAGTCTCGGCAAGTACGCGTCGTTCGCCGCTGGTTTCTCGTTCGTCTCGATCCTCACCACCATCTTCCAGCTCTTCGGCCTCGGCTTCAGCTTCGGCGGTCCGGCCTTCTTTCTCACCTGGCCGCTGGTGTTCCTCGGCCAGTTCATGGTGGCCCTCAACTTCGCCGAACTCGCCGCGCGCTATCCCATCTCGGGTGCCATTTACCACTGGTCACGCCGCATGGGCGGTGAACTGGTCGGGTGGTTCGCCGGATGGTTCATGATCATCGCGCAGATCGTCACCGCTTCCGCCGCCGCCATCGCATTGCAGGTCGTACTCCCCAGCGTCTGGGGCGGATTCCAGTTCATCGGTGAAGACACCGCGCTCACCTCGCCGAGCGGAGCTGCCAATGCCGTTGTGCTCGGATCGATTCTGCTGGTACTCACCACCACCATCAACTGCATCGGCGTGAACTGGATGTCGCGCATCAACAGCATCGGCGTCACCTGCGAGATCGTCGGCGTCATCGCGCTGGTGCTGGTGTTCTTCACCCATGCCGAGCGCGGACCGCAGGTCGTCTTCGATACCGGAAGTGCCGGAGCCGATCCCGGTTACATCGGGGCCTGGATCATCTCGGGCCTGATGGCCGCCTACGTCATGGTCGGCTTCGGCTCGGCAGGCGAGCTCGCCGAGGAAACCCGCAATCCCCGACGCGTCGCACCGCGCACCATCCGCCTCGCACTGTCGGCATCGGCTCTCGGCGGTGGCCTGATGATCGTCGGCGCACTCATGGCGGCACCGAGCCTCACCGACGGTCAGCTTGCGACCCAGGGCCTTCCGTACGTCATCGACTCGATCCTCACGTCCCCGTGGGGCAAGGTCCTGCTCATCGACGTCGCCATCGCCGTGTTCATCTGCACCCTCGCCATCCAGACCGCGGCCTCGCGGCTTATGTTCTCGATGGCCCGCGACGGTCGGCTTCCCGCGTCCGCCGCCTTGGCAAAAGTCAACTCGCGCACTGGTACTCCCATCGCGCCCTCGGTGCTCATCGGCGTGGCCTGCGTGGCAATCCTCGCGGTCAACGTCGGCAACTCCGCGATCTTCACCACGCTGTCGAGCGTGTGCATCGTGCTGATCTACCTCGCCTACATGATGGTCACCGTCCCACTGCTGATCCAGCGACTCAAGGGCTGGCCGCACGGCGGAGTGCAGAAGGACGCCGACGGCGAGAAGCTCTTCACCCTCGGCCGCCTCGGCCTGCCCGTCAACATCGCCGCAGTGCTCTACGGCGGCCTGATGGTGATCAACCTGTCGTGGCCGCGGGCCGAGATCTTCGACCCCACCGGCGAATTCCCCTTGCTGCGGTGGGCCGCACCACTGACCGTCCTCGCCGTGATCGTCGTAGGCATCGCCTGCCTTCCCCACGGCAAAGCACACCCCAAGCCCGTCACGATCGGAGCCTGAACCATGAGCACCGCAACAACGTATTCCGCCAAAGAACACGCACGATCCCAGGCGACGGTCGCGCCCGCACCCACAGCACCGGAGGGCATCTCGGAGCTCACCTGGGCAGAATCGGTGCCCGGCGGAAGCTACACCACCAAGGTCCTGGCTCGCGGAACCCGCCTGCGTCTCGTCGACGTCGATGGTGCTGCCTGCGCCAACCTGCTGCTCTATCGCGTCGACGCGCCGTGGGAACGGCTCAACACCGCCGACACCGTCAAGGTTCCCTGGCAGGCGTACCTCAGCGCAGGCCATCCCCTGCTCTCGGACCAGGGCCGAGTGCTGGCGACCATCGTCGACGACACGTCCGGCCATCACGATGCGTTGTGCGGCACAACATCCTCCGCTACGAACACCGCCAAATACGGAGTGAGCGGGCCACATTCGTCGGCCCCATCGGGGCGTGAACTGTTCACCCTCGCCGCAGCCAAGCACGGACTCGAACCGCGGGATGTGGCACCGTCCCTGTCGTTCTTCCACGGTGTCACCGTCGCCGCGGACGGCGGCCTCGTCAGCACAGGCTCGGCCGGCCCGGGACGCTCGGTGGATCTGCTCATCCATCTGCCGGTGATCGTGTTGCTCGCCAACACCGCTCACCCGCTCGACCCCAGCCTCGAGTACCCCACAACGACACTCGACGTTCTGGCCTGGAAGGCACCCGAAGAGCTGCTCTCGCTCGACAACACCGAACCGGAATACCAGCGTGCAGTGCAGAACACCGAGACCGCATGGAAGGCAGCGCAATGACCGCGAGCACCCTCGAGACCACGATCGTCAGAGACGAAATCGCACCGGCATTCGGTCCCTGGTCTGCCATCGTCGAGGCCGGTGACGTCCTGACCATCGTCGACCTGTACGGCAATCAGGCCGTCGACACCCTGCTGTACAGCGCACACGACCACTCGCTCCGTTACTCCGCCGCCGCGACGGTCACCGCGCAACAGAACTTGTTCCTCACCACCGGAACCGTTCTGCGCAGTGATGATTCGACGCCGTTGATGACGATCGTCGAGGACGAGGTAGGCAACCACGACACCGTCGGCGGAGCGTGCTCCAAGGAATCGAACACTCTGCGCTACGGCCACCACACCCAGCACCAACACGCCTGCGTCGAGAACTTCCTCATCGAAGGTTCCAAGTGGGGTCTCGGCAAGCGAGACCTGGCCCCCAACATCAACTTCTTCATGAACGTCCCCGTCGACGCGGACGGCACCCTCGGCATCGTCGACGGCTTGTCGGCCCCCGGCAAGAAGCTCTCACTGCGTGCCGAGATCGACACCCTCGTGTTGGTCTCGAACTGCCCGCAGATCAACAACCCCTGCAACGGATTCGACCCCACGGCGGTTCAGATGATCGTGACGCGAGAGTCGGCGGGGGCATGAACGCGGTGAATTCGACAGCGGCCAAGATGACCGTCCAGCGGCCCGGAATGCTCACCACGGTCCAGGACTGGCCGGGACGCGTCGGCTACTGGAAGGTGGGCGTGCCGCCGTCGGGACCGATGGACGATCTGTCGTTCCGCCTCGGCAACACCGCGCTCGGCAACCCCGAGGGTGCACCGGGACTCGAATCGACCATGGCCGGGCCGGCATTGACGTTCGACGCCGATACCTACATCTGCGTCACCGGAGCGGCGGTGCCGGTGCGCATCGACGGAAAATCGGCACCGCAGTGGCGACCCGTGCTGGTCCCCGCCGGTGCAAAGCTGGACGTGGGCACCACCACCGGCCACGGGCTGCGGGTGTACGTACTGATCCAGGGCGGCCTGGACGTCGAGGATTACCTCGGCAGCGCAGCAACATTCACTCTCGGCAAGTTCGGCGGACACCGCGGCGGCATCCTGGGCGAGGGCGACATCATCGGACTGGCCGGCCGCTCCGACAACTCCGCCGTCCTCGGACCCATCCCGATGGAACACCTGCCGGTGCTGACGTCCGCCTGGGACATCGCCGTCACCGAAGGCCCGCACGGCGCGCCCGAGTTCTTCACCCGAGACGACATCGACACCCTCTACGCCACCCGCTACGAGGTGCACTTCAATTCCGATCGCACCGGAGTCCGGCTGATCGGTCCCAAGCCGCAGTGGGCTCGCGCCGATGGCGGCGAGGCCGGACTGCACCCGTCCAACATCCACGACAACGCCTACAGCGTCGGTGCATTGGACTTCACCGGTGACACCCCGATCCTGCTCGGCCCCGACGGACCCAGCCTCGGCGGATTCGTCTGTCCCGTTACCGTTGTCGCAGCCGAACGCTGGAAGCTCGGCCAACTTCGTCCCGGAGACACCATCCGATTCGTTCCGGTCCGGGCTGCGGCCACCGCACCGTTGGGATCGCTCGGCCTCGCCCGGCGCGCATCACTGCCCGCAGTCTTCTCCGCCGGCGGTGACGGCGACGACGGCGTCATCGCTCGACGCGACGCCGATACGTGCGTCACCTATCGCCGGTCGGGCGACGACAACGTGCTAGTCGAATACGGCGACATGAAACTCGACCTCACCCTGCGAGCGCGGGTGCACGCGCTGCACCAGCGGATCGAGGGCATCGCACCCCGAGGCCTGCTGGACCTGACACCGGGAATCCGCTCACTGCAGGTGAAGGTGAATCCCGATGTGCTGTCGATCGATTCGCTGATGGGACTGCTCGCCGAGGTCGAGGACGATCTACCCGCAGCCTCGGAACTCGTGGTGCCCAGCCGCCAGGTTCGCCTGCCGCTGTCGTGGGACGACCCGTCGACCAGGGAAGCGATCCAGCGATACATGCATGGTGTGCGCGCCGACGCCCCGTGGTGTCCCTGGAACATCGAGTTCATCAGGCGGATGAACGGACTCGATTCCGTTGCAGACGTTTTCGACACCGTGTTCGCCGCCGACTACATGGTGCTCGGACTCGGTGACGTGTACTTGGGCGCTCCGGTGGCGACGCCACTCGACCCACGCCACCGCCTGGTGACGACGAAGTACAACCCGGCGCGCACGTGGACGCCGGAGAACGCCGTCGGCATCGGCGGAGCGTACCTGTGCATCTACGGCATGGAAGGCCCCGGCGGATACCAGTTCGTAGGCCGAACCACGCAGGTGTGGAACCACAGTGCCGCGTACAGCGGCGGGCCGTTCGAGGAAGGAACCCCCTGGCTGTTGCGGTTCTTCGACCGAATCTCCTGGTACTCGGTGGAACCCGAGGAGCTGATGGATCTGCGCGCCGATCTGGCGGCCGGCCGCGGGGGTGGAGTGGAGATCACCGACGGTGAATTCTCCCTCGCCGAGCATCAGAACTTCCTCGAGACCAACGCCGAGTCCATCGACGAGTTCCGCGCGTCGCAGGCCGTGGCCTTCGGAGCCGAGCGAGACGCGTGGTCGGCAGCCGGAGAATTCGATACGACGAAGGGCAGAACCGATGCGGCCTGAGGTACGAGAGCGAGTTCTACTGGCGTACAAACGTATTGCCGAGGTGGACCGCCCCGAGGTGTGGATCACCCTGCGCGACGAGAACGACGTGCTGGCCGAGGCCACGGCTCTCGAACATGCCCTGGAGGCAGGCGCAGATCTGCCGCTCGCCGGCGTGCTGGTTGCGGTCAAGGACAACATCGACGTGGCAGGCCTGCCCACTACTGCCGCCTGCCCCGAATTCGCCTATGCGCCGACAGAATCCGCCACTGCCATCGAGCGCCTGACGAGCCAGGGCGCACTGGTGCTGGGCAAGACCAACCTGGATCAGTTCGCCACCGGACTGGTCGGCACTCGTAGCCCCTACGGGGCAGTGCGCTGCGCCTGGGACCCCACGCTGGTCTCGGGCGGATCCAGCTCCGGCTCCGCTGCTGCGGTGGCACTGGGCATCGCGGACATCGGAATCGGCACCGACACAGCCGGTTCGGGACGAGTACCCGCCGCGTTCCACGGCTTGGTGGGAATCAAGGCCTCATTGGGAATCGTGCCCAATACCGGCGTGGTGCCCGCCTGTGCCGACTACGACTGCGTCACCGTGCTGGCTCACGATCTCGACAGTGCCACGGCGGCAATGAAAGTGATGACCGGGCCTACCGCTACCGATCCACGCAGCCGGGCCTGGCCCGCCGACGTTCGACTGGCCGCATCGCCGAAGCCCCGCGTTGCCGTTCCGCGAGGTGAAGACTTGGCATCGTTGAGCCCGGCGTACCGTCGGGCATTCGAAGAGACGGTCGCAGGCCTGGCCGAGAAGGGCTTCACCCACGTCGAAGTCGATATCTCGGGGTTGCTCGACGCGGCAAAGCTGCTCTACGACGGAGCCATTGTGGCGCAGCGGTACTCGGCCGTCGGGAAGTTCCTCGACACCGCGCCCGCCGGGGCCGATCCCACCGTGGCCGCGATCGTCGGATCGGCGGCGGAGCCGTCCGCCCACCGGTACGTGGACGATCTCGCCGCTCTCGCCGAAGCCGAGACTGCGGCCCGCGCACTGCTGAACGGGTTCGACGGTCTACTGCTGCCCACCACCACCGAACACCCGACTATCACTGCGGTGCAATCGGATCCGATCGGCATCAATCGTCGCCTCGGTACGTTCACCAACTTCTGCAATCTGCTCGACATGGCAGCGGTGGCGGTTCCCGGCACCCCGGCGTCGGACGGCAGTCCGTTCGGAGTCATGTTCGTCGTCCCCGCGTTCGAGGATCAGATCGCGATCGACCTCGCCGCTCGACTGGTTGGCATTGCTTCTCCGTCGCTGATCGACGACGGTATCGAGGTGTTGGCCGTAGGAGCGCACCTGCGTGGTTTTCCGGTGCACCACCAATTGACCGAACGCGGCGCACGGTTCAGCGGGGAGGTGACCACATCTGCGGACTATCGACTCGTGGATCTGCACACCACCCCACCCAAGCCCGGGCTGGTGCGGAGAGAAGCCGAAGGCGCACCCATTTCCGGCGAGCTCTATCGCATGTCCGCTGCTGCGCTCGGCACCTTCCTGGCGGGGTTGCCCGCGCCGATGGGGCTGGGGCCGGTCGAGTTGTCGGACGGGCGCTGGGTCACCGGGTTCTGCTGCGCACACGATGCGGCCGAGAAAGGAACCGACATAACCGAATTCGGCGGGTGGCGCGCATACATGGCTCAAGCCGGGACCGGTTTGCCCCCGTCGGTCGCCACGCGCACAGCGAGCAGTCCGAGCACCGTACCCATGAGATAACGCTGCATCTTCAGCCAGGTGGGCCGGACGGCGAGGAATCGGGCGATCGATCCGGCCAGCACCACGATCGCCAGGTTGACCGCCACCGCGACGGCGATCTGCACGCCGCCGAGCGTGAAGCCCTGCAGCAGAAGGTGACCGGCCGCGGGATCGACGAACTGCGGAATGACCGAGATGTACATGATCGCGATCTTCGGATTCAGCAGGTTGGTCACCAGACCCATGGTGAACAGCCGCTGGGTCGAATCCTGTTGCAGCTCGGTCGGTTCGAATGCCGAGACGCTCCCGCGCAGAGCCTGCACCGCCAACCAGGCGAGGTAGGCGGCACCCGCCAGCTTGACCACTGTGTACAACGCGGGCACGGCCGTGAACACCGCTGCCAGGCCGAGATTGGTGGCCGTCAGATAGACGAGGAAGCCGACGGCCACACCTGCGAGCGACACCATTCCCGCCCGCCTGCCTTGCGAGATGCTTCTCGAGACGAGGTAGATCATGTTGGGCCCCGGCGTCAGAACCAACGCCAGGGCCACCGCGAACACCCCGATCACAGCGGAATACGAGACCATGGTGTCGAGCATGGGCGACCGAGGCCGACCGCTCCATGGCCAGTTGCCATGTCGTGGTTACCTACCCGGCGCGCACGGCCTCCGCGACCGCGTCACCTATCCCCGCCATTCCGGCAGCCGTCGGGTGCAGTGGCGCAGCGGGATTCTGTGGGATGACTCCCTCGAAGTACCGCTGATCGGGAGCGACGCAGACGTCGTGGCCCACACTCAGCGCCTCGGTGTCGACGAACTCGGCACCGTGTTCGTCGGCCTGAGTCTTCAGGGCCTCGTTCATCGCGGTGATGCTGCCCTGGATGTAGTCGGCGTCCTCGGGCAGCATCGGCTGAGTGGGGAAGCAGCCACCGTCCGGCAGATACGTGCCGTAACCGACGACCAGGATCCGCGCGTCGGGCGCACGTTCGGTCACCGCGTCGAGCATGGCTCCCCAGTTCGGTGCCTTCTCCGCGATGGCTGCGGCGACGGTGTCGACGCCGCCCGCAGTGAGCCGGTCCTTGCAGACGTTGGTCGCCGACGACGCCGTGAAGGTCAGGCAGCCGACGGCCGTCGACACCAGTCCGATGTCGTTTCCGCCGATCGTGATCGTCACGAGATCGGTGTCTGCAGACAGAGCATCGAGCTGCACCGGAACGTCACCGCTGGACGTGGCCTGCGGAGTGGAGACGATGTTCTCGGTGATCGCACCCGAGCACGTCACGTCGACGAACGAAGCGACAGCGAGCTCTTCCGCGAGAACGTGCGGGTAGTTGGAGTCGGATTGCTGGCATCCCGGCGCGCCGACCTGGTTGGGAATGCGCGGGCCCGACGCGGCCGAATCCCCGAGGGCCACGTAGTCGAGCGAGGCGGAAGAGCTCGCAGTCGGCGCGGGAGATCCCGTCGTGCATGCCGTGAGCGCACAGGCGGCCGCAGCAACACCGCTGAGGATTCCCTGGATTCTCACAGCCTCGACGCTACCGCTGCCGGTAGCCTCGACCGGGTTGTCCGCACGAAACATCTACACAACGAAGGCAGGAACATTTCATGATCACCAATTTCATCAACGCGATCCTCGGCGGCTTCGGCTCCATCTCCGCAGGCAGCAGCGGCTTCGAGCTGGCACCGGGCACTCTGCCTTTCGGCCTGTAGAGAGCGGCCGATCGAGCACCCGTGCGGTGCCGACGGTTCGTCCGGCACCGCACGGGTACACGGCACCCATGACTGATCCCAAGCACGATGAGAACTCTGCCCCCGACGCCGAGAAGGACGTCACGTCAGACCCGGCCGCGGCGGCGGAAGACAACGATTGGTCGAGCGAAGGCGGCGCAATCGAAACCGGCCCCGCGACCTCGGACGAGCGCACCGACAGCAACTAGCCGGTCAGCCGGCGGGGAGCGGCCCGCAACGTGCGGACGTCGCCGTCGGCGACGATGTGTTCCACCGTTTCGCCTCGGGCACGCTTCGATCCGTCGACGGTGAAGTTCACCCGGGCGTCACCGAGCCAATCCACGCCGACGACGATTCCGACGGTTCCCTTGGGGATACCGCTGCGCCACCGCACGCGTCCCAGATTTCGGACCGCGACAACGGTCTCGCCGATCTCGAAATGCCCCATACGCCCCCCCGGCTCGATTCTTACCGACCAGTAGACCTCGAGCGAACTGCCTGTTCAAGCGGTGCATCCGCGCTTACCGGCAGTAGCGGCAGTGCGGTGGATGGCCATTCCGGGTCGAAACCACTCCATTCCCCGGTTAGGCCGACCCAATCACGCCTAGCGGTATTCTCCTCTTGAATATGTTGCTGGATTGGCAATTATTCTTGCCAATGTATTGCAGTTGGCCGCAGACTTCCGGGCATGACATCAGACACTGTTCACCACACCCTGGTCGACGCGATCATCGTCGGCGGCGGCGTTGCCGGTCTCAGCGCTGCCGTGGCCCTCGGCCGGTCCCGACGCTCGGTCGTGGTCGTCGACGCCGGCGACCCCCGCAATGCGCCTGCAGCACATTCGCACAACTACCTCACCCGTGACGGCGAGTCGCCGCTCGAACTGGTCCGGCTCGGCCGCGACGAGGCACGTCGCTACGGGGTCCACATCATCGAGGCCACCGTCCGGTCGGCAATCCGCACCGAATCCGGGTTCGAGGTCACACTTGCCGACGGCTCCGTCGTGCGTGGCCGCCGCCTGTTGGTCACCACCGGCCTCACCGATGTTCTCCCGAACATTCCAGGCCTTGCCGAGCGGTGGGGCCGCGATGTACTGCACTGCCCGTACTGCCACGGCTGGGAAGTCCGCGACCACAGAATCGGAATCATCGGTAGCCCACTCGTCGGACATCAGGCGCAGATGTGGCGTCAGCTCACCGAACACGTCACGGTGTTCGCACACCTGGCACCGGAACTCACCGACGAGGATCAGGCCCGTCTGGCCGCCCGCGGCATCGAGGTGGTGGACGAGGAGATCGCTCGGGTGGACGTCGCCGACGACGCGATCGTGGGCGTCACGCTGGCGGACGGGCGGCAGGTCCGACTCGACGCGTTGGTCGTGGGACCCAACTTCACCTCTCGCGCCGACATCCTGGTCTCGCTCGGAATCGGCACCACCGAGATGGTGATGAACGACCACGTTCTCGGCACCTACATCGAGGCCGACCCCGTCGGCGCCACCTCTGTGCCCGGTGTCTGGGTGGCGGGTAACGTCGCCGCGCCGATGGACACGGTGGTCGCTGCCTCGGCTGCCGGAGTGCGAGCCGGTGCTGCGATCAACGGTGACCTGATCGAAGAGGACGTCCGCATCGCAGTCCAGCGGAGCACGTCCGCGGTGGCGACCTGACAGCTGTGCCTCCTTAGGAGAGATCTGTCACCGAATCCACTGACCGAAGACGTATATTCACCGATGGAGGCGTCGAGAAAGAAGCGGTGTGCAGGCCGCGAGCGAGAAGGAAGAGGTCCTTCGATGAATACGAAGGTCGCTGCGCCCTTTGCCGTCCAATCCAAACGAACAGCAGGACTGGCCGCCGTGGTCGTCGTAGCCACCACTTTCTTCGTTCTCGGCGACGCCGATGTGCGGGCCGGCGTCCTGGCCACAGTCGCCGTCGGCTCGGTGCTTGCCATCAGCGCCGCCATTCGCCGATACCGTCCCGACGACTCTCGATGCTGGTGGGCACTGTTCGGGGCCTCGGTACTGTTCATGTTCGGCGTCTCGCTCCGTAGCGATCCCAGCACGCTGACCCATTCCTTCACGTTGCTACCCGACCTGTTCACCCTCACCGGGTACGTACTCGTCGGATACGCACTGTCGCGGTGGATCCGAGATCGCCAGTCGATCGACGACATAACACCACTGGTCGACGCGGGCCTGATCTTCCTCGGCACCCTGTTTCTGTCGTGGTTGCTGTTCATCTCACCGGCCCTCGAATCCTCGCACTCGTCGGCATCGACTGTGGTGAACGGCGTGTACCCAGCGATCGACGCAGCGCTGATCACGCTGACCACCTACCTGTTGTACTCGTCCAAACCCCGCACAGCGGCGTTGCAGTGGGCGCTGATCGCGCTGATTGCGACGCTCGTCGGAGACGTTTCGTACGCATTCGCTGCCACGACTGCCGACGCGCCGTCCTCGGGGTTGCTCGACGGTATCTACCTCTTCGCGTACCTCTCCCTGGCGATGGCAGCACTCGATCCGTCGATGCGCACCGTCTCTCAGCGGCAGGATCCGGCACCCGCGCACAGCAACCGCCGGGTCGTGTTCGTGGTAATGCTGCTGGTCGTGTGCGCCACCGTGCCCCTACTGGGTTCGGCGGTCTCCACCGGA
Source organism: Rhodococcus sp. 15-649-2-2 (assembly GCF_002258645.1). NCBI lineage: Bacteria > Bacillati > Actinomycetota > Actinomycetes > Mycobacteriales > Nocardiaceae > Rhodococcus > Rhodococcus sp. 15-649-2-2. The sequence goes on from NZ_NPFM01000015.1 coordinate 69,490, forward strand.
GACCTGGTCGTGCGTTCGCTGCTGCTGGCCTCGATCCTGGTCGGTGCCTTTCTGCGCGGCGAACGCGCACTCACCAGAGTTCAGTTCGGCAAGGAGCACGCCAAGTATCTCGCGGCTCACGACCTGTTGACCGGCCTGCCGAACCGCACGATGCTGGACGAGGAATACGCCCGACACGAGCGCTCGCAGGCTCCTGGACGCACCTGCGTCCTGTTCGTCGACCTCGACAACTTCAAGATCGTCAACGACTCGTACGGCCACCGCGTCGGTGACGAACTGATCGTCGCCGCGGCGCGGCGTATCCGCGCCGCCGTCGGTGCCGGCGACTCCGTCGTCAGATACGCGGGCGACGAATTCGTCATCCTGTCCCGGTGCGATCGTCTCGGCGCAGAAGCGTTGGCCCGTCGCATCATCGACCGAATGAACGAGCCGTTCCCGCTCAGCGCTGCGATGGCCTACGTCACGGCATCGGTCGGCATCGCCGATGCAGATCGACTGCACGACGCCATCCGCGAGGCCGATACCGCGATGTATCACGCCAAATCCCTCGGCGCGGCGCGCTACGCGTTCTTCGACGAATCCTTGCGCGCACGTGCCACTTCCGCAATGGAGACCACAACCGCGCTGCGCGGCGCGATCAGACGCGGCGAGCTCGAGGTGTACTACCAGCCGATCGTCGACACCGCCTCGCGCACTACCGTCGTCTACGAGGCGCTCCTCCGCTGGAACAGGGAAGGCCGGGTGAGTACCCCCAACGAATTCATTCCGATTGCCGAATCGACGGGCCTGATCAAGGAGATCGGAGAATGGGTGCTGCGGTCCGCACTCTCGGATCTGGTGACGCTGCGCGCGCACGGTCAGGACGTCACGATGTCGGTGAACGTGTCCCCGATGCAACTACGGGACGACTCGCTGCCGACCATCGTGAGAGGACTGCTCGACGAGTACGGCCTCAGCGGAGCGGATCTGGCGCTGGAGATCACCGAAAGCGTTCTGATCGACGACATCGGCACGGCGAAGAGCCTTCTCGATCGGCTCGCTGCCATGGGTGTTCTCATCGTGCTCGACGACTTCGGAATCGGCTACTCCTCGTTGAACAGGTTGCGCGCGATGCCGATCGCACTGCTCAAGATAGACAAGTCCTTCGTGCACGAGATCGGGCACTCCGAATCCGATACTCAACTGATTCGCGCGATCGTCGCCATGGCGTCGGCCCTGCCGGTGAGAACGGTGGCCGAGGGCGTCGAGACCGAGGCGCAGGCCTCGATCATCGAGTCGCTCGAATGCGGCTTCGCGCAGGGTTTCCTGTTCGGCAGGCCTGCACCCATCGCACACTGGCTGCTCGAATCGGCGCAGCGACGGTGATCACGGTGTTAGCGTCGGGCGGTGTCTGCAACCGGAATGCGCCCACTCCGCTCGACCGCTCTTGCCTGTGCTCTCCTGCTGGTACCGCTCGCCGCGTGCAACAGCAGTGACAGCACCGGCACCGACTCCGCTGCCGAGAACAGTTGCGTTCTCGGTGCCAGCGGCGGCACCCCGGTAGGAGCGACACCAAGCGCGAGCTCGGGCGACATCTCCACCAATCCGGAAGTCGCGACCGGATATCGATCGAACATGGCACCGGTGGAGACAGCCTCGTACTCGGTCTCGACGGCAAACCCGGTGTCGACCGAAGCAGCCTGCGAGGTGCTGCGTGACGGCGGCACCGCGGCCGACGCACTGATCGTCGCGCAGACGGTGCTCGGCCTCGTCGAACCGCAGTCGTCCGGAATCGGCGGCGGTGCATTCCTGATGTACTACGACGCGGCGTCCGGCGAGGTGCAGAGCTACGACGGCCGCGAGACCGCTCCGATGAGCGCCACCGGCGACTACCTGCGATACATCGACGATGTGAACCGCACTGTGCCACAACCCGATGCACGGTCCAGTGGCCGATCGATCGGCGTACCGGGCGTCCTGCGGATGCTCGAGCAAGCCCACGACGATCACGGCGACAAGCCGTGGGGGGATCTCTTCCAGCCTGCAATCGGTCTCGCCGACAACGGAATCGAGATCAGCCCGCGCATGGCCTCGTCCATCGCCGACTCGGCACCGAAGCTCGCCCTCGACCCCGCATCCAAGGCCTACTTCCTGCAGCCGGACGGCACCGGAAAGCCCGCCGGGACGGTTCTGAACAACCCGGCGATGTCGAAGACGCTGTCTGCCATCGCAACCGACGGTGCCGACGCCTTCTACACCGGCGACATCGCCCAGGCCATCGTCGACGCGACGGCCGATACCACCGCGGGCCGCACCCCCGGGCAGATCACACTCGACGACCTCGCCGGATACGAACCCAAAACCCGCACGGCCGTATGCACCGAGTACCGCGACCACGACATCTGCGGCATGCCGGGACCGTCGTCGGGCGGCATCGCAGTGGCGTCGACGATGGGCATTCTGTCCAACTTCGATCTGGCGCAGTACGCGCCGACGGGAATGGACGCCAACGGCGGTACCCCGACGGCCGAGGCCGTGCACCTGATCTCCGAGGCCGAGCGACTGGCCTACGCCGATCGCGACAAGTACGTGGCCGATCCGGACTTCGTACCCCTGCCCGGCGGATCCCCCGACGCCTTGCTCGACCCCAAATATCTCAGCAGCAGAGCGGGACTCATCGACGAGTCCAAGTCGATGGGTACCGCGCAGCCCGGCGACTTCGGCCCGGTTCAGTTCGCTTCGTCCACCGACCCCGAGCACGGCACCAGCCACATCTCCATCGTCGACAGCGAGGGCAACGCAGCCTCGATGACGACGACCGTCGAGTCGGCATTCGGTTCGTTCCACATGGTCGACGGCTTTCTGCTCAACAATCAGCTCACCGACTTCTCCGCGGCTCCCGTGGCCGAGGACGGAACTCCCATGGCCAACCGTGTCGAGCCGGGTAAGCGTCCGCGAAGCTCGATGGCCCCGACGTTGGTATTCGACCGCGGCGACGACGGCGCGCGCGGAGATCTCGTTCTCGTCGCCGGATCTCCCGGCGGATCGGTGATCATTCAGTTCGTCGTCAAAACGTTGGTGGGACTGCTCGATTGGGGCATGGACCCACAGCAGGCGGTATCCATGGTCGACTTCGGTGCGGCCAACACCCCGTCCACCAACTACGGCGGTGAGCATCCGAACGTGACGGGTGAGAACGATCCCGTGGTCGTGAAATTGCGCGAGATGGGCCATCAGGTTTCGGTCGCAGACCAGTCCAGCGGACTGAGCGCCCTGCAGCGCACCGACGGCGGCTGGATCGGGGGAGCAGACCCCCGCCGCGAGGGTGAGGTACTGGGCGGATAGGTGCGAGCGCAGCTAGCGGTCAACTCACGAATCGATAGCCCATGCCGGTTTCGGTGATCAGATGCACCGGAGCCGCCGGATCTCGTTCCAGCTTCTGCCGCAACTGGCCGAGATAGATTCTCAGATAATGTGTTTCACGCTCGTGCCCGGGGCCCCAGACGGTCCGCAGTATGTCCTTCTGCGATACCAGCTTGCCTTCGTTGCGCACGAGCAGTTCGAGGACACCCCATTCGGTGCGGGTCAGGTGCACGCTCTCGCCTTCGCGCACAACGGTTTTCGAGGCCAGGTCGACGGTGAAGTCCTCCGTCTCGACGACAGGATCTGCCACGGTCTGCGGGCCGCGGCGCAGGGCAGCACGCAATCGCGCCAGCAGCTCGTCCATGCCGAAGGGCTTGGTCACGAAGTCGTCGGCGCCGGCATCGAGTGCCTCGACGGTATCGGCCGAGTCGGTCCGCGCCGAGAGCACCAGGATCGGCACCTCGGTCCAGCCGCGCAGACCGGCGATGACGTCGATACCGTCGATGTCGGGTAGGCCGAGATCGAGAATCACGATGTCCGGGTGGAAGTTCGCAGCCACCCGCAGCGCCTCACCGCCGGTTGCGGCACTGACGACCTCGAACCCGCGCACGTTGAGATTGATCCGCAGCGCTCGCACGATCTGTGGCTCGTCGTCGACGACGAGCACCCGCACCTTCACCTACTCGCCGCCTTCAGCTCCACCGTCATCGTCAGCCCGCCGCCGTCCGTGTTCGATGCCGTGACGGTACCGCCCATGGCTCGGACGAATCCGCGCACCACCGACAGTCCCAGCCCGACGCCTATCGAGTTGTCGCGGTCCCCCAGGCGTTGGAACGCGTCGAACATCGTTTCCTCGGCTCCCGCGGTGATGCCGGGGCCGTGATCGACGACCGAGATGGTTGCCCGCTCGCCGTGCACCGCGGCCCTGACCGTGATGTCGCCGGTGGGCGCGTACCGGGCGCTGTTGTCCACCAGGTTCGCCAGCACCCGTTCGAGCAGGCCAGGGTCTGCCAGTACTTCGACGTCACCCACCTCGACCCGCACACGATCGTCTGCTTGGACCAGCGCGCCGCTCAGCACGTCGTCGACGAAAACGGGACGCAGACTCGGTTGGACAACACCGGCTTGCAGCCGCGAGGAGTCGAGCAAATTGCTCACCAGAGCGGTCAGCTGATCGGCCGATTCGTCGATCGTGGCGAGCAATTCCTCGGTGTCCTCGGGTGAGAACTGCACGTCGGTGCTGCGCAGAGACGAGGACGCCGCCTTGACAGCGGACAGTGGCGTCCGGAGATCGTGGCTGACGGCCGAGAGCAATGCTCGACGCAGCGCATCGGCCTCGGCGAGCGCATTGGCCCGGCTGGCTTCCTCGGCCAGCCGAGACTGACGAACCATGCCCGCGGCCTGATTTGCCACCGCTGCGAGCACCCGCCGATCGTGGGCGCGCGTGCGTTCCCCGACGAGCAACAGCGTGAAGTCGCCTGCGTCCACCTCGGTGTCGGCTCCGGTTCGATCGATCGGGGCCTGCTCACCCGCGCTGCCCACGATCGACTGAGACTGGTTGTCCCACAGCGCCACGCCACTCTGGCGATAGGTCTCACGGGCGCGCTCGAGCAGTGCCGTCAGGTCGGCTCCGCGGAGCACCGATCCGGCGAACAGTGTCAACAGTTCGGCTTCCTGGGTCGCCCTCCGTGCCTGACGCGTCCGCCGGGCTGCGGCATCGACCAGCGCGGCGACGGCAACGGCCATCAGCAGCAGCACGACGGTGACGACAAAATTTTCCGGCTCGGCGATGGTGAGGCTGTACCGGGGTGTGGTGAAGAAGTAGTTGAGCAGGAATCCCGCGATCAACGCCGAGAGTGCCGCCGGCGCAACTCCTCCCAGCAGCGCAACGCAGAGCACCACCATGAAGAACAGAGCACTCTCGCCGCTGGAGTCGAAGTTCGGTCCGACCGTGCTCAGTACGGCGGCGGCGAGGCAGGGCACCAGTACGGCGGCGACCCACGCCAGAATTCGTCGCCGCCCCGAATCGACCTGGATGCCCCTGCGGCGGGCTTGCTCGGCGTGAGTGACCATGTGCACGTCGATCTTTCCCGAGTTCTGCACCACTGCTGCGCCGATGCCCTCGTCCAGGATCCGCGCCGCGCGCGACCGTCTCGAGGTACCGATCACCAGCTGGGTTGCATTCACCCCGCGGGCGAAGTCGAGCAGCGTCGTCGGCACGTCGTCGCCGACGACGCTGTGGACGCTCGCACCGAGCCCGGCGGCGAGCCTGCGCACCGAGCCCATCTGCGCTGCCGATACTCCCATCAGGCCGTCGCCGCGGACGATGTGCAGCACCATCAGCTCCGCACTGGATTTCGAGGCGATGCGACTGGCGCGGCGCAGCAGCGTCTCCGATTCCGGTCCGCCGGTCACGGCCACCACCACGCGCTCGCGGGCTTCCCACGTCTCGGTGATGCGATTGTCCTTGCGGTACTTCACCAATGCCGCGTCGACCTGATCGGCGATCCACAACAGTGCGAGTTCCCGCAGCGCCGTCAGGTTGCCGCCCCGGAAGTAGTTGCTCAGTGCCGCGTCGACCTTCTCGGCGGCGTAGACGTTGCCGTGCCGCAGCCGACTGCGGAGCGCCTCGGGAGTGATGTCGACCAGTTCCACCTCGTCGGCAGCACGAACGACGCTGTCGGGCACGGTCTCTCGCTGCGGCACCCCGGTGATCTGCTGCACCACGTCGTTGAGGGATTCGAGGTGCTGGACATTGAGTGTCGAGATGACGTCGATGCCGGCATCGAGTAGTACTTCGACGTCCTGCCAGCGCTTGCCGTGCACGCTGCCGGGGGTGTTGGTGTGCGCGAGTTCGTCGACGAGCACCACCTGGGGCTTTCGCGCCAGGACGGCGTCGAGATCGAGTTCCTGCGTCGACGACCCCCGATATTCGACGGTCGCCATCGGCAGCACTTCGATACCGTCGAGCGCCTCGATGGTCCCAGCGCGGCCGTGTGTCTCGACGACCGCTGCCACGACGTCGCAGCCCCGGCTGGTCAGTCGGTGGGCCTCACCGAGCATCGCGAAGGTCTTGCCGACGCCCGGTGCCGCGCCGAGGTAGATCCGCAGCTCACCCCTGTCCGCCACAGTCTGTCTCCTCACCCGGCCGGTACGGCTAGCGCTCCTCGATGTCGTCGACGCGTATCTCGACCACATCGCGCCCGAGGGTGACGCCCAGCAGGTCCGACACGGTATCGATCGCGATGGTCGCCAGCTCGTCTCCCGCGGCCTGCAGGTCGTCGCCGTACACCCCGATCATTGCGACGAACAGACCGATGCAGGCATGGTCGTCGAGGTCGAGTTCGATCTCGGTGGGCTGTGCGCCGTGCACGTCCGCCAGTGCACGACGAAGCGTCGTCTTGACGATGTGGTCACTGACCCGGAGTGAGTCCGCCGGTCCGGCAGCAGAGCCAGAGGGGAACGCGCTGTCGATCGGCCACGTCCGTCTGGTGGTGTTGCGTACCTTCGTGATGATGGACGCGCTGATGTCCACCCAATTCGGTTCCTGTGGTGCGTCCCGAAGTTCGGTGGCAGCACGCGCGAGAACCGAATCCGGCTCTAGTGGGTTCGCCATGTTGCCAACCTTTCGCTCAATGTTGCTCGTGCTCTGGTCAACTGACCACGTACTGCTCCGGCGGACAGGGTCATGATCGCGCCGATCTCGGGGTGCGTCAGGCCCTCCACCTCGCGGAGCAGCCAGCAGGCCCGCTGACGGTAGGGCAGCTCGGCGAGTGCTGTGCCCAGCTCGGCCATGAAGCTGTCGGCCTCGACATCCGCCCCGGGATCGCTGCCCGCTCCGGTGCTCTTGCGCTCGAATACCCAATCTTCAGCGGGAGGAACGCTGCGACGTCGTCGATGATCGATCACTTTGTGCGACACCAGTGAGAACAGCCAGGTTCGCAGAGCCGAGTCCCCACGGAAGTTGTCGAGGCCCTTCCACGCTGCCACGAACGCGTCCTGCACCACCTCCTCGGCGGCACCTTGATCGGACAACATGTTGCGCGCATACCGAAACATCTCCGGGCCGTAGCGCCGGACGATCTCCTCGAACGCATCGGTCTCGCCGAGCGCCGCAGCGCCGACGAGAACGCGGTCCGACGCGTCTACCCACTCCATCGGGCCCCCGTTCACTTCATCGTGGTCATCGATCACGCCAGTCTTCGATACCGGTTTACCAGCAGACGTAATCTATGACGTAGGTCACTTTATGTGGACGTGCGTTTCGACCATCGAGCTACGACCAACTCCTGTCAGACACTGACGCACCAGACACCGAAACGAAGAGAGGCATTCATGAGCTCCACGACGGACACCAAGGCAACCGTATCCGCTGCAGGCGAAGGAAAGACCGACATCACCACCAAGTCGGATTCCGTGCTCGTCAGCTCGCAGGGCCGCACCACCATTGCCGATACCGTCGTCTCCAAGATCGCCGGCATCGCCACCCGTGAGGTTCAGGGAGTGCACGCCGTCGGCGGCGGAGCCAGCCGCGCGATCGGTGCTCTCCGTGAGCGCATCCCCGGTGCCCGCGTCAACCAGTCGCAGGGTGTCTCGGTCGAGGTCGGCGAGCGTCAGGCAGCAGTCGACATCGACATCGTCGCCGATTACGGCGTCTCCATCGCAGACCTCGCAGCGGGCATCCGCCGCAACGTCATCAACGCCGTCGAGCGCATGACCGGTCTCGAGGTCACCGAGGTCAACATCGTCGTCCACGACATCTACCTCGACGACGGCTCGGACGACGACGACACCACCGAGCCCGCCACCACCCGAGTGCAGTGACCGAGCCGCACATGACGGATCGTGACAAGTCCGAGGACATCGCCGACGCCGTTCTGGCGATCGACGGTGTCGTCGGGCTGCACGGCGGCATGTTCGGTGAGGCCGCGACGTACCTGCCCGGACGCCGTATCGCCGGCATCCGAAGCAGTGAGGACGGAACCGAGGTTCACGTGACGCTGGAGTTCGGTGTCGCGGTTCGCGAGACCGCCGATGCCGTGCGTCGCACAGTGGCAGCGATGGTCGACGGCCCCGTGCACGTCACCGTCGAGGACGTTGTGCGAGTCTGACCAGGTGAACGAGCACGCAGCGCACAACCGAGCCGCCGAGTACAAGGCGGCTCGGCGCGCTGTGGCACGTGAACATCACCCCGATATCGGCGGGGATCCGGCTCGCTACATGGCCGAACTCGCCGAGGTCGACCGCAGGTTCGCAGTTCTTCCGTCGGCACCGATCAATGCCGCCAGCGCGCCGACCGTGTTCCGCGCATCGCCGATCCCGTCACCACTGCGCACCCTGCCCAAGCGGATCGCTCGCATCCGAAAACGCGTCACCCGGCGCAACTACTTCGACATCTGACACCGCTGAATCTGATACCTCTGACTGGAGATCAAGACCATGACCACTGCAACCATCGGTTTGTTCGTGGGACTTCTGCTGGCCATCGCCGCAGCAGCCGGCGGTTTCACCGGCTTCCTCATCGCCATCGTCCTCGGCGGCCTCGGCTTCTTCGTCGGACGCTACATCGACGGCGAACTGGACCTGAACTCGATCATGCGTGGTCGCGGTCGTGACTGAGACAGCGGTGGAGCCCGGTGAGCGAGGCTCACTGGAAATCAAGCACAAAGCCGTCGAGCGCCTCGCCGTTCTCGCAGCTCGCGGCACCGAATCGGTCACCGACCGCAACCCCGGGCTACGCGTCCTCGGCGGACGTGACCTGCCGAAGGCCGACGTGACGATCAACGGGACACGCGTCCGTGCGCAGGTTGCCGTGGCCGTCACCTGGCCGTCGCCACTGGCGAAGGTCGCCGCCAATGTCCGCGCGGCAGTGGCAAGAGATCTGTCCGAGCTGGGCATCTACACAGTCGACCGAGTCGACGTCACCGTCCAGTGCGTGCCCGCCGAAGCCACCGTCGAAGAAGGGAGAGTGCAATGAGCGAGAAGCCGAGCAAGAAGCCGGTGGCAAACCCTACCGCCGCTGTCCCTGCTGTTCTGTTCGCACTCCTCCTCATCGGTGCCGGGGTGGTCCTCGGCCGTGAGGCATTGCTGAAGCTCGGCGCCCTCGACGGGTCCGAATGGGTCGGCCCCGCGGCTACGCATCTGGATGGGCTCACCGCGCAGAGCTGGATGCTGCCCGGCGGCATCGCCGCCGTCGTCATCGGCTTCATCCTTGTTTTCGTCGCCGTCCGCCCACGCCGACGCACCCATCGTGCTCTCACCGAACAAGATGTCTGGCTCCGCAAGGGTGACGTCGCCGCAGTGGCTCGCGCCGCCGCTCTCGACAACGTCGGAGTCGATTCCGCGACGGCCAAGGCCGGCAACAAGAAGGTCACCGTTGCCGCGTCCACCGTGACCGGCACCGACACCTCGGCCCTGAAATCCTCGATCGTCACCTCCGTGGACGATGCCCTCCGCCCACTCGCGTCGGCACCGAAAGTCCGCACCCGAGTGCGAACGACAGGACAAGCCTCATGAAGCGCGCTACCGCATCCCTCGACCGAACAAGTACGGCGGTCGTCGGGCTCGCACTGATCGCCCTCGGCGGTGGAGCCATCGCATGGGAACGCGGCAAGTTCCCCGGCCGCGAGCGAATCGATGCCGCGTTCGTCGACACCACCGTCGATGCAGGGTGGTGGCCCTGGGCACTCGGAGCAGCCGCAATCGTCCTCGTTCTTCTCGGACTCTGGTGGCTCCTCGCGCACCTGCCGCGCCGCTCGGTCGGCACCGTCGCATTTGCCTCCACAGCAGACTCCGACGTCGGCGGCAGGCTCAGTGTCGATCTGACCACCGCCGCCAAGAGTGCAGCGAAATCTCTGGCAGCCCACGAGGGTGTCGTGTCCGCTTCCGGCCGCTCGGTGTCCGACCGCGGCGAGCGGGTCGTCGAGATCACCGCAACCCTCGATCCCGCGGTGACGTCACTCGACACGGTCTCCGCGGCGGCAGCACAGACGCGCAACGACATCGTGACATCGCTGGACGGCACCCCGGCTGCAGTGCGAATCCTGTTGCAGTGCGGCAAGTCTCGGAAGCAGTCCGCTCGCGTGAGCTGATCGGCTCACTTTTCAACTCCTACACCGAATCGTCATGCCGTACGCTGTACGGTATGACGATTCTGGTAACCGGTGCAACCGGCAATATCGGCCGCATGCTCGTCGACCACCTTCTGGCCGCGGGACGAACCGATGTGCGAGCGTTGACCAACCATCCCGAACGCGCGCAATTGCCCGCGGGCGTGGAGATCGCCGAGGGGTTTCTCGGTCGGGTGGATTCTCTGCCCGACGCCCTGATCGGTGTCGATCAGATCTACCTGGCCCCGTATCCGAGCACGATCGAACCTGTCCTCGAGCTCGCCCGAGCCGCGGGGGTACGGCATGTCGTCGATCTCGCCGGTCCACCCGAGAACTGGTGGTATCCGATCTCCGTGGCGGTCGAGAAATCCGGGATGCACTGGACTCACCTGTGGCCGGGCGAATTCATGGAGAACTCGACGATGTGGGCGGAGCGAATCATCGAATCCGGTTGCGTCCGTGAGCCGTTCCCCGATGCCGCCAATGCCCCGATAGCGATGGACGACATCGCCTCGGCGGCGGCGGCCGTTCTCATCGACGAACAGACGCATCACGGTAGATCCCATGTTCTCACCGGACCCGAAACCCTCACGCGCGTCCAATTATTGGACAGAATTTCCGGCGCTGTCGGCCGCCCCTTGACCTTCGAGACGGTCAGCCGACAGGAGACCATCGACGACTTGACTCCCAGCATGGGGGACTTTGCGATCACCTATGTCGACGGGCTCGAGTCCTCGGTGGACAATCCGCAGCAGGTCGACCGAACGCTGACCGAGATCACCGGCACCGCTACGACATTCGCGCACTGGGCGCGGCGCAACGTCCACTCGTTTCGCTGATCTACCGGTCGAACTCGATCTCTCCGATCAATCCGTGATGATCCGATCCCGGGAGATCGATTCTCTCCAGTGATCGAGCGTGTCCGCTGTTGGACAGGATGTGATCGATACCCACGACAGCGGGCGTGCCCTTGTCCGTGGGATACGTCGGCACCAAGCCCTTCCCCAATTGCGCTGCGGCGTCGGAGTATCCGGCATCGAGGAGGTTGCGGAACTTCTTGTGCGAATAGGTCGTGTTGAAGTCTCCGCTGACGATCACCGGTCCGGTGCCCGACACGGCCTCCAGATCGCCTCGGAGAGTGTCCAGTTCAGCGGTCCAGATGTCTGCCGGAGTGACGTAAGCGGGTCCCGGGTGCACGGCCAGTAGCGAGATCGGCTCCGAATCGGGGACCTCGATTCGGGTCGCAAGATTCACCGGACCGTATCCGACGAGTTCGCGATTGTCGGATATCGGCAGCCGACTGTAGATCCCGGCCCCACCGCCGCCCGTCACGTACGGCCGAAGGTAACTGTAGGGAAAGAGCTCTTCCATGCCTGCGTCACGCAGACCGATCACCGACTCGTCGGTCAATTCCTGAATTGTGACGACGTCGACGAAGTTCTCGCGCGCCTGACCGACCACAGCCGCCGGATCAGCGCGTCCCACCATCAAATTTGCCTGCATCACACGCAGCCGCACACCGTCGGAGCTCGGCACCGCGTCGGCCACGTAGAGCGGTGCGTACGACACTGCACCTGCCGCCAGCACGAGCGTCGAGACTCCCGCGAGAACCCAGCGCCGCCCGATCAGCGCCACGAGTGCGCCGAGTACAACAGCGATGAACATCAACGGAACGAACGACGCCAGTGCGATCAGCACGTTGACGCGGGTGTCGGTGTAGTACACGCCCAACGCCACCAGGCCGGTGAGGATGCCCAGAATCGCGATCGTGCCGGTGAGTATCCGTACCCAGGTTCGCTGCATCGGCCCTAGGGTAGCTACGCCCGGACGCCGATGGTCAATGCTCTGAACGTCGTCCAGGTCAGCGACACCAGACCACGAACCGCCGCGAGCGAGAACGCGGTGGACCACACCGTCCGCGTCGAGGGGCCGGGCACCGGCACGCCGGCAAACCGATCGGCCAGCCAATCCAGGGTGAGGGGCGCACAGAGCGGATGTAGCGACAGGTGCTCGCTCAGCCGATCTCGCAGGTACGTCACATGGGCACCGGCTTCGTTGTACCGCTCGACCTGCCCGTCCACGTCGTCGACGGCGATGATCTGATCGTGCACCGCCTGGATCACCAGCAGCGGAGCCGTCGGGGCAATGCGACCGGGCTGGATGTCGAGGAACACCTGCACGATTTCGGGCAACGCCAGCAGATCGGCCAGCGGGACGTCGATGTACTTGTCCAGATCGTGTCGGGCCAATCGGGTGACGGCCCGGACGGTCGTCATCGACTCGACGGAATCGAGAATGCGCATTCCGTCCTCGTTGACGTACTGGCGGATGACCCGGTCCAGGTCGGGGTAGGTACGCCGCAAGCCAGCCACCACCAGCGTCGGCAACGCTGCGTGCAGCGTCGCATTGAGCCGGGTGAATGCCGATCCCGGATCTCCGACGGGCGAGCCGAGAGCGGCACCGACCAACTCGATCTCCGGCGCGTACTCCGGTGCCATCTCCGCGGCCCAGGACGTCGCGAGGCCGCCGCCCGAGTAACCCCACAGCGCGACGGGCGTGTTGTCGTTCAATTCGAGTGGCTCGAACGACAGCGCCGCGCGGATGGCATCGAGCGTGCAGAAACCGGGTTCCTGCGGCGAACCCCAGTGCCCGTCGGGGCCCTCGTGGTCCGGGATCGAGATGGTCCACCCGCGACGCAGGGCATGCAGAACCAGCAGGAACTCGAACTGTGGAACGGCACCGACGGCCTTCGAGCCACGGCGAAGCGCGTACGACGGAAAGCACGAGGACGCGACGCCGTCGATGGCGCACTGATACGACAACAGGACCGGCTCGGCGTTCCGCGGGCGCAGCACCGTCGTGACGCTGGCCTGGGGAAGACCGCCCAGATCTGCGGTGCGGTACAGCAGCTGCCACGCATCGACTCGCTGGCGTACGCGACCGAACATCGCGACCTCGACCGGCCGTACCTTGAGAATCGTCCCGGGAAGCGCCGATTCATAGCCCGCGGGCGCGGTGTAGAACGGATCGTCCTCGGGCCTGGTCGCGTCGTTGCGGAGCGGTGCTCGTTCCACCGGCCAGGACTGTTCGTCCTCCATCGATCTGTCGACGCTCATATCCCACCGCTTCTTGTCCGAGTCTCTTCGTCACACTAACTTGCCCTCGACGACCCCATTTCATGCAGCCTGCTGCCAATTTGTGATCAGGACATCGGTCGCGTAGCTCAGGTCGAGGCCCTCACCGCCCCAGTTCGGGACGATGGCGTCGGGTGCGATGCCGCCGTACTGCCGCCTGATCTCGTCGGCGTCTCCCGACACGGCGGGAGCGTGGATGATCTCGGTTCCCGAGGGATGGCGAAACGAGAAGCATTGATCTCCACGGGCTTCGATGAAGAAGTAACCGTCGTGCAGCGCTCGATGATGCTCGCCGCACAGCAGCACCAGGTTGTCGAGCGTGGTCTCACCACCGCGCGAGCGATAGGTGACGTGATGCGCATGCATGAAGCGGGTTCGACCGCATCCCGGCACCGCACAGCATCGGTCTCGAATGATCAACTGGCGCATCTGAGTTCGGCTCGGGGATTTGGCAGTCGAACTCCACCGCACAGTCTTTCCCAGCCGGCCGTGGCCGACAGTCCGCATGACTGCAGAACACAGCACCTGAGCCAGCGTTTCGTCGTCCAAACCCGGCCCGTCGTCGAAATGGGCATGATCGTGACCCGCTTCCTCCATACCACCGATGTGCACCAACACCTCTGCAGCAGGGGAGACAACCGGAGAGTCCAGTGCAGCGCACACCATCTCGGCCATCGCGATCATCGCCGGAACCGGATTGGGCGGCGCAGGGGCGGCTCGGTCGGCGTCCGCCTCGTCGCCGGTTCGGGTCCGCTCGTATTCGGCCCTGGTCAACGCGGCCAGAAACCGCTTCCCGTCCTCCGGCCGAAATCGCGCACTGACCACGAGCGAGCCGTCGTTCTCGTCCCAGCGCCACCGTCCCAGACACGGGTCCAGATCCACACCGTTTCGCCGAGTGGGGCGCATCGCCTTCTTCAGACCACGGCACAGGCGCTCGATATGCGCGGCCGGCGCATCCAGTGCCTTCTGGAGCAGCGACGCCTCGTTCTCGGCCGTGGCCACACGCGTCATCGCGCGCACTTTGGAGTACGAGATCGTGCCGCTCAGATACGCCGACGTGATCAACGGCAGCTCCCGCATCGCCTTGGCCACCCGCACCTGCTCGCGGGCGGTGTGCAGATCGACTCCCGCCCGCCACGACAACCAATGCGCACAGGACCGCAGCTCCCATGCCGCCCATCCGAGTCGAGAGTCGAATTCGCCCACCAGGATCAGATACTGAGCCGACGCCGCAGCGATCTGACCTGCCAAAGCGCAGATTTCGGACTCGATTTGTTCGATCTCGGCCGACCCTGCCTCAACCATGTCGCTCATGAACGCCCCCATTCATCGAATGCATGTTCGACAACGGTACGACGGGGCACCGACAAGAACTTCAGGCAGACAGCACTTGCGTCCCCGCGGGGACGTTATTGCGCTTGCTTTCTGGCCGGTGGGCCCGATACTGACACCAGATGCTGGTTCCGACCGAAGGGTGGTGCAGCCGTGGGGACTACCGACACCTGGGGGATTGCCAGCGCAGACTTTCTGCGGTGGTATCTGCTCGCCGCGTTTCTCGCCGTGGCCCTGGTGCTGCTGAGCAATTGGCTCGCCTCGCACCGGTCTGTTCCCGCCTCTCGTACCGGGCGGGTGCTCACGCCGCCCGAGGTCGGGGCACTCACCAACGACACGCAGGCAGTGATGGCGTCGTTGGCGATCCTCCGAGGTGCAGACGTGATCGACTCCCGGGGCAGAGTGCGGCGCGCCCTGACCGCCACCGAGCGGACACATCTGGATTGGTTCACCCGCACCGTCCTCGAACGACTCGGCAGCGGCAAAGCACCCCTGGTTCGATCCCGACTGGTGACGAACATGTCCGTAGCGTGCGCGCAGCTGCGGAGCCAGCTCATCAATGAGGGTCTGCTGCACGGGCGGTCCGAGCGTGGTGCATCGACTGTCCGTGTGTTCCCCATCTTGTTCGTCGCAGCCGTCGGATTCGTACGGGTGATCTATGGCATCGCGAATGGGAAACCGGTGCTGTTCCTCGTCGGCATCATCTTATTGCTGCTGCTCACACTCCCGTTCGTTCGGCGTCGACGCCGCCGCACCGCACAAGGAGACGCGGAACTCCGACGCCTTCGCGTCGAGAACGACTATCTCTCACCGCGCTCTCGTCCGTCGTTCACCGCGTACGGGCCGTCACGAGCGGGCATGTCGGCTGCACTCTTCGGAGCGGGGGCTCTGCTGATGCTCGATCCGGCCATGGCGGGTGCCCTCAGTTATGGCTCTGCCCAGGCCGGCGGAGCCGCATCGTTCGGTTTCGGCGGGGACAGTGGTGGCGGTAGCAGCGGTGACGGAGGCGGCAGCAGCTGCGGTGGTGGAGGCGGCTCCGCCGGCCTGGGCAGAGCCATAACTGAGGGCACCGGCCATAGCGGA
>NZ_NPFM01000041.1:0-583 GCF_002258645.1 Rhodococcus sp. 15-649-2-2
TCCCCGGAAGTTGGACTGAGTAATTCAGTTCCGACTACTGGGGAGCGTGTGCATGCGTGTACGAAGTTCACTTACAGAGGATCAGCGGGTCGCGGCGGTAGCGTTGTTCGAGGATGGCATGGGTGCTGTCTCGGCTGCTGCGAAGGTCGGTGGCGGGACGAATGCTGTGGTTGTCCTCTACGACCGGTGGCGGGTTCGAGGGAGACATGCATTGGTGGAGAAACCGGATCGACAACACTTCTCGTTCGAGTTCAAACTTGCTGTGGTGCAACGTGTTCTGGCTGGAGAGAACAAGATCGAGCTCGCCCGCGAGTACGGACTGTCGTCGGCGAGAATCATCGAACCGTGGGTTCGCGGATACCGCCGCGACGGCGACGAGGCGCTACGTCCGAAGCGGGCGGGACGTCGACCGGCACCGGGAGTTGATCCGGGTGAGGCCAGCGAGCTCGACCGCCTGCGTGAGGAGAACGAGCGGTTGCGGACGCAGGTGGCGTACCTGGGAAAATTGCGGGCCTTGAGGGAACAGGGACGACGGTGAAGGTTCTCGCTGTCATCGCCCTCAAGGCTCAGTACCGTCTCGATG
>NZ_NPFM01000025.1:0-84122 GCF_002258645.1 Rhodococcus sp. 15-649-2-2
GGGGAAACGCCCGGTCCCATTCCGAACCCGGAAGCTAAGCCCTCCAGCGCCGATGGTACTGCACTCGACAGGGTGTGGGAGAGTAGGACACCGCCGAACACAACATTCCGTAATGCCCCCGACCTCACGGTCGGGGGCATTACGCATTTCGAAACTATTACCCCCACAACGTATTCGAGTGTGATGCCCCATCCGATTCCCCGGGCGTCGAACACCCATGTCTCACGATTTTGTGCGATGTCCGAAGACTGCATATCGGAGCGAACAGATCGAGACTCCGCCGGCTAACCCAGCGAAGTAGTTCGGCAAACGCGCTCGCGTTCGTCAGGCGCGAGCGGAATCGCCGACGAATCCGTGAGCGTCTGACAAACGCGAGTGCATTCGCCAGACGCGTGCAGGTTCGCCACACCGATGAACGCCAATCCCGCGCATCTGACAAACGCGCACGCATTTGCCATCAATCCCGCGAATCTGGCAAACGCGTACGCATTTGCCATACGCCCCGCGCAGATCGACTGGTCCTTCCCGGCCGTTCCGTGTACCGCTGCACGCACGACAGACACTGTCGAGTCCGGGGACATATGAGGTACGCACTACAGACACCGCCTCGGTCCACACCGCTGACGACCTAGGGCTTCCGCACCTCACGAACGCGCGCGCACCCGCCAGTCGCACCTCGACCGCTCACCAATCCCCGCGGACCTGACACACACACGCACACGCAGCTGCGACGACCTGCACACGTTGGATCCGACGGTTGTGCCTTCGGCAGTGTCGGAATCTCCACTGCTCAGATCGCACGTCGGCAGCGTCGATCGTAAGGCTGAGCGCGGACGGACCTGTATGCCCACTCGAAATCATCTATCGTGCAATGACATTCGAGACAACTGCCCAGTCCCCGCTACCGGATGAATTAATTCGGTGGAGTTCGCGGCTCAGGCCGTGCATGATCATTACACAGGCACATCGTAGAGACCGTGGAGGTGGACAATGGCAGCAGAATCGAAGTACGCAAGCCGACGAGTCGTCTGCACTCGGTTTGCGATTATTGCCAATTACGCTCTCTGAGTAGAGCTTCGGTCCGAAGGTGATGTGACACCCTTCGAATTCCTCGCCGCGCAGAACATCTCTGTGTTCGGCATCCATACTTGTTGTAGGAGAACAGATGTACCACTACGAACAAATCTTGAACGAACATCGACAACGGGTCGAGCGTGGTGTCCGGAACTACGAGCGGCGTCGGGTCGCGGCGGAAAGGGCATCGGAACCGACTGCTAGCGAAGGGAACTCACGAGAAGCTGGGGTTGTCGACGAAGGGGCATCCAATGACGGCGATGTTCCGACTTCCGAGTCCCACCTTCGCGTCGGGACGTTCTCGTCCATGAGCTGAGGCTCAATGTTCGACCAGATCGGAATATCGATCGCCCGCCGCCTCGATGAAGTCGCGGACGAACCAGCACGCAGGGACCACCCGGAGTCCCTGCGTGCTGGTGTCGTCGAGTGCGTGCTCGGTGAGTGTGGCTGCGAGTCCTCGACCGCGAAAGCGAGGGAGCGTGACGGTGTGATGGAACGTTCTGACGCCGTCGGATTCGAGGTACTCCGAGTAGCCGGCCAGCTGAGAGTCGACATGGATCTCGAACCGGTTGTCGGCAGTGTCGTGGGTGATCGTCACCTGCATGGTGGTACCTCCTGGCCGAATTCGCTCTGCTCACCGTAACCGGCACTCGTCCGACGGGGTGTTCGGCGGTTACTCGAGCGTGGGTAGAAGCAGTAGGGTGAGGGAAACCGAGTCGTGCAAGCGCCACCCGTCGCAACACCGCTCTTCATAAGTACGGGGCGCTCTCGAGGCTGAAGGTGGCAATCCGTGGAAGACACATCCGACCGGGGAATCAAGGCATTCATTCGAACCGTCGCTCAGCGCGGTGGACGTGCGGAGCGGCTGACCACGTCTCGCCGTAACCCCGTGCAGGTCTGGTCTATGGACGGGAAGTCCTCGTGCATCGTTCGAGTGCGATCGAAGGTGACCGGGGACTGGAAGGCTCGCAGGCAAGACGAGTCGCTCGAGAGCGACGACACCGGATCGTCGTATTGGGTGTTCGTCGACCTTGCGAACGAAGAGCCGCGCTTCTACATGGTGTCCTCGGAAGAGATGGCGACCGATATTCGCGGAGAAGTCGATCTGTGGGTTCAGGATTCGCCTCTTCGAACCAGAACTGGGCATCACGCGATCGCGGTGGACCGGGTGGCGCATGGCAGTGAGCGGTGGGACCTGTTGGGGCTGAGCTCCACGTTGGACACCACGCTCGATGTCGGTCCCGAGCAGACGTGGGTTCGTACCCCTCGGGTGAAGGCACCCCGCAAATCGGCGAAAGCCGCCGTGGAGGAAGAAGTCGTCGACAACCGTGTGCGAGTCGTCGCCGATTGCGAGGGCTATCGACTGAGCGGCCGCTACGACCCCGAGACCCAGCGACTGGAGATCACTGCCGGGCCGATGGAGGGTCGACGATTCGACAATCCGTCCGTCGCGGCCAGTGCCGTCGCCACCCATATCAGCGGAGATGTCGAAGAGCGCGACGGCTGGCAGTTCTGGCAGTTGGACACTCCGGATCGCGCTCCGCTGGGATCGTTTCAGTAGAGAACGGCAGGCCGGACGGGCTTCGTTGTGATTCCTCACCAAATTGTTCCATCGGCCATAAACGGGCCAAGGGTCGGATTAATCTAGCGCTGGTAGGACGAGCTCCCTGTTTTAGCCACTGGGTCGAATCGACGTTCGAGAGTTCGTTCGTACATCGAAATCGGAGTATCAGCGAGCTCAACGGTCGACAGTGCGAGGGGTGCTGTCGACCGTGGGGAGAGGTATTCACCATGGAGCATTCCTACCGGTCAGGCACAGCCCACGCGTCGCGTTTCCTGTTCCTCATCGCGCAGTTCGTGGATCGAAGAATCCCAGCCGAGTTCTTCTCGGCCCAGTTTCGCGAGCTGCAGAACACTCAGTCCGCGTACCTCGACGCCGACGTGTCGTCGGTCATCGGAATGTTGTCGGTGGACGTCGGAGCGTACCTGGGTGACGTCGAGATCCGCGGAGTCGACTACATCGACTCCGAACAACTGTGGATGGCCGCCGGGCAGGCGTTTCGTGATCTGATGACCGTCCAGTCCGAGCACATCGAGCGTGAGGCCGGCTGATGGTCCACGACGATGTCACTTGAACCGATCGCGCTGCCGCAGAAGATCTTCGAGCCTGAATCGTCGATGGGTTCCGCGCATCTCGTTAGGTAGATCGCCCGCATCGGCCAACCGTCTGACATAGGTATCGGAGACCCCGAGTACTGCCGCGGCCTGCGAGGTCGTGAGTAACTCGTCCACCGTTCCGATTGCCACTGCTCGGCCGGTGGCCAGCTGGGTGAGGAGTTCGAGGACAGCACCGCGTGCCGCGTCGTCGAGTGGCACCGCCGAATCTCCGATTCTGACGTCGACGTCCGTACCCGTTCGCTTGTGTACGACGGCCGCGAGTTGTGTGGCCGAGCGCGAGGCGAGAGCAGGCATGACGAATCGGAAGTCCATTCGACCAGGATAGAAGCGGACAGTACGCATAGGCTCGAGGCACCCGACTCACAAGGAGTGTTTCAGTGCCGCAGTTGTTGCATCTCGATTCGTCCGCCGACCTGGTTCGTTCGATCAGCCGTCAGGTGACGTCCCGCTTCTCGGACAGCTGGCATTCGATCGGCACCGACCACTCCGTGATCCATCGAGACCTGCATCTGAATCCGCTGCCCCACCTACCCACTTCGGCGCTGCACTGGGCACCACACCTCCGCGCAGCCGACGAACTTGTGGAGGCATCCGCCGAGGCGCTGCAGATCGAACTGATCGAAGAACTGATCTCGGCGGACGTTGTGCTCATCGGCGCACCGATGTACAACTGGTCGATCCCGTCGACCTTGAAGGCGTGGATCGACTACGTACACGTTCCCGGCATCACCGTCCCGTTCGACGGCGATACGGCACCCCTCGTCGGCAAACCTGCTGTTGTGGTGACCAGCCGCGGTAACGACTACACCCCCGGTACCGACGGCGCGTCGGCAGATCACACCACGGCCCAGTTGCGGCAGGTCCTCGGGGTCGCGCTCGGGATGGACGTCCACTTCGTCCCGATCGATCTGACGCTTGCTGCACGAGTGCCGGCGCTGGCACCCCGGATTCCGCAGGCGCAAGCCAGTCTCGAGGCTGCGTTTGTCGCCGTCGAGGGACTCGCTCTGCAATTGGGCGGGGCTTTGCCCAGGTAGGACCCGAGTAGCCTGGCGAGGTGCTACCGAACGGCCCAGGCAACGACACCACCCGCGGCAACCGCGGATCGGGTCGGCATCGTATCCACACAGCGTCGCGTCATCGTGGTCTCGCGCTTCGGATCGGACGGGTCGTCGTTGCCACTGCTGCGGTCGCCTCGGTTGCGGTGAGTGGCATCGGGTTCGCGGTCTACCGCGAGGCGACCACCGGACTGACCACCTCCGACGCTCTCGACGGTATCGCGAACAACGATCCGGGCGGGAACGGCCAGGACACCAACATCCTGTTGATCGGCCTCGACAGTCGCAAGGACATGGACGGAAACGACCTGCCCGCCGAGTTCGTCACCGATGAACTGCACGCGGGAGACAGCGATGTCGGCGGTTACAACACCAATACTCTTCTGCTGGTTCATCTTCCGGCCGATGGCGGACGTGCGACCGCGTTGTCGATACCTCGTGACGACTACGTCGACGTCCCCGGGTACGGCAAGCGAAAGATCAAGGAGGCGTACGGCCTCGCCAAGGCCGACGCCGATACGGAGTTGCTCGACGAGGGCGTCACCGATCCGGCCGAGCGTGAACGGCGAGCGAGAGAGGCAGGTCGGCGATCGACGTTGACTGCGGTCCGCAACCTGCTCGACGTGCCGATCGACCATTTTGCCGAAGTGAACCTCCTGGGTTTCTACGACGTGGCGACGGCCGTCGGCCCCATCCAGGTGTGCTTGAACAATCCAGTCGACGACAGCTATTCGGGGGCGAACTTTCCAGCCGGCGCACAAGAGCTGGGCGCCTCGCAGGCGCTGTCCTTCGTACGGCAACGTCACGGCCTCGACAACGGCGATCTCGATCGAACCAGACGGCAGCAGGCTTTTGTTGCCGGGGTGATGGCCAAGCTCAGCTCCTCCGGTGTTCTCGCGAACATCGGCGAACTACGAGCGCTGGTGGCGGGAACCAAGAACGACATCGTCATCGACGCGTCGTTGGATCCGATGACGCTCGCCGGGCAAGCCGGTGCGGTCATGCAGGGCGACATCGACTTCTACACGCTGCCGATCAAGGGGTACGACACGATCAACGGTCAGGACGTCAATCTCGTCGACGTCGACTCCATCAGGGCCGAGGCTGCGCGGTTGATCGGCAACGCGCCGGTGCCCACACCGTCGATCACCGAGGCACCGGCCCCGACGACGGGACCTCCGCCACTCGCGATCGCCCCACCGGATACGACCGAGGATCTGCCCGGGGCACCAGACGAGGGCGTGCACAGCGACGGCGGCATTCCCTGCGTCGACTGAGCCCTGCGTCGACTGAGCCCTGCGTCGACTGAACGCGCGCCGGGCAGGTCAGGGTGCGCTCAGCAGAACATCCATCAGCTGCTTCTCCACCGCAGCGAACTGAGGTGTCGTCACGATCTCCAGTCCGCGTGGGCGGGGCAGGGGCACCTCGACCTGCCGTCGTACATGGGCCGGCCTGGGGGAGAGGACGACGACCCGATCGGAGAGGTACACCGCCTCACGGATGTCGTGCGTGATCATCAGCACCGTCCATCGAAAGTCCGACCAGACCTGCTGCAACCAGGACTGCATGTCGCTGCGGGTCAACGAGTCCAGCGCACCGAACGGCTCGTCGAGCAACAGCACCGACCGGCCCTGCACCACCGTCCGTAGTAGCGCAGCTCGCTGGCGCATGCCGCCGGAGAGCTCGGCCGGCCTGGCCGACTCGTATCCGTCGAGGCCGAACACCGGGAACAGTTCCCGCGCCCGCGCCCGCGCTTCCTTCTTGGCGACACCCTGCACTTCGAGTCCGAGAGTCGTGTTGTCCAACACGGATCGCCAGGGAAACAGAAGGTCCTTCTGCGGCATGTAGGCGCATGGTGGCGCATTCACCGTGCCGGAATCGGGTCGGTCGAGCTGGGCCAGCATGTTGAAGACCGTGCTCTTGCCGGATCCGCTCGGCCCGATGATCGAGACGAACTCGCCGGGCTTCGCATCGAACGAGACGCCGTCCAGCACACGCTTGTCGCCGAACGATTTGGTCAGATCGCGAACAACGATGCAGTTGTCGGAGGCGGGCGGTTCAGACATGCAGTCCCGCCGAACCGTGGCGTGCCCACGGAGCAACCAATCGCTCCACCACGAACGTGGAGACGAAGAGCACCACACTGATCACGGCTGTGACGGCCACCGCGGCAAGAACCAGATCGGTTCGGAACGAGTTCTTCTGTTGGCTCATGTAGATGCCCAGCCCTGCACTCGCTCCGGCGTATTCGGCGAAGATCGCCCCGACGACCGCGTAGGTGATACCGATGCGTAGTGCGGTGAAGAACCGGGGGAGAGCAGACGGTAGGCGTACGTACCGAAACTGTTGCCAGCGTGAGGCTCCCATGCTCACGAGGAGAGACCGCGCATCGCGATCGGCCGCCGCGAAGCCCTCGATCAGCCCGATGGCCATGGGGAAGAACGTGGCCAGAGCGATCACCAGAACCTTGGGGAGCAAACCGAAACCGAACCAGATGATCAGCAAGGGTGCGATGGCAATGATCGGCAGCGTCTGCGACACGACGAAGAGTGGTACGAATGCGCGCCGGAGCCACGGCGAGAAATCCACCGCAACGGCCAGTAGCCAGGCGAGGGCCAGGGAGACCGCAAAACCGACGAGCGTCACCTGCAGGGTCGCAGCCGCGTTTTCGGCGATCGCGTCACGCTGCGCCCAACCCTGCACGACGACGCGACCGGGCGACGGCAGCACCTGCGGGCGGATGCCGCTGACCTGGACGTAGACCTGCCAGGCAGCTATCAGCGCGGCGACAACGGTGACTGCGGGCCACGCCCAGCGGATGGAGGCGCGGATTCCACTGAACGAGAACGTGTCTCGCTCAGCGGTGACCGGCTTACCGATCGCCGAGGTAGTCATTGGTGAAGTACGTCGACCAGTCCGGCTCCGTCGTGAGAGGGGTGCCGTTCTGATCGGCCAGTACACCGCTCTCGTACAGGAATTTCGAGTACGCCGTCCACTTGTCGAGGCTCTGTCTGCCGACCTCGCCGGAGGCATCCTTCATGTACTTCGCTGCGAGCATCTCCTGGCTCTCGAAAACGAGCGACTCGTCGGTGAAGGTTCCGGGGTTGGCGTCGATCAGATCCTGGGCAGCTCTGTCCGGATCGTCGGCAGCGAGTTGGTAACCGCGTTGCAGGGCCTGTACGAACTTCTTCGCCTCGTCCGGGTGGGCAGCGAGCCAGGGTTCGTTGCCACTGATGGTGAGAGCGTAGGCGTCGGGAAATCCGTAGTCGGTGTAATCGAAGTACTTCATCGGGGTTCCGCTGTGTTCGGCTTCGATGCCCTCCCACGCGAAGTAGGAGACGGTGAAGTCCGCGGTGCCCGAATACACCGCCTCGTACGCCGAGGTTCCCAGGACGACGGTCTCGTATTCGCCTGTGCCACCGTCGTTCTTGATGACCTGCTGGAGTCCGGCCTGCTCCCCGGATTCGCCGAAGCCGGCATAGACCTTGCCGTCGAGGGCCTTGGGGCTCGGGATGTCGTCTCGATCTGCGCGGACTCCGATGCCGGTCGCCCAATGCTGTAGCGGTGCGAGAACAGAGACGGTCTGCGCGCCCGCCGAGGTGGCGAACACCCCCGAACTCTGGGTGCTGATGCCGAACTCGGCGTTACCGGCATCGACGAGCGTGTCCGCTGCAGTGTTGTTGTAGGGCAGAACCTCTACGTTCAACCCGGCGTCGGCGAAGTAGCCTTCTTGCAGGGCAACGTACAGGCCGGTGTGATTGGTGTTCGGGGTCCAGTCGAGGGCGAATCGAATGGTGTCGGAATCGGTCGATTCCGAGCAACCTGCCAGCCCGGTGGTTGCCACGACCGCCGCTGCAAGCGTGGCGAGGATTCGTGTGGTTCTCATGCGTACACCGCGCTCTCGGCCAGGGGCCACGCAGTGGGATGTAAAGCGCTGTCCCAGAACATTAATTCGTATCGCGACGCGACGACGAAGGCGTCGATCATCTGCTTGCGCTGATCGAGCGTCGCAGCCGCAGCGGCGTCGTCCACGAAATTCTTCGCAGCGTCGACGATGGCATGAAATTCGGGTGCGTCGTAGGCAGCCACCCATTGCGCATAGGGGTGTTGGGGATCGCGATCGAGAACCGTCTTCGCTGCCGCGGCGAGTGAGCGGCCGACCTCGGCGTAGATCCAGAAACACGGCAGCACCGCGGCGGCGGCCACGGCATACGGCTCGGTTGCTGCAGTGGCGATCAGGTAGGACGTGTAGCCCAGGCACTCCGGTGAAGCCTCTGGAGTCGACGTCGACGAGGGGAGCGACCCCCCGTTCAGCATGGCCTCGTGCGACGACGCCTCGTCCATGGCGCTCGCAGCGGCGCTCGCCCAGAACGCCCCGGCGAGCGGGTTCGGTGCATGTGCGGCCAGCAACGACAACGACTTCACGTACCCGCTCAGATAGAGCGAGTCCTGCTCGAGGTACCGACGGAACGCATCGAGCGGAAGTGTCCCGGCTCCGAGCAGTCGGAGGAATTCCAGGTCGTCGATCGCGTGCCGGATGTGCGCGGAGGCATCCCACAGGAGATCGGTGAAGCGGACCGGGTCCGCAGATACAACAGGCGTCATCGCCTTCGACATCCCTTCGTCAGCATTACCTGAATCAGGTTCGGCGGGTTTGATCTCAGCATCCGCATCGGCGGACACACCCCGTGTCAGAACGAAAGCGACAGTAACACCGGTCACCCGGTGTCGGTGCCGCCGCCCCTGTATCTGCGGCCCGGGCTCACCCCAGCATGTCTTCGAGTTCCATACCCTTGGTCTCGGTGATCTTGGCCTTGACGAACAAGAACGACAAGGCAGCGAACAGTGCGAAGCCGGCGTAGATGGCCCACAGGCCGACGGACGACGTGAGCGGCGGGAAGGCAAGCGTCACAGCGAAGTTGGCAATCCAGTTGGCTGCCGTGCCGATGCCGAGGGCCATGGCTCGCATGCGGTTGGGGAACATTTCGCCGAGCATGACCCACATGATCGGACCCCAGGTCGACGCGAAGAAGATGACGAACAGGTTGGCACCGATCAACGCAATGGCACCCCACGGAGCGGGGAGCGTGATGTCGTCGCCGCTACCGATCGACTGCGAGAAAGCTACCGATGCCATGACGAGTCCGACGAACATGCCGAGCGAACCCGCCAACAACAGCTTGCGCCGACCGATGCGGTCGACGAACAGGATCGCCACGAACGTCATGACCACGTTGATCACCGCGGTGATGACCGACGTGGTGAACGACTGGTCTTCGGTGAAGCCGACCGAGCGCCACAGCGTCGTCGAGTAGTAGAAGATCGCGTTGATGCCCACGAGCTGCTGCAGCACGGCCATCGTGATGCCCACCCACACGATCGGTTGCAGACCGAACTTCGGCCCGCGGATGTCGGCGAACGACGAACGTGATTCCTTGCGCAGCGTCAGCCTGATTTCGTGAACGCGCTCGTCGGGATGCAGTTCGCCGGTGATCTCGGCGAGCACTCGCGCTGCTTCTTCGTCGAGATGCTGACCCACCAGGTACCGCGGGGATTCTGGAATCAGCGTTGCCAGCAGTCCGTACACCAGTGCCGGCACGACGCCCACGAGGAACATCCAGCGCCATGCTTCGACGCCGAACCACAGGTCGTTCGACGCCCCGTCTGCAGCACCTGCGAGAAGTGCGTCGGACAGAAGGGCGGCGAAGATACCGATGGTGATGGCCAGCTGCTGAAGCGAGGCCAGGGAGCCGCGCCATTTGGCCGGTGCAATTTCGGCGATGTAGGCCGGTGCGATCACCGACGCGATGCCGATGCCGAGGCCGCCGAGCACTCGCCACAGCATGAGGTCGGGGACGCTGAACGCAAAGCCGGAGCCCACCGAGGAGATGATGAACAGCGCCGAGCCCAGCAGCATCACTCTCTTGCGTCCCCAGCGATCCGCGAGGCTACCAGCGAACCATGCGCCCACAGCGCAGCCGATCAGGGCGATCGCCACCACGAAGCCGGTGGTGAACGAGCCGAGGGAAAAGTGATCTTCGATCGAGTCGACGGCTCCGTTGATGACCGAGCTGTCGAAGCCGAACAGGAAGCCACCCACAGCTGCGGCGACGCTGACGCCGATGACCTTCGCTGTGTGGTGGTCCGAGGTCTGATTCATGAGTGACGCACCTTCTGGCCGCGCGCGGGGGCGTCGGCCGCTGGGGAGACCGTACGGCAGAGATTGTCGTACCGTACTCGGACATTACGCCTGGTCCTTTGCCGCGCAAACGACGCCGTCAGCGAAGGTCGAAATCCTCGGCCGAGACGGTGAAGCCATGGCCGACCTGGTCGGTGCAGGTGACGCCGGCTTGCTCGTCGACGCTGCATTGCAGGCCGTTGGTGGATCCGCTGCCGGGGACGGTGAGCACCTCGCCGTACGGCAGTGCCGCCGCGGGGCCGTCGAAACGATGGAACTTGGGATCGCCGAGGCTCTCGAACTTCGCCGGTGACCCAGCGATCAACTGCACGGCATTGGGTTCGACGACGGACTCCGAGGCTCCGCTTCCAGGAACCTTCGGTGCCGAATCGGGGAGCGAACCGTGGCAACCGGCGATCGAGGTGTTCAGCACGGCGATACCGCACTCGAATTTTCCACTGGGGCTCGAAAAGTAGTACCAGCCAGGTGCTTTGCCCGCGTAGTCCTTCGAATCGACCTGAGCCGCTGCCGAAGTCGTCGGCGTTGCCGTGGTGGTGGGTGGCGGCGTCGTGGACGCAGGTGAGGGTGAGAGCGTACTGCGGGGCGTGGTCGGAAGCGCGGTGATGGGGGTGGGGCGGTCGGTGATTACGGTGGCCATCGCCCCGTCGCCGCCACTGGAACCGCAGGCGGCCAGTAGCCCGACTGCCACGACTGCCGCTGCGGCACATCCGATTCTTCTCATCGTCGATTCCTTCGCTCGGGGGCGTCGACGCCGAAAGAAGCGTCGCCGAGCCCAGGGGTGATGTTGGTACGTTGGGCAGCGAACGAACAGGAGGCTCGATGGGCAACGCGTCCGACTCCACCGTGTGTGTGAGCACGCCGTACGGCGAAGTTCTCGGCTATCCGGTCGCCGTCGACGCATCGCCGATCGTGGCATGGAGGGGAATTCCCTACGCGGCGCCGCCGGTGGGGAAGCTCAGATTCCGATCGCCGCGTCCCCTGCAACCGTGGAACGGCGTGCTCGACGGTCTGCACTTCGGTGCGATGGCACCGCAGGGCCGCGACAGTCCGGTGCCGATCGATCCGTCGTTGTCCATCTCCGAGGATTGCCTGTCGCTCAACGTGTGGGCACCACGGCCCGACGGCGAACTGCGTCCGGTGCTGGTGTGGATCCACGGCGGCGCGTATTCGCTCGGTTCTTCTGCGCAACAGGTGTACGACGGGCGACATCTGAGCGAGAACGGCGACGTGGTCGTGGTCTCGATCAACTTCCGCCTCGGTGCCTTCGGGTTCCTCGACTTGTCGTCGTTCTCCACCGACGAGCACACGTTCGAGACCAATCTCGGACTGCGAGACCAGATCGCAGCCCTCGAATGGGTGCGCGAGTGCATCGCCGCGTTCGGTGGCGATCCCGATCGAGTCACCCTGTTCGGCGAATCCTCCGGGGGCGCATCGGTCACCACGTTGATGACGTCTCCGAAGGCCGAGGGCCTGTTTCAGCAAGCGATCGTGCAGAGTGCTCCTGCGACATCGGTGTACGGCCCCGATCGAGGTGCCGCGGTGGCGTCGAGATTTCTCGAATTGGTGGGTGTCGACCGGGACGACATCGGCGAATTGTTCGACATGCACTTCAGCAGGTTGGTCACCGCGGGGGACACGCTCTGCTACGAAGTTCCCACGAGAGTTCCTGGCACTTTGGGTCTTTCGCCGGTCGTGGACGGTGACATCGTTCCGCGTTACCCGGTGGCGGCGTTCCAGAAAGGGCTCTCGCACAAGATTCCACTGATCATCGGCACCAACCACGACGAGCCGTCGATCTTCCGATTCATGAAGTCCCCGTTGATGCCCATCACCTCCGACACCGTCTCGGAGATGTTCCGGGCCATTGCCCACGATCATGCCGATCTTCCCGCTCACCGCGTCGCCGAGATCATGGCGGCGTACCCGGACCGGAACAAACCGGCCGGCGCACAAGCCATGTCGCGTGACGCGGGATTCGTCATGCCGAGCATGTGGATCGCCGACGCGCACAGCAGGCACTCGCCGACCTGGATGTACCGATTCGATCACGCGACACCGATGCTCAAAGCGGCTCGTGTGGGTGCCGGACACGCAACCGAACTGCCGTACGTCTTCGGCAATTTCGGGACGTTGAACCGAGACCCGACGTTCTGGCTCGGTGGACGTAAACCGGCGATGGCGGTGGCGGCGCGGATCCAGAGGCGGTGGCTCGCTTTCGCGCGGTACGGCGTGCCCGCTGCGCTGGACGCGTCCAAGCACTGGGCTCCGTACACCGAGAAGACGCGATGGACGCTGGTGATCGACACATCCGACACCCTCGTCGAGGATCCCGACGGCGACATGCGCGCTGCCTGGGGCGACCGGGTTCTCGGATTCAGCTGACACGTCACCATGCGTCCTGTCGCATGGACGTTGCTGACATGAATCGAACGTAACAGCAAGAACACCGGTCGCTCGAGTCCCAGCGGTAACAATTGGATGTCAGCAGCCTGTCGGTAGGTGCAGTTATGTTCGTTGAGTGTTGATGTCCAGGATCGTCGAAGCCTCCCGTGCCGTGGCCGCGACGCGCTCGCGCAAGGTCAAGATCGAGCAGCTGAGCGCGGTGCTCGCCGAGGCGGAAGCCGGCGACATCGAATCCGCGGTGTCGTGGCTGTCGGGGGAATTGCGGCAGGGTCGAATAGGAGTCGGGTGGCGCACGCTGGCCGATCTCGACGTCACCTCCGCCGAGGTCTCGACGTTGACGGTCACCGAGGTCGACGATGCGATCTCCGCAGTCGCGTCGACGTCGGGTGCCGGGTCGGCTGCGCGGCGAGTAGCGCTGTTGACGGACCTCTTCTCGCGCTGCACCGCGGAGGAGCGGCAGTTTCTCATCAGGCTCGTCACCGGCGAACTCCGTCAGGGGGCGCTCGAGGGAATCATGGTCGACGCGGTCGCTGCCGCCACGAATCTTCCGCAGGCTCCGGTGCGTCGCGCGTTCATGCTCTCGGGCCGCCTGTCGGCCACTGCTGTTGCCGCGATCACCGGCGGCGTAGAGGCCCTGGACGCGTTCCGGCTCGAGGTGGGACGCCCGGTCCGCCCGATGTTGGCCTCGCCCGCAGAATCTCTGCACGCGGCGTGGGAGCAACTGGACGGCGACGTCACCGTCGAATACAAGCTCGACGGCGCTCGAATTCAGGTGCACCGCTTCGGAACCGACGTGAGCATCTACACGCGGACCTTGCGAGACATCACTGCGAGCGTGCCCGAGTTGGTGGAACTCGTACTCGCACTGCCGTGCGACTCGGTGGTCCTCGACGGGGAGACCCTTGCCCTCGACGACAGTGGGCGGCCCAGGCCGTTCCAGGAAACGATGAGCCGGTTCGGCGCGGAGAGCGCGCACGAACTTCTGCTGCAGCCCTACTTCTTCGATTGTCTGCACCTGGACGGCGACGATTTGCTCGATGTGCCCCTCGAAGAGCGGCTGGCTGCACTCGAACGAGTGGCACCGGGGCACCGAATTCCCAGTGCCGTTCGGCCCGATACGGACGGAGCAGCCGCCCATTTCGATGCTGCACTCGACGCCGGGCACGAGGGGGTCATGCTGAAGGCTCTCGGAGCGCCGTATGCCGCAGGCCGCCGCGGAAAGAGCTGGCAGAAGGTCAAACCCGAACACACCCTCGACCTCGTCGTCCTCGGAGCCGAGTGGGGATACGGACGTCGTACCGGTTACCTGTCCAATCTGCACCTCGGAGCTCGCGATCCCGATGGCGGTGACCCGATCATGGTCGGCAAGACGTTCAAAGGCCTGACCGACGTTCTGTTGCAATGGCAGACCGAGGAATTTCCCAAACACGAGAGAGAGCGCGACGAGCACACCGTGTATCTGCGTCCCGAACTGATCGTCGAGATCGAACTCGACGGCGTGCAGGTCAGCCCACGCTACCCGGGCGGCGTGGCGCTGCGATTCGCGCGAGTCCTGCGGTACCGACCCGACAAGAACCTCGCGACCGCCGACACCATCGACTCCGTGCGTGCACTGTTGCCGAAGTCCAACTGATCAGAATCCCACCTGTGCACACCGCGGACGATTAATACATACGAAACCGGACGAACGATCCCGTAACACGGCGCAAAATATTCTCGAGGGTGCAAGCCAGCGAGAGATGGAGTGCCAATGATGCCCACAGTTCGAGCTGCACTGGTCCAAAGCAAGTGGACCGGTGACAAAGAATCGATGATCGCGGCGCACGAGGGGTTTGCTCGGTCCGCCGCCGAGCAGGGCGCAAAAGTCGTTTGTTTCCAGGAACTTTTCTACGGTCCGTACTTCTGCCAATTGCAGGACGCAAAATTCTACGAATACGCCGAATCGGTACCCGGGCCCACCGTCGATCGTTTTGCCGCATTGGCGAAAGAGCTGGGCATCGTGATGATTCTGCCGGTGTACGAGCAGGAGCAGCCGGGCCTTCTCTACAACACCGCCGCCGTGGTCGACGCCGACGGCACCTATCTCGGCAAGTATCGAAAGCACCATATTCCCCATGTCAACGGATTCTGGGAGAAGTTCTACTTTCGACCCGGCAACCTGGGATGGCCGGTGTTCGACACCGCGGTCGGTCGAATCGGGGTGTACATCTGCTACGACCGGCACTTTCCCGAAGGTTGGCGTGCGTTGGGTCTTGCCGGCGCGGAGATCGTCTTCAACCCCTCGGCTACCTCGCGCGGCCTGTCGAACTACCTGTGGAAGCTCGAGCAACCCGCATCTGCCGTCGCGAACGAGTACTACGTGGGCGCGATCAACCGGGTCGGAATCGAATCCGAATACGGAGACGACGATTTCTACGGGACCAGCTACTTCGTGGACCCCGAGGGCAAATTCGTCGGCGAGGTGGCGTCGGATTCCGAGCCCGAGATCGTCGTTCGAGATCTGGACATGGACTTGATCAAGGTGGTCCGTGACCGATGGGCCTTCTATCGTGACCGCAGACCCGACGCCTACGGCCCGCTGGTGCAACCCTGATGGCCACCACCTTCGTGCACGGTGGAACCGTGGTATCCACCACCGGCGCACAGGAATTGGATGTGCTCATCGACGGTGAAACCATCGTCGCAGTATTAGCACCGGGCTCGGTGTCACTGGCCGCAGACTTGAAGACCTCGGCAGACGTCGTCATCGACGCCACCGGGAAGTACGTGATTCCGGGCGGCGTCGACGGACACACCCACATGGAGATGCCGTTCGGTGGCACTTTCGCCTCCGACACCTTCGAGACCGGAACGCGCGCGGCAGCCTGGGGCGGTACGACGACCATCGTGGACTTCGCGATTCAGACTCCCGGCCAGCGAGTACAGGACACATTGGCACAGTGGCACGAGAAAGCGGCAGGGAAGTGCGCCGTCGACTACGGGTTTCATCAGATCATCGGCGACGTCACCGACGATTCCCTGAAAGCCATGAGCGAGTTGGTCTCCGAGGGTGTCACCAGCTTCAAACTCTTCATGGCCTACCCGGGCGTCTTCTACTCCGACGACGGCAAGATTCTGCGCGCCATGCAGTCGGCGGCCGAAACAGGTGCGTTGCTGATGATGCACGCGGAGAACGGCATTGCCATCGACGTTCTCGTGGCGCAGTCGATCGCACGCGGAGACACGGCCCCGTACTTCCACGGGACGTCGCGTCCGTGGCAGCTCGAGGAGGAGGCGACGCACCGAGCCATCATGCTGGCCGACGTCACCGGCGCGCCGCTGTATGTGGTGCACGTATCCGCCAAGCAGGCGCTCGAGCAGATTGCGCAGGCTCGGGGCAACGGGCAGAACGTGTTTGCCGAAACGTGTCCGCAGTATCTCTATCTGTCGCTCGAAGAACAGCTCGGTGCGCCGGGTTTCGAGGGGGCCAAATGGGTGTGCTCGACGCCTCTGCGGTCGCGGGCCGAGGGGCATCAGGACGAACTGTGGCGTTACCTGCGCACCGGTGACGTCGCAACCGTCAGTACCGATCATTGCCCGTTCTGTATGAAGGACCAGAAGGAGATGGGTATCGGCGACTTCTCCAAGATTCCCAACGGAATCGGGTCGGTGGAGCATCGGATCGATTTGATGTTCCAAGGGGTGAAGAGCGGAAAGATCACCCTCGAGAAGTGGGTGGATGTCTGTTGCACCACCCCGGCCCGGATGTTCGGCATGTACCCGAAGAAGGGCGTCATCAGCCCCGGAGCCGATGCCGACATCGTGATCTACGATCCGAACGGGCACACCAGCATCGGAGTGGACAAGACCCATCACATGAACATGGACTACTCCGCGTACGAGGGTTTCGAGATCGACGGGCACGTCGACACCGTGATGTCTCGCGGGCGGGTGATCGTCGACGGCGGATCTTACTCCGGCACTGCAGGACACGGCAGCTTCGTCCGACGCGACCTGTCGCAGAATCTGATCTGAGCCATGGACATCGGGGTAGTGCTGCAGTGCAATCCGCCGGCGTCCCGTGTGATCGATCTGGCCAGACAGGCCGAGACACATGGCTTCTCGCACGTATGGACCTTCGATTCGCATCTGCTGTGGCAGGAGCCGTACGTCATCTACAGCCAGATTCTGGCCGCGACCAGGCGCGTGACGGTGGGTCCGATGGTCACCAATCCGGCTACCCGCGATTGGACGGTGACGGCATCGACATTCGCGACGCTCAACGACATGTTCGGCAATCGCACCGTCTGCGGCATCGGGCGTGGAGATTCCGCGGTCCGCGCTCTCGGTGGTAAGCCGACAACGCTTGCGGCGCTTCGTGAGTCGATCGAGGTGATCGGCAGTCTCGCGAACGGGCGTAGCGCCCGAGTCGGTGAGACGACAGTGCAGTTCCCGTGGGCAGAGCACTCGAAGCTCGAGGTGTGGGTCGCGGCGTACGGACCCAAAGCCCTCGAGCTCACCGGGCAGGTAGCGGACGGCTTCATCCTGCAGTTGGCCGATCCGGATATTGCTGCCTGGACGATCGGCCGAGTGCGTGCTGCGGCCGAGGAGGCGGGTCGCGATCCGGATTCGATCTCGATCTGTGTGGCCGCTCCCGCCTATGTCACCGACGGTACCGAGGCCGGCCTCGAACACGCACGGGACCAATGCCGTTGGTTCGGCGGGATGGTCGGCAACCACGTCGCAGATATCGTCGCGCGCTACGGCGGCGATGGCGGCGGGGTGCCGCAGGCACTCACCGACTACATCGCAACACGTACCGGGTACGACTACAACGAGCACGGCCGAGCAGGGAACTCGCACGCAGAATTCGTTCCGAACGAGGTGATCGACAGGTTCTGCATACTCGGCACACCGGCCGAGCACATCGCCAAACTGAAAGAGCTGGAGGCACTGGGCGTCGACCAGTTCTCTGTCTATCTCCAGCACGACGCCAAGGCCGCGACGCTGGAAGCGTACGGAGAGAGCATCATTCCGCAGATCCGCACGTCCGTCACGGCTACGTCGTGACCGGTGTTCTCGATCAGGCGGCGGTGGTAGCTCCTACTCCCGCCCGCTCGTCGCGAGGACTTCGTCGTCCGGTCATGGCGGTGGCTGCGGTCGTGTTGTTGCTGGTGTTGTGGGAGCTGGTGAAAGTGCTCGTCCCCGAAAACGGCGTGAGTGTCGGGAGTGTGCGGGTGTTGCCGCGCACCGACGACGGCGCTCTGCCGCATGTGTGGTCGGTGTTGGCTGCGTTGACCGAGCCGGAGGTGAACGTTGCCGGGGCACGCAGTGTCGGCGCGGCGATCGTCTCCAGTGGATTGTTCACGTTCGGGCTTGCGGTGCTCGGATTCGTTTTGGGCGCGTCGGTCGGACTGGTGCTGGCTGTCGCCATGCAACGATTCGTGTGGGTGGAGCGGTCGGTGTTGCCCTACGTGATCGTCTCGCAGACGGTGCCGCTCATTGCACTGGCACCGCTCATCGCCGGCTGGGGAGGAAAGATCGCCATCGCCGGGTACTCCTGGCAGCCGTGGATGAGCATCACCGTCATCGCGTCGTACCTCGCGTTCTTCCCGGTGGCAGTGGGGATGCTGCGCGGCCTACGTGCACCCGACCGGGCATCGCTGGATCTGATGCACAGCTACGCGGCCGGATGGTGGACCACACTTGTGCGGCTACGGCTCCCGGCCTCGGTGCCGCACCTGATCCCGTCGCTGCGGCTGGCTGCCGCAGCCGCTGTGATCGGTGCTGTCGTTGCCGAGATCTCGACCGGAACCACCGGCGGTATCGGTAGGCAGATCATCGTGTTCTCGCAACAGGCGACAGGCGACGCGTCTCGTCTGTACGCAGCCGTTCTCGGTGCCGCGGTACTCGGGCTCGTGGTGACCGGATTGGTGGCCCTGCTCGATATCGCTCTCGGCCGATATGCGGGCCGTACTCCTGCTCGAAGGGCGGATTCATGACCGTGCATGCTGTTCAGGTCGAGAGCGTCGGCAAGACGTTCGATGGGGGAGTGACCGCGCTGGACGATGTGTCGCTGTCGATCGCTCCCGGCGAATTCGTATCTCTGATCGGCCCTTCCGGCTGCGGCAAGTCGACGCTGCTTCGCATCATCGCAGATCTCGAGCAACCCACCTCCGGTGCGGTGTCGGTGTTCGGTCTGACGGCGCCGCAAGCTCGCGTCGAACAGAAGTACGGCATCGCATTTCAACAGGCAGGGCTACTCGATTGGCGAACGGTGCAGTCGAACGTTGCGTTGCCGCTCGAGCTGCACAAGGTGGCGAAACGAGAACGCGCGGAACGGGTACGTGAACTGCTCGAACTCGTGGGACTCACCGATTTTGCCGAGCGCTATCCCAGCCAGCTGTCCGGTGGTATGCAGCAACGAGTAGCGATCGCACGTGCTCTGGCCCGAACGCCGGGACTGTTGCTGATGGACGAACCGTTCGGCGCACTCGACGAGATGACGCGCGAAAAGATGCAGAACGACCTGTTGCGCATAGCCGAGGAGTCGAGCGCAGCAGTGGTCTTCGTGACCCACTCCATTCCCGAAGCGGTGTATCTGTCCGACCGAGTGGTCGTGATGTCGCCCCGGCCGGGGAGGATCGTGGACACGCTCACGATCGGCACGTTCGACTCCGTCGGGGACCCACGCGAGTCCACGGAATTCTTCTCCGCCATCACCTCGGTTCGGGATGCACTGCACGGGCGCGTCGTTCGCGGTGCGGATCTCCGATGAGAGTCTGGCTGCCGCCGGTGGTGTTCGGCATGGTCCTGCTCGGATTGTGGCAGCTGCTGACCGTCGTCGCCGGGGTACCGTCGTTCCTCCTTCCCTCACCGAGTGCGATTGCCGAACAGTTCGCTCGTAACGTCGGCAACATCGGATCGGCAAGTGTGGCAACCGGAACCAATGCATTGGTGGGGTTGATCGCGGGATCGGTCCTCGGTCTTCTCGCCGCGATGGTGGCCGTTCGCCTCAGGATCGTCGACGAGCTTCTCACCCCGCTGGCGGCGGGTGCCGCTGCGGTTCCCATCGTGGCCCTCGCTCCGGTGTTCAACTCGATGTTCTCCTCGACCACCGACCTACCGCGCCGCCTCGTCGTGACCATTGTCGTGTTCTTCCCGGTCTTCGTCAGTGCGGCAAAAGGACTCCGACAGGTGTCGCCGGTGCATCACGACCTGATGACCTCGTATGCGGTCGGCGGCTGGCAGTTCACGCGCATCGTTCGTCTTCCGTCCGCGGTGCCACACATCTTCACCGGGTTGCGGGTTGCGGCTCCGAATGCTGTCATTGCAGCCATCATCTGCGAGTACTTCGGTGGATTGCAGAACGGTTTGGGGTCGCGGATCACCTCCGCCGCGGCGAACACCGCCTACCCCCGGGCATGGGCCTACGTCGTGGGTGCCATCGCAGTCGGGTTGCTCTTCTTTCTGGTCGTTCTCTTGCTCGAGAAGCTCGTGTCCCGCCGTCGTACCTAGGAGAAGTCGAACGTGAAGATCACTCGAACCCCCCGACGCCTGCTGGCCGTCGTCATGGCACTGGCGGTAGTCGCCTCGGCCTGCAGCACCACCACGACCGAAACCGAGACCGGTGGCGACGGGAACACCCCGATCAAGTTGCAATTGCAGTGGTTCAAACAGGGCCAGTTCGCGGGCTATCTGGCGGCCGTCGACCAAGGCTTCTACACCGAGCAGGGACTGGACGTCGAAATATTGGACGGCGGAACGGATATCGTTCCGCAGACCGTGCTGGCGCAGGGACAGGCCGATTATGCCGTCGCGTGGGTGCCGAAAGCGCTCGCCTCCCGCGAGGCCGGGGCGGGCATCACCGACGTCGCTCAGATCTACCAGAAATCCGGAACATTGCAGGTCTCGTTCAAGGATCAGAACATTGCCTCACCCGCCGACCTTCGCGGCAAGACTGTCGGAAACTGGGGCTACGGCAACGAATTCGAGTTGTTCGCCGGCATGACTCGAGCAGGAGTGAGCCCATCCGACGTGACGTTGGTGCAGCAGCAGTTCGACATGAACGGGCTGCTGTCCGGCGATATCGCTGCCGCACAGGCCATGTCGTACAACGAGTACGCGCAGCTGCTCGAGACGGTGAACCCCGCGACCGGCGCCTTGTACAC
This sequence comes from Rhodococcus sp. 15-649-2-2, assembly GCF_002258645.1. Classification (NCBI taxonomy): domain Bacteria; kingdom Bacillati; phylum Actinomycetota; class Actinomycetes; order Mycobacteriales; family Nocardiaceae; genus Rhodococcus; species Rhodococcus sp. 15-649-2-2. The sequence goes on from NZ_NPFM01000025.1 coordinate 21,060, forward strand.
CGCGGACGACTTCAGCTCGCTGAACTGGAACGACGACGGTGTCGCCATGTTGCAGGACGCGATCTGGGCCAATACGGACAAGCTCTCCGACGAGGCGTACCAGGATCAGACCGTCAAATTCCTGGCGGCATCGCTGAAGGGCTGGATCTTCTGCCGAGACAACGTCGAGAAGTGCCGCGACATCACTGTCGCTGCCGGCTCCACACTCGGCGCGAGCCATCAGCTCTGGCAGGTCAACGAAGTCAACAAATTGATCTGGCCGTCGAGTGAGGGCATCGGGATGATCGACGAGGCCGCCTGGCAGCAAACCGTGGACATCGCGAAGACCACGAAGAACGCCGAGGGCTCGACCGTGCTCACCGCTGATCCCGATGCCGAGGCCTACACCAACGAGTATGTCGGCAAGGCATTGGATTTGTTGAAGGCCGACGGAGTGGACGTCACCGGAGAGTCGTACGCTCCGATGGAGGTCACACTGGAGGAAGGCGGCAAGTAGATGGATCACGTGTTCTACTCCTGGTCGGCGCAGGCCGAACTGAACCCGATCACCGTCGAGGGTGCCGAGGGGTCGTGGTTCTGGGACGACAAGGGCAACCGATACCTGGACTTCTCGTCACAGCTGGTCAACGTCAATCTCGGCCATCAACACCCCGACGTCGTGGCCGCCATCGTCGAGCAGGCGCAGGTGCTGACCACGATTTCCCCGACCGTGGCCAACAACAAGCGCAGTGAACTGGCCGCGTTGATCGCCGAGCGGGCCCCGGGTGATCTGAACCGAGTGTTCTTCACGACGGGTGGTGCCGAAGCCGTCGAGCATGCAGTGCGGCTGGCGCGTCAGCACACCGGACGCACGAAGATGCTGGCCGCGTACCGCTCGTACCACGGCGGAACCGGAGTTGCGATCGGTCTCACCGGCGAACCGAGGCGATGGGGCACCGAGCCGACCAACGTCGACGTCGTACGCTTCTTCGGGCCGTACCCTTACCGGTCACCCTGGGGCACAACGACTCCCGAGGACGAGACGGCCGCAGCACTGGCACATCTCGAACAGGTCATCGTGCTGGAAGGTGCGCAGAACATCGCCGGACTCATTCTCGAATCGGTCATCGGCACCAACGGTGTGCTGATCCCGCCGCCCGGATATCTGGCCGGCGTTCGGGCGCTGTGCGACAAGTACGGGATCGTCTACATCGCCGACGAAGTGATGGTCGGGTTCGGGCGAATCGGCGAATGGTTCGCATGCCAGGCCTGGGATGTGACACCGGATCTGATCACGTTCGCCAAGGGCGTCAACTCCGGATACGTACCCCTCGGCGGAGTCGTGATCTCGGAGAAGATCGCCTCGCAGTTCGACCACAAAGCCTATCCGGGCGGATTGACCTACTCCGGCCACGTCCTCGGGTGCGCCGCGGGCGTCGCGTCCATCGGGGTGTTCGAGCGCGACAAGATCCTTCCGCACGTGCGGCACGTCGGCGAGGACGTACTCGGAGCGGGCCTGTCCAAGCTGGCCGAATCGCATCCGAGTGTGGGCGAGGTGCGCGGCAAGGGATTCTTCTGGGCCGTCGAACTGGTCAAGGACGGCACGACCCGAGAGCCGCTGGTGCCCTTCGCCGCATCGGGCAAGGATGCGGCGGCAATGGGAACGGTGACCGCCGCAGCGAAGTCACGCGGACTGTGGCCCTTCGTCGCCGGAAATCGACTTCAGATCGCACCGCCGCTGACGACGTCCGAGGACGAGATTCGTCAGGGACTGGAAATCCTCGACGAGGTGCTGACGGTGGCGGACGGGTTCACCGTCGACGGATGATCACAACACAGCACCGGGGTTGAGGATGCCCGCCGGATCGAGAGCGGTCTTGATCCGTCGGGTCAGTTCCATGACGTCTTCTCCGACCTGATCGGGCAGCCAGGCCTTCTTGAGACGACCGACGCCGTGTTCTCCGGTGATGGTGCCGCCCAACGAGATTGCGAGATCCATGATCGCTCCGAACGCGACATTGGCTCGGCGGGTCATGTCGGCGTCCTCGGGGTCGAACACGATCAGCGGATGGGTGTTGCCGTCGCCGGCATGAGCGATGACGGCCACCAGAACGTCGTACTTCACGGACAGCTCGGCTATTCCGTCGACCAGTGCGGGGAGCGCGGGCAGTGGTACTCCGACGTCCTCGAGCAGCAGGCTGCCGAGTCGTTCGACCGCAGGAATCGCGAATCGCCGTGCGGCAGCAAATGCTTCGCCCTCGTCGGGGTCGTCGGTGGTGAAGACATCCGAGGCACCGGCCTCGGTGCACGCGGCCGCCATGATCTCGATCTCGCGCCCACGGTCGGCACCGGGGGAGTCGGACCGAGCAATGAGCATCGCTGCTGCCTCGCGGTCGAGTCCCATGTTCATGGCATCTTCGACGGCACCGATGGACGCGCGGTCCATGAACTCGAGCATCGACGGCCGCAAGGTTCGGGTGATGGCCAGAATCGCAGTCGTCGCATCGTGCACGGAGGCGAACGAGGCGACCACGGTGCTGGCCGGAGGTTGCGCAGGGATCAATCGAAGAGTGATCTCGGTGATGATGCCCAGCGTGCCCTCGGATCCGACGAAGAGCTTCGCAAGAGACAGTCCGGCAACATCTTTCAGACGTGGACCGCCGAGTCGGACGGCAGTCCCGTCGGCGAGGACGACCTCGAGCCCGAGAACGTAGTCGGTGGTGACGCCGTACTTCACGCAGCACAGTCCGCCGGCGTTGGTGGCCGCATTGCCGCCGATGGAACACATCTCGAACGACGAGGGATCCGGCGGGTACCACAGGCCGTGCTCGGCCACCGCCTTCTTGACCTCGACGTTGAGCAGTCCGGGTTGTACGACGGCGATACGGGTCACCGGATCGACGGTGATCTCGCGCATCAGTTCCGTGGTGAGCACGATTCCGCCGTCGACGGCAGTGGCACCGCCGGACAATCCCGACCCGGCGCCGCGGGGAACCACCGCCACGTTGTGTTCGGTGGCCCAGCGCATGACGGCACGAACGTCCTCGGTGGACTGTGCGCGAACCACCGCCAGCGGGGTGCCGGCGTCGGGATCCTTGGCCCAATCGCGTCGGTATCCCTCGGTGATGTCCGGGTCGGTGACCATGGCACCGGCAGGAAGTAGGGATTCGAGTTCGGTCAGGCGGGCATCTGCATCCGTCGTCACCGACATCCGGTTCTCCTCACGTCGAAATGTGACCGTCGCCACTCGAGTCTGCCACGACCGAGAGTGGGGCGCGGACGAGGGACGCCGTCGCGCCTGCCGAGTCACATAAGTAACACCAGCCTCAGGCGTTACCAGATCGATGCGTCGTCGACACGCAATCTTGTAGTTCGCCACGCTAGCGTCCACCACAGCGAATCTCGCGCCCCATGTGACGCGAGTCGACAAGGAGGCTGCACCATGATCGATCCCGGAAGTGACTCCTGGAACTACGTGGCGGCGATGTTCTCGTACGAATTCCTCGGTGGTGGTGTCGAATACGACACCATCGAGCGGATCCATCGAGGTGACATCGACGAGTGGGTGCAGGCCTTGGCGCACTCCGGGATGTTCGAGAAGGCCACCGTGTCGCACATCGCGGACTCGTGGCGAGCGGCACCGCGCCAGTTGTTCGACATGCTCGTCCTGGACGCGGACGAGATGACCGCTCGACGATGCTCACTGGCGTGGTCGTCGCTCGACCGGCTCGCTCCACTCGCCCGCCTGGGTTGATCGCCGTTCAACCACCCAGAATTCGAGGGCCCGAATCATCGACGACGATGGCCTGTTCGTCGGTCAAGCCGTGACAGCGAACGCCGTCACGGCGGAGGCGCTGCAGGGTAGCCCATCCCGAATCATTCTCGTCCAGAACGGAATTCAGGTGGGGCACGATCGAGAAGTCCACCAGATTCAGTCCGTCCCATACCGTCTCGATACCGGTAGTGGGTCGGACCTCGGCGGGATCGTCTGCATCCTCGACTCCGACCAACGACGGAGCCGCCACACACGCACCCGCGCTGTAACCGCCGTAGGCGATGGAGTTTCCTCGCACACGCTCGCTCAGAATTTCGTCGGCACCGGAGCGGGTGAGCTGGGCGCGCAGGACGAACGTGTTGCCGCCGCGAACCCATACAGCACCGAATCCGTCGAGGACTCGCTCGAACGCTGCCGGCTTACCGACGTAGTCGCGTAGATCCACCTCCGCCGGTCGATATCCGAGAGCGCGCAACGGACCGAACTCGCTGCGGAGCGAGGAATCGCGCGCCGCGGCGGGCCACGCGTCCGACGCGTTCGCGATGACGGCGAGATCGGAGGGCGGCCCGGTGAGTTGGACGAATTCGTCGGAGTGACCGCCGAATCGGTATGACGACAGGAAGAGTTTCACGTCGTCGGTTCTTCTCTCAGCCGAGTCAGCCCGACACGAACGGCGTCCGCGACACGATCGGGCTCACGTAGGCGACGAGCCACAAAACCGGCAGCGAACCGCAGCCGATCACGGTGCCATCGCGGTACGACGTGCAGATGCAGGTGAAATACCGTCTGAAAGGCAGCCTTGCCGTCGTTGATCACCAGATTGGCTCCGTCGGCGCGCAGGTCCGAGTGGCGCACCGCGCGCGCCAGGGTGTGTCCGACGCGAAACACCTCGGCGGCCGCATCTGGATGGCTCGAGTTCAGATCGGTGGTGTGCTCGCGCGGAACGACGAGGAGGTGTCCGCGACTGATCGGTCGAATGTCGAGAAAGGCGACGGTGTGGTCGTTCTCGAACACTCGGTGGGCGGGGGCGTCGCCGGCAACGATCGCACAGAAGATGCAAGATTCCACGGGTGTCACTGTAGGGTCCGATCATCAGCGATAGGCCTGTGTGGCGTGCAACACAAATGCGCGTCCCGTCGCCGGGAAATGTCGAACGGACTCGATTCAGAACGAATCGGACAGTGTTCCGGGTACCCGCGGTCTGTTTCCTCTGGCTACTATCAGGGACCTTGTGCCTTGTCGCATGGGTTCGTCCACTCGTCGCAAGTTCGGGGCCGTTGGCCGACATGTGGGCACCATTCAACGCAGGAAGACGGAGATTTGGATACATCGCAGAGCACGGAGAAGGGTTCGGGATCCACGACGGTCGTCGGTGTGGTTCGGGAATCGGGGGAGGGCGAGCGCCGTGTCGCTCTGGTGCCCAAGATCGTTGCGTCCCTGACGGGAAAGGGCGTCGAGATCGTCGTCGAATCGGGTGCCGGTCTCGGCGCTCTGATTCCGGACGAGCTGTACGTCGCCGCCGGTGCGACGATCGGTGATCCATGGTCGGCGGACGTCGTGGTCAAGGTCGCGCCGCCGTCCGATGCCGAGATCGCCAAGCTGACGTCGGGTTCGACGCTCATCGGATTCCTGGCACCGCGTAACGCGGAGAACAGCATCGGCGCATTGAAGGCTGCAGGAGTGCAGGCGTTCGCCGTCGAAGCTATTCCGCGTATCTCGCGCGCCCAGGTGATGGACGCACTGTCCTCGCAGGCCAACGTGGCCGGCTACAAGTCCGTGCTGCTGGCCGCCTCGGAATCGACCAGATTCTTCCCGATGTTGACCACCGCCGCGGGCACTGTGAAGCCCGCGACCGTGCTGGTTCTCGGAGTCGGGGTGGCGGGTCTGCAAGCGTTGGCCACCGCCAAGCGTCTCGGCGGTCGACCGACCGGATACGACGTGCGTCCCGAGGTTGCCGACCAGGTTCGATCCGTCGGCGCACAGTGGCTCGATCTGGGGATCGACGCAGCCGGTGAGGGTGGATACGCACGAGAGCTGACCGACGACGAGCGTGCTCAGCAACAGAAGGCCCTCGAAGAAGCCATCAAGGGCTTCGACGTGGTCATCACCACCGCACTGGTGCCCGGGCGCCCCGCGCCCCGGCTGGTCACCGCCGCGGCTGTCGAAGGGATGAAGCCCGGCAGTGTCGTGGTCGACCTTGCCGGCGAGACGGGCGGAAACTGTGAGCTCACCGAGCCCGGCCAGACCGTCGTCAAGCACGACGTCACCATCTGCTCCCCGTTGAACCTCCCGGCCTCGATGCCCGAGCACGCCAGCGAGCTGTACTCGAAGAACATCTCGGCATTGCTCGAACTCATGTTGGTCGACGGCACGCTCGCCCCCGATTTTTCGGACGAGGTCCTTGCCGGTGCCTGCGTGACACGTGAGAAGGAGAACTGATGTACACCCCGCTGCTCGCGAACATCGCGATCCTGGTGCTGTCCGGGTTCGTCGGCTTCGCGGTGATCTCCAAGGTGCCCAACACCTTGCACACCCCACTGATGTCGGGAACCAACGCCATCCACGGCATCGTCGTGCTCGGTGCGCTCGTCGTACTCGGAAAGGTCGAGGATCCCTCGATCGGCCTGCAGGTCATTCTGTTCGTCGCGCTGGTATTCGGAACGGTCAACGTCATCGGTGGCTTCGTGGTCACCGACCGCATGCTCGGCATGTTCAAGTCCAAGCCCGTCCCCGCCAAGATCGAGAAGGGGGCTGACTCCTGATGGATAATCTCGTCAACATTCTCTACATCGTCGCCTTCGGCATGTTCATCTACGGGTTGATGGGTCTGACCGGACCGAAGACAGCCGTGCGTGGCAACCAGATCGCCGCTGTCGGCATGTTCGTCGCCGTCGTGGCGACGCTGATCTCCATTCGTGACACCGAGAACTGGATCCTGATCATCGTCGGACTCGTCGTCGGCGTCGCGCTCGGAATCCCGCCGGCACGCAAGGTGAAGATGACCGCTATGCCGCAGCTGGTTGCGCTGTTCAACGGCGTCGGCGGCGGCACGGTCGCGTTGATCGCGTGGGCCGAATTCCTGGACACGTCCGGGTTCTCGAACTTCAACCACGGTGAGTCGCCGACCGTACATATCGTCATCGGTTCATTGTTCGCGGCGATCATCGGTTCGATCTCGTTCTGGGGCTCGCTCATCGCATTCCTCAAGCTGCAGGAGACTCTGCCCGGCTCGCCGATCACCATCGGCAAGTTGCAGCAGCCGCTCAATGCCCTGCTGCTCATCGGTGCCGTCGCCGCTGCGGTGGTCATCGGCATCAACGCGACCCCGGGCGGCGGAGTATCGCAGTGGTGGATCGTCGCAGTTCTGGTGCTGGCGGGCATCCTCGGTCTGACGGTGGTGCTGCCGATCGGCGGCGCAGACATGCCGGTGGTCATCTCGCTGCTCAACGCTCTGACGGGCTTGTCGGCAGCGGCCGCCGGTTTGGCGCTGAACAACACGGCGATGATCGTCGCGGGAATGATCGTCGGTGCGTCCGGCACGATCCTGACCAACCTCATGGCCAAGGCGATGAACCGTTCCATCCCGGCGATCGTCGCCGGTGGATTCGGCGGCGGCGATGCAGCTGCCGGGCCGGCCGGTGCCAGCGGCGGAACGGTCAAAGCAACGTCCGCGGCCGACGCGGCGATCCAGATGGCCTACGCCAACCAGGTCATCGTCGTGCCCGGATACGGTCTGGCTGTTGCGCAAGCGCAGCATGCGGTCAAGGACATGGCCAAGTTGCTCGAGTCGAAGGGCGTCGAGGTCAAGTACGCCATTCACCCCGTCGCCGGTCGTATGCCGGGGCACATGAACGTGTTGCTCGCCGAGGCCGACGTCGCGTACGACGCGATGAAGGAAATGGACGACATCAACGACGAGTTCTCGCGTACCGACGTCACGTTGGTCATCGGCGCGAACGACGTGACCAACCCTGCGGCGCGCAACGACCCGTCGAGCCCTATTCACGGGATGCCGATTTTGAACGTCGATCAGTCGAAGTCCGTCATTGTCCTCAAGCGATCGATGTCGTCGGGGTTCGCGGGCATCGAGAACCCTCTGTTCTTCGCCGAGGGCACGTCGATGTTGTTCGGTGACGCGAAGAAGTCGGTCTCCGAAGTGACCGAGGAGCTCAAGGCTCTCTAGTCACGACCTTCGCTCCCAGCGGGTGGGACGCTTCCGGCATCGATTCTCGATGTCAACGGAAGCGTCCCATTTTGCGTTGGACGGCCATGGCCGCCGTATCCAACGGGTTGCGCGCTTCGCGGGCAGCGGCATCGGGGGAGTAGAGCATGACGATCGAGCATGCGGGCCACCACATGAAGACGACCAGCAATGCGCTTGCGATCCCGACGATCGATGCGGAACCGGTGATCAGGGCTGCCGCTGCCACCGCAAGCGTCGCGGTGGTGCCCAGACCGAGGACCACGGGTCGCCACGCCGAGGACGCCACCATGGATGCGGCACCGAGCAATGCCGTCGTGGCGACGAGCTGGCCGTGAGGAAGCCCGGTAGGCGTTACGGACGATCCGGCGAATTCACGAGCGAGTTCGCCGGTCACCACCGACCCGATGGTGCAGGCGATCACCACCCCGATCCCGTACGGCAGTTTTCGTAGCACCGCTACCGCGGCGAGGACGGCGACGGCAATCAACACCGTCGTCACGTCGATGGCACCGAGCGCGGCGATGGCCAGTGCTGCGACGGGAGCGACGTCCGCAGACGCTGGGGATGCCATGTGCGGTGCAGAGATCAGCAGTGCCAGTAGCGCGCCTGCGGACAGGCCCGACACTGTCGCTCGCGTGACAATGGCTCGACGACGCCGATGTGCCGAAGTAACACCCCGTGCTGCGGTGCTTCCGGTTCGATGGGATCTGCGGATCGGTCCGCTCTTGAGGCTCGACGATGACATGACGGCCACAGTGCCCGATCAGCCTGAACGAAGCGTGTGAGGAACTCGAGAGCCCGCTGAATGGTGTCGGTAACGTTTCGGTCACAGTGACACGCTCCGACTTCCTTTCTGGGTCCCGGGCCAGCCGGAACCCGCCCGGTAGCAATGCAGATAGGTAAACGGGCCTCAATGCGGGTGGTGAGAATGTTTTATGGGGTTTCAGCAACCCTGGCGTCCGATACCGATTGTCATCACTTCGCTGGTCTTATGCCTGATTGTGGAAGGCCGCCGTCGGCAAAGGGTGTGGTCTCAGGCCGTCTACCTGGGAATTGTCGTGTTCGTTGTCCGCGATCACAGCATTTCGTAACGCGAACTATGACTTCGTTGCAAGACGTTGATCGGATGGGTCCGAGTATGTGACGATAGTCACATAGTCCGGCTCACCTGGAGCGAGACCGACCAAAAGGGCGTAGTTTCAGCCGCATCGGAAAACCGTGTTTCGTTGTTACACGCAAATCGGTAACGATCTGAACACGGTATCCGGTGCTAGTCGAAGGTGAACTTCGCCATGAATCGGACGCCGGAAACTCGAAGGAGAAGAACATGACCGCAATGTCTCAGGGACAGCTCGATATGGTCCGCGCGTTCTTTTGCAACGAGTTCCAAGCGGACTCTCTCGATCGGTCCGTCATGCCCGAGCCTACCGCCGAAGCCGTGACCGAGTGGATCCATGCGCTGGCCACCAGCGGACTCTTCGCCCCGGCCGAGGTGCACAACATTTCTTCGGTGTGGAATGCAGAGCCGGATGCGCTGGTTGCCTTGCTTGTCGGTGAAGTGGACGAGATTGCCGTCAAGCGTCACGGTGCGTCGGTGCCTGCGGCCGCGATTGCTACCCCGGCGCTGATCTCGGCCTTCGAACGCGCCAGCTGACTCCCTGCCCTCGAAGGGGCCTGCGCTTCGCTACGATCATCCGATTGGATGACAGCAGTCGACGATTCTTCGTCGCGCAGCGAAATGAGGGCACTGAATGGGCGCGGTGGGACTGGACGAAGATGCGGTGTCGACCTGGATCGAAGGATTGGGAATCGGCGCGACGTCCCCGCTGACCTACCGTCGAATCGGAAACGGGCAGTCCAATCTCACGTTCGAGGTCCGGGACGCAGCAGGATCCTCGTGGGTTCTTCGCCGACCCCCGCTCGGACACCTGCTGGCCTCCGCGCACGATGTGGTGCGTGAGCACCGAATTCTGTCGGCGTTGCAGAACACAGCGGTGCCGGTTCCGAAAATGATTGCAATGACCGAGGATTCGTCGATCTCCGATGTTCCTCTGGTGCTCATGAGTTTCGTGGACGGTGTTGTGGTCGATTCGGTTGCGGCGGCCGAGCAACTCGACATCGACCACCGTCGCCGAGTCGGGCTCGGTCTGACCGTAGCGCTCGCCGACATTCACCGCGTCGATCTCGAGTCGTCCGGCCTGAACGACCTGGCAAGCCACAAGCCCTACGCCGCTCGTCAGCTCGCCCGATGGACCAAGCAATGGGAGTCCTCGCGCACCAGGGACGTACCCGGGATCGATTCTCTCGCAGCCAGACTCGCGGCCGGCATTCCAGAGCAGTACGAAGTGGCCCTGGTACACGGAGATTTTCACCTCAGCAACGTCATCACCGCCCGCGACGACGGCCGAGTAGCTGCGGTCGTCGACTGGGAGCTGTGCACACTCGGGGATCCGCTGGCAGATCTCGGCGGACTGCTGGCCTACTGGCCACAAGCCGACGACGGGGTCGCGGGCCCGTTCATGGCGTCGACATTGCCCGGATTCCCCACCAGGTCCGAGCTCGTCGACTCGTACGCTCAGCACACGGGGCGCGATGTCTCCGACGTCGGATTCTGGCAGGTTTTGGCGTTGTGGAAGCTCGCGATCATCGCGGAAGGCGTCATGCGCCGCATGGAAGCGGACTCGAGAAACAGAGCGATCGCGGGCGGTCCCACCACGACGCTCATCGACGACATCGTCACCCGTGCGGTGAACACCGCCGACGACATCGGCCTGTAGACCGTCAGCTCGCCGAGGTTCCGATCACCAGAGTGCGTGCTGCGCTTTCGATCTCGGGAGGGATGGGGACAGGTCTGCGCGTGACGCCGTCGACGTAGACGTGCACGAAGCGACCCCGGGCTGCCAGTTCCAGCGCATCGTCGTCGGCTTCCCGGAACAGTGCGAGCGAGTACACGATGCTGCGGGTGCCCAACTTCTCGACGGCCAGGCCGACCTGAAGGCGATCCGGGAAACTCAACTCGGACAGGTAACGACACGAGGTTTCCGCCACCACGCCGATCGCCGGGAGTTGCCGGATGTCCACACCCGTCGTCTCCATCAACCAGCCGTTGACGGCAGTATCGAAATACGCGTAGTAGGTGACGTTGTTGACGTGGCCGTAGTGGTCGTTGTCGTCCCACCGGGTCGGCACGGGCCACAGAGCCGGGAAATCGGATGCATGCTCCAACTCGGCCGTGGCGTTCGCCTGATCCGTCATGAACGAGACACTAGCCAGTGTCCTCGGGGGTAGTGGGCACCGGGGACTGCCGACGTAGAACGGACCGCACCACGAGCCCGACGACCAATGCCCAGAACGCCGATCCGATACCGGCGAACGTCAGGCCGGACGCGGCGACGAGGAACGTCAGAACGGTCGCTTCCCTGTCCGACGGGTGTTCGAGTGCTCCGAACAACGACGCGGCGAGCGTTCCCAGCAAGGCCAGTCCGGCAACGGTTTCCACCACTCCGGCAGGTGCAGCGGCCACCAGAGTTGCCAGAGCCGTGGCCAACAGTGCGAGCACGAGATACGAGCAACCGGCGGAGAACGCCGCGATCCATCGCCGCTTCGGGTCCGGGTGTGCGCCGGGATTGGCCGACAGCGCGGCACTGATGGCGGCGAGGTTGATCGTGTGACCACCGGCGAATGCGCCCAGGACGGTACCGGTTCCGGTGACCGTCATCGATGCACGCCACGGGATTCGGAAACCGAACGATGCCATGACGGTTGCGCCAGGAATGTTCTGCGACGCCATCGTGACGATGTACAGCGGTACGGCGATCCCTATCGTGGCCTGCCATGTCCACTGCGGAACCGTCCAGTCGATTCCGGGAACGAGATCGGACGGCGCGATCGAGGTGTCGCTGCCGATCAAGTCTGCGGCGATGACCGCAGCCGCGGCAACGAACGCTGCCGGCACTGCCCATCGGCTGCTGAAACGGAGAACGACGAGCCACACGACTGCCACCGGCGCTATCAGCGCGGGGGAGTCGGCGAAGGCGGCCACCGGAGCCGAGCACAGGGGTAAGAGAACCCCCGCCAACATTGCCTGGGCAAGAGGGACCGGAATGCGCGAGACCAGCGCGCCCAGTCTGGGCCAGAGGCCGGTCAGGACGATCAGGACGCCGACCGTGACGAACGCTCCCACGGCGGCGGGCCACCCTCCGGCCACCACGCCGGTTCCGGCCAGCAGCGCCGCACCGGGCGTCGACCATGCCAAGGTGATGGGCTGTCGGTATCGGCGGGCCAGCCACATCATGCCCAGTGCCTGCGTCACGCACAGCGCCGACAATCCGGACGCCGCCTCTGCCGGGCTGGCACCGACCGCGCGCAACCCGGTCAGCACGACGGCGAACGAGCTCGTGAAACCTACCAACGCGGCGACGATTCCGGCGCTGATGGGAGTCGAGAGTGGAGTCGGTCCGTAGGCGGAATCGGCAGCGGTCACGAGTGTCGATCATGCACGGTCGGTCGCATCTTTCCCAGTGAACGAGTCCGCGATACTCCTCGGGTAGCGGAATACCGTCGAGGTGGTGCCGACGTCGCGTAGTCTTCGGTTGGACCGGACCAGTCCGTACCGCTGGTCCGGCGAGTGATCGAAAGGCCGGCGCAGTGGTGATGCCCGTACATCTGAGGGACAGTCAGGTCCCGAAACACGAACAGCTGCGCGCAATTCTGTTGCACCGCTGCACCAAGGAGCTCCAACCGGGCGATTTGATGCCGAGCGAGCGCAAGTTGATGGAAGACTACGGCGTCAGCCGTATCACCGTCAGGGAAGCGATCGGTCAACTGGTCAACGACGGGCATCTGGTGCGCGTCCGCGGCAAGGGCACGTTCGTGGCCAGCCGGACCGTGCAATCTCGTCTGCATCTGGCGTCGTTCTCGGAGGAAATGCGTGCACAAGGATTGACGCCGACGACCGTGGTGTTGTTCGCGCGGCTCGAAAAGCCATCCGCGGCAACGGTGCGCGCCCTCGGGCTGGCCGCCGGGGAGCAGACTTACCACATCAAGCGGCTGCGGCTTGCCGATGCCGAGCCGGTGAGCGTCGACGACGGTTGGTACCGGGCCGGACTGCTTCCGGACCTGATCGATCACGATCTGAGTCGATCGATCTACGAGGCTGTGCGCAATCACTACGGCCTGACGATCGACCGGGCCGAGCAGACCGTCAAAGCGACTGCAGCCGATAGTGATACGGCGACCCTGCTGGGGACCAAGCGCGGCGCACCGGTGTTGTACTTCGACCGCGTCTCCTTCAGCGGCGGCGAGCCGCTCGAGCACGCCGAGAGTTGGTATCGATGCGATCGATACCAACTGTCGATGGAGGTGGAAGGGCAGCGACGCACCACGCCGCGTCGGTGAGATCAGGGCAGCTCGAACAACGGATCACCCGTGGACACATCGGTGCCGACGTACGCGCTCGTGATCGAATCCGGTCTCGAATCCATCAGGACGACGGGCACGACATCGGAGTAACCCGCTGCTGCGATGGCGGCAGGGTCGTAGGTGACGACGAGATCGCCTGCCTGCACCGAATCGCCTTCGGCTGCAACGAGATCGAAGCCTGCACCCTTCATCTTCACGGTGTCTATACCGATGTGCACCAGTACACCCGCCTTGTCGTCGGTGAAGACCACGAACGCGTGCGGATGAAGCTTGAGAATTTTGCCTGCGACCGGAGAACGAACCTCGACGGGACCGTCGCTCGCGGCCGGTTGCAGTGCAACACCGGAACCCACCATCTGTGCGGAGAACACCGGATCGGGCACGTCGGCGAGCGAGATCACCTGGCCGGCAACGGGGCTGAGGACAAGGTTGGCGTCGTTCACAGAATGTCTTCGATGTCTTCTGCGAGCGTATCCGCTTCGGGGCCGACGATGACCTGAACGGCTGTGCCCTTGTGGAACACCCCGTGGGCGCCCGCCGCTTTGAGTGCAGCCTCGTCGACCAACGAGCCGTCTTTCACTTCGGTGCGAAGCCGAGTGATGCACGCTTCGATCTCGACGATGTTGTCGGCACCGCCGAGGCCCTTCACGATCGCGTCCGCCTTGGACATGGTGCGTTCCTACTTTCTTCTCGGCTGCGATCCTGTCGGTTGGATCACAAGTCTGGGTTGACACGAGCTTGCCACCTGGTCAAACTACAACTGGTAATGACCGGACAGTACCCCTGATGGCACTCGGTCACAACAGCGAAATCCACCCTCGAAGGATCAGCCTCGAAGAGAAGGTCGCCATGACCCCGAAGAACACGGACTCGGTCGATACCGAGCCGAAGAAGGACTCCCGATCGTTGGCCGGACTGCAGCGGTTCGGTCGCAGTCTCATGCTTCCCATTGCCGTTCTACCTGCTGCAGGAATCTTGCTCAGGCTCGGCCAAGACGACCTGCTGGGCAGATTCAGTGCGCTCGAGACCGCCGCCGCCGTCATCTCGGCCGCCGGTCAGGCTGTGTTCACCTGGCTTCCCCTGATCTTTGCCGTCGGTATTGCCATCGGCTGGGCCAAGAAGTCGGACGGCTCGACGGCGCTCGCTGCGGTCGTCGGATACATGGTGATGAACGGAGTCTTCACGGCGATGTCACCGGTGGTGCTCGACGGCAAGGTCGATGCCAACGGTGACCCGGCGGTGATCGACTACGGCGTTCTCGCGGGCATCGTCATCGGTCTGCTCTCGGCAATCCTCTGGCAGCGGTTCTACCGTCAGAAGTTGCCCGATTATCTCGGTTTCTTCAGCGGCCGCCGGCTGGTGCCGATCCTGACAGCGATCACCGGTCTCGTTGTCGCCGTCATCATGTCGTTCATCTACCCGCTCTTCTACAGTGCGCTCAACTGGGTCGGCAACACCGTCGCCGATCACAGCGTGGTGGGCAGCGGTATCTACGGATTCGCCAACCGCATGCTCATTCCGACCGGGCTGCACCACATTCTGAATTCTGTGGTCTGGTTCCTCGTCGGCGACTACCAGGATGCGAGCGGTCAGTTGGTGCGCGGCGACCTCAACCGGTTCTTCGCCGGCGACCCGTCCGCTGGAGTGTTCATGACCGGATTCTTCCCGATCATGATGTTCGCACTTCCCGCGGCAGCATTCGCGATCTACCGCAATGCCAAGCCTTCCCAGAAGAAGATCGTCGGTGGAATCATGTTGTCCACCGGCCTGACTGCTTTCGTCACCGGAATCACCGAGCCGCTCGAGTATTCGTTCATGTTCGTCGCCTGGCCGCTCTACATCATTCACGCGGTCCTGACCGGAACGTCGATGGCGCTGACCAATGCTCTCGGAATTCATGACGGATTCTTCTTCTCCGCGGGTGGCATCGATTACCTGCTCAACTACGGAATCGCCACCAAGGCATGGCTTCTGATCCCCATCGGTCTCGTGTTCGCGGCGATCTATTACGTGCTGTTCAGCTTCGTCATCAAGAAGTGGAACCTGCGTACCCCCGGTCGCGAGGACGACGTGGTGGCCGAACCGACCCAGGCATGACCGATTCGATCTCGACGACGCTACGAGGGCGTGTCGTCACCGGTGAGGAAGTCATCGAGGACGGCGTGCTTGCACTGACGGGAGATCGGATCTCGTGGGTGGGGCCTGCACAACTCTGGACGGGAGATGCAGTACCGCAGTCTGATTCGACAATCCTGCCGGGTTTGGTCGATGTGCACTGTCACGGCGGTGCGGGGGCATCGTTCCCCGATTCCGCAGCCGCCGATCTCATGACGGCGGTGCGGCATCACCGCTCCCGCGGCACCACGACGATGCTTGCCTCTCTGGTGTCGGCACCATCCGAACGGCTGATCGGGCAGACGTCGCTGTTGGCCGATCTGTACGAATCCGGTGATATCGCCGGGGTGCACGTCGAGGGTCCTTTTCTGTCGGTCATTCGCTGCGGCGCACAGGATCCGGGCTCGCTTCGCAGCGGTGACACCGGACTTCTGGCGGACATCATCGGCGCGGGCAGGGGAGCGGTGCGGTCGATGACTCTCGCACCGGAGGTCGACGGATTCGCCGCTGTTGCGCAGATGCTGAGAGAGAACGACATCGTGCCGAGCATCGGGCATACGGACGCCGACGCTCTGACCACCCGCCGCGGTATCGAGATGCTGGGGGGCGGCCCGATCACGGCGACGCACCTGTTCAACGGAATGCCGACCTGGCACCACCGAGCACCCGGGCCCGTGAGCGAATGTCTGGCCGCCGCGGCGCGCGAAGGCATGGTGCTCGAATTGATCGGAGACGGGGTACATCTCGCTGACGAGACGGTGCGCGCGGTATTCGATCTCGTCGGCGGTACGCAGATCGCGCTGGTGTCCGACGCGATGGCCGCCGCCGGTATGGTCGACGGCCGCTATCGACTCGGGCCTTTGGACGTGACCGTCCATCACTCGGTCGCACGACTCTCTCGTGACGCCGATCCGGAGACAGCACCGATCGCGGGTGGGACCGCGACGGTGATGGACCTGGTGCGCCGGGCGGTGCAGGACGCCGGTGTGCCGCTGGTCGAGGCAGTGCGGGCGGGGTCGTCGACACCGGCGACGACGATCGGTCTGGGTTCGGACATCGGTCGTCTACAGCAGGGAATGCGAGCCGACGTGCTGGTGGTCGACGGGACATTCGAGCCGGTGCAGGTCATCAGGGGCGGAATCGCGATAGAGGAGGACAGCTAGATGGAGATCGTGATCCTCGACGGGGTGGACGCGGTGGATCGAACAGCCGCCGACATCGTCGAGCGAACAGTCCGGACCACCCGCGAGCACACTCCTGTGCTGGGCCTGGCGACCGGATCCACGCCGGTGGGCACCTATCGCGAACTGGCGAGACGTCACCGAGACGAGGGGCTGTCTCTCTCGCACTGTCGAGCGTTTCTGCTCGACGAGTACATCGGTCTCGCGAGAAGTGCCGAGCAGTCGTACTTTTCGTTCATTCGGGAGAACTTCGTCGACCACGTCGATCTGGACGACGCCGCGGTGTTCTCACCCGACGGCGAAGCGCACGACATCGAGGCAGAGGCGCAGCGCTACGACGCGGCGATTGCGGAAGCGGGCGGCATCGATGTTCAGATCCTGGGAATCGGCACCGACGGACACATCGGCTTCAACGAGCCCGGATCGTCGCTGCGATCCAGGACCCGAGTGAAGACGCTTACCGAACAGACCCGTACCGACAATGCCCGCTTCTTCGACTCGCCCGATGCTGTTCCGCATCACGTACTGACGCAGGGCCTGGGCACCATCGACGAGGCGCGTCACCTGGTCTTGATTGCGACCGGCGAGTCGAAGGCAGAAGCGGTGGCTGCCGCTGTCGAGGGCCCACTGTCGGCTCACTGCCCGGCGTCGGTGATTCAGTGGCACCCGCACGTGAGCGTGCTGTTGGACAACGCTGCGGCGTCGTCGCTGGCTCTCGCCGACTACTACCGATACGCCTACGCCAACAAGCCTCGGTGGCAACACTTGTGAATCAGCTGCGGGCAAACTCCGATGCGCGGGTGATCTGTTCGTCCGACGGCCGGACGCCGGTGTAGAGGACGAATTGCTCGGCCGCTTGCAGGGCGATGACCTCGGCACCGGTGATCACAGGTTTGCTCGCCGCTCGGGCCGCTACGATCAGCGGTGTTTCCGATGGCATGGCGACCACGTCGAACACAGCCTGCGCCGCACCGATCTGTCCGTCGGTGAACGGCATGGAATCGGCTCCGGGACCTCCGGCCATGCCGAGCGGGGTGACGTTCACCAACAGGTCTGCGGACACTGCCTCGGCAGACCATTCGTAGCCGTAGGTCTCGGCCAGGGCGGGACCGGTGCGCGCGTTACGGGCGACGACGGTGCCGCGGGTGAAACCCGAATCTCGCAGTGCTGCAACAACAGCCTTCGCCATGCCGCCGCTGCCGGTGACGGCCACCGAGAAATCGGATGAGACGGAGTGCGTAGCCAGCAGATTCGCTACGGCCTGGTAGTCCGTGTTGTAGGCGTGCAGAACGCCGGCCTCGTTGACGATTGTGTTGACGGATTCGATGGCGCTCGCCGACTCGTGCATCACGTCGACCAGTTCGATGACGTCTTCCTTGAACGGCATGGAGACGGCGCAGCCTCGAATGCCCAGCGCGCGTACGCCTCCTACGGCGGCGGCAAGATCGGTGGTGGTGAATGCCTTGTAGACGAAGTTCAGGCCCAACTCGTCGTACAGGTAGTTGTGGAAGCGTGTTCCGAAGTTGCTCGGTCGGCCGGACAGAGACATGCAGAGCTGGGTCTCACGATTGAGGAAACTGCGCGACGGTGCCGTTGACATTGGGATCACCTTACGCCGCGCACGTTGTTGCAACCGATTGGAGAACGCCACGATCGGCCTCGGTGATCGGTAGTTCGTACTGCGCGGCCACCGTGAGGTACTTGCCCGCGTAGAAGCAGTGGTAGGCCGGGTTCGGTGGCAGCCAATCCGACGGTGTCTTATCGCTTTTCGATTGATTGTCGGGCCCGTTGACGGCCAGCAACTCGAACGAGACATCATTCGCGAACAGAACGCGTTTGTCCGGCGGCCACGCGTGCGCACCCATGTCCCATGCTGCGGCGAGCGGGTAAACATGATCGATCTGAACCGCGCTTCCGTCGGACTTGGTGAACTGCAACCGCTCACCGGAGTACGGGTCTGCGAGCGAACCCGACAGGACCACACAGTCTCGGGTGCCTGCCCGGAACTCGATCTCCGTCATCGACAGAGCCAGTACGTTGTCGCGAGTTCCGCACCCGTCGTGGCCGCCCGGCCCGTCGTAATCGTCCGTCCAGGCGGGTCCGAACACGCAGGCTTCGCCGCTCTTGCATCCACGCTCGTACCCGAGGGCGTCGGGCCGAGCGGCGACCACGCGAACCTGGTCCAGCAACTGCTCGATCTGTACCCGGGTGGGGCTGCCAGGTGCAGGCGCGGCAGGGGTGAAACCAGGGATGACGGATCGGTCGCACGATCCGAACGCCGCCATCACCACCGCAGCGATCACCAGCGCCGCCGCTACCCACAGTTTTCTCACACGCATCCCATCATCGATCGTCCGCCGTCGGCCCCCGCGGCAGCAGTATGTCGGTCCGTACCGACACGCTGCGGAATCCGGTTCTCAGGCGGGATTCAGCGAACTTCGACGACGACCTTGCCGAGGAGGTGCCCGTTCTCGACGAGGGCGAGGGCCTCACCTGCGCGGTCGAGCGGGAACACGTTGTCGATGCGCGGGTTCAGCACGCCCGACGCGGTCAGCTCTGCCAACCGTGCGAAGGCGGCGGTCGTGCGATCGCGAGCGACTCCTGAACCACCCCACTCGGATGCCAGCACCGGATCTGCGACGCTCACGATCGGTGTCCCGGACCGTGCGGCAGTCGCTGCCCCACGCAACGTCTCTCCGCCGACGAGATCGACGATGGCGTCCACCGGCTGGGTGACCGCGGCGGAGATATCACTGCCGGAGACGAAAAATCGGGCCCCGAGGCTCTCGATCCACTCCCGTTTGCCCGCGCTCGCCACTGCTACGACGCCGATACCGTCCGCCCGTGCGAGTTGCAGCACGGCCGAGCCGACACCGCCGCCCGCGCCGAGCACGAGAACGGTATCGCCCGAACTTCTGGCCAACTGGCGCAGCGCGTCGTACGCGGTTCCCGCCGCGACCGGCAAGGTGGCCGCCGCGGCCCAGGAGACCGTCTCGGGCTTGTGCGCGGTACTCGATGCGTTGAACACGGTGTACTGCGCGTAACTGCCGTGTCCCGACGCGGTTGCCCCGAATACGTGGTCGCCCACCGAAAAGTCGGTCACACCGGTGCCGATATCGACTACGGTGCCCGATGCTTCCCGCCCGAGCACGGCAGGCAGAGTGATCTGCACCGTGTCTTTGCGGGTGCCTTTCCGCACCTTCCAATCTGCGGGATTCACACCGGCCGCGTGTACCGCGACGAGAATCTGGCCCGGTCCGGGCTCGGCAACGGGGAACTCGAGAAGGGACTCGGTTTCGGGTCCGCCGTATTCGCTGAAGCCGTACGCGATCATGAGACCACTGTGCCTTATTTTCGAACCGATCGGCACCGTGCGGAGTGGCTTCGTCCGGCTGCCTCACCGAGGTGATGTCGGTGCGTCCTGGTTGGATGGACCGATGTTGCACGGTCTGTGGTCTCCCGGTGCCGGGCTGATGCTGTGGGACGACGAGATCACCACCGGTGACGAGCCCGACCTGCCCTCGGCTCATGCGCAGGTGCTCACAAGAACGTTTCGGCATCGTGCTGCGGTGTCGTTTCCGGCAGCCGGACCTGGTGCGACCGCCCAGGCCCCGGTGCAGATTCCGGCCATCGCGCTCGCGCCGCACGACGCGGCAGACCTGCTGTTGCGAACGCCGTCCGATCACGCGCTGATCTCCGGCGACCTACGTTTTCTGGCGCACGTCACGCGTGGAATCGAACGATGGGTCCGCGGTGGGCGGGTTGTTCCTGCGCTGAAGCTGATCGACGGGCAGTGGTGGCCACGGTGGCGTCTGGTCGGCGGCGAACGTCAGCGAGCCTGGCTCAGCGAACTTTCCGTGTCGATGCCGTCGGTGCAGCGAGCGAACGAGCGACCGAGAAAGATCCTCGACGACATGGTCGACGAGCTCACCGATCCGATCGTCAAATCGCTTCTCGGCAGGCCCGACTCGGAACATCCGCTGCTGTCCGCGTTGGTTCGTGACGACCCGTACAGCGATGGCACTCAGCAGATCTCGACCCTGTTGGACAAGTGGCGGGCAAGCCTCACCGTCGACGAGCCGTCTCTGGTGTTGCGTCTGCTCGAACCCGATGACGAGGCCGACGCCGAGACCGACGCCGACACCGACGAGTCGGCGGAGTCGTTCTGGACCTTGCAGGTGTGTTTGCGGGCAGACGGCGAAGCTCCGCGGCCGGTTCCGATGAGCCGCAAGGTCGATGCCACACTGCTGTCGATCGCCGTGCGCAAACTCGGCGAGGCAGTCGCCGCATACCCGAGGCTGCGTGATGTGCCGTCCCAGGAAGGCACCCTGGATCTGTTGCTCCCCACCTCGGTCGTCATCGATCTGGTCGAACACGGTGCGATGGCGCTACAGTCCACCGGCACAACGGTGTTGCTCCCGCGGGCCTGGACCAGGCTGGACCCATCGATGAGGTTGCGCGTCGAGTCACCTGCAGTGACCAAAGCGGCCGCGGATCGCGCGGTCGGCATGGACGAGCTGGTGTCCTACGACTGGCAGCTCCAACTGGGCGACATGGTGCTCACCGAAGCGGAGATGAACAGGCTCGCTGTCTCGAAGGGTGACCTGGTTCGGCTTCGTGGTCAGTGGGTGTTGGCCGACGGCGGTCAGCTCGCACGAGCAGCGAAGTACGTCGCAGAGCATCACGGCGACGGAACCGCGTTGAGCACGCTGATGCGGGAGATGACGCTGGCCGACCCGCCGCCTGCCCCGGTCCAGGACATCCGGGCCACCGGCTGGGCGGCCACGCTGCTCGAGCCCGGCGCAGTACCGGAGACGATCCCCGTGCCCCACGGCGTCGACGCAGTGCTCCGGCCCTATCAGCAGCGGGGACTCGACTGGCTCGCGTTCATGAGCCGGCTCGGTCTCGGGGCGGTGCTCGCCGACGACATGGGTCTGGGCAAAACACTGCAGGTGCTCACACTCCTTGCCCACGAACAACATCCGAAGCCGACGCTGCTGGTGGCACCGATGTCGGTGGTGGGCAACTGGCAACGCGAGGCCGCGAAGTTCACGCCTGCACTTCGGGTCCTCGTGCACCACGGCCCGGCTCGGTCGAAGGGCGACGATCTCGACCGAGAGATCGCCCAGCACGACCTGATCGTCACCACCTATGCACTGATGGCAAAGGACCGCGCGCAGCTGTCGGAACAGATGTGGCGACGAGTGGTACTCGACGAGGCGCAGCACATCAAGAACGCCGGCACAGTTCAAGCGAAGGCAGCGCTCGCCATCCCCGCGGAACACAAGCTGGCCCTCACCGGCACGCCCGTGGAGAACCGCCTCGACGAGCTCAGATCCATTCTCGATTTCGCCAATCCGGGAATGTTGGGAAGGCCGTCCGATTTCCGGAAGCGGTTCTCGGTGCCGATCGAGCGTGAGAACGACGAGAACGCCGTCTCACGTCTGCGGGCCATCACGTCGCCGTTCATTCTGCGACGGGTCAAGACCGATCCGACGGTCATCTCGGATCTGCCCGAGAAGAACGAGATGACGGTGCGCGCCAACCTCACCGCCGAGCAGGCTGCGCTGTACAAGGCTGTCGTCGACGAGATGATGGCGCAGATTGCCGATGCGAAGGGTATGAAACGCAAGGGTGCCGTCCTCTCCGCACTCACTCGACTCAAGCAGGTGTGCAACCACCCGGCCCATTTTCTGTCCGACGGATCGTCGGTGCTGAAGAGAGGTCAGCACCGGTCCGGCAAGATCGGGCTGGTCGAGGACATGCTCGATTCGATTCTGGGCGACAACGAAAAGGTGTTGTTGTTCACTCAGTTCAGAGAGTTCGGCGAGCTCGTGGCACCGTATTTCGCCGATCGTTTCGGAGCCGAGGTGCCGTTTCTGCACGGCGGAGTGAGCAAGACCAAGCGCGATGCGATGGTGGAGAGGTTCCAGGGCGACGACGGTCCACCGATCATGATGCTCTCGCTGAAGGCGGGTGGTACCGGGCTCAATCTCACTGCCGCGAATCACGTTGTGCACCTGGACCGGTGGTGGAACCCGGCGGTCGAGAACCAAGCGACGGACCGGGCCTTCCGCATCGGACAGCGTAAGAACGTCGAGGTACGCAAGCTGTTGTGTGTCGGGACGGTGGAGGAACGAATCGACTCGATGCTCGTCTCGAAACAGGGCCTGGCAGATCTGGCGGTGGGCACCGGGGAGAGCTGGGTGACCGAAATGGATACCGCGGAACTGCAGGAGCTGTTCCGGCTCAGCGAAGATGCGGTGGGTGAGTGATGGTCGACTTCTCGCAGTACGGAAAGCGCCGAAAAGCCAAGGGCGGCATCGAGTCCCGAAACAAGCGCGGAGCCTTCGGGCAGACGTGGTGGGGTAGGCACTTCGTTGCTGCGATGGAGGACCTTGCCGATCCTGGTCGTATCGCGCGGGGGAGAACGTATGCGCGTCAGGGGCAGGTTCTCACTCTCGGTGTCGAACGTGGGCAGATCTACGGCGAGGTTCAGGGCAGCCAGCTCGAGCCGTTCTCGGCCTCGGTCACCGTCGAACCGCTGACCTCGGGTGAAGTGGACGCGCTCGTCGCTCGGGTGAGATCGAATCCCGGGATGCTGGCCGAATTGGCGTCGAATGCCATTCCGCAGGCGTTGGCCTCGATGTTGCTGCCACACGACAAGGGCCAGCTCGATTTCGATTGCACGTGCCCCGACGACGGGTGGCCGTGCAAGCACGCAGCGGCGTTGATGTACATCGCAGCCGAACACATCGACGCGTCCGCGGCGACCATTCTGACCCTGCGCGGAGTGGACCTCGATCAGCTCATCGAGGGCGTGGGCGATGGAGGCGACGACGTCGATGCCGACGACTGGTTCGCCGATCGTGCGTCCTTCCCCGACCTTCCGCAGGTGACGTTCGCGCCCGCGATGGAGGACCTCGACCCGCTGATCCTGCGTCGGGTCTTCCGCGCCGACGGATCGCCCGAGGCGGAGGTCAGCCGAGCGTGCGCCGATCTGAGGCAGTTCTACGACCGGATGTGACCGGATCTGGACTTACATGGACATCCGACTATAGGATGGGCGTACTTCAATTTCCACGCTCCAGGACGGACTGATTCCATGGCTCGCGAACTCACACACTTCATCGGCGGTAAGCATGTCGCCGGCACGTCCGGAAAATTCGGGGACGTCTTCGATCCGAATACCGGCGAGGTACAGGCCCGTGTACCTCTCGCCGATGTGTCCGAGGTCGAGGCTGCCATCGCCGACGCCGAACAGGCGCAGCGCGAGTGGGCCAAGTGGAACCCGCAGCGTCGCGCGCGGGTGCTCATGAAGTTCCTCGCGCTCGTCACCCGCGACATGGAGGAACTGGCGCGTCTGCTCTCGTCGGAGCACGGCAAGACCATCGCCGACGCCAAGGGCGACATCCAGCGTGGCGTCGAGGTCGTCGAATTCGCTGTCGGCGTACCGCATCTGCTCAAGGGCGAGTACACCGAGGGTGCCGGCGGCGGCATCGACGTCTACTCGATGCGCCAGCCGCTGGGCGTCGTCGCCGGCATCACCCCGTTCAACTTCCCCGCGATGATTCCGCTGTGGAAGGCCGGCCCGGCGATCGCCTGCGGCAACGCGTTCATCCTCAAGCCCTCCGAACGCGACCCGTCCGTTCCGCTCAAGCTCGCCGAGCTGTTCCTGGAGGCAGGCCTGCCGCCGGGTGTGTTCAACGTCGTCAACGGCGGCAAGGATGCTGTCGACGTGCTGCTCACCGACGATCGGGTCAAGGCGATCGGTTTCGTCGGCTCGACGCCCATCGCCCAGTACATCTACGAGACGGCCGCTCAGCACGGCAAGCGCGCACAGTGCTTCGGTGGAGCGAAGAACCACGCATTGGTGATGCCCGATGCCGATCTCGACGAGGTCGCCGACGCGTTGCTCGGGGCCGCGTACGGTTCGGCCGGCGAGCGGTGCATGGCGATTTCCGTCGCGGTTCCCGTCGGTGAGGAGACCGCAGATGCGTTGGTCGCCAAACTGACCGAGCGAGTGGCGAAGCTGAAGATCGGTCGCAGCGACGACGAGGACGCGGACTTCGGACCGCTCGTGGGCAGCGATGCGCTCAAGCGCGTCAACGATTACACCCAGATCGGTGTGGACGAGGGTGCCGAGCTGGTCGTCGACGGGCGCGGTTTCAGCCTCGAGGGTCACGAGGGTGGATTCTTCGCGGGCGCAACACTGTTCGACAAGGTCACCACCGACATGCGGATCTACAAGGAAGAGATCTTCGGACCTGTTCTGATCGTCGTCCGCGCGAAGGATTACGAGGACGCTCTGCGTCTGCCCACCGAACACGAGTACGGCAACGGCGTCTCGATCTTCACCCGTGACGGCGACACCGCTCGCGACTTCTGCTCCCGCGTTCAGGTGGGCATGGTCGGGGTCAACGTGCCGATTCCGGTGCCGATCGCTTACCACACGTTCGGTGGTTGGAAGCGTTCAGGATTCGGTGATCTGAACCAGCACGGACCGGACTCGATCCGCTTCTACACCAAGACCAAGACCGTCACTCAGCGGTGGCCGTCGGGCACCAAGGAAGCAGCTGCACAGAATCACTTCGTCATCCCGAACATGGACTGATCGGTCATGTTCACATTGAACGAGGACGAGCGTGCCATCAACGACACCGCTCGCGAGTTCGCCGACGAACTTCTCGCACCGAACGCCGTCGAATGGGATCAGCAGAAGCATTTCCCGGTGGACGTGTTGCGCAAGGCCGCCGGTCTCGGGATGGGCGGCATCTACATTCGTGAGGACGTCGGTGGATCGGGCTTGACCCGAGTCGACGCCGTGCGCATCTTCGAGCAGCTCGCCACCGGGGATCCGTCCATCGCGGCGTACATCTCCATCCACAACATGGTCGCCTGGATGATCGACACGTACGGCGACGACGAGCAGCGGCAGCGTTGGCTTCCGGGCCTCTGCGCGATGGACCAGTTGGGGAGCTACTGCCTCACCGAACCCGGCGCTGGATCGGATGCGGCAAAGCTCGGAACCAAAGCCGTCCGCGACGGCGACGAATACGTGCTGGACGGCGTCAAGCAGTTCATCTCCGGCGCAGGCACATCCGAGGTGTACGTCGTCATGGCCCGCACCGGAGCTCCGGGTCCCCGCGGCATCTCGGCGTTCATCGTGCCGAAGGACACCGAAGGACTGTCGTTCGGCGCGAACGAGAAGAAGATGGGGTGGAACGCTCAACCCACCCGCCAGGTGATCCTCGAAGGTGCGCGCGTTCCGGCTGCCAACCTGCTGGGCAGCGAGGGCGACGGATTTCGTATTGCGATGAACGGCCTCAACGGCGGACGCATCAACATCGCCGCGTGCTCGATCGGCGGCGCACAGTCCGCTCTCGACAAGGCAGTTGCTTACCTCGCCGACCGCAATGCATTCGGTGCGCGCCTGCTCGATTCGCAGGCCCTGCAGTTTCGGTTGGCGGATTTCAAGACCGAGCTCGAAGCTGCCCGAACTCTGCTGTGGCGAGCAGCGGACGGGTTGCAGAACAATGCAGCCGACAAGGTCGAGCTGTGCGCGATGGCAAAGCGTTTCGGTACCGACACCGGATTCGAGGTCGCCAACGGTGCGCTGCAGCTGCTCGGCGGATACGGTTACCTCGCCGAGTACGGTGTCGAGAAGATCGTCCGTGACCTACGGGTCCACCAGATTCTGGAAGGTACCAACGAGATCATGCGCGTCGTCGTCGCTCGTTCGATCGTGGGTGCGGCGTGAGTGACGTCCTCCTGGAGGTGTCCGGAGGGATCGGTCGGATCACCCTCAACCGCCCCAAGGCCATCAACGCCCTCTCGCACTCGATGGTGCAGCAGATAGCTCCGACGTTGGCGCAGTGGGCAACCGACGACACCGTCGACGCCGTCCTGTTGACCGGTGCCGGTGAGCGGGGGCTGTGCGCCGGTGGGGACATCGTCTCGATCTATCACGACGCGAAAGACGGAGGCAGCGGCAGTAAGGACTTCTGGCGCGACGAGTACGTCCTCAATGCCGCGATCGCTCGGTTCCCCAAGCCCTTCGTTGCCATCATGGACGGCATCGTCATGGGCGGCGGCGTCGGTCTCTCGGCACATGCCAACACTCGCATCGTCACCGAGCGTTCCAAGATCGCGATGCCCGAGGTCGGCATCGGCTTCGTTCCGGATGTCGGTGGCACGTTCCTACTTTCGCGTGCACCGGGCGAGATCGGCACTCATTTCGCGCTCACCACGGCGCGGATGAATGCGGCCGACGCCATCGCGATCGGCTTCGCCGATCACTACATCCCGTCGGAGAAGCTCGAGGAGTTCTACACCGCCCTCGAGACGGTCAGTGTCGGAGAAGCCGTCGCGACGTTCAGCGAGTCGGCCCCGGAATCCGCCATTGCTGCTCAGCAGGAGTGGATCGACGAGTGCTATGCCGGTGATGACATCCAGGGCATCGTCGACGCTCTGGCCGCATCGTCGGTGCCGGAGGCACAGCAGGCCGCGAAGGACATCGTGTCCAAATCGCCGGTGTCGCTCGCGGTGACGCTGCGGTCGCTCCGGCGGGCGGCGACGCTGCCTTCCCTCGAGGCCGTGCTCGACGAGGAGTACCGAGTGTCGGTAGCCTCGCTGAGCAGTCATGATCTGGTCGAGGGGATTCGGGCGCAGGTAGTCGAGAAGGATCGCAATCCCCAGTGGCAACCGGCCACATCGGCGGACGTCACCACCGAGGATATCGACCGATACTTCGCGCCCTTGGGGGATTCCGAACTCGGTCTGTCGAAAGCACACACAGAAGGTGAGCAGTCATGAGCGAGAAGACGATCGGCTTCATCGGTCTCGGCCATATGGGCGGACCGATGGCCGCCAATCTGGCGGCGGCCGGCTACACGGTGCAGGGCTTCGATCTGGTGCCTGCGGCGCTCGAGCAGGCCACGAAGGACGGTGTCACCGTGGTGGAATCTGCAGTCGCGGCTGTGGCCGGAGCCGACATCGTGATCACCATGTTGCCGAACGGAAAACTGGTACTGGGGCTCTACGCCGACCTGCTTCCTGCTGCGGCACCGGGGACTCTGTTCATCGACTCGTCGACCATCGATGTCGCCGACGCGCACGCTGCGCACACATTGGTGCACGAGGCCGGACACCGCAGCCTCGACGCCCCGGTCTCGGGTGGTGTCGGGGGAGCGGCCGCAGGCACGCTCACGTTCATGGTCGGTGGTTCGGAGGACGATTTCGCCTCCGCCGCTGCCGTTCTCGACGTCATGGGCCGCAAGGTCGTGCACTGCGGACCGGCGGGCAACGGTCAGGCCGCCAAGATCTGCAACAACATGATTCTCGGCGTATCGATGATCGCCATCAGTGAGGCCTTCGTGCTGGGGGAAAAGCTGGGCCTGAGCAACCAGGCACTGTTCGACGTGGCGTCGACTGCGTCCGGTCAGTGCTGGGCGCTCACCACGAACTGCCCGGTGCCCGGTCCGGTTCCGACGAGCCCCGCCAACAACGAGTACAAGCCCGGATTTGCTGCGGCACTCATGGACAAGGACCTTGGTCTGGCGGCGAATGCGCTGCGCGACAACGGGGTCGAGGGAGTCCTCGGTCTGCGCGCAGCCGAACTCTACGCGCGGTTCAAGGAAACGTCCGGCGGGGGAACCGACGTGGACTTCTCCGGGATCATCAACGACATCCGCGAACGCTCGAACGGAGCAGCCCAGTGACCGACTACGAAACCATCCTGCTCGAACGCCGGGGACGCGTCGGCATCATCACGCTCAACCGCCCGAAGGCGTTGAACGCGCTCAACTCCCAGTTGATGCGCGAGGTCGTCGCGGTGGTCGAGGAGCTCGATGCCGACTCCGAGATCGGTGCCATCCTGATCACCGGGTCCGAGCGAGCCTTCGCGGCCGGTGCAGACATCAAAGAAATGCAGCCCAAGTCGTACATGGACGTGTACCTCGACGACTTCTTCGCGGCGTGGGATCGATTGGCATCGGCACGGACGCCGTTGATTGCGGCGGTGTCCGGCTATGCACTCGGCGGAGGGTGCGAACTGGCAATGCTGTGCGATGTGCTGATTGCCTCGGACACAGCGGTCTTCGGGCAACCCGAGATCAAGCTGGGCGTGATTCCCGGGATCGGCGGGTCGCAGCGGTTGACGCGGGCGGTGGGCAAGGCCAAGGCCATGGAGATGTGTCTGACCGGTCGCAACATGAAGGTCGACGAAGCCGAGCGCGCAGGGCTCGTCTCGCGCATCGTGCCGGCTGCGGACCTTCTCGAGGACGCCATCGCAACCGCGACCACCATTGCCGAGATGTCGCTCCCGATCACCATGATGGCAAAGCAAGCCGTGAACCGATCGTACGAGTCGAGTCTGAGCGAGGGCGTTCTGTTCGAGCGCCGCGTGTTCCATTCGACGTTTGCTACGGAGGATCAGAAGGAAGGCATGTCGGCTTTCATCGAGAAGCGCACGCCCAACTTCCAGCACCGCTAGCGCTGCACGCGTGCTTTCGGGTCGTTCCGCGGGCTCCACTCCCGGGGTTGTCCTACCTGTCGGGGGACAGGAGGGCAGCCCCGCGGGCCGAGACCAGCTCGGGCATCATCGGCACCAGCGTCGTCAGACCGGTCCGCAGCTCCAACGACCGCGCGATCGAGGTGATGTTCGCGCCGCCGCCGACCACCACGATGGACTGCGGTCTGGCTCCGGATAATTCGATGGTCTGATCGACGAGCATGCCCGCGTACCGCACGGGGCCGGCAATCAGATCGTCGAAGTCGCGCCGCGTCAGCACGTGGCGCGCGGTCCCGGACGGGTCCGCCGTACTGACGACGGAGTCGACGCTCAGTTGCTCTTTGATGGATCGGCTGGCGTCGATTCCGAGGCGAACCCCGTTGGCGGAGAGCAGTCTACGGACCGAGTGATCGAGATCGTCTCCGCAGAACGTGGATGTACGACGCGTCATCAGCGTCCGAGACGACGCGAGATCGATGACGGTGACCGTGGTTCCAGTGCTGCCGATATCGCACAATACGGTGACGCCGTGATTCGGTACCAGCCCGATGAACCGTAGGTAGCGCACTTGCGCAGCGGTTTCCGGCACGAGTGACGCCGTGCGGGCGGTGCCGCGGGTGGCGACCGAGCCGGGATCGGTGGCAACTCGGTACGCGATGGCCGAGAATTGCACCGGCAGCGACATCGTCGCAGCAATGGAGTGGATAGCGTCGACTCCGGTGGCGATCGTCGTGGCCAACGGCTGGCCGGGCGCGCGGCGGACCGTTCTCGACACGATCGGTGTGCGATGTGGACTGTCCAGATACGTCAGAATTGCACGTGCACCGTGTGCACCCGCTCCGACCCCCAACACCAGCACCCGCCCCGCCCTTCGACAGATCTGCCTCGCCTTGCGCGCAGTGCCATTTCACCACGAACGGTACGGGTGTTCCATTTACTTGTGACGAGTCACGATCATTATCGAAACGATGTGGTGATGTCATCACTGTCGAAATCGCCTGCATCCGAACGTAGTTCCGCAAGGATGCGAACCAGAGCCATCAGCTTGTCGCGCGCGAGCCCGGGCTTGGCGAATACCAGCGTGTTCAGGCGTTCGGTGGCTTCGACCGCCAACGTGCGCCCCTGCTCGGTGATTTCGACCAAGGTGGTCCGTCGATCGCTGGGATGGGGAATGCGACGCACGTAGCCGACGGATTCGAGTCGGTCCACCGCATTGGTCACACTGGTGGGGTGCACCTGCAGACGAGCACTGGCCTTCGCCATCGGTAACGCGCCGTTCTTGGTGAACGTCAACAACGTCAGCAGTTCGTACCGCGAAAAGGTCAGTCCCGTCGGCTTCAACGCTTCCTCGACTCGGGCCAGCATGATCTGCTGTGCGCGCATGAGCGAGGTGACAGCGGCCATACCGTCGGCGGCATCGGACCACCCGTGCTTGGTCCACTGACGGTGAGCCTCTGCAATGGGGTCGAGGGGAAGAGGCGACGGTGCTGGCATACAGACCATCCTCCCACGGTGTCCGGTTCGCGCGTCTACCGAATGACGGTGCGAACTACAGCGAGTGGCACTCGATCGGTGATCGCTGCTCGGGTCCGCGAAATCTGCTCGCGGGCATCGGCTGTGCGCGCAATGTCGGTCTCGTCAGCGGTCAGGGCTGCATCCAACAGACTCAGTTGAGCCAGCACGGAGTCGACATCGGCGGTGGAGCGCGCCGCACGACCGACCCTCTCGGCGAGGCGTATTCCGGCCTGGACCACCATGGGACTGCCGGTTCCGTAGATGCGCACTGCATCGAGCGCATGGTCGATCAGGACCGAGGCGGACACCCGCTGAACTATCAATCGCACCGGTCCGTCGGTTCCGCGCCGTCCGCGCAAGGGTGCCGGCCGTTGGACCAGAGACACGAGTCCGACGGAGAGATCGTCGATGGCGTTGCGTGCCGTGTATGGATCGTTGACTCCGGTGGACAGTGCCCGGACTGCCATTTCTGTCATCTGCTCGACTGCGAACGCGATGTCGTGGCGAGGCGTCCTGCTGGTGCCGATGTCGAAAGACCCACGGACGCGGTCGATCGATTCGGCGGAGATGTCGGCCGAACGTTCGGCAAGGATGTCGACGAGCGGCTCACCGGAGACGACGTGGTCGCCCGGTACCCGATGAGTCTCGATCAGCGTGCCGTTGTCGGTCGCGATGCCGAGCAGCGCGTCCTCGTCGATGTCGATGATCACCCCGGATGTCTCGGCCAGCACCGTCACGTAGACAGGTGGTTTCGAGATGTCGTCTATCGATGCGGCGTCGTCGGGACGATCGGTCGGATAGAGGGAGTCGACGGATTCCGACAACTCGTCGCGAACCCTCGCGGACAGGGTGGCCACCTGAATCGACTGCGCGATGTGATGGATGAAGTAGACGAGTACGCCCACGTCGACCACGGCAAGCGCCACGGCAACGTTGACGGCAATGTCGGGAACGAACACCGAGCCATCGGATTCGATCGATCGGATGGAGCGCAGGACCATCAGCGAGTAGAGGAACGTCGCCCCGAAGATGCCGAGCACCACCTGATTGCCGCGGTCGGCCATGAAGTTTCGCACCAGGCGAGGACCGTAGGACGAACTGGCCGTGGCGAGAACGGAGATGGTGATCGAGAACGACGTCGCGGCCACGCCCAACATCGAGCCGCCGATGGCACCCAGAATGTCCCGGCTGCCACTGGCGCCGACGTGATAGAGCAATGAACCCGTCAGGTCTATGCGGGTGTCGAGTACGTACCGGTCGAGGCTGACGAGTGCTTGCGCGAGCAGGAGCGCGAGAACTCCGAGGACAGCAGGAATGAACCAGAACGACTCCCGCAACTTCGCCATGTATTCCTTCACGTGGACAGTCTGCCCCAGCGTGTCCGAATCAACCCTCCGGCGTTCGAGTCGTCGATGTCGCGTCAGGCCAACAGTGCGGGTTTGCGAGCAACGGTGACAGCCCACTCCGCGTCGTCGCGCCAGGGCCGCAGATCCCACGTCGCGAAACGATGTTCGACGGCAAAACCGACCGCGGTCAAATCCGCGTCGAGTGCGGCGACGGTGTAGTCGCGATCGGTGGCGAATCCGGTGACGAACACTCCTCCGTCCGTGAGATGTGCCCAGATGCGTTCCAGCGCTTGCCGTTCGGTGCCCGGCTCCATGTAGACGAGAACGTTGCCTGCTGCGACTGCTGCGTCGAATGTCCGTCCGAGATTCAGCGTCGTCAGATCAGCGATGTGCACGTCTAGTTCTGGACGTGCTCGCGCGGCCTCGGCCAGAACCGGATCGAGATCCACTGCGGTCACTCGGTGTCCGCGGCGAGCCAGTTCGGCACCGAGTCGGCCGGTGCCGCATCCGGCATCGAGAATGCTCGACGCGGGGGAGACCAACGCATCGACCATGCGGGCCTCGCCGTGCAGATCCACGCCGCGTTCGGCCAGGCGGTCGAATCGCTCGATGTAGCGCTTGGAATCGTCGGCTGAGTTCTCGGTTTGCCAGCGTGTGGTCATGCCGCCAGGGTAAGTCAGTTCGATTCTTCGAGGGCTGCCCGGGCTTCGGCAACGCGTGCCTTGGCGGCCTCGAGTGCCTCCGCTGCCGACTCGGCCTGCTCGACGCTGGTTCTCTCCGCTGCCCGCGCCGCCTTCGCTCTGGCTCTGGCGGCGTCCAGCTCGGCTTCTATCCTCTCGACTTCTGCTGTGGCGCTGCGTCGTTCGGACGCGGCACGTTCTGTGTCGGAGTCAGCAGTGTCGGCCGCATCGCGTGCGGCATCGAATGCGGCTTCGGCAGCGTCGAGTTCGGCGACCAATCGATTCTGTTCGGCCTCGCGCAGCTGATCGGCCTCTGAGGGGTTCTTGGGATTGGACTCCGCTGCGGACTCGGGTACGTCATCGGCAGTGTCCGGTACATCGTCGGTCTCGGTCTCGTCGTCGGGTGGGTCGGGAACGAGTGAGAGCAGCGCCGGCCCGAAGCCGCTGTAGGTTTCGGCCGTGACGGTTCGGCCCGCCCGCACGCGGTCGCGAATCTCGGAATCGGCCATCGCCGCGTTCAAGGTGTTGGCGATCTCGCGCGCAGCATTGTCGCCGACGGTCACTCCGAGCTCGCGCCCCAGGGAGATTGCCTTGTCCGTCAGTGCGCGTATCGAAGTGCTTCGAGCAGTGGACAATTCGCGCAGACGGGAGCCGTCGCCGCGCTGCTGAGCTCGTTCGAGCTGCTCGCCGACCTCGAACAGTTCCGCCAGGGCAGATTCGTCTCGACGGGTAAGGCCGTTGACCAACCACGCAACGACCGTCGGCTTACGGAGGGCACCGATCCGTTTGCTGCCGGCTTTGTCGCCGGCCTTCTTGAACTGGGCGACGTACGCAGAGCGATGCGAGACGAAATCGGTGGGAGGGAGCGAATACAGGTCGTCGACAACCGTGTCGATGTGGGGGAGATCCTCGGACATCGAAGTCCACCGTCTCGCTCGAGCAGTCACATTTCTGCGGTGACCTGCGTGAAAGATGTGTGCCCCCGGCAGGATTCGAACCTGCGGCCTTTCGCTCCGGAGGCGAACGCTCTATCCCCTGAGCTACGGGGGCAAACCGGCTTCGGCCGGCGTGCCTGTTGGGCTGTACGAAAGACTAGCGCATACGTGACCGGAGCCGAAATCACCCCTCGGGCAGCGGCTGCGCTCCCTTCGCGGCAAGCATCTGCTTCATCAGCGTCGACTCGCTGGTCTGGGTGGCCACCATGGATTTCGCCAGGTTGACCACTGCAGGAGACTGCGCATGGGTCTGGGCGTATTCCATCATGGCCAGACCGCCCTCGTGGTGGCGCAACATGAGCTGTAGAAACATCACGTCGACGTCCGTGCCGGTCGCCTGCCGAAGCGCGGCGAGCTCCGCGGAACTGGCCATGCCCGGCATCGCCCTGGTGGGATCGGAGGAGCCCGGTTCCATCGACATTCCGCCCATCGAATGGCCGTGAGAGTCGTCCTCGGCCATCCAGGTCATGTAGCCGTCGGTCGATATCGGTGCGCGGTCCCACAGAGCCAGCCAGCCCTGCATCTGGCCGACCTGATTCTGCTGAGAGGTCAGCATGTCGAACGCCAGACTCTTCACGGCCTGATCGGGAGCGTTGGTCAGGGCCACCGCGGCCATCTCGATGGCCTGGTTGTGGTGCACGGTCATGTCCTGAGCGAAACCGACATCGACCGAGTCCGCGGCGGGCGAGTTGTCACCGTCGCCGAACGGACTCTGCACCAGGAAACCCAGTGCGAACCCGATGGCCAAGACGGCAATCAGAGCCAGGGCCACCAACGCTGTGCGCTGGCTCGGCTTGGTTTCGGACGGGTCGGTGGTCGAGTCGACTGTGGATTCGGTCATCAGCTCGCGGGAACCTGAAGATCGCTTGGTAGCTGCGCGCCACCGGGCAGGCCGCCCGGCAGTCCGCCGGCCCCGCTGGTCTCACTGGCGTCGGGGGTGATGCCGGCCCCGTCCATCGGAACGGCGTCCGCGCCGGGTGCGGAGGCGTCGAACAGCGGGGGATTGTCCGGATCGAAGGCGTTGTCACCTGCGCCCGGTACCGATGCGCAGCTGGCACCGACCTCCGGGTAGGCGAAGCGGTTCAGGCGCAAGGCGGAGATGAACTGGCCGATGCGCTCGTCGTCGACGCTGTCCAGTTTGAGCTGGTGGCCCCAGGACTGCAGCGACACAGGGGTGTCGAGACCGGGGTAGGGCGACATCATCATCTGGGTCTCGCCGTCGACGCGGTCGGCCAGCGTCTGGACCTGATCGTCGTTCAGGTCGTCGGGGTTGTAGGTGATCCAGACGGCTCCGTGCTCGAGGGAGTGCACAGCGTTCTCGGTACGGATGGCCTCGGGGTAGACGATTCCGGTGCAGGTGGCCCACACGGCATCGTGCGGTCCGCCGAAGGGCGGCGACTGGTCGTAGGCCACTCGCTGGGTACGCGCAACGTGCAAGGCCGCCGGGTACTCCTGGATCGCGACGCCGGCGATCCCCGTAGACGGATCCTGGTTGCTCTCGCTGGGTGCGAACTTCTGTGCTTCGGCGCGGTCCTGGTACTTGGGGTACAGGTTGATCCCGAGTCCGGCGACCAAGCCGACGACCACTACGACTCCGGCAACCGTCAGCCAGGGAATCTGCCTTCCCTTGGCGGCGGGCACGCCGCCCTTCTTCTTGCGAGCTGACTTCTTGTTGGCTGCGTTGATGGCTTTGTCTGCCTTCGCAGCCGACTTGTTCTGACTGCCTTTGTCGGGACCCGTTGGCATCGCTGTAGTTGCTCTCTCAGTCGAGGAAAGTTGGTGGTCGGTGTCGCTGGTCGTGCGTATCTGCTGGTGACGGCGTTGACCACGGACCGTCCGCGCAGAGCGCCCTTACTGTACGTTCTCTGCCTGAGAGCGTGCTCAGAGCCTGCAACGAGCGCATCGCGTGAGGTGGGCTCGCGATCGGACGGGCAGTGGATGCGAGTACGCCGCGCACCAGCCAATAGGATAGCTACCTGTGACTCCCGCCGATCTTGCCGAACTGCTCCACGCGACCGCCGCGAAGGTGCTCGCCGACCGCGGCCTGGACGCATCCGTTCTACCTGCGAAGCTGACCGTCGAGCGTCCTCGCAACCCCGAGCACGGCGATTACGCGACCAACGTGGCTCTGCAGGTCGCGAAGAAGGCCGGTGCCAATCCGCGCGACTTCGCAGGCTGGCTAGCCGAAGCTCTCGCAGCCGACGCGGCGATCGACAGCGCCGACGTTGCAGGCCCGGGATTTCTGAACATCAGGCTGGCCGCTGCAGCGCAGGGCGAGATCGTCGCCCGCGTGCTGTCCGCCGGAGCCGAGTTCGGTAACGGATCCTCGATGTCGGGCAAGAAGGTCAACCTCGAGTTCGTTTCTGCCAACCCCACCGGGCCGGTGCACCTCGGCGGCACCCGTTGGGCAGCCGTCGGCGACGCATTGGGCCGCATCCTCACCGCGCACGGTGCCGAGGTCACTCGCGAGTACTACTTCAACGATCACGGCGCTCAGATCGACCGCTTCAGCCGCTCGTTGATCGCCGCGGCCAAGGGGGAACCCGCCCCGGAGAACGGGTATGCCGGCGAGTACATCGCCGAGATCGCCGAGCGGGTGCTGGCGAAGGAACCGGATGCGCTCGCACTGGCCCCCGAGGCACAGGAAGAGACGTTCCGCTCCATCGGCACCGAGCTGATGTTCGACCGCATCAAGGCGAACCTGCACGAGTTCGGTGTCGATTTCGACGTCTACTTCCACGAGAACTCACTCTTCGAGTCCGGTGCCGTCGAGAAGTCGGTCGACTACCTCAAGGGCTCGGGGAGCCTCTACGAGGAGGACGGGGCCTGGTGGCTGCGGTCCACCGAGTACGGCGACGACAAGGACCGCGTCGTCATCAAGAGCGACGGCAACGCCGCCTACATCGCCGGCGACATCGCGTACTTCCAGAACAAGCGTCAACGTGGCTTCGACCTGTGCATTTACATGCTCGGAGCGGATCACCACGGCTACATCGGACGGCTCAAAGCGGCCGCCGCTGCGTTCGGCGATGACCCGGCGACCGTCGAGGTACTGATCGGCCAGATGGTCAATCTCGTGCGCGACGGTGTTGCCGTGAAGATGAGCAAGCGCGCCGGAACCGTCATCACGCTCGACGACCTGGTGGACGCCATCGGCGTCGACGCCTCCCGGTACGTCATGATTCGGTCGTCCGTCGACTCCAGCATCGACATCGATCTGGCCCTCTGGGCGAGTGCGAGCAACGAAAACCCCGTGTACTACGTCCAGTACGCCCACGCCCGGCTGGCCTCGCTCGCGCGCAATGCCGCCGAACTGGGAATCGTTGCGGATCAACCGGATCTGAGCCTGCTCACCCATGAGCAGGAAGGCGAGCTGATCAGGACGATCGGCGAGTACCCGCGCGTGGTGGCCAGTGCCGCCGAACTGCGTGAGCCACACCGGATTGCCCGCTACCTCGAAGAGTTGGCGGGTGCTTATCACCGTTTCTACGGTGCGTGTCGAGTACTTCCACAAGGAGACGAGGAGCCCGGACCTGTGAACACCGCACGACTGGCGTTGGGGAACGCGACCCGGCAGGTCCTGGCCAACGGCCTCGAACTGCTCGGGGTCAGCGCACCGGAGCGCATGTGAGCGCGCATCCGGCCGGACCGAAGCATGCCGACGCACCCGCGAAACAGTCGACGTCCCAGCGCCCGGTGAACGCGTCCGAGATGACCGCGCTGCCCGATCAGGTGTGGCCCCGTAATGCCGAGCGCGGTGACGACGGAACGGTTCGTCTCGCTGGAGTATCGGTCACCGAACTCGCGGAGCAGTACGGGACTCCGCTGTTCGTCATCGACGAGGATGATTTCCGTTCGCGTTGCCGCGAAATGGCAGCCGCCTTCGGAGCGCCCGAGCGAGTGCACTACGCCTCCAAGGCATTTCTGTGCGGCGAGATCGCGCGCTGGGTTGCCGA
The DNA here is from genome assembly GCF_002258645.1 of Rhodococcus sp. 15-649-2-2. Classification (NCBI taxonomy): domain Bacteria; kingdom Bacillati; phylum Actinomycetota; class Actinomycetes; order Mycobacteriales; family Nocardiaceae; genus Rhodococcus; species Rhodococcus sp. 15-649-2-2. The sequence continues at coordinate 58,738 of NZ_NPFM01000025.1, forward strand.
CGAAGGGCTCTCGCTCGACATCTGTTCCGGTGGCGAGCTTGCTATCGCGTTGGCCGCAGGGTTTCCGGCGGATCGAATTGCCATGCACGGCAACAACAAATCGGTCGCCGAACTCGAGGCGGGCGTGCGCGCGGGCGTCGAGCATGTGGTTCTCGACTCCAACATCGAGATCGACCGTCTCGACGCCGTGGCCGGCGCGGCCGGAGTGGTGCAGGACGTTCTGATTCGCATCACCGTCGGTGTGGAAGCGCACACGCACGAGTTCATTGCGACCGCGCACGAGGATCAGAAGTTCGGCTTCTCGCTCGCCGACGGTTCGGCACTCGACGCGGTCCGCCGCGTGTTCGCTGCCGACAACCTTCGCCTCGTGGGACTGCACAGCCATATCGGATCGCAGATCTTCGAGGTCGACGGCTTCGAGTTGGCAGCACACAAGGTCATCGGCCTGCTCCGAGACATCGTCTCGGAATTCGGTGTCGAGAAAACCGCACAGATCTCGACGCTGGATCTCGGTGGTGGCATGGGCATTTCGTACGTTGCCAGTGACGACCCGCCGCCGGTGGAGCAGCTCGCGGCCAAGTTGACCGCCATCGTGGAGACCGAATCTGCTGCGGTGGGCTTGCCGGTTCCGACGATCGCCGTCGAACCCGGTCGTGCCATCGCCGGACCGGGCACCGTCACGCTGTACGAGGTGGGCACCATCAAGGATGTCACCGTCGACAAGGCAACGCGCAGACGCTACATCAGCGTCGACGGCGGAATGAGCGACAACATTCGCACCTCGCTCTACCAGGCCGAGTACGACTGCCGATTGGTCTCGCGGTCCAGCGAGGCTCCCGCCGTTCTGGCGCGAGTGGTCGGAAAGCATTGCGAGAGCGGCGATATCGTCATCAAGAACACATGGATGCCGGCGGACGTCGGGCCGGGTGACCTGCTCGCTGTAGCGGCCACCGGTGCCTACTGCTACTCCATGTCCAGTCGCTACAACCTGCTGACGCGGCCCGCAGTGGTCGCAGTCAAGGACGGGCGAGCGCGCCTGGTCCTACGGCGGGAAACCATCGAAGATCTGCTCAGCTTGGAGGTTCAGCCATGACATCGAAGCCGATAGGCGTCGCCGTACTCGGACTCGGAAACGTCGGCAGCGAGGTCGTTCGAATCCTCACCGAGAACGCCGAGGATTTCGAGGCGAGAATCGGTGCGCCACTGGAGATTCGGGGCATCGCAGTGCGTCGGATCGACGGCGATCGTGGAGTGCCGGCCGAGCTGCTGACCGACGATCCGGCCGAGCTTGTCGGCCGGGACGACGTCGACATCGTCGTCGAGGTGCTCGGCGGCATCGATATTCCCCGCAAGCTCGTGCTCTCCGCGCTCGAGAAGGGCAAGTCCGTCATCACCGCGAACAAGGCCCTCCTGGCCGAGTACACCGGTGAACTTGCGGACGCTGCCGAGAAGTCGCGTGCCGATCTGTACTTCGAGGCGGCCGTGGCCGGAGCTATTCCGGTCGTTCGTCCACTGATGCAGTCCCTCGCGGGCGATCGAGTGAACAAGGTTGCCGGCATCGTCAACGGCACCACCAACTTCATTCTCTCCGCCATGGACGAGACGGGAGCGGACTACGCCGAAACCCTGGCAGAGGCAGGACGTCTGGGCTACGCCGAAGCCGACCCGACCGCCGATGTCGAAGGCTACGACGCGGCGTCCAAGGCGGCAATTCTTGCCTCGATCGCCTTTCACACGCGCGTCACCGCAGGTGACGTTTACCGCGAAGGCATCAGCAAGATCACCTCGGACGACCTCGAAACCGCGAAGTCACTGGACTGCACCATCAAGTTGTTGGCCATCTGCGAGCGCATCGTGACGGCCAAGGGTAAAGAACGAATTTCTGCTCGGGTCTACCCGGCGCTCGTTCCGCTCGAGCACCCGCTGGCATCGGTGAACGGTGCGTTCAACGCCGTGGTCGTCGAAGCCGAGGCGGCCGGCCGCCTGATGTTCTACGGGCAGGGCGCAGGTGGTGCTCCCACCGCGTCCGCAGTGTTGGGCGATCTGGTGATGGCCGCGCGCAACAAGTTCTACGGGGGACGGGGCCCGCTCGAATCCAAGTACGCCAAGCTCAAGGTGGCCCCGATGGGTGACATCCTCACTCGTTACTACGTCAGCATGCAGGTAGCGGACAAGCCCGGTGTCCTGGCCACCGTTGCGGCCGAGTTCTCCAAGCGGGACGTCAGCATCTCCACCGTGCGTCAGCAGGGCTCGGGTGACGGAGCCAGGCTCGTCGTCGTCACCCACCTCGCGGCCGACTCCGCTCTGTCCGAAACCGTTGCATCGCTCGAACAGCTCGACGTGGTCGTCCACGTCGCCAGCGTTCTCCGATTGGAAGGCACCACCGTATGAGCGTCCACACCCCCTGGCCCGGTCTGATCGAGGCATACCGCTCGCGTCTGGCGATCGGACCGGACTGGAAGACCGTCACGCTGCGCGAGGGCGGAACTCCGCTGCTGCCCGCCGGGCATCTGTCCGAATTGACCGGCTGCACAGTGCATCTCAAGGTCGAAGGGCTCAATCCCACCGGTTCCTTCAAGGACCGCGGAATGACCATGGCCGTCACCGACGCGCTCGCCCGGGGCCAAGAAGCCGTCCTCTGCGCCTCGACCGGCAACACCTCGGCCTCCGCAGCCGCCTACGCGGCCAAGGCCGGAATGAGCTGCGCCGTACTTGTTCCGCAGGGCAAGATCGCCATGGGCAAGCTTGCTCAGGCAGTCATGCACGGCGCGAAAATCATTCAGGTGCAGGGCAACTTCGACGATTGCCTCGAACTGGCCCGCAAGACCACGGCCGAGTTCCCGACCATCGGTCTGGTCAACTCCGTCAATCCCGTCCGCATCGAAGGCCAGAAGACCGCAGCCTTCGAAATCTGCGACGCCCTGGGAGACGCGCCGGACATTCACGCGCTGCCGGTCGGCAACGCAGGCAACATCACCGCGTACTGGCGCGGTTACTCGGAGTACTTCCGTGACGGTCTCACCACGCGCAAGCCGCGGATGCTCGGAGTCCAGGCCGCGGGCGCCGCACCGTTGGTTCACGGTGCGCCGGTGAAGGACCCGGAGACGATCGCCACCGCAATCCGGATCGGGTCACCCGCATCCTGGAACGGTGCCGTCAACGCCAAGGAAGAATCGAACGGAGCATTCCGCGCGGCTACCGACGAGGAGATCCTCGAGGCGTACCGATTGATCGCGAAAACCGAGGGCGTGTTCGTCGAACCGGCCTCCGCGGCCAGCGTTGCCGGATTGTTGGCGGCTCGCAAGGAAGGCTGGCTCGAGCCGGGCCTGACCGTCGTCTGCACAGTGACCGGTAACGGCCTCAAGGATCCCGACACCGCGTTGGCGGGTATGCCTGTCGTAGAACCGATTTCGGTCGATCCCGTCGCTGTGGCGGCTGCGCTCGAGCTGGCCTGAGTTGACGGAATCTCCGGCTATGACGACGACACTACCGATCGGGCTCACGGTCACCGCACGCGTTCCGGCGTCCAGTGCCAACATCGGGCCCGGATTCGACAGTCTCGGAATCGCTCTGGGGCTCTACGATGAAATCGAGGTCACGACCACTGCGTCGGGGCTGAGGATTCATGTCGACGGCGAGGGCTCGGCGGATGTCCCGTGGGGTCCGACGCATCTGGTGGTGCGCGCCATCGAGCGCGGGCTCGAAGCTGCCGGAGTATGGGCGGACGGTTTGGATGTCCACTGCCGCAACGCAATTCCTCATTCCAGGGGTCTCGGTTCGTCGGCGTCGGCTGTGGTCGGGGGCCTCGCAGCGGCCAACGCGCTCGCTGCGAAAGTCGATCCGTCCAGTGCATTGTCGGAGGGTCAGCTCGTTCAGTTGTCCTCGGAATTCGAGGGGCATCCCGACAATGCGTCGGCGAGCTGCCTCGGCGGAGCAGTCGTGTCGTGGAGCGAACCGCCCAATGCCAGTGTGACGGCGCGAAAGTACGCGGCCGTCCGCCTCGACGTCCATCCGAGCATCAGGGTCGTCGTGCTCGTGCCGTCGGAGCGTTCGTCCACCTCGCACACGCGGGGTCTGTTGCCCGAGTTGGTGCCCCACCGCGATGCGGCCTTCAACGTGAGCCGGAGCGCTCTCGCGGTGGTGGCGCTCACTCGCCGTCCGGATCTGCTGATGTCTGCGACGGAGGATCTGCTGCATCAGGGCCAGCGGGCCCAGGCGCTACCCGACACCACACGCTGGATCGCGACCTTGCGCGCCCGCTCGATCGCCGCAGTAGTGTCCGGCGCAGGCCCTACCGTCATGGCCCTGTGCACCGAAGAGTTCCCGGCCGATCTGCGTGACGCTGCGTCGGCCGAGGGGTGGCGAGTTCTCGACCTCGAGGTGGCCGACGGAGTCACGGTCGAATGACCGACACCGAATAGGGTTCTTGCCGAGCGAGGACAACGACGCTATGGTGAACCCTGTCCGTACATCGTGCGCTTCAGACGCCGGTTTCGTCAGGGCAATCAGGTCGCTGTATTCGGGGGAGTCAAAAATCCGAGTGATGTGACGCTCCTGACTCGATCCTCCCCGTGGTTCCCTGCGGTCTCGGATCGATGGTGTCGTCGACGGAGTGCGTCGAACATGAACGGCAATATCCGAGTTCGGCAGAACGTCGAACTGCGGAACGAACCCTCGGCTGCGCATCGAGCGAGCGAGGGAAGGAAAGGACCTCCGTGACCGATACGGAACTTATCTCTGCGCCCGAAACGTCACGTCGACGTGCAGGCCTGTCCGGAATGGTTCTCACCGAGCTACGCAGCCTCGCTGGCGAACTCGGCATCAAGAGCATCTCCGGCATGCGCAAGGGCGACCTGATCGCAGCCATTTCCGAGCGTCAATCGGGTGCTGCCTCGGCGAAGTCGGCCAAGTCCGACGTCCCGAAGTCCGACGCGCCCAAGACGCGTCGCGCCGCTGCGTCGACACCCGCCGTCGAAGATGAACCTGCCGCAGCACCGGCACTCGAAGTGCCGACGTCCGACGCCTCGTCGACGCAGTCGGGCGATGCCGCAGACGCGGCCCCGGAAACCGGTCGCCGCGCACGTGGCCGTCGAGCAGCAGGTCGCCGCGCAGGTGCACCCGATCAGCTCCCGCTCGACGGCGGCGACAACTCGGCTGAATCCGAGACCGCTACAACTGCTTCCTCCGCGGACACCGCGTCGAGTGAAAAGCAGGACGAGGGCGACAACGCCGCCTCCGACCGGCCGCGACGCAGTCGCGGCGAGCGGAACCGCCAGGACGGATCCGACCGGGAACAGCGGGACGCCGACGGCAACCGCGACAACGCGGCTCGTGACAACGCAAGCCGTAATCAGGGCGACCGCGACACCGCCACCCGCGAGAACGGCAACCGTAACCAGAACGACCGCAACCAGGGCGATCGCAACCAGGGCGATCGCAACCAAGGTGATCGGGACAATGCCAACCGCGACAACGGTGGTCGCAATCAGTCCGATCGCAACGGTCGCAACCGCAATCAGGGCGATGGTCGCAACGACAACCGCAACGATGGTCGCAACGAGGAGCGGAACAACGGTCCTCGCGACAACCGCGACAACAATCAGGACGACGAGGGCGAAGGCAGGGGTCGTCGGGGTCGTCGGTTCCGTGAGCGGCGTCGTGGACGCGACCGTGGCGAGGGCAACGACGGCGGCGGCGGAGGACGCGAGCGCGACACCGAGATCCGTGAGGACGACGTACTCCAGCCGGTAGCCGGCATCCTGGACGTTCTCGACAACTACGCGTTCGTCCGTACCTCGGGCTACCTGGCCGGACCGAACGACGTCTACGTGTCGATGAACCTCGTTCGCAAGAACGGTCTTCGTCGCGGCGATGCCGTCACCGGCGCAGTCCGAGTGGCACGCGAAGGTGAGCAGTCGAGCCAGCGGCAGAAGTTCAACCCGCTCGTGCGACTGGACACCGTCAACGGGGGAGAGGTCGAGGCTGCCCGCAAGCGTCCGGAATTCGGCAAACTCACCCCGCTGTATCCCAACCAGCGTCTGCGTCTCGAGACCCAGCAGAACATCCTCACCACGCGCATCATCGACCTGGTGATGCCGATCGGCAAGGGCCAGCGTGCGCTCATCGTGAGCCCGCCGAAGGCCGGTAAGACCAGCGTTCTGCAGGCCATCGCCAACGCGATCGCCATCAACAATCCCGAGTGCTACTTGATGGTCATCCTCGTCGACGAGCGTCCCGAAGAAGTGACGGACATGCAGCGCAGCGTCAAGGGCGAGGTCATCGCCTCGACGTTCGACCGGCCGCCGGGCGATCACACCGCGGTTGCCGAGTTGGCGATCGAGCGGGCCAAGCGCCTGGTCGAAGCCGGACAGGACGTGGTGGTTCTGCTCGACTCGATCACCCGTCTGGGACGTGCGTACAACAACAGCTCACCGGCTTCGGGACGAATCCTGTCCGGTGGTGTCGACTCGACCGCGCTGTATCCGCCGAAGCGGTTCCTCGGTGCGGCTCGCAACATCGAGCACGGTGGATCGCTGACGATCATCGCCACGGCCATGGTCGAGACCGGATCCACCGGCGACACCGTGATCTTCGAGGAGTTCAAGGGCACCGGTAACGCCGAGCTCAAACTGGATCGCAAGATCGCGGAGCGACGCGTGTTCCCGGCGGTCGACATCAACCCGTCCAGCACCCGCCACGACGAACTGCTTCTGGCTCCCGACGAGGCGGCAGTGGTACACAAGCTGCGCCGCGTGTTGTCCGGACTCGACTCGCACCAGGCCATCGACCTGCTGGTCGACCGCCTGAAGAAGAGCAAGAACAACCTCGAGTTCCTGATGGAAGTCTCGAAGACAGCTCCCGGCGGCAACAACGACTGACCGGTTGTTCCCCGGATCTTTCACCGGGGAACAAGCCGGCAGGTGCGTGCGTTGTAAGCATCTGTCGGCACAGAAGTACCGACGATTAGCAGGGCGGATGCACGCTCTGGCATAATCAACGGCCGAGTCCGGTTCCGGTTCACGTCTTCGATCGGCGAAGGCGACCCGGCGACCATTACAAAGAACGGTAAGGACACCATGAAGGCAGGAATTCACCCCGACTACACACTGACGACAGTCGTCTGTGGTTGCGGAAATACTTTCGAGACCCGAAGCACGACCGACAAAGAGCGCATCAGCGTCGAGGTCTGCTCGCAGTGCCACCCCTTCTACACCGGCAAGCAGAAGATTCTCGACACCGGCGGCCGCGTCGCACGCTTCGAGGCTCGCTACGGCAAGCGCGCCGGCAAGAAGGCCGACGCAGACAGCTAGCTGTTCCGCCGACGCCCGTCCTGTGATCAACAGGACGGGCGTCGGCTTTTTTGTGTCCACACCCAGTTGCACCCGCGTTCGAGAGTGAGTCATCCCCATGGCGAGAACAGTGAAGCCTTCGGCCATCGACGACATCCTTGCCGAACACTCCGGGCTCGAGCAGCAACTCGCTGACCCAGCGCTGCACAACGACCCGTCCGCGGCGCGCAGGGCAGGCAAAAGATTCGCCGAATTGGCTCCGATCATGTCCGCGCACACCAAGTTGACCGCCGCGCAGGACGACCTCGAAGCCGCACGTGAACTCGCTGCCGACGATTCGTCGTTCGCGGCCGAGATCCCCGATCTCGAGGCCACCGTGCTGCACCTCGAGCAGACCCTCACCGACCTGCTCGCACCACGAGACCCGCACGACGGCGACGACATCGTGATGGAGGTCAAGTCAGGTGAGGGCGGCGAGGAATCGGCGCTCTTCGCGGCCGATCTCGCGCGGATGTACGTGCGCTACGCAGAACGCCGTGGCTGGCGGGTCGAGGTGCTCGACGCCAACGTCTCCGACCTGGGTGGGTACAAGGACGCGACCCTGTCGATCAAGACCAAGGACCCACTCGACGGCGTGTGGGCGCGACTGAAGTTCGAGGGTGGCGTGCACCGGGTGCAGCGGGTGCCGGTCACCGAATCTCAAGGACGCGTGCATACTTCCGCGGCCGGGATTCTGGTCTATCCCGAACCCGATGAGGTCGAAGAAGTTCAGATCGACGAAACCGATTTGCGTATCGACGTCTACCGCTCGTCCGGCAAGGGCGGCCAGGGAGTCAACACCACCGACTCCGCGGTTCGGCTCACCCACCTTCCCACGGGCATCGTGGTGACCTGCCAGAACGAGCGCTCGCAGCTGCAGAACAAGGCGCGCGCGATGCAGGTTCTGGCAGCTCGCCTCCAGGCGGCCGCAGAGGAAGCAGCCAACGAAGAGGCTTCGGCCGGCCGGGCCAGCCAGGTGCGTACCGTCGACCGCTCGGAGCGGATCAGAACCTACAACTATCCCGAGAACCGCATCACCGATCACCGCATCGGCTTCAAGGCGCACAACCTCGATGCCCTGCTCGACGGCGAAATGGATGCGTTGCTCGACGCGCTCGCCAAAGCGGACCGCGACGCTCGGATGCAAGCAGAGTAGTTGGGGCGCAGAGCTTTTCAGATTTCGATCGGCCGGTCCATCGCTCGGTGCGATACGCTTGTTCTCCAGGTTCGACCCCGCACGAGCGCCCCGAGAGGCACAGCAGAATGAACCAGGCCTTGACACCCGCAGGCGAGAACGCCGTCACCGAGCTGTCGTCGCGCTACGGCATCTCGACCGACGCGGTCCGCACCATGCTCGACGCCGTCAACAACGGCCGCGGCACAATGGCGCAGTTCGACATTCCCGAGCTCGGTGGCAGCGGACAGTGGATGCGCGGCGGAATGACCATGGTGGGCAATATGTTCGATCACGGGCTCAAGAGCCGGGTCGACGGTTTGTGCCGTGATCTGTCTGCGGTGCTGTCGCAGCATCAGGTGTATCCGCCGCGGGAGGCTGCGGGTGGGTCGTTCGGTGGTAACTCGTTCGGGTCCGGTTCGTGGTGGCCATCGGATCTGGGTTCGCCGAGTTCGAGCGGCGGCCAGAACGGGTCGCAGTACGCGGTGTTCCCGGGTTCTCGGAGACTCGCGGTGCTCGTGGGCGGCGAATTGGCTGTGTACGACACGCTGGACCACTCCATCGGGGGAGTACAGCAACAGCAGGGCGGTGGACCGGGGTCGCTGGAGTTCACCAGCCAGTACGGCACGTTCAGTGCAGGGAGTCTGCCTCGGGTGGACCAGCAACCGAGCGGAACGAACTCGCGGAACCAGTCCGCATCGCAGGCCTACCCGCAACAGTCCTCGTCGCAGCAGTCTTCGGTTCCGCAGGTCTCGAACCAGTCCGGGGTCGGGGGGAACCAGGTCGGTGTCGACATCTCCGAGATCACCGCTGCGATCGAGGCCCTCGCCGGATTGCACGCGAAGGGGTTCCTCACCGACGACGAGTTCTTCGCCAAGAAGTCGGAGCTACTGGGACGCGTGTGAGTGAGTTGTCGGAGCGTCGTGGCAGTCTGAACCTGTGAGCCGCAAGCCGCTACGCCTAGCAATCCTCGAAGCAACATCGATGCTCGAGGCGGCCGGCGTGCCGAGTCCACGTGTCGATGCAGAACTTCTTGCCGCGCACCTCGTCGGTGTGGAACGTGGCCGTCTCGGTCTTGTTCCTCTCGTCGAACCCGAGCTGATCGAGGCGTACTTCCGGACCATCGAGCAGCGCGCGAAACGTATTCCGCTGCAATACATCACGGGTAAGACCTCGCTGGGCAACATCGACGTTGAAGTGGGTCCGGGTGTCTTCGTGCCGCGTCCGGAGACCGAGCTGCTGTTGGCCTGGGCCCTCGCGTTCCTCGAAAATGTGGACCACCATCCGCCCGTGATTCTCGACCTCTGCACGGGTTCGGGTGCGCTGGCACTCGCGATCGCCAACGCTCGGCCGGACGCCGTCGTGCATGCCGTCGAGCTGGATCCGTCCGCCTTGGCGTGGGCGAGGCGTAACGCAGATCTGCGCAGCGGTGAGGGCGATACCCCGATCACGCTGCACCACGGCGACGTCACGGCACGTGATGTGTTGGTCGAACTCGACGGCGCAGTCGACATGATCGTCGCGAATCCGCCGTACGTCCCGGAAGGGTCACAACTCGATCCCGAAGTGATCGATCACGATCCGCACATGGCTGTTTTCGGCGGTGCCGACGGACTGTCGGTGATCGAGCCGATGGTCGGCAACATCGCCCGTTGGCTTCGAGTCGGCGGCGGCGTCGCGATCGAGCACGACGACTCCAACGGTGACGAGGTGGCGGCACTGCTGTCCCGGAGACGGGTGTTCACCGAGGTCATCGCGCATCCGGACCTGGCAGGCCGGCCCAGGTTCGTCGTCGCCACACGGGCGCACCCCGCCTCGCCCTGACGGCGGGAGCGGCACCTGACACCACTTCGTTACCGCAAGTGGAAGGATGGGCACCGTGAGTACCGTTTACGACTGCAGTGAAGCCGATGCGCGCGCTGCGGGATTGACCGCGGCCCGCGGTGCCCTCAAGTCCGGCCGACTCGTGGTGATGCCCACCGACACCCTGTACGGGATCGCCGCCGATGCCTTCGACGGCAGCGCAGTCACAGATCTGCTGCGCGCCAAGGGGCGGGGACGCGATATGCCCGTGCCAGTGCTCGTCGGCTCGTGGAACACCATCGACGGCTTGGTCCAGAGTGTCCGGCCACGCACCCGAGATCTGATTCGCGCGTTCTGGCCCGGCGCGTTGAGCATCGTCGTCCAGCAGGCGCCGTCGCTGGCGTGGGATCTGGGTGATGCCCAGGGCACGGTCATGTTGCGTATGCCGCTGCATCCGGTCGCGCTCGAGTTGCTGCGTGAGGTCGGCCCGCTCGCGGTGTCCAGCGCCAATATCTCGGGAAGCCCGCCTGCCACCACGGTGACCGAGGCACGGGACCAGCTGGGTGGGTCGGCGGCGGTCTATCTCGACGGGGGACCGGCAGATCATGCGGTGGCGTCGACCATCGTGGATCTGACGAGCGACCGCGCGCGAATTCTGCGGGTCGGTGCCATTCCCACCGAAAAGATTGCCGAGGTTCTCGGTGTCACCGCCGAAAGCCTGGTCCCGGGAGCGTCCTGACATGCCCGTCCGTGCCGCATGAGTGTCGAGTTGCTGGCTCAGTCGAATCTGGGGGCAGGCGTTCCCATTCGGGAGCTACTGCTGGTCTTTCTCACTGCCGCCGTCGTCACGTTCTTCGCCACCGGTGGAGTCAGAGTGGCGGCGATCAAGTTCGGTGCTGTTGCCATTCCGCGCGATCGTGACGTCCATGTGCAAGCCACCCCGAGGCTCGGGGGAGTGGGCATCTACGTGGGCATGCTCGCCGCCCTGCTCTTCGCGTCGCAGCTGCCTGCCCTGGCCCGGGGTTTCGACGTGGCGTACAACCGCGATATTCCGGCCGCGCTGGTTGCCGGCTTCGTGATCGTGTTGGTCGGTGTCATCGACGACCGCTGGGGCCTGGATGCCCTGACCAAGTTCGTCGGGCAGGTGACGGCAGCGGGCGTGTTGGTGATCATGGGTGTCAGTTGGGTCGTGCTTTATCAGCCCTGGGGAGGTGAGCCCGGTCAGCCGGGCAGCACCCTGGTCCTCGATCAGCTACAAGCCGGACTGGTGACGGTTCTGATCACCGTCGTGATCGTCAACGCCATGAATTTCGTCGACGGCCTCGACGGGTTGGCCGCCGGTCTCGGGCTCATTTCCTCGGTGGCGATCTGCATCTTCTCAGTGGGGCTGTTGCAGGAGCAGGGCGGCGATGTGGGTGTCTACCCGCCGGCTCTGATCGCCGCTGCGCTGGCCGGTGCCTGTCTGGGATTCTTGCCGCACAATTTCCAACCTGCGCGCATATTCATGGGTGATTCGGGCTCCATGCTCATCGGGCTGACGCTGGCCACGATCTCGACGAGTGCCTCGGGGAGGATTCCGTTGACGGCGTACGGCCCGCGCGATCTGCTCGGCCTGTTGTCGCCGCTTCTGTTGGTCGGTGCCGTGATGCTCATCCCGATACTCGATCTGCTGCTGGCCGTCATCCGTCGCACGCGGGCCGGACGAAGCCCGTTCAGTCCGGACAAGATGCATTTGCATCATCGGCTCCTGCAGATCGGTCACTCGCATCGACGGGTGGTACTGGTGATCTACCTGTGGGTCGGTGTACTCGCTTTCGGGGCGGTCGGGTCATCCCTGCTCGATCGGCGCATTGTTGTGCTCCTGGTTGCCGCCGGTCTCGTATTCGCGCTGGTGGTTACCGCCGTCCCTACCTTGCGGGTGGATCGATCGAATGGTCCGGAACGTCGAAGCGCACGACGAGGCGGCTGATCCCGTCGGTTGTTCGCGGTCGCGAGCTGGGTACCCTCGACAACTGTGACCTTCACTCCGCAGTCCATGCCCGACCAATTCGCGCCGCTTCGCGCCGCCGTCCGTTACGGACTGATCGGCCTGGTGGTGTTGACGGTGGTGAGTGTCGGTATCTCGGTGACTGCGGCCGGCACTCCCGGCCTGTGGGGATCGCTGATCGGCGTGGCCATCGGCGGAGGGTTTGTGATCACGACGGCCCTGTCGGTCGCTCTCACCACGCGTTTTCCGGCTTCGGCGGTCGGAGCGCTGTTGCTCGGTGGTTGGTTGCTGAAGATGGTTATCGCGCTGATCGTGCTGGTCGCGCTCAAGGATGCCGAGTTCTACAGCCGCTACGCGCTGGGGCTGACGATCCTGGGGGCGCTGGTGGTCGTGCTCGGCGCCGAGGTCTTCGGCGTCGTCAAGACGAAAGTCGCCTACGTCGACAGTGCTCCGTCCGCCGACAACCCCGACAGCCGGTAGTACGACACGACGTCGTAATCGGTTAAGCTGAGGCCCGCCTACACAACGTCGTAGTTCTGTTGATAAAGTTTGTATCAAGCGGTGGGCAAGACCGGGACAAAAGAGACTTTTTCCCCGGACCGGACCCCCGCAGGTAGCAGTCAGCGTGAGCTTCCTTACAGTAGGCCCGGAGTCACAGACTTCGGCAACGTAAGGTTTCGCCCTGAGAGTTGCCGAGTCGACGTGAGTCGCCGACACCCGACAGACGCTTGGCCGATGAAGACCGGGCCTCAGCCTCTGACGATTGCGAGCCGATTTTCGTCGACTTGATAGATCGTCATTGTCCGATCGAACCGCAGTCGTCACTCGGCTGCGGCCCGAACACGGGAGAGACCGCTGAGCGTCACCAACCTGGCTGCGGAGTTCCATCCGCCGTCGCTATCCGATTTCTTTCCTCCCGCGGTGCTGTTCGAGGGAACCCCGTTCGAGCTCGACCGACTGATGCTCATTCGCATCCTCATGTCGGCGCTGCTCATCGTGTTCATGCTGATCGCTCTGCGCAGCCCCAAGATCGTGCCTCGCGGAATTCAGAACGTTGCCGAGATCGCTCTCGATTTCGTTCGGATCCACGTCGCGGAGGACGTGCTCGGCAAGGAACAGGGACGTCGCTTCCTGCCCGTCATCATGACGATCTTCTTCACGGTGCTGGCGGTGAACGCCAGTGCAGTCATTCCGTTCCTGAACATCTCGTCCAACGCCAGGATCGGATTGCCCATCGTGCTGGCCGCGGTCGCGTACGTCGCGTTCGTCTACGCCGGTGTGAAGAAGTTCGGCGTCGGCAAGTTCGTCAAGGGCACGATCGTCATCCCCGGCATCCCGCCGGCCATGCATGTGCTGTTGATTCCGCTCGAGTTCATCTCGAACTTCGTGCTCCGGCCCTTCACGTTGACCGTGCGTCTGCTGGCCAACATGCTCGCCGGTCACATCATGCTCGTGCTGTTCTTCAGCGCCACGCAGTTCTTCCTCTTCGAGGCCTCTGCCGGCCTGAAGATCTTCGCCGCACCCTCGCTCATCATGGGCTTCCTGTTCACGATGTTCGAGATGCTCGTGATCTTCCTACAGGCGTACATCTTCGCGCTGCTGACGGCGATCTACATCGATCTGTCGCTGCACGCCGACTCACACTGACCGACCGAAAGACCGAACTAGCTACACCGCCACCTCCGACACCCGGATGTGGACCGAAGAAAGGGAACGGAAAACCGAATGAGCCTTGAAGTTCTGGCCCAGGCGCAGGAAATCACCGCCAGCGGATACGGCGCCATCGGCTACGGCCTCGCAGCGATCGGTGGTGGCATCGGCCTCGGCCTCGTCGTCGCCAAGAACATGGAAGCCACCGCTCGCCAGCCCGAGCTGGCCGGTCAGCTCCGTACGACGATGTTCCTCGGCATTGCATTCACCGAGTCCCTCGCCCTGATCGGCCTCGTCGCCGGCTTCATTCTCTGAGAGCGCGATGACAAACGCGATAACGCTGCTCGCAGCAGGGGCTGAAGGGGAGGAATCCCCGAACCCACTGTTGCCCGCAACATACGACATCGTTTGGTCGATCGTCTGTGTCGTGATCATCGGCTTCCTGTTCTGGAAGTACGTCGTACCGCGTTTCCAGACGGTTCTCGCCGAGCGCTCCGAGCTCATCGAAGGCGGAATCAAGAAGGCCGAGCAGGCTCAGGCCGAGGCCAAGGCTGCGCTCGAGCAGTACCACGCTCAGTTGGCCGATGCCCGTTCCGAGGCCGCGCAGATCCGTGAGGAAGCGCGTACCCAGGGGCAGGCGATTCTCGCCGAGATGAAGGAAAAGGCGCAGGAAGAGAGTGACCGGATCGTGGCTGCAGGCCACAATCAGCTCGTTGCTCAGCGTCAGCAGATCGTCACCGAACTTCGTGGAGATCTGGGACGTACGGCCGTCGAACTCGCGGAGAAGGTCATCGGAGAGCAGCTGTCCGACGACGCGAAGCGTTCCAGTTCGATCGATCGCTTCCTCAACGAGTTGGATTCCGTCACCGCGGACTCCGCATCCGGAAAGTGAGTCGAACCATGTACGCAACTTCTCGTGAGTCACTCGCCCGTACTCGGTCGGTTGCCCACGAAGCTCTGGGGTCCGCGTCGGATGGCGAGGCAACAGCTGTCGCTGCTCAGACCGGTGCCGAGTTGTTCGCCGTCGTCGAGACCCTCGACGCGCAGCGCACGTTGCGTACCGCTCTTGCCGACTCGTCGGTCGAGGGCGTTCGGCGAAGCGCTCTGGCCGGAGAGGTCTTCTCCGGCCAGGTGTCGAATGCAACGGCAACGATCGTCAAGGCTGCTGCCGGCGAAAGCTGGTCCAACGCCCGCGACCTACTGAACTCCCTGGTCGAGTTGGGACGCGAAGCTCTGCTCCGTGCCGCGGCCGACCAGGATCAGCTGGACACGGTCGAGGACGAGTTGTTCCGGCTCGGACGCATCGTGGCCGGTAACCCGCAGCTCGAGCAGGCCCTGTCGGATCGCTCGAAGCCGTCGCAGGCGAAACGCGAACTGCTCGGTCGTCTGCTGTACGGCAAGGTCACGGCAGTTACCGAGGCGCTCGCAGTTCAGGCTGTGACGCGTCCCCGCAAGACTGCCCCCGCGGATGTTCTGAACGGCTTGGCAGATCTGGCCGCCGAACAGCGTGACCGCGCGGTTGCACACGTCCGCAGCGCAGCCCCACTGAGCGACAGTCAGCTCGAGAAGCTGACGGCAACCTTGACCCGCACGTACGGCAAGCAGGTCACGGTGCATGTAGAGGTCGATACCGAACTGCTCAGCGGACTTGTCGTTCGTATCGGCGACGAGGTCATCGACGGTAGCGGGGCAGGCCGCCTCGCTGCATTGCGAAAGACGCTCAAATAGTCCGACACGGACACAGTAACGAGAAGAAGCGTCTCGACTTTCGAGACATTTCACCCCGCGATCATTTGAAGGAAGAGCAGGAAACACTATGGCGGAGCTGACGATCTCCTCCGACGAGATCCGTAGCGCGATCGATAACTTCACCGCGAGCTACTCACCGGAGTCTTCCCGCGAGGAGGTCGGCACGGTTACGGACACGAGCGACGGAATCGCTCACGTGTCCGGATTGCCGTCGGCGATGTCCAACGAACTCCTGGAATTCCCCGGCGGAGTCCTCGGTGTCGCGCTGAACCTGGATGCCACCGAAATCGGTGCCGTCATCCTCGGTGACTACGAGCACATCGAAGAAGGCCAGGAAGTCAAGCGCACCGGAGACGTGCTGTCGGTCCCCGTGGGCGACGGCTACCTCGGCCGCGTCGTCGACCCCCTCGGCAAGCCCATCGACGGCCTCGGCGACATCGAGTCCTCCGAGACCCGCGCCCTCGAGTTGCAGGCTGCCTCGGTGCTCGAGCGCCAGCCTGTCGAGGAGCCGCTGCAGACCGGTATCAAGGCGATCGACGCCATGACCCCGATCGGCCGTGGCCAGCGTCAGCTCATCATCGGCGACCGCAAGACCGGCAAGACCGCGGTCTGCATCGACGCCATCCTGAATCAGAAGGCCAACTGGGAGAGCGGCGACGAGAAGAAGCAGGTTCGCTGCATCTACGTCGCTATCGGCCAGAAGGGCTCCACGATCGCAGGCGTCAAGGCTGCACTCGAAGAGCAGGGCGCACTCGAATACACCACCATCGTCGCCGCACCCGCGTCCGATTCGGCCGGCTTCAAGTGGCTAGCTCCGTACACCGGCTCGGCCATCGGCCAGCACTGGATGTACCAGGGCAAGCACGTCCTCATCGTGTTCGACGACCTGACCAAGCAGGCCGAGGCGTACCGCGCCATCTCGCTGCTGCTGCGTCGTCCGCCGGGCCGCGAGGCATACCCCGGTGACGTCTTCTACTTGCACTCCCGTCTGCTGGAGCGCTCGGCGAAGCTGTCCGACGAGCTCGGCGGCGGATCGTTGACGGCTCTGCCGATCATCGAGACCAAGGCCAACGACGTCTCGGCGTACATCCCGACCAACGTCATCTCCATCACCGACGGCCAGGTCTTCCTGGAGTCGGACCTCTTCAACAAGGGCGTCCGTCCCGCGATCAACGTGGGTATCTCGGTTTCCCGAGTCGGCGGTGCTGCGCAGACCAAGGGCATGAAGAAGGTCTCCGGATCCCTTCGTCTCGAGCTCGCTCAGTTCCGTGAGCTCGAAGCCTTCTCCGCATTCGCGTCCGATCTCGACGCTGCCTCCAAGGCACAGCTCGAGCGCGGTGCTCGCCTGGTGGAGCTGCTCAAGCAGGATCAGTACGCACCGGTGGCTGTCGAAGACCAGATCGTCTCGATCTGGCTCGCCGGACAGGGCACATACGACTCCGTCCCGGTCGGCGATGTTCGCCGCTTCGAGACCGAGCTGCTCGAGGATCTGCACCGCAACGCAAGCGGCGTCTACGACAGCATCGCCGGTGGCAAGGCTCTCGACGACGACAACCAGAAGGCACTGACCGAAGCGACCGAGAAGTTCAAGGCCGGTTTCGTGGACTCGGACGGCAATCGCGTCGTCAACGAGGCCGAGGCAGACACTCTGAACGCCGACGAGGTCAGCCAGGAGCAGGTCAACGTCACCCGCAAGACAGTCAGCAAGTAGGCCGGCGATGACAGGTGACAAGACGAGCACAGAAGGGAGCGTGAACAGCTAGATGGCAAGCATTCTCGAGCTTCGCTCCCGTATCAAGTCGGTCAACTCGACGAAGAAGATCACCAAAGCGCAAGAGTTGATTGCAACTTCGCGAATCACCAAGGCTCAGGCCCGCGTTGCCGCATCGAAGCCGTACGCGGAAGAGATCACCAAGGTGCTCTCCGCGTTGGCGAGTGCATCGAGCTCGCTCGATCACCCGTTGCTCAACGAGCGACCCGAGCCCAAGCGTGCCGCGGTCCTGGTCGTGACCAGTGACCGCGGTATGTGCGGTGGCTACAACTCCAACGTCCTCAAGGAATCGGAAGAGCTGTTCCAGCTCCTCCGCTCCGAGGGCAAGGATCCGGTCATCTACGTACTCGGGGCAAAAGGCCTGGGCTACTACACATTCCGCGAGCGGGACGTGAAGGGTGCCTGGACCGGCTTCTCCCAGGAACCCGGCTACGCCGACGCAGCGAAGGCCAGTAAGCATCTGGTCGAGCTGTTCATGGCGGGCTCGGGCACCGAGGTCGACGCTCCCAACGGTGAAGGCACCGTCGAGGGCGTGGACGAGTTGCATATCGTCTACACCCGCTTCGTGTCGATGCTCACGCAGAAGCCCGAAGTTCGCCGAATGGCACCACTCGAAATCTCGTACACAGACGAGGAATTCGAGATGGGTGCGGACGCGTTGACGGACTCGCCGACGGCAGATGTGCAGGCACAGTACGAATTCGAGCCGGAGGCAGGCACCCTGCTCTCGGCGCTGCTGCCCAAGTACATCAGCACCAGGATCTACGCGTCGTTGCTCGATGCAGCAGCGTCGGAGTCCGCGGCGCGTCGTACCGCCATGAAGGCAGCGACGGACAACGCGAACGAATTGGTCGAGACCTTGAGCCGTCAGGCCAACCAGGCTCGGCAGGCCCAGATCACCCAGGAAATCAGCGAAATCGTCGGTGGCGCCAACGCGTTGGCCGACAGCGCAGGAAGTGACTAAGCAATGACCGCAGCAGTAGCCCAAGAGAACGCGAGCGGAGCGGACACTCAGTCCGGCCGTGTCGTTCGGGTCATCGGCCCCGTTGTGGACGTCGAGTTCCCGCGCGGCTCGATTCCCGCACTGTTCAACGCCCTCAACGCAGAGATCACTCTGCCGACCGTGGCCAAGACCCTGACGCTCGAGGTAGCACAGCACCTCGGCGACAACTTGGTTCGCACCATCTCGATGCAGCCGACCGACGGACTCGTCCGCGGCACCGCTGTCGTCGACTCGGGCAAGCCGATCTCGGTTCCCGTCGGCGACGTCGTCAAGGGCCACGTCTTCAACGCCCTCGGTGACTGCTTGGACACCCCCGGACTCGGCCGCGACGGCGAGCAGTGGGGCATCCACCGCAAGCCCCCAGCCTTCGACCAGCTCGAGGGCAAGACCGAGATCCTCGAGACCGGTATCAAGGTCATCGACCTTCTCACCCCGTACGTCAAGGGCGGCAAGATCGGACTGTTCGGTGGTGCCGGTGTCGGCAAGACCGTGCTGATCCAGGAAATGATCACCCGTATCGCACGCGAGTTCTCGGGCACCTCGGTGTTCGCAGGCGTCGGCGAGCGCACTCGTGAGGGCACCGACCTTCACCTCGAGATGGAAGAGATGGGCGTCCTCCAAGACACCGCCCTCGTCTTCGGCCAGATGGACGAGCCGCCGGGCACGCGTATGCGCGTCGCTCTGTCCGCACTGACCATGGCGGAGTACTTCCGCGATGTGCAGGGCCAGGACGTGTTGCTCTTCATCGACAACATCTTCCGGTTCACGCAGGCAGGTTCGGAGGTGTCGACCCTTCTCGGTCGTATGCCCTCGGCCGTGGGCTACCAGCCCACGCTGGCGGACGAGATGGGTGAGCTCCAGGAGCGCATCACCTCGACCCGCGGACGTTCGATCACCTCGCTGCAGGCGATCTACGTTCCCGCCGACGACTACACCGACCCGGCACCGGCAACGACGTTCGCGCACCTCGATGCGACGACCGAGCTCTCGCGTCCGATTTCGCAGATGGGTATCTACCCCGCTGTGGACCCACTGAGCTCGACCTCGCGCATCCTCGAGCCCGGCATCGTCGGTGCGGAGCACTTCCGCGTCGCCAACGAGGTCAAGCGGATCCTGCAGAAGTACAAGGAACTGCAGGACATCATCGCCATCCTCGGTATGGACGAGCTCCAGGAAGAGGACAAGGTTCTGGTCGGCCGTGCACGTCGCCTCCAGAAGTTCCTCGGCCAGAACTTCATCGTTGCCGAGAAGTTCACCGGTGAGGCCGGTTCGGTCGTGTCGCTCTCCGACACCATCGAGGCATTCGACAAGGTCACCAAGGGTGAGTACGACCACCTTCCCGAGCAGGCCTTCAACAGCTGTGGCGGTCTCGACGATGTCGAGGCAGCCGCGAAGAAGATGGCCGGAAAGTAGACCGACGTGACTTCTTCCGAGAAGAGCGGCATGGAGGTCTCCCTGGTCGCTGTGGAGCAAAAGCTGTGGTCCGGTACCGCGACCATCGTCAGCGCTCAGACCACCGAAGGTGAGATCGGAATCATGCTGGGCCACGAGCCTGTCCTCGGACAGCTGATCGAGGGTGGCACGGTGTCGATCACGACGACCGATGGCGAAAAGATCATCGCCGCCGTCCACGGTGGATTTCTGTCGGTGACGGGCAAGACGGTGACCGTACTGGCGGAGTCGGCTGATTTTGCCGACGACATCGATGTAGAAGCGGCACGGTCCGTAGTGGCAGAGAACGGCGACGACCTGGAGGCCATTGCAGTGGCCAAGGGACGTATCCGCGCTGTCGAGCGGTCCTAGGTTCACGAGAAGCCGCGACGAGACCTGCGATGCCTTCTGGATTGATTGCTCTGATCATTCTGGTTGTGCTGCTTGCAGGACTCGTCGCGGCTTTTGCGTACCGTTTGGCGGTGCTGCGACGGGGAGGCACGGCTGCGATCATGCGGGTGCTTCCGTCCGACGGCGGCACCGGTTGGCGGCACGGCATCATTCGGTACGGCGACAACACGCTGGTGTTCTTCAAGTTGTCGAGCCTGCGACCCGGCCCTGATCACCGCCTGGGTAGGCAGGATATCCACGTGGGGGAGCGGCGGGCCCCACGCGACACAGAGTTCGACATCATGACTCCGGACATCGCTGTGCTGGAGTTGACGCACAGCGGCAAGAATTACGAAATGGCTTTGGACAGAAGTGCGTTGACCGCTTTCCTGTCCTGGGTGGAATCCCGACCGTCCGGCCGCTCGCGTCGCAGGCGGCCGGCGGCGTAATCAGTTCTCGTCGGTATCGGGTTCGCTCGTGGTCCGACTCGACCCCGGTACCCACTGGATGTCGCCCTCGGGATTGGCGTACCGACTGAGAATGAACAGCAGGTCCGAAAGCCTGTTGAGGTATTTGGCGGGCAAATCGCTCGTTGATTCGGGGCCTGCGTGAACCGCGGCCCAGGCCGATCTCTCCGCGCGCCGTGCGACGGTTCGCGCAACATGCAGCAACGCTCCCAAAGGTGTGCCGCCGGGCAGAATGAACGACGTCAACGCGGGCAACTCGTCGTTGAATTCGTCGCACCATGCTTCGAGACGGTCGATATAACTCTGATCGATCCTCAGCGGTGGGTATTCCGGATCCGCCACGACGGGCGTCGACAGATCGGCACCCGCGTCGAACAGGTCGCTCTGAACGGTTCGAATCACGGCGCGCACCGCTTCGCTCGGATTTCCCAGTGCCAGTGCGACTCCGAGGCTGGCGTTGGTTTCGTCGCAGTCTGCGTAGGCGATCAGCCGCGCGTCGTTCTTGGAGACCCTCGAGAAATCGCTCAATCCTGTGGTCCCGTCGTCGCCGGTCCGAGTGTAGATACGAGTGAGGTGAACGGCCATGCGGCTACGGTACCGCGCGGGTGACGGTCGGTACCGCTGGCTACGCTGTCGAAGTGAGCGAACGTTTCTTGGTCAACGGTGGTAACCGCCTCGTCGGTGAGGTGGCGGTCGGCGGCGCGAAGAACAGCGTCCTCAAACTGATGGCTGCTGCGCTACTTGCCGAAGGCACCAGCACGATAACCAATTGCCCCGACATCTTGGATGTGCCACTGATGGCAGAGGTGTTGCGTGGGCTCGGGTGTGAGGTCGACCTCGAAGGTTCGGTCGTCCACATCACCACCCCTGCGATGCCCAAGTATCACGCCGATTTTGCGGCCGTTCGACAGTTCCGAGCATCGGTGTGTGTGTTGGGCCCGCTGGTGGCGCGATGTAAACGGGCCGTCGTGGCCCTGCCGGGCGGCGACGCCATCGGCTCACGACCCCTCGACATGCACCAGTCCGGTCTGCAGTTGCTGGGTGCACGTAGCGAGATTCAGCATGGATGCGTCGTAGCCGAGGCCGACGAGCTGCGCGGCGCGAACATCAGGCTGGCTTTCCCTTCCGTGGGAGCGACGGAGAACATCTTGATGGCGGCGGTACTCGCTACGGGTGAGACCGTGATCGACAATGCAGCACGCGAACCGGACATCGTCGATGTGTGCAACATGCTCAACGAGATGGGTGCCGATGTGCAGGGTGCCGGTACGTCGACGCTCACCATTCGCGGTGTCGGTGCGCTGAGGCCGACCACTCATCGGGTCATCGGCGATCGGATCGTGGCTGCTACGTGGGGGATTGCCGCGGCGATGACGCGAGGCGATGTCCGAGTGCGGGGGGTCAACCCCAAGCATCTGTCGCTGGTTCTGGACAAGCTGCGTTCTGCCGGTGCCGAGGTGACCAGCGAGCCGGACGGCTTCCGCGTCGTTCAGCACGAGCGGCCGCGAGCGGTGAACTTCGCGACGTTGCCCTATCCCGGGTTCCCCACGGATCTTCAGCCGATGGCAATCGGCCTTGCAACAGTCGCCGACGGGACGTCGATGATCACCGAGAACGTATTCGAGGCGCGCTTCCGGTTCGTCGAGGAAATGATCCGGCTGGGCGCTGACGCTCGTACCGATGGCCACCATGCTGTGGTGCGCGGTGTGCCGCAGCTCTCCAGTGCACCGGTGTGGTCGTCCGACATTCGGGCAGGGGCCGGGCTGGTGCTTGCCGGTCTGGTAGCCGACGGAACGACCGAGGTACACGACGTATACCACATCGACAGGGGCTATCCACGATTCGTGGAAAATCTGACTGCTCTCGGAGGGAGCATCGAGCGGGTCAGCTGATCAGTCTCTTGTCGAGGGCGTCGACCAGTACACGCAGGGCGCGATCGAATCGATCGTCCGCCACCGAGCCATAGCCGACGACGATCCCACCCTCGGTGGTCGGCGACCGCGTCGAGTGTTCGAGGGTGGGCAGGTCGACCCCGTTCGCTGCGCAGTCGGCCGCGACGTCGTGCGCCACCTCGGTGTCGAGCACGAGAACTGTATGCAGCCCGGCACCGACACCCCGAAGCTCGCCGAATCGAGAGAGCGCGGCGGCCACGACGCGGTCACGTGCCCGATAGATCCGACGCGCGGTGCGAACGGATCGGTCCCATTCGCCGTCGCGTAGCAGTGAGCTCATGGCGTGCTGGATCGGAACCGATGGGTAGTCGCCGATTGCGCGACGTGTTTCGGTGATGCGCTCGACCATCGACGGGGGAGCCACCATCCATCCGAGTCGCACCCCGGCACCCAACGTCTTCGATACGGTTCCCAAGTAGACTGCGCGGTCCGGAACGAGCTCGGTGACTGTAGGCAAAGGCGCTATGCCGTAACGGAATTCGGAATCGTAGTCGTCTTCGATGATGGTCGATCCGGTACTCCGTGCCCAGTCCGCCAGTGCGCGCCTGCGACCGATGGGCATGAGCCCGCCGGTGGGGTATTGGTGTGAGGGGGTGACATAGACAGCAGGGGTCCTCGGGGGTGCAGATGCGAGTTCTTCGACCACAAGGCCTTCACGGTCGACGGGGACATCGTGAACGGACCACCTGCGGTGCGTCGCGAGGGCGGCGGCAGATCGGTATCCCGGATTCTCCAGTGCGAGAACATGTTCGACACCTACGTTCGCTGAGAGGGCACCCAGTATCAGGTCGAGACCGTGAATGCTTCCCGTGGTCACGACGATCGAATCCGCGGTGGTGTGCAGTCCGCGTGCACGGCCCAGTAGATGCGCGATGCGTGTTCTCAGGTCGAGCAAACCCGCCGGATCGGGGTAGTCGCCGGGCGGGGGTGACGCGCCCACATCTCGCCAGGCCCGCTTCCACGCTTCGGACGCGCGAGGAGGAGTCCACGGTATTCCGGGGCGGAGCAAAATGCGCTGAGAAACCGGTGGTTCTTCCGGTGCTCGGCGCGGGCTGTGGTGCGATCGAACGGCATGCGGAACATCTCGCACGTAATTGCCGGATCCGCGACGTGCGTCGAGCCATCCTTCGGCCACGAGTTGCTCGTACGCCTTCTCGACCACCGCCCGAGCCAAGCCCACCTCGACGGAAAGCGCTCTGGTACTGGGCAATCGGGCACCCGGCCCAAGCTCACCGCGATCGATGGCCGCGCGGATACCGTCGGCTACCTGAACTGGCAACGTACGACGGTCGGCGCGATCGACTGCGATCGACAGCGAATTCGGCGGCAAAGTCATCCTGTGTCACACCTGTCCAGGGAGGTAAGTG
Organism: Rhodococcus sp. 15-649-2-2; assembly: GCF_002258645.1. Classification (NCBI taxonomy): domain Bacteria; kingdom Bacillati; phylum Actinomycetota; class Actinomycetes; order Mycobacteriales; family Nocardiaceae; genus Rhodococcus; species Rhodococcus sp. 15-649-2-2. Next base: position 82,810 of record NZ_NPFM01000025.1, read on the forward strand.
GCCTAGCGAAGTTTCGATCTATTGGACCATGACAGTGAGCCAACCGAGCGGAATCCTGTAGTCATGACAACTGACGAGGCCCTCCTGTCCCCGACGCCCAGAACCACGGTGATCCGTGGTCGGCAGCGCGCTCGAGCTGAGCGATCGGCACTGCTGGACGTTCTCGGCTCGGCTCGGCTCTGCCATCTGGGCGTAGTGGTGGACAACGTGCCGCGTGTGCTTCCGACCGTGTTCGGCGTGGATCCGGACGGCCCGGACAGGGCTGGAACTCTGTACCTGCACGGCTCGGTCGCCTCTCGCAGCCTGATCGAGGCTCCGGCGCAGGACATCTGCGTGACGGTCACCGTCGTCGACGGGTTGGTCCTGGCTCGATCCGCGTTCCATCACTCGATGAACTATCGAAGTGCGGTCGTGGTTGGGCTGCCGCGTCGAGTGGAGGACGAGCAGGAGCGAATTCGCGCTTTGGACGCAATAGTCGATCAGGTCGTTCCCGGTAGAAGTGCACACCTGCGTGCGCATACGAGGAAAGAACTTGCAGCGACCAGTGTGCTGGCGCTTCCGTTGTACGAGGCTTCGGTGAAGGCGCGTGCCGGCGGACCGGTCGACGACGACTCCGACATTGCCGCCGGGGGAGTGTGGGCGGGTGTAGTTCCCATCGGTGAAAGCGTCGGGCGTGCAGTACGTGCCGAAGACGTGGAACCACACCTTGCGCTGCCCGATCATGTCTGCGCGTTGTCTCGGCCCTGAAACTCGTATTACCGGCATTTCCTGCAAATATGGTGGGCGTCACACGACAAGATATGCCGGCCGTACCGAGCAGGGTGGAGCGCGTGTGGGCTCGGACCTGCGCAGATGCCCGCAGCGTCTCGACTCACCAGCGGATTTGCACGCGTGGGGTTGGTGGCGTAACTTTTGTCGAGTCAGAGCGACGGACACCGACCCGGTCTTCACGGACAGGGTGAACGAGGTTGGACGTGTGGCTCGGCAGGTTTTATCCCCCAAGAGTCGGGCCTTGTGTCCGAGACCAAGCTGGGATAGGCTGGAACAGTTGCCCTTGAGGCCTTCGGACTGTGTGTTCGTGGGGTTCGAGTGTGTGCGTGTTCTTTGAGAACTCAACAGTGTGTCGATGAATGTCAGTGCCGAATTTTTGTTTGGTGAAAGCATTCGATGTATCAACCATCCGCTTGTGGTGGTTGTTGTCGGGTGTTGTTTGAAAAATGCTAGTTGAGTTTATTTGCTAGTGATTTGACTCTTTATGTTTATGACTGATTTGCAGTTTCGACTGTTGATCGAGAGTCTTTTACGGAGAGTTT